>NZ_BPQG01000001.1 GCF_022179125.1 Methylobacterium cerastii
GCGTCCGGCGACGTGGATGCGTCCGGCGTAGGGCACCGAGATCGCGCCATCGCGGCCGACCGCCTGCTCGGGGATGAGGGCGGACTTCGAGCCGGCGGAGAAGCGGTCGGCGACGAGGGGTCCTGAGAACAGGCCGCCGGAGCCGGCTTCCCAGACCGAGACGGCGACGTAGTCGCCGACGCCGATCACCGGCTCGATCGAGGGGCGCTTGTCGCCGAAGGAGGCGAGCAGGCTGTCGAGGGGGCGTCCGCGCAGGGCCTCGATCACGGCCGGCGTCACGTCCACGAGCTCGTAGCGCGCCAGCAGCCCCTCCGGCGTCGAGACCTCCGCCCCCGCCTCGACGGCCCGCGCCGTCGGACCCGAAGCCGGAAGAACCGAACAGCCCGACACCGCAAGTGCGGTGAGCAGGAGCAGGGGGAGGACGCGCATCCAGGATTGCCTGATCGTTTTCAAGGCCTCGACGCCTAGACCAATCGCAAGCTGCTGTCCGTAGCGGGGCGGACACACTCGCAGCGCGCGAGCTCGATCGGCCGCGGCGATCCCCGTTGTGCACATCGTCAAGTCGCGACTCCGACTTTCTGCGGGCTGGACGCTGACAGCGACACGGGCGATCTGGCTCTCGCGCCGACGAAGCCTTATGCCTGGAAAATATTTCCGCCCCACGACGCAGCGAACGACTTCGGAAGAACGCCCTCATCCATGAGGCTGCCTCTCTCCTACACCCCGCCGGACTTGCAGGCCGAGCGGACCGGCACGGTACGCCGCCGACAGGTGTTCTTCATTCCGGGCTACGATCCCGAGGCACGGACCCGCTATCGTCTGCTGTTCGTGCGCGAGCTGTTGCGGCACGCCAAGCGCTTCGGCGATCCGCGGCCCGACATCTCGCCGGCGACCTTGAGTGCGGACGGCATCCTACAGAGCTGGACGGTCGGACCGGACGAGGGCCGGGTGGCGACCGCCTACGACGTGCTGCTCTGGGACGACCTCGTCGCGCGGGACTTCCGTCGGCCGCGGGTGCTCAGCGTCCTGCTCCTCGTCGTCGGCACGCTCCATGCCCTGGTCCGCGGGCTGATCTGGCGGTTCTACCGGCTCAACTGGCTCTACGGGAACGTCGTGATCTACCCGTTCGTGATGGTCGTGCTGCTCTCGGCCCTGTCGCTGGCGATCGGGACCCTGGTGCACGCCCACCTCGGCGACTGGTTCGGCCACAGCCTCGGCTGGCCGCCCTGGGTGACCCTGCCGCTTGCCGTCGTCGCCGGGATCGCCTGGATCGTGGCGATCGAGGCTTTGCTCAACCGTTTCTTCTTCTGGCAGTTGCTGAACGATTGGGTGTTCAACTGGCAGCACGGCAACGGCTGGCGACGCGACTATGCCGCCCGCCTCGACGTTTTCGCCGACCGCATCCTCGCGCGGCTCGCCGAAGCCGAAGCCCGCGGCGAGCGGCCGGACGAGGTGATGATCGTCGGCCACTCCACCGGCGGGCTCACGGCCGCCGAGGTCGCCGCGCGGCTCCTCGCCCGAGCTCCGGACCTCGGAACGGGCGACACGGCGTTCTGCCTCGCGACCCTGGGCTCTGCCCTTCCGATCGTCGCCGCGCAGCCCTTCGCCCGGCATGTCCGCGGCGACGTGGCCGCCCTCGTCGCCTCGCGCCGGATCGTCTGGCTCGACGTGCAGGCGCCGCAGGATTGGATGAACTTCCCCGGCTTCAATCCTGTGCTCGACCTCGGGCTGCCGCTCGCCGGCGGCCCGATCGCGAACCCGCTGGTGCGGTCGGCACAGGTGCGGGACATCCTGACGCCGGAGACCTATGCGAAGGTCAGGCTCAAGCCGTTCCGCATGCACTTCCAGTTCCTGCTCGCGAACGAGCGGCCCGGCCCCTACGACTACTTCCGCATGGTCCTCGGACCGCAATTCCTGCGCGACCGGGCGATCCGTCCGATCGTGGCGGAGCTGGCGCCCGCGGCGCCGCAGGCCGGCGGCTGAGGGGAGGGTGGCTCCGCGCGAAGGCCTCGCCCGGGCCGGGCGGCGTGCTATCTGCGACGCCGCGACCACGCGATCGAACCGGGAGCCGCGATGCCCGCGAGCCAGTCCACGCCGAACGACCCTGCGGGGTCCCCCGCCGCACAGGTGCTCGTGGTGATGGGGGTCTCGGGCTCGGGAAAGAGCACCGTGGCCGCCCTGGTGGCCGAGCGGCTGGGCTGGATCTTCGTCGACGGCGACAGCTTCCACACGCCCGAGCACGTCGCCAAGATGCATGCCGGCCTCGCCCTGGACGACGAGGACCGCGCGCCTTGGCTCGCCTCGATCGCGGTCTGGATCCGGCATCGCCTGGAGCGGGGGGAATCCGGCGTCATCGTCTGCTCGGCCCTGCGCCGGGCCTATCGCGACGTTCTCACCGGAGGCTCGCGGCAGGTCCGGATCGTCTACCTCGAAGGCAGCCGCGACCTGATCGCCGGCCGGCTCGCGCAGCGGCACGGGCACTTCATGGCGCCGGCCCTCCTCGACAGCCAGTTCGCGACCCTGGAGCCGCCGGGGGAGAACGAGCATCCGGTCGTCGTCGGCATCGCCGACGATCCCGAGCGGATCGCCGAGCGCGTGGTCGTCCGGGTCCAGGCGACCGGAGGAGCCGTATCATGAGCGACCGCGACATCGACCTCGTGATCTCGGACGTCGACGGCACCCTCGTCGGCACCGACAAGAGCCTCAGCCCGGGCACGATCGCCGCGGTGGCGCGGCTGCACGCCGCCGGAATCGGTTTCACCGTCGCGTCGGCCCGCCCGCCCGTTGGCTTGCGCGGTCTCGTCGCGACGCTGGCGCTGCGCCTGCCGATGGGCGCCTTCAACGGCGCGACGGTGGTCGGCCCCGACCTCTCCGTGATCGAGGAGCGGCTGATCCCGGAGGCGACCGCACGGGAGGCGGTCGACCGGATGCTCGCCGCGAAGCTCGATGTCTGGGTCTTCGCCGACGGCCTGTGGAGCCTGCGCGACCCGGCCGGACCCTACACCGACCTCGAGCGCCGCACCCTCGACGCCGAGCCGAACGTGGTGCCCGACCTCGCCTCCCTTCTGGGACGGGCTTCCAAGCTCGTCGGCGTCAGCCGGGACCACGCGCACCTCGCCGCCTGCGAGGCCGAGATCGGCCGCACCCTGGAGGGCCGCGCCGTCGTCCACCGCTCGCAGGCCTACTACCTCGACGTGACCCCACCCGGCGTCGACAAGGGCGGCTTCGTGGACTGGATGGCGGACCGGCTCGGCCTCGCGCGCAGCCGCATCGCCACCTTCGGAGACGCGGGCAACGATGCCGCGATGTTCGCGCGCGCCGGCCTGTCGGTGGCGATGGGCAACGCCGAGGAGAGGGTGAAGGCGGCGGCCACCGCCGTCACCGACGGCAACGACGCCGACGGCGTCGCCAAGGCGGTCGATCGGCTGATCCTGGCCTAAGAAGACGTCCGCCCCTGTGGCATGCTGGGCACAGGCTGCGCCCCCCGGGTTCGCCGCCCCCAGGCGACCGCATCCAAGCCGCTTTCCGGCCTCATTTGCCCCCGACCTAGCTTGACCAGAACAAGCGGGAACGGGTCTCCAGGATGCATCGACGCCTTCTCCTCGCCGCAGCTCTGGCGGTCGTGACCGTCCCGGCCATCGCGCAGGGGGCCCGCGACAACATCGATGCGCTGATCGAGCAGCACGCCAAGGCGAACGGCGTTCCGGCGAGCTTCGTCCATGCGGTGGTCAAGCGCGAGAGCAACTACAACCCGAAGGCCAAGGGCGGCAGCGCCCTCGGGCTGATGCAGATCAAGCCCGCCACCGCCCGCGGCCTCGGCTATCAGGGCGACGCCGCCGGCCTGCTCGACCCCGGGACGAACCTGAAATACGGCGTCGCCTACCTCGCCGGCGCCTACCGCACCGCGCAGGGCAACCTCAGCCAGGCCTACGGCTACTACAATCGCGGCTACTACTACGCCGCCAAGCGCCAGGGCGTCGCCACGGCGGTCGCCGCGGTGGTAGCCCCCGTCGCCGCCTCCGCCAGCGCCGTCGCCAGCCTGTTCACCGGCGCCCCGGTCGCCGCCACCGATCCGAACCTCTCCGCCGCAAACGTGGCGCTGGCCTATGCGCCGACCGTGGCGGCGGCGCCGGCCGAGGCGGTCGCGGTCCCCTTGCCGCCCCGTCGTCCGGCAGCCCTCTCCGGGGCCGAGATGGTGGAGATGGCGAGCCTGCGCACGACGCAGGACCCCGCCGCCGACCAGTCGCAAGCGGACGCCGCCGCGACGGCCCAGACGATCGCGGTGCCGCTTCCGCCGCGCCGGCCCGATTCGCTTTCCGGCGCCGTCCAGGTGGCGAGCGCCGACCTCTCGGGGCTCACCCTGGCCGCCTCGCCCGCAGCGCAGCCGGCCGCCGCCACCGCGGATGCGGCCTCCGCCGACAGCGTCGCCGTGCCGTTGCCGCCGCGTCGGCCCTCGGCCCAGCGACTCGCTGCGTTCGCCCGGCCCGCAGCGCCTCGCAGGGCGCCCGCCGAGGAGCCCGTCCTCGAAGCCACCGCCCTCGCCACCGACCAGTAGGTTTGTACCAGCGCGGGAAAACCGCAGAGGTTGTCCAGCCAACGATTTGCTGGCTGGGTTGACCGCGGGACCGCAGCGCAACACATACGGGGCGTCGGACGAGGGGACCGATGCGGTCGGCGCCGTGTGCGCCGCAGCATCGCAACCGCTCGAGTTCCTTTGACGAATCATCATGCACCGAGGGCAGGGGTGCGCCGGACGTCTCGCGAGAGATCGGGCGTGACCGCGTCATGGTCGTCCTTGTGTGAGGTTCGCGGCGCATCACTTGCGTCGGGATGGCCGAGAGGCCGATCTCGCGCTTGAGACCGACGCGCTTGGGATCAATCGGAAAGCGGACGACGCCATGACCGGCGCGGTGGAACAAGAATCACTCTTCCTGTCCGACCTCGGTCGCCGGGTCCGGCATGCGCGCACGGTCCGCGGCCTGTCGCGCAAGCTGTTGTCGCAGACCTCGGGCCTGTCGGAGCGATACATCGCTCAGCTGGAGGGCGGGCAGGGCAACGTCTCGATCATCCTGCTGCGGCGCGTCGCCGACGCGATGGGCGTGCGCCTCGACGACCTGATCACCGGCAACGACGCGATCCCCGACTGGCCGGTTTTGCGCGACCTCCTCGGCCACGCCTCGCCGGCCCAGATCGCGGCCGCGAAGGACGCGCTTTCGGGCGGCCCGCGCGACGGAAGCATGCCGCGCCCGCGCGTGGCGGTGGTGGGCCTGCGCGGCGCGGGCAAGTCCACCCTCGGGCGGATGACCGCCGAACGCCTCGGCTGGCCCTTCATCGAGCTCAACGCCGAGATCGAGCGCGAGAACGCGCTCTCGGTCCAGGAGATCTTCGCGATCTACGGCCAGGAAGGCTACCGCCGCCTGGAGCAGGCGGCATTGCGGCGCCTGACCGAGCATCCCGGGCCGTTGGTCCTCGCGACCAGCGGCGGCATCGTCGCCGAACCGCTGACCTACGACCTCCTGCTGCAGGCCTTCTTCACGGTCTGGCTCAAGGCGCGGCCCGAGGAACACATGCAGCGAGTCCGCGACCAGGGACATCTCGCCATGACCGGCGACCACGCCTCGGCGATGCTCGAGCTGCGGGCGGTGCTCGCCAGCCGCGAGCCGCTCTACGCCCGCGCCTCGGCGACCGTCGACACCTCCGACGTGCCCGTGGACGTGATGGTCGACCGCCTGACCCGGACGATCGAGGCGCGCTTCCAAGGGCAGGCGGTGACCGCCTGAGGGGTGCGACGTCGCGCCCGCCGTCCTGACGCGGCCCTTGATCGAGGCCGGCGGCCACCCCAAGCTTTCCGCTCACGTCGAACGGGAACCCGCCTTCGCCGGTTCGCGAACCGACCCGTGATCATCCGTGGACCCGGCGCGACCCGGTCCGGGCGCCCCGGCACGGGGCAAGCCGCCCTCCGTCGCCGCGCCACCCGAGGAGCAGAACCATGACTGGCAGCCACGCCCTCGGGCGCCCCGTCGCCGACGGGCTCGCCGGCACCGTCGACCCGGTCTGGTCGCGCCTGCGCGCCGAGTCCGAGGCGGTGATCCGCGACGAGCCGCAGCTCGCCTCCTTCATCGTCGCCACGATCCTGAACCACACCAGCCTGGAGGGCGCCGTCTCGCACCGGGTCGCCGCCCGGCTCGGACACGCGGCGCTTCCCTCGGAGCTGGTCGCGCATGCCTTCCACGAGGCGATCCAGGCGGATCCGCGCATCGGCGAGGCGTTCCGCGCCGACATCGTCGCCGTGATGGACCGCGACCCTGCGACCAGCCGTGCGATCGAGCCTGTGCTGTACTTCAAGGGCTTCCACGCCATCCAGGCGCACCGCCTGGCGCACCACGTTTGGAACCAGGGCCGGCGCGACCTCGCGCTCTACCTGCAGAGCCGGTCGTCGGAGGTGTTCCAGTGCGACATCCACCCGGCGGCGCGGATCGGACGGGGGGTGTTCCTCGACCACGCCACCGGCCTCGTGGTCGGCTCCACCGCCGTGATCGAGGACGACGTCTCCATCCTGCACGCGGTGACGCTCGGCGGCACCGGAAAGCAGGGGGCCGACCGCCATCCGAAGATCCGCCGCGGCGTGATGATCGGCGCCGGCGCCAAGATCCTCGGCAACATCGAGGTCGGGGAATGCGCCCGGGTCGCCGCCGGCTCGGTGGTCCTGCGCCCGGTGCCGGCCAACACCACGGTGGTCGGGGTGCCGGCCCGCGTCGTCGGCACCGCCGGCTGCGCCGAGCCGGCCCGGGCCATGGACCAGCTCGTCAGCATGGACCAGTTCATCCACATGGCCGAGGGCATCTGACGCGCGGGTCCGGCCGCGCTTGCTCCTCCGCCGAGGGCGTGGCAAGCGGTGGCCCGGCCGCCGGGCGGGCTCCCGACCAGGGCACGCACCCGGAACGCCCTGCATGAAGAACCCGAAAGGCTCGACAGCGTGACCAAGCCCGAAGTCGCGAAGCTGCAGGACTACCTGCGCCGCAAATTCGCCAACGCCAGCATCCGCATCGTGGCGATGAAGAACGGCGATTCCGCCGAGGTCTTCATCGGCGACGAGTCGATCGGCGTGATCTCCGACGACAAGGAGGACGGCGACGATTCCTTCATGTTCCGGATGGCGATCCTCGACATCGATCTCGAGGACGACGCCTGAGGCGCGTTCGGCCTGTGCACGGGTTAACGCTAACCCGCACAGGTGCTTAACGTTTCGTAAACATCAGGGTTAGACTGCGCGCATCCTCGGTCGTAGCGTGCGTCATGGTCATCACCCTCGCTTCCCTCGACGCGATCCGGACGCTCTGCGTGGGCTTGGCCCTCTCGGGGCTCCTCGCCAGCGCGTTCGAGATGTGCACCACGCGTCGCGCCAGCTTCAGCCTGCTCGGGCACGGCGGCGTCACCGCCGTCGCCGCGCTGCCGATGCTGGCCTTCGGGGCGCCCTTCATCATCCTGCGGAACACCCTGCGCGGGCGTCGGATCGAGGGGCGCCCGATGCCCTTCGTGATGCTGGCGACCGTCATCGCCTGCGGTTGGGGCCTGCTCTCGGGCCGCGTCGCGCTGGGCCTTGCGGCCTTCGTCGTCGGCGCCTGACCCGGCCCGTCAGCGGTTGGCCGTCGCCGCCGGCGAGGCGCCGCCGTTGAGCGTGACCCAGGCGCGCCCGTCCTGCCCCTCGCGCTTGATGTAGGCGTATCCGGTGTCGCGCCACGACAGGATCGTGTTGGTCTTGTTGTCGAGGATGAAGTCGCCGCGATCGGTGCGCACCATCAGCACCGCGTGGCCCTCGCCGATGTCGTCGATGACGACGGTCATCCGCAGCGCACGCCGGGGCAACCCGCGCTCGATCAGCATCCGGCGCTTGAGCAGCTGGTAGTCCTCGCAATCGCCGAAACCGTCGTCGGGGAAGTCCCAGCGATCGACGACGCCCCAATGGGCCTGGTCGGTGACCGGCCTGATCCGGGCGTTGACCCGGCGGTTGACGCCGGTCAGCGTCCGCCACAGGTCGGCGTCGAACCGGATCGTGGCCGGCTCGCGCGCGTCCACGTCGCACTCGGCGGGCATGCGCTGGCAGAACGCGGTCCAGGCCGCCACCGGGCGCGCCGCCGCCCCGGTCTCCACGGGCGTGGCCGCATCGGGCAGGCTGGCGAGCGTCCGGGGCTGGGTCGAGGCCCCGCCGATCATCAGGATCGTTCCGGCAAAGCCCAGGGCGGCCGCGCGCCCGGTGCTTCGCAGGGCAAAGCGCCATCGGATGCCGCCGAGGGCACCCGCAGCCTGGACAACCGCGTACCGCATGCTCGATGCTCCGCCCTGCCGAAGCGACCAAGCTGGCACGGGCGTGCCGGCGGCTCAATCGAAAAATGAAGGCGAATTAACCAATCGGCTCCCGGATGGTTCCACCGAGGCCGCGGGCGATGCGCGATAAAAGTTCATGCGCTTCGGGAATGCGAGACCTGCGCGGTCGATCGCCCCTTGATTCCGGCGTGATTCGCAGATTGAGACTGTGACACCGGCGTGACGGCACGCCGGCGCCACGGGATCGGCTTCGCAGGTCCGAGCAAGACGCCGGCCAAGCGGCCGCCAGGGATCATCGCAACCGTGTCGCAACCCCCCATCCATCTCATGATCCGGGCTCTCGCGGAGAACGGCGCCCCGGGGGCGATCGACATCGCCCAGCACGCAGTGGAGATGTTCCTCGCCGCCTCCCCGACCGATGCGGACCGCGCGCTCGCGGTCGACATCCTGCTGCGCGACCTCGCCAGCCTGCGCGGCGTCGCCCCCCACATCACCGCCTTCATCGGCCGGATCGAGATGCAGCTCGGCCGCATTCGTCGGGACGCCCTCAAGCGCCCGGCGCAACGCCCCGTGCCGGCGGATGCCGAGATGACCGAAGAGGTCGCGGCGTCCGAGGCCGAGGCCGAGCCGGCGCTCCAGGCCGCCTGAGCCTTCTGAGCCGCCCGATCCTCCCCAGCCGCCTGATCCTCAGCGGTTGGCGGTGGTGATAGGCGAGGTGACGCCGCCGAGCGACACCCAGGCGACGGCGTCCTGGCTTTCGCGCTTGATGAAGGTGTAGCCGGTGCGGTGCCAGGGTAGGATCTGGCTGGTCTTGTTGTCGAGCACGAGGTCGCCGCGATCGGTGATCAGGGTGAGGACGGCGTGGCCCTCGCCCTTCTCGTCGATGACCACGGTCATCCGCATGGCGCGGCGCGGCAGGCCGGCGCGGGCGAGCAGGCTGCGCTTGAGCAGCTGGAAGTCCTCGCAATCGCCCGAGCCGTCCTCGGCGAGGTCCCAACGGTCCGGCACCCCGAGGTGGTCCATGTCGGTCACCGGCGTCACCGTGGCGTTGACGCGGCGGTTGACCGTCTGGATCGTGTTCCAGATCGCGGGGGTCATCGCGATGCGGGCGGGCTCGGCGGCGTTGACCGCACACTCGGCCGGGTAGGTCTGGCAGAACGTCACCCAGGCCAGGATCGGCTTGGCGACGCCGACCGGCGCGGCCGCGATGGTGGGGGCGGGCAGCGAGGCCAGGGTCTGCGCGGCGACCGGCGCCACGCCGGCGGCGAGGAGGGCGAACAGCCCGAGGCCGAGCGCCCGGATCCCCGTTCCCTTGCTGCTGAACACCCGGCCCATCGCCCAAACCCTCCGTCGATGGAGGCACGATGGGCCCGCGCGCCCTCCACGGCGCTGAAGCCGATACGAGCAATTTTATCGATTCGCCGCCGCCGTCGGCGCGCCTCGCAACAGCCCGAACCGGACGCTTTGGCGACCCGGCGGATTGTCGGCATCGCGTAGAGGATCGGGAAACCCTGTGCGGCCGCCGCGGTCGCCGTCCGATCGATCCGAAATTCCGATGCGGGACGTCAAACGCAGCGATCGGACGCGATCCGACCGAGCGAGCGGCCGACTCGGCAAAGGCGATCACCGTTCAGGTCGGGCTTGATGAATGAGAAGGGTTTTCGGACGGCGGCGTGCGTGCGATCCGGCAAAACCGCATCGTCTGCTCGATTCGCAGAATCAATCGGCAATGACGTGGTGACCGCGACGCGTCCGCCCCGGCGGCGGCGGCCACAACCAAGTCGCCGAAGCGTTCGGCCCCGGCCGCCGCGTGCTTAGAGCGTCATGCCTTCGTGGAAGCGGTCGGGGGAGAGCGGCAGCATGAACTGCACGCCGAACCCGCCTTCGAAGTAGCGCACGAGCTTGCCGGGCGTGGTGCCGATCGTCAACGTCGTGCCCAGCGGCGGCGCGCTGAGGCTGGCCAGGGCGACGCCCGACATCGAGATATCGATGACCCGCGCCTTGATCTCGCGCCCGCTCTCCAGCCGCACGACCACCGCCGGCTGCTTGGGCACGATGCGCTCGTGGGTCCGGCCCTCGGGCAGGCCGAGCATCTCGCGGTTGGCGAGCCAGGTGAGCTGCGAGGCGATCTTGTCGCGCTTGCGCGGCGTCGCCGACAGCTGGATCGCGAAGCCGCCCTTGGGATGGCGCGCGATGACGCCCTCGATCCGGCCGATATGCTCGAGGTACAGCACCACGCGCTCGCCGAGCTCACCCACCACCGCGCAGGTCAGACGGACGCCGCCGGGCGACATGTCGACGGTCTGACACGGATATTCGCGGCGGTCGGACAGCATGTAGCGGCCGAGCAGGGAGACCGGCACGCGCTGATGGCGTCGCAGGTCGGAGGCCTGCGCGAGGCGCAGTGTCGTCGTTCCCGCTGAGTTCTGCGCCATCATCATCGCGGGAATAGTCGGTCCGTCGTTGCTCGCTCGCTCGCAAAACCTAGCAATTATCTGGTTACGAAAACCTTGTTCCAGGCACACAATCTGAGGTTTCTTGCTCAAGGTGCCTGTTCAATTTTCTCGCGTCAGTTCTGCGGCCGGCGTCTCCGCTGCTTTCAGACCCGTCCGCCGCGGTGGACCATGAGGTGCCCGCGACGGAACGGGGTGCTGTCGTTGGCCGGCGGGGGGAAGGCGCCGAACGCCCCGGCTTCGAGGCCCGCGAGATCGAGGACCGAGTCGTCGCCCTGCGGCCCATCGTGGAGGGCGTCGGGCATGGGCCGAGCCAGCATCCGCAGGGAGAGCGTGTCGAGGCGCACGAGCGGACGCAGGCCGAGCCAGGTCGGCGGGGCGACGGGGCTCAGCGCGCCGAGCGCCCGCGCCTGGGTGCGCCCGCGGTGGCGGAGCGGCAGCAGGAGGAATTCGAGGTCGACGGTCTCGCCGTCCGTGTTGGTGCCGCGCAGGCCCGCGACGACGCCGATCGCGTCCGCCGCCACCGTCTCGACCATCCGCCAGGGGTCCGCCGAGGCCTCGCCCCAGAGGGCGGACAGGTGCGCGGCCCGCAACTCCCGCCCGAACAGGGCGCAGACGCGGGTGCCGGCGAGCCGCAGGGTCGCGGTCCGGTGCGGCATGTCGAGTTCGAGGATCAGGCTGTCGGCCAGCAAATGGCGGATCGCGCCGGGTTCGATCTCGGAGCGCTCCGGGGCGCAGCGCTGCCCGCGAAGCCGGTCCCAGTAGCTGTAAAGCATGCGGCTGGTCGGATGCTTCATCGGTGTCCCGGACTGATGCGCGGCGGCGTGGCGATCGGTGCCGCTTCGGAACACCTTCGATCTCTCGTGGTGCATCCAGCGGCTGTTCGACCGTCACGGTGCACAACCTACGCCCGGGGTCACGGCCAAGCTCGCGCAACCCTTCGTTAAGGTTAAGCGGAGGTTGACGTTGCACGCCGGGCGGCCCTGCGAGACAGTGTTCACGAAAGCGTGACGGTTCGGGTCGCCCCGACGCCGTCACGTCTCCGGGTCGCCTTTGCGAGGTGCGCGGAGGGATCGGGCGCCCGCGCCCCGCCGTCTCCTGGTCCGGACGGCGCCCGGCCCCGCAAGGGGTCTCGGATCCTCTGCTTCAGGGAGGTCGCCCGTTCGCGGTGCGCCTCCCTTTTTTTGTTCGCCGGCCGCCGTTCCGGCCGTCGCCGCGGCCGCAGGCCCTTGCAGCGGGAGCCGTCGCCCCGACATGTGGCGCCATGGATGCTTCCCCCGATCTGCCGCGCCAGGGCCGCGTGCCCGTCTTCAACATGCCGGGCGTGGTCACCGTCTCGATCGGCCTGCTGCTCGCGATCCATGCGGTCCGCGAGATCCTGCTGCCGGACGCCTGGGACATCCGCCTGGTGCTCGACCTCGCGCTGGTGCCGTCCCGCTGGACGACATGGTTCGACCCGGCCCAGGCCGACGCGGTGCTGCGCGCGGCGAGCGAGGCCGGCGACGCGCAGTTCGCCGCCGCGCGCGAGGGCTTCGCCCGCTACGTGCTCAGCGAGCCCGGCGCCTACCCGTGGAGCTTCGCCACCTACGGCCTGCTGCACGGCTCATGGATGCACGTGATCTTCAACAGCGTCTGGCTCGCGGCCTTCGGCTCGCCGGTGGCGCGGCGCTGCGGCGCCTGGCGCTTCGGGCTGATCGCGCTGGCCGGGACGGTCGCGGGCGGAGCGCTGCATGTCGCGATCGACCCGCTGAGTTCTTCGCCGCTGATCGGCGCGTCTGCCGGCGTGTCGGCGCTGATGGCGGCCGCCGCGCGCTTCGTGTTCCAGCCGCCGGCGGCGGGCTACGGGACGCAGGCCTGGCAGCTGCCGCCGCACCGTCCGGCCGAGACCGTGCCGGAGCTTTTGCGCAACCGCACCGCGGTGACGTTCCTGGTCATCTGGCTGGCGACGAACCTGCTGTTCGGCCTGATCACCCTGCCGCTCGGCGCCGAGAACGCGGCGGTCGCGTGGGACGCCCACCTCGGCGGCTTCGTCGTCAGCTTCCTGATGTTCCCGTTCGTGGACCCGCAGGCACGACCGCCGCGGTAGCCGGCCCGAGCCGCTTGGATGACCGGCCGCATGACGGCGGCCGACATTCCCGTTCGACGATGTGGACGCCCTCGGCAGGCGCCGCGCGCCCGGTCTTGCCATGGCGCGGCATCCGCCACACACTCGCATCGATCGCACGGCGCGATCCGGGATCAACCCGGGCACGCCTCCGGTCCCTATGCGCGCCGCGGCTGACGGCGCGGGCGGCGTCACCTCCTGGGAGGGATCTTCATGACCATCGCACGCATCCTCGCCGAGAAAGGCGCGGACATCGTCACCATCACCCCCGAACGGACCCTCGACGAGGCGATCCATCTCCTCGCGGAGAAGCGCATCGGCGCACTCGTGGTCACCCACGGCGACGGGTCGGTCGCCGGCATCCTGTCCGAGCGCGACATCATGCGAGCGCTGGCCAAGCTCGGCGGCGGCGCCTTCGATGCGCCGGTCTCCGCGCACATGACCGCCGAGGTCGTCACATGCAAGCGCGCCACGACGGTGGAGGACGTGATGCAGCTGATGACCGAAGGGCGCTTCCGCCACGTTCCGGTCTGCGAGGACGGCCGGCTCGTCGGCCTCATCTCCATCGGCGACGTGGTCAAGCGCCGGATCGCGGCGGTCGAGGCCGAGCACAAGGCGATGCGCGACTACATCACGATGGCCTGACGCCTCCGCTCAAGCCAGGACGGGATCGAGGGTGACGTGCCACAGGTCGGCGTCAGCCGCGTCCTTCAGCGTCACCGTCATCTGCTCCGTCCGCCCGTCGACGGCGACATGCCCGAAGAACTGGTAGCCTGCCGCCGGCGACAGGTTCACCTGGCCTTCCGGCGGCGCCTTCACGAAACGCAGCTGCGGCCCGAACGTGTCGTCGAGCGTGTTCGGGCCGAAGGTGCCGGCGTGCAGCGGGCCTGAGACGAACTCCCAGAACGGCTCGAACTCCTGGAAGCGGGCCTTGTTGGGGTCGTAGTAGTGCGCGGCGGTGTAGTGCACGTCGGCCGTGAACCACACCGTGTTGCGGATGTTCGCAGCCTTGATGAAGCGCAGCAGGTCGGCGATCTCCAGCTCGCGCCCCAGGGGCGGGCCGTCGCCCTGCGCAACCGCTTCGGAGCCGAAGTTCCGGTCGCCGTCGTAGGTGACGACGAGGCCGAGTGGCATGTCGGCGGCGATCACCTTCCAGGTCGCGCGCGACTCCATCAGCGCCCGCTTGAGCCAGGCGAGCTGCACCGGCCCGAGGAAGTACGCGTCCGGGCCGTAGGCGGTCTGGCGGTTCTCGCCGTTCGGCCCGCGATACGAGCGCATGTCGAGCATGAACACGTCGACGAGGGGGCCGTAGGCGATCTTGCGGTAGACGCGGCCGGGCTCGGCCGGCTCGAAGCGCATCGGCATGTATTCGTGGAAGGCGCGGGACGCCCGCACCTGGAGCGCGCGCACGTTCGGGTCGGCGTACCTCTTCCTTAGGTGCTCGGCCCGGGTCAGCGGCTCGCCGGGCCACCAGTTGTTGGTGACCTCGTGGTCGTCCCATTGCGCCAGGATCGGCACGGCGGCGTTCATCGCCAGCACGTTCGCGTCCGTCAGGTTGTATTGGTAGCGGCCGCGGAACTCGGCGAGCGTCTCGGCGGGCTTCGACACCACCTCGGTGACGCGGTTGCGCCAGAGCGTGCCGTCAGGCAGTCGCACCTCGGCCGTGATCGGCCCGTCGGCGTAGATCGTGTCGCCGGAATGCAGGAAGAAGTCCGGGCGGTTGGCCAGCATCGCCTTGTAGATGGTCATGCCGCCGCGGGCCTCGTCGATGCCCCAGCCCTGGCCCGCCGTGTCGCCCGACCAGCAGAACGAGACCGAGCGCCGGTCGGCCGGCGCGGTGCGGAAGCGCCCGACCTGCGCCGGGCCGCGGATCGTCGGCGCCGCGAGGTCTTCGAGCCGGATCCGGTAGACGATGTCCTGCCCCGGCGGCAGGCCGGTGAGCGCAGCCTTCACGGTGCCGTCCGCCTCCGGCAGGGCGTCGGCGAAGGTGCCGCCGCGGATCTCGGCGAAGCTGTCGGTGGTGGACCATTCGACGATCGCGCGGCACGGGCGGTCGGCGCGCGCCCAGACGATCGCGGAGTCGGTGCCGACGTCGCCCGATTGCAGGCCGTGCGTGAGGATCGGCCGGTCGGCGGCGCGGCTGAGGCCCGGCCGGGCGATGCCGGACGCGAACCCGACGAGGCCGGCCCCGCCGGCGAACAGGATCTGGCGGCGGCTGGACACCATCGGGGCGGCTCCTCGCGGCGGTCGGGCCGGTCCCGATCCCGCACGAGGGCCGCATCGCAGGCCGATGCGACAGTCGCGTGACGCGGCGCGTCAGGCGCGCGCGGCCGCGGCCTGCACCATCGCCCGGATGCGGGGGACGGCGGCGCGCGTCGCCGCGTGGCCGGCGGCGATCGCCTCGGCCGCCCGGTGGAACTCGAACTGTCCCATCGTGGCGAGGTCCGGCCCGATCGCGCAATCGGGCGGGTCCCGCTCGAGGCGCGCGCGCGAGATTCGGTCCTGCGTGATGTTGAAGGCGTCGAACATCACCCGGCCGATCCCGGGTCCAGACGGCGCGACCCTGCGATTGCGGAGGCCCGCGAGCAGGCTCCAGCGCCGGGCGCCGACCGCGGTGACGACCTGCTCGACGGGATCGGCCGCGCCGGGCTCGATCACGCCGCCCCGCATCCGCGGGTCGCAGGCGAGGTTCACGCCCACGACAAGGTCGGCGCCCATCGCGCGGGCCAGCGTCACCGGCACCGGGTTGACCAGCGTGCCGTCCATCAGGAGACGCCCGTCGCGCTCGACCGGCGCGAACAGGCCGGGCAGGGCGTAGGAGGCGCGCAGAGCCTCGATCAGCGATCCACGCGTGAGCCAGACCTCGTGCCCGGTTCCGAGCTCGGTGGCGACCGAGCCGAAGCCGACCGGCAGGTCGTCGACCAGGCGGTCGCCGAGGTCGCGCACCAGCCGCCGGCGTAGGTGGTCGCCGCCGATCAGCCCCGAGCCCGACAGGCGCGGGTCGAGGAGGCCCAGCACCCGGCGGCGTGTGAGCGAAAGCGCGAACTCGGCCAGGGCGTCGAGCTTGCCCGCGGCGAAGCAGCCGCCGACCACGGCGCCGATCGAGCAGCCGGCGACGACCGAGGGGTGGATGCCGGCCTCGTCGAGGGCGCGGATCACGCCGATATGCGCCCACCCGCGCGCGGCGCCGCCGCCGAGGGCCAGGCCGATCCGCGGCTGCCACGGCGCCGTCTCGCGCGTCGGCTCGACGGTTCCGGGAGCGATCGACGGCGCGGCGTGCCGCAGCAGGGCGTGCGCGCCGCTCATGGGCCGGCGGGGTTCAGCACCGCGCGGCCGTCCGGGTCGAGGGCGACGCTGCGGTAGAAGCAGGCGCGCCGCCCGGTGTGGCAACAGCCGCCGTCGCCGCCGACCGCGACGGTGATCAGCAGCGCGTCCTGGTCGCAATCGGTGCGCATCTCGACGACGCGCTGGACCTGGCCCGAGGTCGCACCCTTGTGCCAGAGTTCCCGGCGCGAGCGCGACCAGTACCAGGCCTCGCCGGTCTCCAGCGTCCGTCGCAGCGATTCGGCGTTCATGTGCGCGAGCATCAGCACGCGGCCGTCCTGCGCGTCGACGGCGATGCAGGCCACGAGCCCGTCGCGGTCGAAGCGGGGCGTGAAGGCCACGCCTTCCTCGACCTCGGTACGGCTACCGGGCGGATCGAATGGGGGGACGGTCATCGAATGACGGTTCCTGCGCAGAGCACTCGGTCCGCGAGCATCCCTCCCCCCTCTGCGGGGGAGGGAAGGGGCGGCGACGCCACATGAATGCGGCTACGCCTTGCCGCCGCGGACCAGCGTCAGGAACCGCACCTGCTCGCTGGCGTCCTCGCGGAAGGCGCCGCGGAACTGGGTGGTGATGGTGGAAACGCCGGCCTTCTGGACGCCGCGCATCGCCATGCAGAGATGCTCCGCCTCGACGAGGACGGCGACGCCGCGGGGCTTGAGGATGCTCTCGATCACGTCGGCGATCTGGGCGGTCATCGTCTCCTGCGTCTGCAGCCGGCGGGCGAAGGTGTCGACCACGCGGGCGAGCTTCGACAGGCCGACCACGCCCTTGGTCGGGTAGTAGGCGATGTGGGCCAGGCCCATGAACGGCACCATGTGGTGCTCGCAGTGGGAGTAGAACGGGATGTCGCGCACCAGCACGATGTCGGAATAGCCCTCGACCTCCTCGAACACCCGCTCGAGCAGGGCGTCCGCGTCGACCTCGTAGCCGCCGAAGAGCTGGCCGTAGGCCTTGACCACGCGGGCCGGGGTGTCGAGCAGGCCTTCGCGGTTCGGGTCGTCGCCGGCCCAGCGCAGCAGGGTGCGCACGGCGGCCTCGGCCTCCTCGCGGCTCGGGCGGGCGAGGGCGATGCCGTCGGGCACCCGCGTCGCGGATTCGGGCTTCTTCGCGATGTCCTTGGCGCCGTCCGGCGCGGCCGTCTCGGCACGGCGCTCGGCGAGGCTCGCCACCACGCGGTCGTTGTCGTTGCGCATGACGCTCAAGCTCGGCTCGGCCTCGGGAAGGGGACGGGCGGCGCCGTAGGACAGGGATTTGAGCGCGGCATCCATGGCATCTCCGGCCCGCGCCACACGGGCCTTCATCGTCGTACTGTCCGGCTTGGCGTACATGTCGGTCGAACCGTCTCGGAGCCCGGATGGCTCCGGGCCGGCGCCCCGGTGGTTGCGGTGTCCGTGGCCGTGGGCGCGACCCTGGTCGACGAGCCGCCTCCTCGCGAAACGGCCTGAAGCGGCCTATATCGTCGTTCTTGCACGATCGCGCAATGCACGGCGCGCGGGGCGCAAGGGCGGCCCGCACGGGGCCGACCACGCAGCGACCGACCACGCAGCGACAAGGAGCGGAAGGCGCCCATGCTCGACGACATCTACAACCGGCGCATCCTCGAACTCGCCGCCGACATCCCCCGGCTCGGCCGGCTCTCGGCGCCGGACGCCAGCGCGACGGCGCATTCGAAGCTCTGCGGCTCGACGGTGACCGTCGACCTCGTGCTCGGGGCCGACGAGACGGTCGCCGACTTCGCCCACGACGTGAAGGCCTGTGCGCTCGGCCAGGCCTCGTCCTCGCTGATGGGGCGGCACGTGGTCGGCTCCAGCCCCGAGGAGCTTCGGAGCGTGCGCGAGACCATGCGTGCGATGCTGAAGACGAACGGCCCGGCGCCCGAGGGCCGCTGGGCCGACCTCTCCGTGCTCGCGCCGGTGCGCGACTTCAAGGCGCGCCACGCCTCGACCCTGCTCACCTTCGACGCGGTGGTGGAGGCGCTCGACCGCATCGAGGCCGCCAGGCGCGCCGCCGCCTGACGCGATGCTGCGGCGTGCCGCGCGGATCGCGATCCGCGGCTATCAACTCACGCTGTCCGGCCTCGTCGGCCGACAGTGCCGGCACTGGCCGAGCTGCTCCGACTACGCGGACGCGGCGATCGCCCGGCACGGGCTCTGGCCCGGCGCCTGGATGGGGTTTTCGCGGATCTGCCGCTGCGGTCCCTTCGGCACCCACGGCATCGACCTCGTGCCCGACGCCCTGCCGCCGCGGGCGCGCTGGTTCCTGCCGTGGCGCTACGCGCGCTGGCGGGGGGTCAATGCGCCGCCGAACCCGTTTTCCTGCGACGCGGTCGCGCCCTCGGACGGCCAGACCCAGGTGACGGCGTCGGAGCGTAGCTGAAGCGCCACAGGTCGCGCCCGACGAACCTGCGGCGATGCCGGCCTTGCCAGCCGGTCACGAACCGCCGCACACTCCGCGCCCAGAACGACGCCAGCGTCGCCCCCGGCCGGCAGGCCCGACGATCAAGACGGAAACCCCATCGGCATGAGTCAGGGCTCGTCCGCCACTACCCTCGACGACGGCATCGTCGCCACCGCCGAAGCCTGCCTCGCCTCCGTCGGCCAGGCGCGCGAAGCGATCCACGGTGTGATCTTCGGACAGGAGAAGGTCGTCGACCTCGCCCTCGTCACGATCCTGGCCGGCGGTCACGGCCTCCTCGTCGGATTGCCGGGTTTGGCCAAGACCAAGCTCGTCGAGACGCTGGGCACCGTGCTCGGGCTCGACGCCCGGCGGGTGCAGTTCACGCCCGACCTGATGCCTTCCGACATCCTCGGCACCGAGATCCTGGACGAGGATGCCGACCGCCGCCGCTCGTTCCGCTTCGTCAAGGGCCCGGTCTTCACCCAGCTCCTGATGGCCGACGAGATCAACCGCGCGAGCCCGCGCACACAGTCCGCGCTGCTGCAGGCGATGCAGGAGAACTTCGTCTCGGTCGCCGGCGAGCGCCACGACCTGCCACGCCCGTTCCACGTTCTCGCCACCCAGAACCCGATCGAGCAGGAGGGCACCTATCCGCTGCCCGAGGCGCAGCTCGACCGCTTCCTGCTGGAGATCGACGTCGGCTATCCCGACCGCGCCGCCGAGCGCCGCATCCTGATCGAGACCACCGGCGTCGCCGACCAGGGCGTGAAGGCCGTGATGTCGACCGACGCGCTGCTGACCGCGCAGCGCCTCGTGCGCCGCCTGCCGGTGGGCGAGACCGTGGTCGACGCGATCCTCGACCTCGTCCGCTCGGCCCGCCCCGACGGCGGCGACCCGCTGGTGAAGGGCAAGCTGATGTGGGGCCCCGGCCCCCGCGCCAGCCAGGCGCTGAGCCTGGCGGCCCGCGCCCGCGCGCTGATCGAAGGCCGCGTCGCGCCCTCGGTCGCCGACGTGAAGGCGCTCGCCGAGCCGGTGCTGAAGCACCGCATGGCGCTGAGCTACGCGGCGCGGGCCGACGGCGACACCATCGAGGGGCTGATCGCCAAGCTCGCCGAGAAGCTTTAGCGCGTGGCGGCCGTGCGCGCCCACGACGCGATCCCGCGCGCGCCCGGCCGGCGGGAGAGCGAGGGCGCGGTGGCGCTCGCGTCCCGCATGCCCCGGCTCGTGCTGGAGGCACGCCGCGTCTCGTCGATGCTGGCGCACGGCCTGCACGGCCGCCGCCGCGCCGGCCCCGGCGAGAGCTTCTGGCAGTTCCGGCCGTTCGTGAACGGCGAGGCGGCCGCGCGGATCGACTGGCGCCGCTCCGCCCGCGACGACCGGCTCTACGTCCGCGAGCGCGAGTGGGAGGCCGCCCACAACATCTGGATCTGGATCGACCGCTCCGCCTCCATGGGCTTCGCCTCCGACCTCGCGCAGGCCGCG
Organism: Methylobacterium cerastii; assembly: GCF_022179125.1. GTDB lineage: Bacteria > Pseudomonadota > Alphaproteobacteria > Rhizobiales > Beijerinckiaceae > Methylobacterium > Methylobacterium cerastii. The sequence goes on from NZ_BPQG01000001.1 coordinate 20,089, forward strand.
AAGGTCGAGCGTGCCCTCGTCCTCGGGCTGGCGCTCGCCGACGCCTTCGTCGACGGCGGCGAGCGAGTCGGCCTACTCGGGCTGACCCGCGCGACCGCGTCGCGCAAGATCGTCGAGGCCATGGCGCAGGCGCTCGTCGCCGACGCCGCCGGCCTGACCCAGGACCTGCCGCGCCGCGCGGCCCCGGCCCGCTTCGACGAGGTGATCCTGATCAGCGACTTCCTCACCCCCCTCGAACGCGTCGCGTCGGCCGTCCAGGAGATCGCCGGGCGCGGCAGCCGTGGGCACCTCGTGGCCGTCGCCGACCCGATCGAGGAGACGTTCCCGTTCTCGGGCCAGGCCGTGCTGCACGACCTAGAATCCGGCCTCTCGCTCGACGTCGGCGACGCCGGCGCCTGGGGCGACGCCTACCGCACCCGCATCCAGGCGCACCGGGCCGGCCTCTCCGAGATCGCCCGCGGCGTCGGCTGGACGCTGACCCTGCACCGCACCGACCGCCCCGCGAGCGAGGCGGCGCTTCGCCTCGCGACCCTGGTCGCCGCCGCGCGCGGAACGGGCTAGGAGGGCGTCGTGCTCGGATTGACCTTCGCCGCGCCCTTCGCGCTCGCCGCCCTGATTGGCCTGCCCGCCCTGTGGCTGCTGCTGCGGGTGACGCCGCCGCGCCCGCGCCGGATCGACTTCCCGCCGCTCAAGCTGGTGGCGGACCTGGTGGCGCGGCGCCAGACGCCGGCGCGGACCCCGCCCTGGCTGCTGATCCTGCGGCTGCTCGCCGCCGCCGCCCTCATCCTCGCCGTCTCCGGGCCGGTCTGGAACCCGAGCGGCGTCGGCGCCGGCGGAGGCCGCAAGGCGCTGCTGGTGATGATCGACAACGGCGTCTCCGCCGCCCACGACTGGCGCGACCGGATGCGGGTCGCCACCGACGCCGTCGAGGGCGCCGCCCGCGACGGACGGCCCGTCGCGGTGGTCGGGTTGGCGGACGCCCCCGCCGCGGTCGAGGCGCGCACGCCGGCAGCCAGCCTCGAACGGCTGCGCGCCTTGGCGCCGCGCCCGCACATCGCCGACCGGGGCGCGCACCTGGCAGTGCTCACCAACTTCCTCGACCGCAACGCCGGCGCGGGCCTCGTCTGGATCAGCGACGGCGTCGCCGGCATCGAGCCAGGAGACTTCCCCGCACGCCTCGCCGAGGCCGTGGCGTCGTCGGGCGCCGCGCTGACGGTGCTGCGCGCCGACGCGCCGCCGGCCCTGGCGCTGACCGCGTCCGAGGCCGGGGGCAAGCTCACGGCCCGGGTGCTGCGCGCCGCCCGCAACGGCCGCGACGGCGGCCTCGTGCGCGCGCTCGACCAGAAGGGCCTGCCGCTGGCCGAGCACGACTTCGCCCTCGCGCCCGACGCCACGGAGGCCGAGATCGCCTTCGACATGCCGATCGAGCTGCGCAACGGCGTCAGCCGCATCGAGATCGCCGGCGAGCGCTCGGCCGGCGCCGTGACCCTGGTGGACGAGCGCGGCAAGCGCCGCCGCGTCGGCCTCGTCTTCGGCGGCACCAGCGACCAGGCGCAGCCGCTGCTGGCGCCGACCTACTATCTCTCCCGCGCGCTCCAGCCCTTCGCCGACGTGCAGGAGGCCCGCGGCGCCAAGGGCATCGCCGACCAGGTGGCGCAGCTCCTCGACAACCAGGTGACGGTGCTGGTGCTCGCCGACGTCGGCGCGATGGACGACCGCACCGCCGCCCGCGTCCAGGCCTTCGTCGAGGGCGGCGGCCTGCTGCTGCGCTTCGCCGGCCCACGACTCGCGGCCGGCAGCGATCCGCTGGTGCCGGTGCGCCTGCGCCGCGGCGGCCGGACGCTCGGCGGCACGCTCTCCTGGGACAGCCCGAAGACGCTGGCGCCCTTCGCCCCCGAGAGCCCGTTCGCCGGCCTGACGCCGCCCGCCGACATCGGCGTGCGCCGCCAGATCCTGGCCGAGCCCGACGGCGACCTGCCCGGCCGCACCTGGGCCTCGTTGCAGGACGGCACGCCGATCGTCACTGCCGAGCATCGCGGGCAGGGGCTCGTGGTGCTGTTCCACGTCACCGCCGACACGACCTGGTCGAACCTGCCGTTGTCGGGCCTGTTCATCGACATGCTGCGCCGGGTGGTGGCGCTGGCCGGTTCCTCCGCCGCCCCCACGGAGGGCGGCCCGCGGCCGGCCGCCGCGATCCTCGCCCCGCGACTGGCGCTCGACGGCTTCGGGGCGCTCGGCAACCCGCCGGCCTCCGCCACCGCCGTGCCGGCCGACTACGCCGACCGCGCCTCGGTGGAGCATCCGCCGGGCTTCTACGGCCCCGCCGACGGCGGCACCGCCGTGAACGCCCTCCGGCCCGACGACCGCCTCAAGGCGCTCGACCTCGCCGCGCTCTCGGGCGCCCGCACCGGCACGCTCGCCGGGGCCGAGACCCTCGACCTGCGCCCGAGCCTGTTCACCCTGGCGCTTCTGCTGCTGGTCCTCGACACGCTGGCGGGCCTCTGGCTCGGCGGCTTCCTCAACCGCGGCTCAGGGAGCCTCGTCGGCCGCCTCCGTGGCCGCCCGGCGATTCTCGCGATGTCGGGCGTGCTCCTTCTCGGAGCTTTTGGCGGGCCGCCGGCGCGGGCCGAGGAGCCGCCGGCCAACCGCCCGAACGGCATCGAGTCGGCGCTGGTCACGCGCCTCGCCTACGTCGTCACCGGCGACGCGGCGATCGACGAGGCGAGCCGGGCCGGCCTGACTGGTCTGACCCAGATGCTCGCCGCCCGCACCGCCCTGGAGCCGGGAGAGCCCGCCGGCCTCGACCCGGCCAAGGACGAGCTGGCGTTCTATCCGCTGATCTACTGGCCGATCGCGCCGGGCCGGCCGCAGCCCTCGGAGGCCACGATCCGCCGGGTCGACGCGTTCATGCGCAACGGCGGCACCGTCCTGTTCGACACCCGCGACGCGCTCACGGCCCGGGCCGGAGGCCCGCCGACCCCGGAGGCGGCGTACCTGCGCAAGATGCTGGCGACCCTCGAGATCCCGGAGCTGGAGCCGGTGCCCTCAGACCACGTGCTGACCAAGGCGTTCTACCTCGTCGACACCTTTCCCGGGCGCTACGCCACCGGCCAGACCTGGGTGGAGGCGCTGCCGCCGGCCGCCGAGGGCACCGAGCGTCGCCCGGCACGTGCCGGCGACGGCGTCAGCCCGATCGTCATCACCGGCAACGACCTCGCCGCGGCCTGGGCGATCGACCGCCGCGGCGACCCACTCTACCCGGTGGTCGGCGGCGACCAGCGCCAGCGCGAGATGGCCTTCCGCGGCGGCGTCAACATCGTGATCTACACGCTGACCGGCAACTACAAGGCGGACCAGGTCCACGTGCCGGCCCTGCTGGAGCGGCTGGGGCAGTGACGATCCCGACACATACCGACGCATTGGACGTGGTCGCGGGTCTCTTCTCCCAGGGGGAGAAGGACAGGATGAGGGGCGTGACCTCTCCGGTCAGGTCACGCCCCTCACCCCAGCCCTCTCCCCATGGGAGAGGGGGCCACGCGGCGCTTCCCGCGCGCAACCGGATCACGAAGGCTCTCCCGTCATGCTGAGCCTCAGCTTTACGCCGCTGCTGCCCTGGCCGGTGCTGGCGGTCTTCGCCGTGATCGTGGCGCTGTTTTCCGTGCTCGCCTTCCTGGCGCGGGGACGCACCGCCGTCCTGCGGGCGCTGGCGCTCGGGCTGGTGCTTGCGGCGCTCGCGAACCCCGCCCTGGTGCGCGAGGATCGCGAGCCGGTGAAGGACATCGCCGCGGTGATCGTCGACCGATCCGGGTCGCAGGCGCTCGGCGACCGGCCGGCGGCGACCGACCAGGTCAGGGCCGAATTGCAGCGTCGCTTCGGTGCGCTGACGAACATCGAGCCGCGCTTCATCGACGTGCCGGACGCCGCCGGCGACGACGGCACCAAGCTTTTCGCCGCCCTGGGCCAGGCGCTCGCCGACGTGCCGCCTGAGCGGTTGGCCGGCGTGGTGATGCTCACCGACGGCGTCGTGCACGACATCCCGGCCTCGCTCGCGGCCCTCGGGATCAAGGCGCCGCTGCACGTGCTCGTCACCGGGCACCCGGACGAGCGCGACCGGCAGATCAAGCTCCTGGAGGCGCCCCGCTTCGGCATCGTCGGCAAGGACCTCACGATCCGCGCCGAGGTGATGGAGCGCGGCGGCACCGGCTCGGCCGTCGTCGCCCTGCGCCGCGACGGCGAGGAGATCGGGCGCCGCACCGTGCCGACGGACAAGCCGTTCGACCTCGCGCTGAAGATCGAGCATGGCGGCCCGAACGTCGTCGAGATCGAGGTCGAGCCGTTGCCGGGCGAGCTGACCACGGTCAACAACCGCGCCGTGCTCCCCATCGAGGGCATCCGCGAGAAGCTGCGGGTGCTGCTGGTCTCCGGCGAGCCGCACCAGGGCGAGCGCACCTGGCGCAACCTGCTGAAATCGGACGCCAACGTCGACCTCGTGCACTTCACCATCCTGCGGCCGCCGGAGAAGCAGGACGCCACGCCGATCTCCGAGCTGTCGCTGATCGCCTTCCCGACGCGCGAGCTGTTCGTCCAGAAGATCAAGGACTTCGACCTGATCATCTTCGACCGCTACGCCAACCAGAGCGTGCTGCCCTCGGCCTATTTCGACAACATCACCCGCTACGTCCGCGAGGGCGGCGCGCTCCTGATCGCTGCCGGCCCGGAATTCGCCGGCCCGGCGAGCCTCGCGCGCACGCGTCTTTCCGGCATCCTGCCGGGCGACCCGAACGGGCGCGTGGTCGAGCAGCCCTACAAGCCGACGGCGACGGCGACCGGCAACCGCCATCCGGTGACGCGGGCGCTGCCCGGCGGAGACGCGACGCCGCCGGCCTGGGGCGACTGGCTCCGCATCGTCGCGGCGCAGACGCGGGCCGGGAACCAGCCGCTGCTGTCGGGCGCCGAGAACCTGCCGCTGCTCGCCCTCTCCCGCGAGGAGAAGGGCCGCGTGGCACTCATGCTGTCCGACCACACCTGGCTGTGGGCGCGTGGCTACCAGGACGGCGGCCCCTATCTCGACCTGCTGCGCCGCCTCGCGCATTGGCTGATGAAGGAGCCGGCGCTGGAAGAGGAGGCTTTGCGCGCGCAGATGACCGGCCGCGGTCGCGAGGTCCGCGTCGAGCGCCAGACCATGGCGGAGGCGACCGATCCGGTCGTCGTCACGAGCCCGACCGGCAAGACCAGCACGCTCGCCCTGAAGCCGTCGGAGCCCGGGCTGTTCGGCGCGACCTTCGAGGCGACCGAGCTCGGCCTGCACACCTTGCGCTCGGGCACGCTCGCCGCCTTCGTCAGCGTCGGCCCGCCGAACCCGCGCGAGCTCGCCGACGTGTTCAGCGACACCGATCGCCTGAAGCCGGTCGCCGACGCCTCCGGCGGCTCGATCCGCCGCGTCGCGGACGCGTCGGGCGCCGTCCAGGTGCCGCGCCTCCAGAGCGTGCGCGGCGGCCGCCTCTCGGGCGCCGACTGGATCGGCTTCCGCCCGAGCGACAGCGCCGTCATCCGCGGCGTCGAGGTCTATCCCCTGGCGCTCGGGCTCGCGGCCCTGGCGCTGCTGGCCGCGGCCGTGCTGGCGATGTGGCTGGTGGAGGGACGCCGCGGGCGGGCGGCGTGACGCTCAGGCCGATTTCCCGGACGCCCGGAGCGCGAGCGGAGGGTGATCCGGGATCCAGCGGAAGAACCGGCCGCGTCGGCGGCTCGTGGTCGTCGGCGCCGACGATTCGGCCGCTTCGCGTATCCTTGTGCTGGGCCCCGGATCGGGTTCCGCTGACGCTCCACCCGCCCGGGAAATCGGTGCGTGGGTTTCGGTCAGCGAGAGAAGAACCGCGCGATCTCGGCCGCCGCCGCATCCGGCTTCTCGCGGTGCGGGAAGTGCGCGGCGCCTGGAAACGGCGCAAGGTCGAGGTTGGAAAAGTATTCCGGCAGGCGGTCGGTCCAGGCGTAGGGAAAGAGCGGCGAGGAATCGCCCCAGCGGATGCAGGTCGGCACCGCGATGGGTTTCGGCACAGGCGCCTCGCCGCGGATCATCGCGATCCGGCCCGCGTTCTGGCTGAGATACCAGTCGAACCCGCCCTGCAGGTTGCCGGGCTGGAGGAAGTTGTCGACGAAATCCTCGATCACGTCGTCGAAGGCGTGCGGGTTCGGACCCGACCAGTGCCGCAGGATGCCGCCGACGTAGGTCTTGCACGCCTCCCGCGACGAGCCGACGAGCTCGGCCGCGTAGGGCATCAGGTGGAAGGACTGGTACCAGATCTCGCGCAGGTTCTCGGGCGCGCCCAGGCGCGGACCGATGCCGCCATACGGGCAGTCGAAGAAGAACAGGCCCTCCAGCCGCTCGGGCGCGGCGTGCGCCAGCCCCTGCGCGACGTAGGCGCCGACGTCGTGCGAGACCACGCCGACGCGATCGAGTCCGAGGGCGTCGAGGAGCGCGAGCATGTCCTGCACGTGGGCCTTGGGGCCGACCTTGTCGTTGGGGCCGGCATCGGGCTTGCCGGTCCGGCCGAAGCCGCGGAGGTCCGGCGCGATGCAGGTGAAGCGCTCGGAAAGCCGCGTCATCACCGGCTCCCAGGTCAGCCAGAATTCCGGCCAACCGTGAAGCAGCAGCAGCGGCGGCCCGCTGCCCACCTGCGCGACGTGCAGGTCGAGGCCGTTCAATGGGAGGGTGTCGTGGCGGATCGTCGGCATCGGTCTTCCTGTGCTGTCGGCCCCAACGCGCGGCGGGCCGCAGGGTTGTCGCCGGCGCGGCGGGGTCTGCGCGGACGCGCCGGGTTGGCGTGGCAGCGCGGTCCGTCCTAAGCAGGCGGGGATGGCCCGGCGACGGGCCGACGGACCGGAGACCGCCCCCTCGTGACAGCGCATCCCGTGATCGGACGTTTCTTCGCCGCCACCTTGGCCGCCGCCCTGACGCTCTCGTGCATCGCAGGCCCCGCGGGCGCGCAATCCGAGCCGGCGCCCCCGGCGGCCGGCGCCGGCTGGGTCCACGCGGTGACGCTGATGGGGCAGCCGAAATACGGCCCGGACTTCAAGCATTTCGACTACGCCGACCCAGGCGCCCCCAAGGGCGGCCTCGTGCGCCTCGGGGCGCAGGGCGGGTTCGACAACTTCAACCTCGTGGTCTCGGGCCTGAAGGGCGACCTCGAAGGCGGGATCGCGCTGCTCTACGACACGCTCACCACCGAATCGCTCGACGAGCCCTTCACCTCCTACGGCCTGCTGGCCGAGGCGCTTCGGGTCGCGCCCGACCTCGGCTCGGTGACCTACCGCCTGCGCGAGAACGCGAAGTGGCACGACGGCGTCGCGATCACCCCCGAGGACGTGGTCTGGTCGTTCGAGACCTTCAAGGCGAACAGCCCGCGCTACGCCGCCTACTACCAGACCGTGGCGAAGGCGGAAGCCGCCGGCCCGCGCGAGGTGACCTTCACCTTCACCGAGACCGGCAACCGCGAGCTGCCGCAGGTGATCGGGCAGCTCCCCGTGCTGCCCAAGCACTGGTGGACGGGCAAGGACGCACAAGGCCGCCAGCGCAACGTCGCCGAGACGACGCTGGAGCCGCCGCTGGGATCGGGCCCGTACAAGCTGGATAAATTCGATCCCGGCCGCTCGGCGACCTATGTCCGCGTCGCCGACTACTGGGGCAAGGACCTGGCGGTGAATGCCGGGCGCAACAACTTCGGCACCCAGCGCTACGAGTATTTTCGCGACGGGACGGTGCTGGTCGAGGCGCTGAAGGGCGACCTCTACGACTTCCGCGCCGAGAACATCGCCCGCAACTGGGCCACCGCCTACGACGACTTCCCCGCGGTGAAGGACGGCCGCCTGATCAAGGAGGCCTTCCCCGACCGCGGCAACGGCAACATGCAGGCGTTCATCTTCAACACCCGCAAGGACAAGTTCAAGAACCCGCGCGTGCGGCGCGCCTTCAACCTTGCGATGAACTTCGAGGAGATGAACCGGGCGCTGTTCTACGGCTTGTATAAGCGCATCGACTCGTACTTCTACGGCTCCGAGCTCGCCGCCTCCGGCCTGCCCGAGGGCGAGGAGAAGGCGCTGCTCGACACGGTGAAGGACAAGGTGCCGCCGTCCGTCTTCACCACGCCCTACAAGAACCCCGTGAGCGAGACGCCGGAGGCCGTGCGCACGAACCTGCGCGAGGCCGTGCGCCTGCTGCGCGAGGCCGGCTACGAGCAGCGCGACGGGCGCATGGTGAACAAGGCGACGGGCGAGCCGCTCACCGTCGAATTCCTGGAGTTCCAGAACACCTTCGAGCGGGTGATCCTGCCGTTCTCGGCGCAGCTCAAGCTCATCGGCGTCGGCACCTCGCTGCGGGTGATCGACCAGGCGCAGTACCAGAACCGGCTGCGCAACTTCGACTTCGACGTCACCACCGGCTCCTGGCCGGAATCGCTCTCGCCGGGCAACGAGCAGCGCGAGTACTGGGGCTCGGCATCTGCCGACAAGCCCGGCTCGCGCAACCTCATCGGTATCAAGGATCCCGCGATCGACGCGCTGATCGAGAAGGTGATCTTTGCCAAAGACAGGCCCGGCGTGCTGGCGGCGACCCATGCACTGGACCGGGTGCTGCTGTCCCACGACTTCGTCGTGCCGCAATGGGCCTCGAACGTCTCGCGGACCCTGCGCTGGAACCGGTTCGCGCATCCGGCCGTCCTGCCGCTCTACGGCTCGTCCGGCTTCCCGACGACGTGGTGGTACGACGAGGCGGCGGCCGCCAAGACCGGGGCGCCGCGTTGAGCCGGGTCTCCCGCCGTTCGCTCGTCCTCGGGGCGGGCGCGCTCGGCGTCGCCGCGGCTCTGCCGCGCGGCGCGGTCGCCCAAACCGCGGCATCGCACGGGATGTCGAGCTTCGGCGAGCTGAAGTACCCGAAGGACTTCCAGCGCTTCGACTACGTGAACCCGATGGCGCCGCGGGGCGGGCGGTTCTCGTCGCAGCTGAGCCAGACCTTCGGCAACCAGGCGGCCGACACCTTCAACACCCTGAACGCCTACGTGCTGCAGGGGGAGGGGGCCGCCGGCATGAACCTCACCTTCGACAGCCTGATGGTGCGGGCGCTGGACGAGCCGGACGCGCTCTACGGTCTCGTCGCGCGGTCGGTGGCGGTGTCCGACGACGGGCTGACCTACACCTTCACCCTGCGGCCGCAGGCGCGCTTCCACGACGGCTCGAAGCTGACGGCGAAGGACGTGGCGTTCAGCCTCAAGCTGCTGCGCGAGAAGGGCCACCCCGAGATTTCCGAGGTGATCCGCGCCATGCGCGATGCGACGGCGCCCGACGACGCGACGGTGGTGATCACCTTCGCACCCGGCCGCGCCCGCGACCTCCCGCTCACGATCGCGCAACTGCCGATCTTCTCCGCGGCCTACTACGGAAAACGCGACTTCTCGGCCTCCACCCTGGAGCCGCCGCTCGGCTCCGGCCCGTATCAGGTGGGGCGCGTCGACGTCGGGCGATCGATCGAGTTCGAGCGGGTCCGCGACTATTGGGCCGCGGAGCTGCCGACGATGGTCGGGCAGAACAACTTCGACGCGATCCGCTACGAGTATTTCCGCGACCGCAACGTCGCCTTCGAAGCGTTCAAGGGCGGCGCCTTCACCTTCCGCGAGGAGTTTACCGCGCGGGTCTGGGCCACCGGCTACGACTTCCCGGCGGCGAACGAAGGCCGGGTCGTGCGCACTACCGTGCCGGATGCCCGGCCCTCGGGCACGCAGGGCTGGTGGATGAACACGCGGCGGCCAGCCTTCCGCGACCCGCGGGTGCGCGAGGCGATCGGCCTGTGCTTCGACTTCGAATGGACGAACAAGAACATCATGTTCGGCGCCTACGTGCGCACGGCCTCGTTCTTCGAGAACTCGATCCTGAAGGCGATCGGCACGCCCTCGCCCGCGGAGTTGGCACTGCTCGGGTCCCTGCGGAACGACCTGGCGGCGGAGGTGTTCGGCGAGCCGTGGACGCCGCCGACCTCGGACGGGTCGGGGCAGGACCGTGCGCTGCTCAAGCGCGCCGACGCGCTGCTGCGCGAGGCCGGCTGCACCCGCGACGGCGGCCTGCTCACGCTGCCCGGCGGCAAGCCGTTCACGATCGAATTCCTCGATTCGAGCCCGGCGCTGGAGCCACACACCCACCCCTTCATCCGCAACCTCGGCCTGCTCGGCATCCGGGCGACGATCCGCACCGTCGACGCCTCGCAGTACCAGTCGCGCCTCAAGGACTTCGACTTCGACATCACCTCGCGGCGCTATGCCAGCGGCATGACCCCGGGCGCGGAGCTGCGCGAGACCTACGGGTCGCGCTCGGCCGCGACGCCCGGCTCCAACAACCTGTCGGGCATCGCCGACCCGGCGATCGACGTGCTGCTCACCGCGATCGCCGACGCAACATCGCGCGAGGCGCTGGACGCCGCCTGCCGGGCGCTCGACCGAGTCCTACGCGCCGGGCGCTACTGGGTGCCGATGTGGTATGCCGGCACGCACCGGCTCGCGCTCTGGGACGTCTACGGCCACCCCGCGGAGGGGCCGAAATACGATCTCGGCGCGCCGGCGGTGTGGTGGTTCGACGCCGACAAGGCCCGGCGCATCGGCCGGGACTGAACCGAGGCGCCAAGACCGTCGAGGCCCGGCCTTCGGCGACACAGGAGAACCCTTCCTTGCTCGGCTATGTCCTGCGCCGCATCGGCCTGATGATCCCGACCCTGTTCGGGATCATGCTGATCACCTTCACCATCGTGCAGTTCGCCCCCGGCGGGCCGGTGGAGCGGGTGCTCGCGCAGATGCAGGGGCAGGGCGACGGCACGCTCTCGCGGGTCACCGGCGGCACCGGCGACCTGGGCAGCGCGAGCCGGCCGGCCTCCGGCGGCGAGGCGAGCTCGCGCTACCGCGGCGCGCAGGGGCTGAGCCCCGATTTCATCGCCAAGCTCGAGAAGCAGTTCGGCTTCGACAAGCCGGCGCCCGAGCGCTTCGCCAAGATGCTCTGGGACTACGTCCGCTTCGATTTCGGGCGCAGCTACTTTCGCGACGTCACCGTCGTCGAGCTGATCAGGGAGCGGTTGCCGGTCTCGATCTCGCTGGGGCTGTGGATGACGCTGCTGTCCTACGCGATCTCGATCCCGCTCGGCATCCGCAAGGCGGTCTCGGACGGGGCGCGCTTCGACCGCTGGACCTCGTTCGTCGTGATCGTCGGCTACTCGGTGCCCGGGTTCATGTTCGGGCTGATGCTGATCATCCTGTTCTCCGGCGGGTCGTTCTTCCAGTGGTTCCCCTTGCGCGGCCTGACCAGCGAAGGCTGGGAGACGTTCACGACTTGGCACAAGGTCACCGACTACGCCTGGCACATGGTGCTGCCGCTGACCGCGCTGGTGATCGGCGCCTTCGCGACCTCGACCCTGCTCACCAAGAACTCGTTCCTCGACGAGATCCGCAAGCAATACGTGCTCACCGCGCGGATGAAGGGCAATTCCGAGCGACGCGTGCTCTACGGCCACGTCTTCCGCAACGCGATGCTGATCGTGATCGCGGGCTTTCCCGGCGCCTTCATCTCGGCCTTCTTCACCGGCTCGCTGCTGATCGAGACGATCTTTTCGCTCGACGGCCTCGGCGAGCTCTCGTTCCGGGCGATCGTCGGGCGCGACTACCCGGTGGTGTTCGCGACCCTGTACATCTTCTCGCTGCTCGGGCTCGCGGTGAACCTGCTCTCCGACCTGATCTACGTCTGGATCGACCCGCGCATCGACTTTTCCGCCCGCGCCACCTGAGCTGTCCTCACGTCAGCGGCGACCAAGCCTCGGGCAGCCCGATGCTGGAGACGGCCTCGGCGATGTGGTCGGGGCCGCCCTTCGGCGGCCAGTGCCCGGAGCCCTGCGCCGCCCGGCGAAGGGACGCCCGCTCCTCCAGGCTGGGGAAGCCCCAGACGTGGGTGATCCGCGGTGCGCCGTCGAGGGCGTACATGTTGATCACGAGGTGGTCCGTGTAGGGCTTGGCCGGCGGGACCGCGGCCTCCCAGGCGTCCAGCGTGGGCAGCAGGCCGCCGGGCTTCAGACGGTAGGTGCGGAACTCGTAGACGGCGCCGCGCGCTCCGGTCCGCACCGGCGGCAGGAACGGGAAGGCCGCATAGCTATCCATCTCCAAGGCGCTGACGACGGCACCGGCATGGAACGGGTTCGCGCTGGTCAGGGCGCGGCGGCGCTCGGCGCTCACGTCCTCGGGCGCCTCGAAGCCGCGCAGGATCAGGATCCGGCCGAGCATCCCGATCTCCGTGCGCCAGCTCCCGAGCAGCGTGCCGCCGGCCTCGGGCGCGCCGACCCAGGCGGCCGCCCCCTCGGAGGCTCGATCGAGCGCGTTCAGGGGGCACGAGAGCGCGGCGAGTTCGTAGAGCATCTTCAAGCCTCCGGTCGGTCAGCCGGGATTATGGGGCCGCGGGCCGTCCGCGCCCAGCACCCGGCACACCGTCGCGCGCAGGGCGTGGCGGCTGCGATACCCCACCGCCGCCGCCACGTGCCCGGCCGGGCGGCCGTCGGCGGTGAGCGCCAGCGCGCGGATCACCCGCGCCCGCGCCCGCCAGTCGCCGAAACTGAGGCCGGTCTCGCGGCGGAAGCCGCGGGTCAGCGTGCGCCGGCTCGCCCCGGCCCGCTCCGCCCAGGCGTCGAGGTCTTCGGCGCAGGCCGGGTCGGCGATCAGCCCGAGGCAGACCCGGCGCAGGCGCGGGTCGCGCGGGAGCGGCAGGGCCAGCGGCGTCTCGGGCGCGTGGCCGACCTCGTCGAGCACCAGGGCGGCGAGATGCCCGCCGCGGCCCGCCTCGTCGTACAGCACCGGCTCCTCGGCCAGCGCCGCCAAAGCCGCGGCCAGCAGCGGCGAGACCGCGATCACCCGGCAGCGTTCCGGGACGGCGGCGAAGGCGCGCGGATCGAGGTAGGCCGAGCACATCGCCACCGCCCCGTGCATCGCCACCGCATGCGGCAGGCGCGGCGGGATCAGCAGCGCGTGCCCCTCCGGCACGACCCAGGTGCCGTCGTCGGCCGACGCCATCATCAGCCCGGCGGTGGCGTAGAGCAGCTGCGCACGCGGGTGGAAGTGCCGGTCGGTCCGACTCGCCGCGGCGAAGGTTTTCGGCATCACCGCGACCGCGCGAGGCACGGTCTGGTAGTCGGCGGCGTCGGTCGATCGCAACGGCACCGCGCACCCTCGCAAAATGGCCCGGTAGCGTACATCTGCGGCCCGACGCCGTCCATCGGGTCAGGATATCGAGCGACGATCCCGAAGGACATGCCGCGATGAGCCCGGAAGACCTCTCCAGCCGCACCCTGCGCTTCGTCAACGTCGCGCACGCCCTCGACCACTTCGTGCTGCTGATCTACCCGACCGCGGTGATCGCCATCGCGAGCCAGACGGGCCTCGGCTACGGCGAGCTGATCGGGCTCGCCACCGGCGCCTTCGTCGCCTTCGGCCTGTGCTCGCTGCCGATGGGCTCGCTCGCCGACCGCTTCGGCCGGCGCAACATGCTCGCCGTGTTCTTCTTCGCCTACGGCCTGTCATGCCTCGGGGTCGCGAGCGCAACGAGCACCACCGCCTTCGCGGTCTGGCTCTGCGTGCTCGGCCTCGCCTCGGCGATCTACCACCCGGTCGGCTCCAGCATGCTCGTGACCCATGCAAGGCGGCTCGGGCGCGACCTCGGCATCAACGGGGTCTGGGGCAATTTCGGCGCGGCGTCGGCCTCAGGGGCGACCGCGCTGCTCGCGACGACGCTGGGCTGGCAGGCCGCCTTCGTGGTGCCGGGCCTCGTGTGCCTCGCCTGCGGCGCGGCCTTCGTCGCGATGGTGCCGGGCGACGGCGACGGCGAGGCGCGCAAGGCCGGCGCGGCGGGCGTCATCCCGGTGACGCGCCCGATGGCCCTGCTGGCGATGTTCGGCGTGGCGATCTTCGCCGGCGGCATCACGTTCAACGTCACCACGATCTCGCTGCCGAAGGTGATCGACGAGGGCGTCGGGCAGGCCCTGTCGCTCACCTCGATCGGCTCGATCGCCACCGCCGTGTTCGTGTTCGGCGCGATGACCCAGCTGCTGATGGGCCGCCTCGTCGACCGCTTCGGCCTGCCGAGCCTGTTCCTCGGCCTCTCGGTGCTGCAGCCGGTCGGCCTCGGGATCGCTGCGGCGACCACGGGTCCGCTGCTGCTGCTCGGACTGGTGCTGGCGATCGCCGCGATCTACGGGCAGGTCGTCATCAACGACGCGATGATCGCCCGCTACGTCCCGGCGCACCAGCGCGCGAAGGCCTACAGCCTGCGCTACTTCGTGGGCTTCACCGCGAGCGGCTTCGTGGTCCCGGCCATCGCCCTCCTGCACGATCGCGGCGGCTTCCCCCTCGTGCTCGGGATGGCGGCGGCCTTCGGCGCGCTGATCTGGGTCGCCGCCTTCGGCTTCTACCGGCTGGTGCGGGGCGACGCGCGGCCGGTCCTCGCCGCCGCCGAGTAGCGGCTGCGGCGCGGCGCGAAACCTGTTACGGCGGAGACCGTGCAAGCCCTCTCCCTCGTCATCCGCCCCGAGACGCCCGACGATCACCACGCGATCGAGCGGCTGCACGCCCGCGCGTTCGGGCCGGGGCGCTACGCGCGCACCGCCTTCCGGCTCCGCGAGGGCGCGACGCATCGGGCCGACCTCAGCGTCACGGCGTCCGTCGGCAGCTTCCTCGTCGGCTCGGTGCGGATGGCGCCGGTGACGGCCGGCGGCGGCGGCTTCCTGGCGCTCGGGCCGCTGGCCGTCGACCCGAGCTTCTCGGGCCGCGGCGTCGGCACGTCGCTGATGCGGGCGAGCCTGACTGCGGCGGCGGAGGCCGGCGAGAGCCTCGTGATCCTCGTCGGCGACGCGCCGTTCTACGCCCGCTTCGGCTTCCGCCCCGTGCCGGCCGGGCAGCTGGTCCTCCCGGGCCCGGTCGACCCGGCCCGCTTCCTCGCCCTGGAACTGAAGCCCGATTTCCTCGCCACCGCGCAGGGGCCGGTCGCGGCGGACCGTAGGAGCTGACAGGCGGGAAGAGCTGACGGGCCGAGCGCGCCGAAGGTCGGCTCAGAGCCGCGCGATGTAGGCGGCGAGGTCGGCGATCTCGTCGTCCTTCAGCGTCTGCGCGACCTCGTTCATCGCCGGATCGTAGCCGGGTCGTGCGTTCGAGCGATACGCCGCGAGCGCCGCCTTGAGATAGTCCTCGCGCTGGCCGCGGATGCGCGGGAGCGCGTCGCGTCCGGCGAGGTCGGCCCCGTGGCAGGAGTTGCACTGGTGCTTGGACACGAGCGCCTGCGCCCGCGCGGCGAGCGCCGGATCGGGCGGCCCGCCCGCGGCGACCGGTGCGGGCAAAGCGGCCAGGGCATCGGCGAAGGCGCGCAGGTCGTCGTCGGAGAGACCGGCGGCCATCTCGTTCATCGGCGCCGCCTCGCGCTGCCGCTCCCGGAACTGGAACAACTGCGTGACGACGTAGTCGGCCTGCTGGCCCCCGAGGGAGGGCACGCCCTCGGTCTCGGAGGTGCCCTGCGCCCCGTGGCAGGCGAGGCAGGGTGCGAGGCGTTCGCCCAACGGAGCGGACGAGGCCGCCCCGAGGAGGAGCGTCGCGAGGGCGAGCGCGGGGGTGAGCGATCGGATCATTTCGCGGCGCTGACCCGGTAGATCGCGCCGTTGTAGTCGTCCGAGACCAGGAGCGCGCCGTCCTGGGCGACCAGCACGTCGACCGGGCGGCCGACATACGTGTTGTCCTGCAGGAAGCCGGTAAGGAACGGCTCGACGGAGGCGACCTTGCCGTCGGGTCCGAGCCGCGCCACCACCACGTCGCCGCCGAGCTTGCGCGTACGGTTCCACGAGCCGTGCCGGGCGATGAACATCGCGTTCTTGTAGTCCGCCGGGAACATCGCGCCGGTGTAGAAGCGCAGGCCGAGCGAGGCGGTGTGCGGGCCGAGCAGGGCCGCCGGCGCCGTGAACTCGGCGCAGGAATGGCCCCAGCCGTATTCCGGGTCGGTGAAGGTGCCCTGGTGGCAGTACGGGAAGCCGAAATGCTGCTTGCCGGGCTCGGTCAGCACGTTCAGCTCGTCGTTCGGGATGTCCTCCGAGACCCAGTCGCGGCCGTTGTCGGTGAACCAGAGCTGCTTCGTCGTGGGGTTCCAGTCGAAGCCGACGGTGTTGCGCACGCCGCGGGCGACCACCTCGACGTTCTTGCCGTCGAGGTCCATCCGCCGGATCTGGGCATGGGTGTCGGGCGGCATCGTGATGTTGCCGGGCGATCCCACCGGCACGTAGAGCTTGTCGTCGGGGCCGATGGCGATGAACTTCCAGCCGTGCGCTTCGTCCTTGGGCAGGTCGTCGTAGACCAGCACCGGCTTCGGCACGTCGTCGAGGCGGGCCTCGATGCCGTCGTAGCGCCAGATCTTCGAGAGCTCGGCCACGAACAGCGACCCTTCGTGGAACGCAAGGCCGTTCGGCCGGTGCAGGCCGGTGGCGATGGTCTTGACCTGGCGCTTCCCGTCCAGCCCGACCTTCGCCGGGATCGCGTAGACCTTGCCGACCGCGCGGGTGCCGACGAACAGCGTCCCGTCCGGGCTCTGGCGCATCGAGCGGGCGTTGGCGAGACCGCTGGCGTAGACCTCGACCTTGAAGCCCTCGGGCACGATCAGCTTGTCGAGGGGAAGCTTGGCCAGGGCGGTGGCGAGCGGCGGCGCGGCGATCGGTGCAAGTTTGGCGGCGTCCCCGCCCTCGGGCCGGCCGAAGAGCGCCGAGCCCTTGTCGACGGGGGGCGCGGCGGGGGCGGGGCTCGCCGGCTGCTGCGCCGCGGCGCCCTGCAGGGCGAGGCAGGTCATCGCCAGGGCGGCGAGGCTTCGGCTCAGGACGGGTGTCACGCGGCGTCTCCCAGGCTGGGCAGGATGCAGGTTCGGCGGGATGAAGGCGCGCCGCGCCGGCTCCCGCTCGTGATCGCATACGTTATTCACAACATGCCACGCCAAAGCGAGGGCCGGTGCCGCGACCGGGAAACAGCAGCCCCGCCCCGTCACCCGCCGGCGCGGATGCCCTGACGAACGCACCCACGCGCGGCAGGCCGGCCCGGCGCAATCTTGCCTTTTCGCATCCGATCCCCGAGAAACCGGCTGATCCGGAAGCGTGAGCGCGGCATCGAGCCGGCGCTCGGCGAAACCGGAACGATCGAACCGCGTCGAGGAACCCGTCTCCATGCTCGATTACGCGCAGGCCCGACGCCTGATGGTCGATTGCCAGCTCCGGACCTTCGACGTGAACGACATCACGGTGCTCGACGCGTTCGACGCGGTGCCGCGCGAGGATTTCGTGCCGCCGGGGGCGGAGCCCTTCGCCTACATCGACCAGAATCTGAAGCTCGGCGGCAGCGAGGGCGACGTCCGCTACATGCCGGCCTCGATGCTGCTCGCCCGGATGATCCAGGCGCTGCGCGTCGGCAACGGCACGCGGGTGCTCGATGTCGGCACCGGATACGGCTACGCCGCCGCCCTGATGGCGCGCCTCGGCGGCCGGGTCACGGCCCTCGAAGCCGATCCCGCCCTGGCCGAGGCGGCGCGGGCACGGCTCGCCGGGACGCAGGTCGAGGTGGCGGAAGGACCGCTCACCGAGGGCCAGCCCAAGGCCGGCCCCTACGACGCGATCCTGATCAACGGCCGCGTCGAGGTCCGCCCGCAGGCGCTCCTCGACCAGCTCAAGGACGAGGGCCGCCTCGTCTGCGTGCTCGGACGCGACAAGTCGGCGAAGGCGACCCTGTTCGTCCGCGCCGGCGATGCGTTCGGCGCCCGCCCGCTGTTCGACGCCGCCCTGCCGGGCCTCGCGGCGTTCCGCGAAGAGGCCGGCTTCGCGTTCTGAGCGGCGCGTCGGTGCACCCCGGTCGCGCGCCGGGGGTGTCGCTTTTATGCGCCACGTCGGAACGATTTGGGGGCGGGCCGCCCGTTGGCCTGGGCCAGGTCTTAACGAATAGGCTAAGGTTCGCCCCAGGGCGGGCGTGACCGGGCCGGCGTGCAAGCGCCGCATCCGTCGCAAGACGGACGAGATGGTCTTCGAGAAACCGCAAGGGCTGATCGACGTGACACAACGCAAACCTGCGACGCGCCCCGCGCTTCGGCTGGCCGGCTTCGCCGTCGCAGCCGGGCTGGCGGCTGGTCCGGCGGCGTCCGAGACGCTCGAATCGGCGCTCGCGAAGGCCTATGGCGGCAACCCGCAGCTCAATTCCAGCCGCGCGAACGTCCGCGCCACCGACGAGGGCGTCGCGATCGCCAAATCGGGATACCGGCCGACGGTCAGCGTCGAGGCAGATATCGGCGCACAGTATTTCGAGGGCAAGTTCGGGACGTCGGGCAGTGGCGCGGCCTCCGCCGCCGGCGCCGGTGCGGTCGCCGGAGCGGTGGCCACGGGCGGTGCAGGGGTGACCCGCTTCACGACGCTACCGAGTGGTGCCGGCGTCACTGTCAACCAGACGCTGTTCAACGGGTTCCAGACCGACAACAACACCCGCCGCGCCGAGTCGAACGTCTACAGCCAGCGCGAGAGCCTCCGCTCCACCGAGATGACGGTGCTGTACAGCGGCGTCACCTCCTACATGAACGTGCTCAGCAACACCGCGACCCTGGAGCTGAACCGCAACAACGTCGAGGTGCTGGAAGAGCAGCTCCGCCAGACCCGCGACCGCTTCAACGTCGGCGAGGTCACACGAACCGACGTCGCCCAGGCCGAGGCGCGCCTCGCAGGCGCCCGCTCGCAGGTCAGCGTCGCGGAATCGAACCTGCGCACCAGCATCGGCACGTATCGCCAGAACATCGGCGTCGAGCCGCGCCAGCTCGCCCCCGGTCGCCCCCTCGACCGCTACGTTCCTAAGAACCTTGACTCGGCGATCGCCATCGGCCTGCAGGAGCACCCGCAGATCCTCTCGGCCCTCCACGCGGTCGATGCGGCCGAGGCGCAGGTGAAGGTGCTGGAAGGCATCCTGTATCCGACGGTGAGCTTGCAGGGCGCGGTGCGACAAGCCTTCGACCAGCAACTGCCCGGCTACAACGCCGTCACGGCGTCGATCGTCGGCCGCGTCTCGATCCCGCTCTACCAGGGCGGACAGGAATACGCGCAGATCCGCCAGCAGAAGGAGGTCGTCGGCCAGACCCGCATCCAGGCCGACCTCGTCCGCGACCAGGTCCGCGCCCAGGTTGTGGACTTCTGGGGCCGCCTGGAGGCGGCCAAGGCTCAGGTGATCGCGGCCCAGGCCCAGGTTCAGGCCAACGAGGTCGCCCTCAACGGCGTGCGCGAGGAGGCACGCGTCGGGCAGCGCACGACCCTCGACGTGTTGAACGCGCAGCAGGAACTGCTCAACGCCCGGGTGAACCTCATCACCGCCCAACGCGACCGGGTGATCTACTCGTACGGCGTAGTCCAGGCGATCGGCCGCCTGACGGTACGCTACACCGCGGTGCCGGTGGCCGCTTACAGCGCCAAGGTCCATTACGACCAGGTCAAGGACCTGTGGTACGGCGTGCGCTCGCCGGACGGCCGCTGAGGCGACGCGAATCGCGCGGGTTCCCCTGCGGGGAGCCCGGCAGGCCCGGCCGACCGGAATGCGGCGACCGAGACGTGATTTCCCGAGGACTGTGCTTCCGCTGCGCTTGTCGCGCGAGCGCGGCGTGGAATACTCCATCGGATAGGTGTTTTCCGTTCCTCTCACGTTTTCGAGCGCCGTCCGGATGAGTGCAGCGAGCCCCAAGATCCAGGACAAGGCGACGGAGAAGGCGCACGAGCCTTCCATGGAGGAGATCCTGGCCTCGATCCGCCGGATCATCGCCGACGACCAGGCCGTGAAGCCGCCGGAGCCGGCCGCCGTCCGGCCGCCCACGCACGAGAACGACGACGTGCTCGACCTCGCCGACATGGACGAGCCGGCACCACCGCCGCGCCCGGCCGCGAAGCCCGCTCCGCTCGAACTCGAGGCCTTGGACTTCGACGCGGTCGACTTCGACGCGCTGGAGGTGGAACCCGAGCCCGAGCCGGCCCCCGCGCCGCGTGCAGCCGCGCCCGAGACCGCCCGCCGCCCGGAGCCGGCATATGAATCCGAACCTGAGGCGGAGCCCGCGCCGCTGATCTCCTCGGCGGCCGGCGCCAGCGTGAACCAGGCCTTCAACCTGCTCGCCAACACCGTGTCGAGCCAGAACGCGCGCAGCCTGGAAGACCTCGTCCAGGACATGCTGAAGCCGATGCTCAAGACGTGGCTCGACGACAACCTGCCGGTGATGGTCGAGCGGCTGGTGCGCGTCGAGATCGAGCGGGTCGCCCGCGGCCGCTGACGGCACCTCCGTTACGGGCCGTGTTGACGGGAGGCCCGTGACGGGTTGAAAGCGGGCTCGAAATTCCGAGACGGACCCGCGATCACCCGCCCATGATGGACAAGACCTTCGACCCGGCCGGCGCCGAGGCGCGCGCGAGCGCCGCGTGGACGCACGCCGACGCCTTCCGCGCCGGGCGCCCGGACCGGGCCGGCGCCGAGCCCTACTGCATCGTCATCCCGCCGCCGAACGTCACGGGCTCGCTGCATATCGGCCACGCGCTGAACAACACCCTGCAGGACATCCTCGCCCGCTTCGAGCGGATGCGCGGCCGCGACGTGCTGTGGCAGCCGGGCATGGACCATGCCGGCATCGCCACGCAGATGGTGGTCGAGCGCCGGATGGCGGAGGCGCAGGAGCCCGGCCGCCGCGAGATCGGCCGCGCGGCCTTCCTCGACAAGGTCTGGGCCTGGAAGGCGGAATCGGGCGGCGCCATCGTCTCGCAGCTCAAGCGGCTCGGCGCCTCCTGCGACTGGTCGCGCGAGCGCTTCACCATGGGCGAGCGCGGGGCGCCGGACGAGCAGATGGTCCGCGCGGTCACGAAGGTCTTCGTCGACCTGCATGCCCAGGGGCTGATCTACCGCGACAAGCGCCTCGTGAACTGGGACCCGAAGTTCCAGACCGCGATCTCAGACCTCGAGGTCCAGCAGGTCGAGGTGAAGGGCCACCTCTGGCACTTCGACTATCCGGTGGTGGACGAGGCCGGCGCCGAGACCGGGGCGATCATCACCGTCGCGACGACGCGCCCCGAGACGATGCTCGGCGACACGGCGGTGGCGGTCCACCCGGAGGACGAGCGCTACACCGCGCTCGTCGGCAGCTACGTGCGCCTGCCGCTGGTCGGCCGCCTGATCCCGATCGTCGCCGACGACTACTCGGACCCGGAGAAGGGCACCGGCGCGGTCAAGATCACCCCGGCGCACGACTTCAACGACTTCGAGGTCGGCCGCCGCCACGGCTGCCGCCCGATCAACATCCTGGACAGCGAGGCGCGGATCGCGCTCGACGGCAACGCCGACTTCCTGGCCGACGCGAACCCGGATGCGGAGGCGCTGGCCCTCCACGGCCTCGACCGGTTCGCGGCCCGCAAGGCCGTGGTCGCGCTGATGGAAGCGGCAGGGCGCCTTCGGGAGATCGAGGCCAACACCCATGCCGTCCCGCACGGCGACCGCTCGGGCGTGGTGATCGAGCCCTACCTCACCGACCAGTGGTACGTAAACGTGAAGCCGCTGGCCGAGCGCGCGCTGCAGGCGGTGCGCGACGGGCGCACCCGCTTCGTGCCAGAGAATTCGGAGAAGACGTTCTTCCAGTGGCTCGAGAACATCGAGCCGTGGTGCATCTCGCGCCAACTCTGGTGGGGGCACCAGATCCCGGTCTGGTACGATGCGGATGGCGGCGTCTACGTCGCCGGCACCGAGGCCGAGGCGCAGGCACAGGCCGCGGAGAAGCAGGGCCGCGCGGTCGATCTCGTCCGCGACGAGGACGTCCTCGACACCTGGTTCTCCTCCGCCCTGTGGCCGTTCTCGACGCTCGGCTGGCCGGAGAAGACCGCGGAACTCGCGCGCTACTACCCGACCAACACGCTCGTCACCGGCAAGGACATCCTGTTCTTCTGGGTCGCGCGGATGATGATGCTCGGCCTGCACGTCACCGACGACGTGCCGTTCGACACGGTCTACCTGCACACGCTGGTGCGCGACGCCTCCGGTGCCAAGATGTCGAAGTCGAAGGGCAACGTCGTCGATCCGCTCGGGCTGATCGAGCAGTACGGCGCCGACGCCTTGCGCTTCACCCTGACGGCGCTCGCCGCGCAGGGGCGGGACATCAAGCTCAGCCCGGCCCGCGTCGAGGGCTACCGCAACTTCGCGACCAAGCTCTGGAACGCCGCGCGCTTCGCCGAGATGAACGGCTGCGCCCTCGATCCCGCCTTCGACCCGAAGGCGGTGCGGGAGCCGCTGAACCGCTGGGCGCTCGGCGAGGCGGCGCGCGCGGTCGCCGAGGTCACGGCAGCCCTGGAGGCCTACCGCTTCAACGACGCGGCGGCCGGGGCCTACCGCTTCGTCTGGAACATTTTCTGCGACTGGACGATCGAACTCGCCAAGCCCGTGCTGCAGGGCGAGGGCGTCGAGGCCGGGCTGAAGGCGGAGACGCAAGCCACCATCGCCTTCATCATCGACCAGATCGCCAAGCTCCTGCATCCGTTCATGCCGTTCCTCACCGAGGAGCTGTGGGCGATCAAGGGCGAGGCGATCGCCAACCGCGGCCTGCTCACGCTCCAGGCCTGGCCCGACCTGTCGGGGCTGGCGGATGCCGAGGCTGAGGCCGAGATCGGCTTCGTCGTCGACCTCGTCTCCGAGGTGCGCTCGGCCCGCTCCGAGACCGGGGTGCCCGCGGGCGCCCAGGTCCCGCTGGTGATCGTCGGCGCCGACGCAGGCGTGCGGGCGCGCGTCGGCGCCTGGCACGACACGCTGGTGCGGCTCGCCCGCCTGTCCGAGATCGGCTTCGCCGACGCCGCCCCGCGGAACGCGGTGCAGCTCCTCGTGCGCGGCAGCGTCGCCGCGCTGCCGCTGGAAGGGATCGTCGACCTCGGCGCCGAGGTGGCGCGCCTGAAGAAGGAGGCCGCCAAGGCCGAGGGCGAGATCAAGAAGCTCGACGGCAAGCTCGGCAACGCCGACTTCGTGGCGCGCGCCCCCGAGGAGGTGATCGAGGAGAGCCGCGAGCGGCGCGAGGCCGAGGCCGAGCGGCTGGCCAAGCTCCAGGAGGCGCTGGCGCGGTTGAGCGACCAAGCCGCTTGATCCTGCGCCGGCTGGCGAAGGGGCTCGCCGGCGCCGTCGGATCGCTCGTCGCCCTGCTCGTCCTCGCCGTGATCCTCACGGCGCGGCCGGGCGACCGAGCGCTGTATCCGCCAAAGGCGGCGGCGCAGGTGATTTACGTGGTCAGCCACGGTTGGCACAGCGGCGTCGCGCTGCCGACCGCGGCGCTGACCGGGCCCGGCGCCGGCCCGGCCTTGCGCGACATCGCCGTGCGGTTCCGCGCCTATCCCACCCTCGAATTCGGCTGGGGCGAGGCCCGGTTCTACGCCGCGACGCCGACGCTCGCGCAGTTCGATTGGCGGCTGGCGCTCGATGCGCTTTTCACGCCCGGCGGCAGCGACGGGGTGATCCAGGTGGTCGGCCTCGATGCGGACCCGCGCATCAGCTTTCCCCGCGCCGACATCCTGGCGGTGCCGGTCTCGGCCGCCGGCCTGGAGCGGCTCGTCGCGCGGCTCGAGGCGAGCTTCGCCCGCGTCGACGGCCATCCGGTCGACGTCGGCCCCGGCCTCTACGGGCCGAGCCTGTTCTACAGGGGCGCGGGCCGCTTCTCCTGGACGAACGTCTGCAACCACTGGACCGCCGGGCTCGTCAACGCCGCCGGGCTGCCGGTGGCGCCGGTGATCGCGACGCTGCCGGGCGGGCTCATCCTCGACCTCGAATGGCGCTCCGGGGCGACGGCGGTTCCGTGATGCCGGCGGCCGCCGAGGGTGGACCGGCGAACCTGTCGAAACGGTAATGCGCCGGTCACGGGCGGGTGAGGCGCCGGTCTCTAGAACGAACGCATCGCCCGCTGACGCCGGCGGCGCAGACGATTTCTCCTGGAGACCTATCGCATGTCCGTTCCCCAGACCCGCACCTCCGCCCGGTACAGCCGCCGGGCCCTGGCCTCGGTCGCGACCGCCGCCCTCATCGCCGGCGGCGCCGTCGGCAGCGGCTACCTGCCCGCCGCCACCCCGGCCTTCGCCCAGGCGCTGCCGCAGACGCCGATCGCCGCGCCGGAGCACCCGCCGGGCTCGTTCGCCAACATCGTCGACAAGGTGAAGCCGGGCGTCGTCTCGGTGAAGGTGAAGCTCGACGACGCCGTCTCCAGCGACGACGAGGAAGGCCCGGGCAACCAGCAGGGCCAGAACCTGCAGAACGTCCCGCCGCAGCTGCGCGAGTTCTTCAAGCGCTTCGGCCAGAACGGCCAGAACGGCGGCCCGCCCGGCATGCAGCCGCAGCGCCAGGGCCCGCGCGGGGCGGTCGGCTCCGGCTTCATCATCTCGGCCGACGGGTACGTCGTCACCAACAATCACGTCGTCGACCACGCCAAGACCGTGCAGGTGACCCTCGACGACGGCCGGACGCTCGACGCCAAGGTGATCGGCAAGGATTCCAAGACCGACATCGCGCTCCTGAAGATCAAGGATTCCGGCAGCTACCCCTACGTCCAGTTCGGCAAGGCGGCCCCGCGGGTCGGCGATTGGGTGGTGGCGATCGGCAACCCGTTCGGCCTCGGCGGCACGGTGACCGCGGGCATCGTCTCGGCCCGCGGCCGTGACATCGGCGCCGGCCCCTACGACGACTTCCTGCAGATCGACGCGCCGATCAACAAGGGCAATTCCGGCGGCCCGACCTTCAACGTCAACGGCGAGGTCGTGGGCGTGAACACCGCCATCGCCTCGCCGTCGGGCGGCAGCGTCGGCCTCGCCTTCGCCATCCCGTCCGAGACCGTGCAGGCGGTGGTCGACCAGCTCAAGACCGACGGCAAGGTCGCCCGCGGCTATCTCGGCGTGCAGGTCCAGCCGGTGACGCAGGACATCGCCGAGGGTCTCGGCATGGCCAAGCCGAAGGGCGCCCTGATCGACCACGCCGAGGACGGGACCCCTGCGGCCAAGGCCGGCCTCAAGTCCGGCGACGTGATCGAGTCGGTCAACGGCAACCCGATCAACGACGCGAAGGAGCTGTCCCGCAAGATCGCCGGCCTGAAGCCCGGCGCGAAGGTCGAGATCGCCTACCTGCGCGGCGGCAATTCGGACAACGCGACGATCACGCTCGGCGCGCTCCCGACCGACGGGTCGAAGGTGGCCTCGTTGGACACCGGGATGTCCGGCGGCCAGCCGCGGCTCGGCCTCGGCTTGGCGCCGGCCTCCGAGGTCGGCCTGTCCGACAGCGGCGTCGCGGTGGTGCAGGTCGACCCGGACGGGCCGGCGGCCGCCAAGGGCATCGAGCAGGGCGACGTCATCCTCGACGTCGCGGGCAAGAGCGTGACGCGCCCCTCCGACGTCGCCGAGCAGATCCGCACGGCCGAGGCGAGCGGACGCAAGGCGGTGCTGATGCGGGTGAAGAGCAGCAAGGGCGTGACCCGCTTCGTGGCGATCTCGCTCACCAAGAACGACGGCTGATCAGCCCTCGGTAGGTCCTGACGACAGGACGACGCAGGCATCGGCACACCGCCGGTGCCTGCGTCGTCGCCGTTTCCACGTCGTCACGAGAGACATCTCGGCTCGCCCGCCCCGGCGGCGCGCGATATGCTTGGTTCCTCGCCTGCGCACGAGCGCTGGGACCAGCACCGGATTGTCGCGAGATGGCCGATTTCCGGAGCCTCGAGGTCTTCTACTGGGTCGCGACGCTGTCCAGCTTCCGCCGGGCGAGCGAGCAGGTGAACACGACCCAGCCCGCCGTGTCGCAGCGCATCGCCGCGCTGGAGCACGAATACGGCACGCTGTTCGAGCGCCGCAGCCGCGACGTCGCGCTGACGGAGCGCGGGCGGGTGCTGTTCGGGTTCGCCGAGCGGTTCCTGTCGCTCCAGGTGGAGATGGGGGCGGCCCTGGCGGAAACCGGCCGCACGATGGGGACGCTGCGGCTCGGCGTCTCCGAAACGATCGTCCACCTCTGGCTGTCGCGGTTCATCGAGCGGATGCGGGCGGCCCTGCCGGGGATCAGCGTCGACATCGCCGTCGACATCTCGCCGAACATGCAGGCGGCGCTCGCCGCCAACGAGATCGACCTCGCCTTCCTCGTCGGGCCGATCACCCTGCCGAGCCTCGCCAACCGGCCGCTCTTCAGCATCCCGGTCGCCTGGATCGCCGCACCGGGGCTGGTGCCGGAGGATGGGGCCCTGAGCCTCGGGGCGCTGATCCGCCATCCCCTGATCACCTACCCCCGGAACACCGGCCCCTACGTCGAGCTGCGCGACCTCGTGCTTCGGGCGAACCTGCTGCCCAGCCAGATCCACACCAGCGCGTCGCTGGCGACGATCGTGAAGATGGGGATCGAGCGGCTGGGGATCTGTGTGATTCCGCCGGCCGTCGTCCGGGACGAGCTGGCGGCCGGGGCGCTGCGGATCCTGCCCGCCGAGCAATCCCTTTCGGACCTGAACTTCACCGCCACCTTCGCCAAGCGCCCCGACGCGCACTTCGTCGCCGACGCCGCGCGCATCGCGCAGGAGGTCGCCGCGGATTGGGCCGCGGGCCGACAAGCGGATCGGGCCGCGGGCCGATAAGGCGAGGTTATCGCGCCTCATTCGCAATGACGATTGGCGCGGAAAGAAGCGCGGTGCGAACCTGCCTATCGAGACGGCACAGGCCCGATCGGGTCGAGGCCCGCGCCCCCGGGGCGTCGAGACCAGGAGGCGTGCGGTGACCCTGCATTTCCACCCTTCCCCCGCCGCCTATGCGGATGCGCGCGCGGCCCGGCGCGCCATCCGAAACGGGGAATGGCGCGGGCACACGTCCGGCCTCGCTCCGGCCCACGTCCAGGGCAACCTGATGATCCTGCCGCAGGCGCTGGCGCAGGACTTCCAGACCTTCTGCCAGCAGAACCCGAAGCCCTGCCCGGTGCTCGGCGTCTCCCGGCCCGGCGCCCGCGACCTCCCCGCGCTCGGCGCCGACCTGGACCTCGCTACCGACGTGCCGGGCTACGTCGTCTACGAGCACGGCGAGAAGGTCGCCGAGGTGGGCGACCTGACGCCCCTGTGGCGCGACGACTTCGTGACCTTCGTCCTCGGGTGCTCGTTCTCGTTCGAGTCGGCGCTGATCGAAGCCGGCATCCCCCTTCGCCACGTCGCGCAAGGGCGCAACGTCGCGATGTACAAGACGTCGATCCCGACCCAGCCCGCCGGCCCGTTCCACGGACCGCTCGTGGTCTCGATGCGGCCGATGCGGGCGGCCGACGCGATCAAGGCGGTGCAGGTGACGGCGCGGGTGCCCGCCGTGCACGGCGCCCCCGTCCACCTCGGCGATCCGAGCCTGATCGGCATCGCCGACATCGCCAAGCCGGATTTCGGCGACGCGATCGACATCGCGCCCGACGAGATCCCGGTCTTCTGGGCCTGCGGGGTGACGCCCCAGGCGGTGGCGATGGCCGCGCGCCTGCCGCTTTGCATCACCCACGCCCCCGGCCTGATGCTGATCACCGACCTTTTGAACCGGGACCTGCCGTACCGCTGAGGCCAAACCCGGCTTCGCGGAAGCCGCCGCATGCTTCGGCGAGCCGGCGCGCCGACACGCACCATGAAGACATGACCCGATCCCACCCGAGAACGTGAGCAATGCCATGTGGTTGAAAGACACGAGCCCGCCGGAAAGACGCGTCCTGGCCGCCGCCTTCGCCGGATACGGCATCGATGCCTTCGACTACATGATCTACACCTTCCTCATACCGACGCTGGTGATCGTGTGGGGGCTGACGACGGTCCAGGCCGGCAACATCGCCACCGCCGCGCTCGTCACCTCGGCGGTGGGCGGCTGGGCCGCGGGCATCCTCGCCGATCGGTACGGGCGGGTCGTCGTGCTGCAGGGGACCGTGCTGTGGTTCACCGTGTTCACGGTGCTGTCCGGGTTCACGCATTCCTACGAGCAATTGCTGTTCACCCGCGCCATGCAGGGCTTCGGCTTCGGCGGCGAATGGTCGGTCGGCTCCGTGCTGATCGCCGAGACGATCCAGGCGCGCTACCGCGGCAAGGCGGTCGGCCTCGTCCAGTCGAGCTGGGCGGTGGGCTGGGCGGTAGCGGCCATCGCCTTCTGGGCGGTCTTCGCCCTGGTCGAGCCGGCGTCCGGCTGGCGCATCCTGTTCTGGATCGGGGCGGTGCCCTCGGTGCTGATCTTCTGGATCCGCCGCAACATCGAGGATCCGGAGGTCTACCGGCAGACCCGCTCGGCCATGCACGCGGTCGGCGACCGGGG
Organism: Methylobacterium cerastii; assembly: GCF_022179125.1. Classification (GTDB taxonomy): domain Bacteria; phylum Pseudomonadota; class Alphaproteobacteria; order Rhizobiales; family Beijerinckiaceae; genus Methylobacterium; species Methylobacterium cerastii. The sequence goes on from NZ_BPQG01000001.1 coordinate 48,467, forward strand.
CAACTTCCTGGAGATCTTCTCTCGCGACCTCATCGGCCGGACGGCGCTCGCGAGCCTCCTCGCCACCGGGATGCAAGGCGGCTACTATGCCGTCACGACCTGGCTGCCGACCTATCTCAAGACCGAGCGCAACCTCTCGGTGCTCAACACCAGTGGCTACCTGCTGATGCTGATCTTCGGCTCCTTCCTCGGCTACCTGACGAGCGCCTACCTCTCCGACCGGATCGGCCGCCGCAAGGGCTTCATCCTGTTCGGGTTCTGCGCCGGCCTGCTCGTGCTCGGCTACACCCTGGCGCCGATCACCGACACGGCGATGCTGTTCCTCGGCTTCCCGCTCGGCTTCTTCCTGTCCGGCGTCTTCTCCGGCATGGGCGCCTACCTCAGCGAGCTGTTCCCGAGCCGCGTCAGGGGGTCGGCCCAGGGGTTCTGCTACAATTTCGGCCGGGCCACCGGCGCGGCTTGCCCGGCGCTGGTCGCGCATCTGTCCGGATCGCTGACGCTGGGAATCGCCATCGGGGTCGTGGCGGCCAGCGCCTATTGCCTCGTGATCCTGGCGGCCCTCCTGCTCCCCGAGACCGCCGGCCGCGAGCTCGACGCAGACGGGGCGACCCCGGCCGTGACAATGCCGGCGGCGGCGTGACCAGCGACGGGACGGGAGCAGCGGACATGGCGAGCGTCGACCTGAACTCCGACCTCGGCGAGGGCTTCGGCGCCTACGCCTGCGGCGACGACGCGGCGATGCTCGGCATCGTCACCTCGGCCAACGTCGCCTGCGGGATGCATGCGGGCGACCCTGAGATCATGGCCGAGATTTTCGCGCGGGCGAAGGCGAACGGCGTCGCGGTGGGAGCCCATCCGGGCTTCCCCGACCTCTGGGGCTTCGGGCGGCGGCGGATGCCGTTCACCCCGCCCGAGATCGAGCGCCTCGTCGCCTACCAGGTCGGGGCCGCGCAGGCGCTCGCGACTTACGCCGGCCACCGCGTCACCTACGTGAAGGCGCACGGGGCGCTCGCCAACCTCGCCGCCGCCGAGCGCGCGGTCGCCGACGCCATCGCCCGGGCGGTGCGGGCCGTCGACCGCGACCTCGCGCTGCTCGCCATCGCCCTCACCGCGCAGGTGCCGGCCGGCGAGGCGGCGGGCCTCGAGATCCACCAGGAGATCTTCGCCGACCGCGGCTACACAGAGGACGGGCAGCTCATCGCCCGCGGCCAACCCGGCGCAATGATCGAGAGCGCGGAGGAGGCGGCGAGCCGCGTCCTCGCGATGGTGAAATCCGGCGCGATCGTGACGGCGCAGGGCACCCGCCTGCCGACGCCGATCCGCTCGGTCTGCGTCCACGGCGATTCCGCCGATGCGGTCGCCACCGCCCGCGCCGTGCGGGAAAAGCTCGAAGGCGCCGGCATCCGGCTCGCCTCGTTCCGGGCCTGAGGCGGTGGAGCAGACCCTACGCCTGCTCGATGCCGGGGAGGCGGCCCTCGTCGCCGAGTTCGGAAGCACCGTCGACCCGGCGATCAACGACCGGGTCCTGGCGCTCGACGCGGCGTTGCGCGCCGACCCGCCCGAAGGCGTCCGCGAGACCGTGCCGACCTACCGCTCGCTGATGATCCACTACGATCCGCTGGTGCTGAGCCGCGAGGCACTGGCTGGGCGCGTCATGGCGCTCGCCGACGGCGCGAACGCGAGCCGGGCAGCGCCGACCCTGTGGACGCTGCCCTGCTGCTACGCCGAGACCAGCGACGGCGAGCCCTGCGGCGAGGACGTCGCCGCCATCGCCGCGCTCACCGGCCTCTCGCCGGAGCGGGTGGCCGCGTTGCATGCGGGCGCCACCTACCGGGTCTACATGTACGGGTTCGCGCCGGGCTTCGCCTATCTCGGCGGCCTGCCGAAAGCGCTCGCGGTGCCGCGCCGAGCCAAGCCCCGGCCGCCGCATCCGGCCAACGCCCTGCTGGTCGGCGGCGGCCTGGCCGCGGTCGGGACCGTGCCGATGCCGACCGGCTGGTACGTGATCGCGCGGACGCCCGCCCGCCTCTACGCGCCGGAGCGCGACGAGACCTTCCCGGTCGCGGCCGGCGACCGCATCCGCTTCGAGCCGGTCGACGCCGCGACCTATGCCGCCCTGGAACGACGCGCCGCCGCGGGCGAGGTCGTGGCCCGGCGCGAGTCCTTCGCCGAGGAGGCCACGCCGTGAGCCCGCACCTCGCGATCCTCGCCGCCGGCCCGAGCGTCACGCTCCAGGATGCCGGCCGCCACGGATACCTGCGCTACGGCATCACCGCCGCCGGGCCGATGGACCCGCTCGCCTTCGCCACCGCCAACCTCGCCGCCGGCAACCCGGAAGGCGCGACCGCGATCGAGGTCTCGACCGGCGGCATCACCGTCGCGGCGGAGGGCGGTCCACTCGGCCTCGTCCTGGCGAGCACGGGCTTTCGCGTCGCCCTCGACGGTCAGGCGCTTCCGGCGTCCGTCGCGCTGACCTTGGAGCCGGGCCGGACGCTCGCCGTGCGGGCGGGCGCGGGCGGCGCCTGGTGCTACATCGCCGTATGCGGCCGGGTCGCCGTCGCGCCGACGCTCGGCTCGACCGCGACCCACACCCGGTCCGGCCTCGGCGGGCTCGACGGGCGTGCGCTCGCGGCCGGCGACAGGCTCGCCGTCGAGGAGGCCCGCGCCGGCGCCGGCGATGCGCAGGCCCTGGTCGCGCCCTGGCTCGACCGGCCGGCGGAGGTGATCCGCGTCGTGCTCGGACCGCAGGATGACGCCTTCGCGCCGGACCAGATCGCAGCCTTCCTCGCCGGCCCGTGGACGGTCGGCGGGCGAGGCGACCGCATGGCCTACTTCCTCGACGGCCCGCGCCTGACCCATGCGCGCGGCCACGACATCGTTTCGGACGGCATCGCCATGGGCGCGATCCAGGTGCCGGGCGAGGGCCTGCCGATCGTGCTGATGGCCGACCGCCAGTCGACCGGCGGCTACCCGAAGATCGCGACCGTGATCGGCCCCGACCTCGGGCGGCTGGCGCAGGCCCAGGCCGGCGCGCGGCTGCGCTTCTCCGCCGTCTCGGTCGCCGAGGCCGTCGCCGCCCGCCGGGCGGAGGCCGCCTGCCTCGTCCCCGACATCCAAACGGAGCCGGTGATCCGTACCGCGTTCCCGTCCGAGCTGCTGCTCGGCCTCAACCTCGTGGGCGGCGTGATCGACGCGAAGGGGTGATGGTGCGACGCCAGCCGCGCAAGCGGTTGGACGAAGACTTGCTTGGGCACGGCGACATGGATCTCGACACGATCACCTCCGTCCTGACGCCGCGGGAGCCCGGTGCGCTGCCGGGCTGGCGCCCGGGCGACGCATGGCTCGCCGGCGGCACCTGGCTGTTCTCTGAGCCGCAGCCGCATCTGGCCCGGCTGATCGACCTCACCGGCCTGGCGCTGCCGCCGAGCGCGGCGACCGAGGCCGCTTTGAGCCTGTCGGCCACCTGCACCATCGCCGCCCTCGACCGCATCGAGTTGCCGCGGGCCTGGATCGCCGCGCCGCTGGTCGGGCAATGCTGCCGGGCGCTGCTCGGCTCGTTCAAGATCTGGAACCGGGCCACGGTCGGCGGCAACCTCTGCCTCGCCTTGCCTGCCGGGCCGATCATCGCACTCGGCGTGGCGCTGGACGGCGTCTGCACCATCCGCACCGGCGCGGGCGGCGAGCGTCGCAAGGCGGTGGCCGACTTCGTGCTCGGGCCGCAGACGACCGCGCTCGCCCCGGACGAAGTCCTGCTGCGCCTCGACATGCCGGCGGCGGCCTTGCGGCGGCGCACGGCCTTCCGCCGGATCTCGCTCAGCCCGAACGGCCGCTCCGGCGCCCTGCTGATCGGGACGCGGGACGCCGACGGCACGTTCGCCCTCACCGTCACGGCCGCCACCCGCCGCCCGGTGCGCCTCGCCTTCCCGAGATCGCCGGGCGCGGACGACCTCGCCGACGCCATCGCCGCGGGAATCGACGACGCGCTCTGGTACGACGACGTGCACGGCGCGCCGGACTGGCGGCGCCACGTCACCGGCCTGCTCGCCGAGGAGATCCGAGCCGAACTCGGGGACGCCGCATGAGGATCGTCGTCAACGGCCACGCCGAGGAGGTCGCCCCGCGCCCCGGCCAGTGCCTGCGCACCCTGCTGCGCGAGCGCGGCTGGTTCGGCGTCAAGAAGGGGTGCGACGCCGGCGATTGCGGCGCCTGCACGGTCCACCTCGACGGCGAGCCGATCCACAGCTGTCTCCTGCCGGCGTTCCGGGCCGGAGGGCGCGAGGTCACCACCATCGAGGGCCTGTCCGGCCCGTGCCAGCCGGGGCAGGGGGCATTGGATCGGGCGCCCGACGCCCTGCACCCGATGCAGGCGGCCTTCGTCGCGGCGCAGGGCTTCCAGTGCGGGTTCTGCACGCCGGGCATGATCATGACGGCGGCGGCCCTCGACCAGGGCCAGAAGCGCGACCTTGGCACGGCGCTGAAGGGCAACCTCTGCCGCTGCACCGGCTACCGCGCCATCCGCGACGCCATCGCCGGCATCGCCTCCGCCGAGGCGGCGAGCTTGCGCGACCCGATCGGCCGCAGCGTGCCCGCGCCCGCAGCGCCTGACGTGGTCTCGGGGCGCGCCGCCTACACCTTCGACCTGGCGATGCCGGGCCTGCTGCACATGAAGGTGCTGCGCTCCGAGCATCCGCATGCGCGGATCGTCGCGATCGACCGCGCGGCCGCCCTGGCGCTGCCCGGGATCGTCGCGATCTTCACCCATGCGGACGTGCCGGAGGCGCGCTTCTCCACCGGCCGCCACGAGAACCCGGCCGACGACGCGGCCGACACCCGCGTGCTCGACGACGTGGTGCGCTTCGTCGGCCAGCGCGTCGCCGCGGTGGTCGCCGAGACCGAAGCCGCGGCCGAGGCCGGCGTGCGGGCGCTCAAGGTCGACTATGCGCCATTGCCGGCGGTGTTCGACCCGGATGAGGCGATGCGGCCCGACGCGCCGCGCGTCCACGCCGCCGTCCCGGCGGGCGCGGACGCGCCGCCGCTAGAAGCCCGCGCGAACCTCGCGGCCGAGGCGCACGGCTTGGTCGGCGACGTCGAGGCGGGGTTCGCCGAAGCGGATCGCGTCTACGAGGGCACCTACCGCTCGCAACGCGTGCAGCACGCCCACCTCGAGACCCACGGCGCGATCGGCTGGCGCGATCCCGACGGCCGCCTCGTGATCCGCTCCTCGACGCAGGTGCCGTTCCTGACCCGCGACGCGCTCTGCACCCTGTTCGGCCTCGACCGGTCGCAGGTGCGGGTGGTGGCGGGCCGGGTCGGCGGCGGATTCGGCGGCAAGCAGGAGATGCTCACCGAGGACCTGGTCGCGCTGGCGGTGCTCCGCACCGGGCGCCCGGTGAAGTGGGAGTTCACCCGCCAGGAGCAGTTCGTCGCCACCACCACCCGCCACCCGATGCGCGTCCGGGTGAAGCTCGGCGCGAAGGCCGACGGCACGCTGACCGCGATCCAGCTCGACGTGGTCTCGAACACCGGCGCCTACGGCAACCATGCCGGCGGCGTGCTCCACCACGGCACCAACGAGGTGATCGGTGCCTACCGCTGCCCGAACAAGCGCGTCGACGGCTACGCCGTCTACACCCACACCCTGCCGGCCGGGGCCTTCCGCGGCTACGGCCTCAGCCAGACGATCTTCGCCGTCGAATCGGCGCTGGACGAGCTCGCCCGCGACCTCGGCCTCGACCCCTACGCGATGCGCCGCCGCAACGCGGTGCGGCCCGGCGACCCCATGGTTTCGACGAGCCTCGAACCGCACGACGTCGAATACGGCAGCTACGGCCTCGACCAGTGCCTCGACCTCGCCGAGCGGGCGATGGCAACGCCTTCCGGCGACCCGGCCCCGGAGGGCTGGCGCGTCGGCGAGGGCATGGCGATGGCGATGATCGACACGATCCCGCCGCGCGGGCATTTTTCGGATGCGCGGATTGGGCTGCGCGGGGACGCAAGCGATCGCCGGTCCCCTCTCCCACGGGGAGAGGGACGGGGTGAGGGGCGTGACCTCTCCGGCATGGTCTCATCCCTCACCCCAACCCTCTCCCGCACGGGAGGGGGGGCCCGTCGCGGTGATGGCGCCCCTTCCGGCGGCACCGTCTACGAACTGTCCGTCGGCACCGCCGAGTTCGGCAACGGCACCACCACCGTGCATGCGCAGATCGCAGCCGCGGCGCTCGGCACCACGCCGGACCGCATCCGCATCCGCGCCTCCGACACCGACGCGGTCGGCCACGATACGGGCGCCTACGGCAGCACCGGCATCGTCGTGGCGGGGCGCGCGACGCTGAACGCCGCGGAGGCGCTGGCCCGCGCGATCCTGACCCGGGCCGCGGCGAAGGCGGGCGTCGCGCCCGCCGACTGCCGTTTGGAGGCCGACGACGTGGCCGTTCCGGGCGGTCGCGTCGCGTTGGCCGACCTGATCGCGGAAGGTCCGCTCGAAGCGGAGGGGCGGGCCGACGGCTCGCCGCGCTCGGTTGCCTTCAACGTCCAGGCGTTCCGGGTCGCGGTGCATCCGGGCACCGGCGAGGTCCGCATCCTGCGCAGCGTCCACGCGGCCGACGCGGGGCGGGTGATCAACCCGATGCAGTGCCGCGGGCAGGTCGAGGGCGGCGTCGCGCAGGCGCTCGGCGCGGCGCTTTACGAGGACTTGCGCCTCGACGCGGAAGGCCGCGTGACCACGCAGACGTTCCGCAACTACCACATCCCCGCCTGCGCCGACGTGCCGGCGACGGAGGTGCTGTTCGCCGACACCCACGACAGCGTCGGCCCGCTCGGCGCGAAGTCGATGAGCGAGAGCCCGTTCAACCCGGTCGCCCCGGCGCTCGCCAACGCGATCCGCGACGCCACCGGCGCGCGGCTGACCGCGACCCCGTTCGCACCGGACCGGATCTTTCGGAGCGTCGGCACACGTTGAGCCTCAGCCCGGTGCGAGGCTCCGGTCGAGGACGCGGCCTTGGCCCGGCTCGGACAGCACCCGCCCATCCTCGGCGATCACCCGACCGCGCGCGATGGTCATCACCGGCCAGCCGGTCACCTGGAATCCTTCCCAGGGCGTGTAGTCGGCGCCGTGATGGAGGGCGGCCTGGCGGATCGTCTCGCGGTGGTTCGGGTCCCACAGGGTCAGGTCGGCGTCGAAGCCGGGGCCGATCGAGCCTTTGCGCAGATATAGGCCGTAGAGCTTGGCGTGGTTCGTGGCGGTGAGCGCGGCGAACTGGTTCAGCGTGATCCGCCCCGTCGACACGCCCTCCGAGAACAGAACCGGCAACCGGGTCTCGATGCCGGGGATGCCGTTCGGGATCCAGCGAAAGGAGGTTTTTCCGCGCGGGTTCAACTTGCCGGCGGGGTCGTCGTAGCGGAACGGGCAATGGTCGGAGGAGACCACTTCGAACACCCCACGCTGCAGGCCGGACCAGATCGCCGCCTGGCTCGCGGCGTCCCGCGGGGGCGGCGAGCAGACGTACTTCGCGCCCGACATCGGGTCGTCGCCGATCCCCTTCATGTCGTCGGCCGTGAGCGTCAGGTATTGCGGGCAGGTCTCGGCGTGAATCTTGAGGCCGCGCCCCTGCGCCCACGCGATCTGCTCCATCGCCTGCTCGCCCGAGACGTGGACGATGACGATGTCGAGGTCGACGAGCTCGGCGTGGCTGATCGCCCGGTGCGCCGCCTCGCGCTCGACCAGTTGCGGCCGCGACAGCGCATGACCGAACGGCCGGGTCTCGCCCGCCTTCTCCAGGCGTTCGCTGAGGTAGCGGATCGCGTCGTAGCCCTCGGCGTGGACCATCACGCGGGCGCCCTCGCGCCGGGCCACGTCGAACACGTCGAGGATCTGGCGGTCGTTCAGGACGAGGTCGTCGTAAGTCATGAACACCTTGAACGAGGTGTATCCGGCGGCGATCAGCGCCGGCAGCTCCTGGCCGAGCACCGCCTCGGTCGGGTCCGAGACGATCAGGTGGATCGCCACGTCGACGTGGCACTGCCCCTCGGCCAGCGCGCGATAGGCCTCGGCCGCCTCGCGCAGGGACGCGCCCCGCGGCTGCAGCGCGAACGGCATCACGCAGGTGTTGCCGCCGGCCGCCGCGGCGCGGGTCGCCGACGCGAAGTCGTCGGCCATGACGATGCCGGGGCCGGAGGGCTGCGCGATGTGGACGTGGCTGTCGATGCCGCCCGGCAGCACCAAGAGGCCGGACGCATCGACGGTGCGGGCGGCGTCCGCCACCCGCTCGGCGACAGTGACGATGCGGCCGTCGCGGATGCCGATCTCGGCGCGGAGCGTGTCGGCGGCGGTGACGACGGTGCCGCCGCGGATCGCGAGGTCGAATTCAGGCATTGTCCTTCGTAGCCTCGTCCGTGGACCCTGATGAGGCGGGCCGGTCCGCAAGGCCCTGGCACGATGCGTGCCCCGGTAGCCCGCATCCGCCGAAGACCGATCCGGGAGCCCCGATGTCCCAAAGCCCGCTGAACCGCTTCTCCGTCGCGCCGCTGGCGACGATGACGCGCCGCCTGGCCGACGTGGCGTCGGGCCGGGCCGAGCCCGATCTGGTGATCGCAGGCGCGCGGGTACTCTCGACCTATTCCGACCGCATCCTGCCCGAGCGCGAGATCTGGGTCGCGGGCGGCCGCATCGCGGCGGTGAAGCCCGCCGGCAGCCATCGCGGCGGCGCAGCGCGGTTCGATGCGGGCGGCGGCCTGATCGCGTCGGGCCTCGTCGACCCGCACCTGCACATCGAGAGCAGCATGGTCACCGCCTGCGCCTACGCGGAGGCCGCGTTGCTCAACGGCACGACGACGATCGTCTGCGACAGCCACGAGATCGGCAACGTGCTTGATGCCGACGGCGTCGCCTGGATGCTGGAGGATGCCCGCGAGGCCCCGCTCAACATCTACCTCACGGTGCCGAGCACGGTGCCGGCGACGCGGCCGGAGCTGGAGACCGCGGGCGGCGACCTCACCGCCGAGAAGATCGCCGCCCTGTTCGACGCTTGGCCCGAGGCCGTGGGCTTGGGCGAGAAGATGGACTTCGTCGCGGTGGCGGAGGGCGACCCGCGCGCGCACGCGATCATCGCGGCCTCGCTGTCGCGCGGGCGCCCGGTCTCGGGCCACATCTACGGCCGGGACTTCGTCGCGGCCTACGCCGCGTCCGGCGTCACCGACACCCACGAGGCGATCGACCGCGACATCGCCGACGACCTGCTCGACGCCGGCGTCTGGATTTTCCTGCGCGGCGGGCCGCCCACCACCCCGTGGCACTCGCTGCCGAAGGCGATCGGTACGGTCATCGACTACGGTGCCGCAGGCAAGCGGGTCTGCTGCTGCACCGACGACCGCGACGCGGAAGACCTCCTCGCCTACGGGCTCGACTGGGTGGTGCGGGAGGCGGTGCGGATGGGCATCCCGAAGCCCGCGGCCTGGTCGATGGGCTCGCTGCACCCCGCGACCCGCTACGGCCTCGACGGCGAGATCGGAGGCCTCGGCGGCGGCCGCCGGGCCGACCTCGTTCTGCTGGACGACGACCTCGTGCCGCAATCGACCTGGTACGGCGGCGAGCTGGTGGTCGAGAACCGCACGGTCACACCCCGCCTCGACGCGGCCCTGTCGCGTCCCTACCGCTACCCGGCCCGGGCCTACGCCACCGTCCATCTGCCCACCGTCCTGCCGGACCTGGTCCCGGCACTGCCTTCGGCGCCCTGCACCGTCAACGCGATCCGCACGACCCTGCCGGGCATCGAGCTCATGCACGAGCGCGTGGCCCTGAACCCCGCTGGGGACTGGGCGGCGACGCTCGCGGGACACGACCTGTGCCACGTCGCCGTGGTGGAGCGGCACGGACTCGGCGGCCACGCGGCGCACGGGCTGCTGCGGGCCTTCGGGCTGAAGCGGGGCGCGGTGGCGAGCAGCGTCGGCCACGATTCGCACAACCTGATCGTCGCCGGGCTGAACGAGGCCGACATGCGCGTCGCGGTCGAGGCCGTCGCGGCGCATCAGGGCGGGGTCTGCGTCGTCGAGGACGGCGCGGTCGTCGCGATGGTGCCGCTGCCGGTGGCCGGCCTTCTCTCGGACAAGCGCGTCGGCGCCGTCGCCGAGGGGGTCCGCGCCCTCAAGGTCGCCTGGGAGCGGGCCGGCTGCACCATCCCCTATATGGGCTTCAACCTGATTCCGCTCTCGGTGATCCCTCAGATCCGCATCACCGACAAGGGCTTGGTGCTGGTGCCGGAGATGCGTCAGGTGCCGCTGTTCGAGCCGGCCTGAGTGGGCGTCGAGCCCACGCCCTTCGCCGGCACGCCGTTTTCCCGGACGCCTGGAGCGTCAGCGGAAGGCGATCCGGGAACCAGCAGAAGGAAGGGCCGCGCCAGCGGCTCGATACGAACGGCGCAAGGCTGACGAACGGCGCAAGGGTTTCCGACGCTTCGCGACCCTTGTCCGCTGGGTCCCGGATCGGGTTCCGCTGACGCTTCACCCGTCCGGGAAAACGGGTGCGGCCGTCATCGAAGATCGGACATCGCGGTGACCCGCACTCGACCCAGGAAATCGAGCAGCGTCCGGTTGAACGCTTCGGCGCGCGTGACGCTGTGGGCGTGGCCGCCCTCCGGCACGAGGTCGAGGCGGGCGTTGGCGAGGCCGGCGGCGAGGCGTTCGGAGGCGGTGTAGGGCACCAGCACGTCGTCGCGGGCCGCCATCACCAGGGTCTCGTGCGGGATCGCGCCGAGCCGGCCTTCGAGCGTGAAGCGCTCCAGCGCGGCGATCCGCGCGAGCACCGTCTCGGGGCCGGGGAAATGCGCCAGCGCATGCGCCTCGTCCGACGCGACCCGCGTGGCGTTCTCGGAGAGCCACGGGGCCGGATAGAGGAAGATCGCCTGCGCCCGGACGAAGGCCTCCGGGCCGGCCTGGTTCAGGAGCGCCTTGCGGGCGGAAAAGCACCGCAGCGTCGCGGAATCGATCGCGTCCCAGCCGTTGACGACGACGACGCGCCCGACGCGGGTGGGGTGGGCCAGCGCCAGTTGCAGGGCGATCAGCCCGCCGAGCGCGTGCCCGACCACGTCCGCGGTCTCGGTTCCGGTGGCGTCGAGGACGGCCAGCGCGTCCTCGGCCATCGCCGCGATGTCGTGGCCGGGCTCGAGCGCGCCCTTCGAGCGGCCGGTGCCGCGGTGGTCGTAGGTCAGGACCCGGAAGTGCGGGACCAAAGCGGGCATCTGCGGCGCGAAGTAGCCCGCCATCCCGCCGAGCCCCGGGGAGAGCAGGACGGTGCGCGCGCCGTCGCCCGCGACGTCGTGGTGGACCGGCATCAGACCGAGGTGTCGACGGCGAGCGCGCCGACCGGGTGGCCGACATGCGCCACCGAGGCGATCTCCACCAGGGCGTCCGGCTTCACCAGCCCGCACTGGATGCAGTAGCGCGCCGGCTTCTCGCCGGGGAAGTACTCGGCGTAGACCGCGTTGATCGCGGCGTAGTCGGCCCAGTCTTTGAGGAAGACGTGGTTGAAGGTCACGTCGTCCATGGTGCCGCCGGCGGCCGTCACGACGCCCTTGATCGTCTCCAGCACGTGACGCGTCTGGGCGGCGGCGTCGCCGACGTGGACGACGTTGGCGTCGGCGTCGAGCGGCAGGGTGCCGGAGACGTAGAGCACGCCGTCCGCGAGCGTACCGGGGACGTAGGGCGCCAGCGGCTTGCCGGTGCCGGGCGGGATCACGACGGTCTTGGGCATTTCTTTGGGACTCTGTGTTCGGGTCTATTCGGCGGCAATGGCGTCCCTGGCCGACAGGGCGGTCTCGAAGGCGGCCACGTCCGAGACCCAGCCGAAGAAGGTCTCGATGTTGAGGAGCGCGCCCTCCTGCAGGCTCGGCGGGCCGGCCTGGTGGGTGGCGTCGGCGAGCACGATGCCGAAATATTCGAGGAAGAACCCGTCGCGCAGGGTCGATTCCACGCAGACGTTGGTGGCGATGCCGGTGAAGACCAGCGTGCGGATGCCCCGCGCCCGCAGGGTGCTGTCGAGCGCGGTGTTGTAGAAGCCGCTGTAACGGGGCTTGCCCATGACGATGTCGCCGGGCTGCGGCTCGAGCGCGTCGACCAGATCGTAATCCCAGGTGCCGCGGGTGAGCAGCCGGCTGTTCAGCCCCGGCTGCCGCCGCATCGTCTTCAGCGCGTTCGACTTGTGCCAGTTCGGCGAGCCCGGCCCCCCGGCCTCGACGTAGTCCGCGTCCCATCCGTTCTGGAACCACAGCACGACGATGCCGGCCGCCCGCGCGGCGGCGACCGCGGCGGCGATGCGGCCGATCACCGGACCGGTCTGCGAGACGTCGAAGCCGGCCAGATCCAGGTAGCCGCCCTTGGTCGCGTAGGCGTTCTGCATGTCCACGACGATGAGCGCGGTCGCCTCGGGCGCGAAGGCGATCGGCTCGGGGCGCGCCGGCAGCGTCACGCCGCCGAAGCGGCCGGCCGGGTCGCGATATCCGGCGGGCGCCTCCATCACGCGACCTCGGACAGGGGCGCCGCCGAAGCGACGTGCCGGCGGGTCCGCATCAGCGGCTGGATCTTCTGCCCGAAATCGTCGAGCCCTTTCAGGAAGTCGTCGAACACCAGCAGCACCCCGCCGGTGCCGGGCACGGTCATCACGTCGTCGAGCATCCGCGCCACGCTCTCGAACGAGCCGACGAGGGTGCCCATGTTGATGTTCACCGCCGAGGTCGGGTCGGCCATCTGGCGCACGTTGGTGTCGGCGCCCGACTTGGTGTCGGCCGCGCCCTGCACGCCGAGCCAGGCGATGGCCTCCTGGTCGGCCCCCGCCTTGTAGTGCTCCCACTTGGCGTGGGCGGCGGCGTCGGTCTCGTCCGAGATCACCATGAACAGCACGTAGGAGGACACGTCGCGACCGGTCTTCGCCTTGGCGGCCTCAAGGCGCGCGACGGTCGGCGCGAAGGCGGTGGGGGTGTTCACACCCTTGCCGAAGCAGAAGTTGTAGTCGGCGTAGGTGGCGGTGAAGGCCATGCCGGCCTCGCTCTGGCCGGCGCAGATCAGCTTCATCGGCGCCTGCGGTCGCGGGCTCAGGCGGCAATCGTCCATCTGGAAGTACGTGCCCTTGAGGTCGCTGCGCCCTGTCTCCCAGAGCTCGCGCAGGATTTGCGCGTATTCGGAGAGGTACCGGTACCGGTCGGCGAAGAACGCGTCGCCGGGCCAGAGGCCCATCTGCGAATATTCCGGCTTCTGCCAGCCGGTGATCAGGTTGAGGCCGAAGCGCCCGCCGGAGATCGAGTCGATGGTGGCGGCCATCCGCGCGGTGATCGCGGGCGGGAAGCACAGGGTCGGCGCCGTGGCGTACAGCTTGATCTTGGAGGTGACGGCGGCGAGCCCGGCCATCAGCGTGAACGATTCGAGGTTGTGGTCCCAGAACTCGGTCTTGCCGCCGAAGCCGCGCAGCTTGATCATCGACAGGGCGAAGTCGAGCCCGTAGCCCTCGGCCTTCAGCGTGACCGCCTTGTTGAGGGCGAAGCTCGGCTTGTATTGCGGCGCGTTCTCCGAGATCAGCCAGCCGTTGTTGCCGATCGGGATGAAGACCCCGACGTTCATCGCCGCGGCGGGTTCGTTCATCGGCCACCTCTCCGAACGCGAGCCGCGCCGCCCGCGGCGGGCCGGAAGACGGGAACGGTAGCGGCTCGAATCGGCCCGTCAAACCGCCGACGGGCCTCTGCACAAAATCTCCGCGGGTTGCCCAGGCGATGCGCGCGATCCGCCCAGCCGGGAAGCGAAATCGCAGCGGATCGGGCCGGCGAAACGCGGTCTTCGATCTGGTAGACCGGGCTCCGGATCTCTTCCGCGAGGGACGACGCGATGCGCGAGACGCTTGCCCCGAACGCCAGCCCGCCGCGCGAGGCCGCCGGCTCCCGCGCCGCCTACCCGCGCCACGTGCCGATCACCACGCGCTGGGCCGACAACGACGTCTACGGGCACGTCAACAACGTGGTCTACTACGCCTTCTTCGACACGGCGGTGAACGGCCTGCTGGTCGAGGCCGGCGCCCTCGACATCGCACGATCCCCGGTGATCGGCCTCGTGGTCGAGACCGGCTGCCGCTACCACGCGCCGCTCGCCTTCCCCGATCGCGTGACCGCAGGGGTGCGCGTGGCGCGGATCGGAAGGTCGAGCGTGCGCTACGAGATCGGCCTGTTCCGCGGCGACGCGGATGCGGCGTCGGCGGAAGGCTTCTTCGTCCACGTCTACGTCGACCGCGCCACCCGCCGCCCGGTGCCGCTGCCGGAGCCGTTGCGCAGCGTCCTCGAAGGCTGGACGCGGCCCGCTTCGCCGTGACACCTCCGCCGTGACACCTCCGCCCCCCCTTGCTATGGCGCGGGGATGAGGCGCCGCCGGCCCGTCCGGCCGTCGGCGCGAGCGGGTTGACCACGATCATGAACATCTTCGCCCTGTTCGAGGCGCGCGTGCGTGAGGCCGTCGAGGCGCTGGTCCGCGGCGGGACGCTTCCCGAGGGCCTCGACCTTGCCCGGGTCGTGGTCGAGCCGCCGCGCGACGCGAGCCACGGCGACCTCGCGACGAACGCCGCCCTGGTGCTCGCCAAGGAGGCCAAGACCAACCCGAAGGCGCTCGGCGAGGCGCTGGCCGCCGAGCTGCGCCAGGACCCGCGCGTGGTCGAGGCCGCGGTCGCCGGCCCCGGCTTCATTAACCTGCGGCTGGCGCCGGCCGTCTTCCACGACGTGCTGCGCGGCGTGCTGGCCGATCCCGCCGGCTACGGGCGCGGGCACATGGCCGGCGGGCCGGTCAACATCGAGTACGTCTCGGCCAACCCCACCGGCCCGATGCATGTCGGGCACGGGCGCGGGGCGGTGTTCGGCGACGCGCTGGCGAACCTCCTGGTCGCCGCCGGCCGGCAGGTGACGCGCGAGTACTACATCAACGACGCGGGCGCGCAGGTCGACGTGCTTGCCCGCTCCGCCTACCTGCGCTACCGCGAGGCGCTGGGCGAAACGGTCGGCGCGATCCCCGAGGGTCTCTATCCCGGCGACTACCTCGTGCCGGTCGGGCAGGCGCTGGCCGAGACCCACGGCCGCGCGCTGCTCGAAAAGCCGGACTCCGAATGGCTGCCGGTGGTGCGCGAGACCGCCATCGCCGAGATGATGGAGATGATCCGCGGGGACCTCGCCGCGATCGGCATCCACCACGACGTGTTCTTCTCCGAGCGCACCCTGCAGGGGGAGGGCGGCGGCGCCGTCGCAACGCTGCTCGCGGAGCTGCGCGAGAAGGGGCTCGTCTACGAGGGCCGCCTGCCGCCGCCCAAGGGCCAGGTGCCGGAGGATTGGGAGGACCGCGAGCAGACCCTGTTCCGCACGAGGGACTTCGGCGACGACACCGACCGGCCGCTGCTGAAGTCGGACGGCTCCTACACCTACTTCGCCTCCGACATCGCCTACCACCAGGCCAAGTACCTCGCCGGCGCCACCGAGCTGATCGACGTGCTCGGCGCCGACCACGGCGGCTACGTCAAGCGCATGCAGGCGGCGGTGAAGGCCGTCACCGACGGCAAGGCGAGCCTCGACGTGAAGCTGTGCCAGCTGGTGCGGCTGTTGCGCGCGGGCGAGCCGGTGAAGATGAGCAAACGCTCGGGCGAGTTCGTGACGCTCCGCGAGGTCATCGACGAGGTCGGCCGCGACGCGATCCGCTTCATGATGCTCTACCGCAAGAACGACGCGACCCTCGACTTCGACCTCGCCAAGGTGGTCGAGCAGTCCAAGGACAACCCGGTCTTCTACGTCCAGTACGCCCACGCCCGCATCCGCTCGGTGCAGCGGCAGGCGCGCGAGGCGTTTCCCGACTTCGACCCCGCGGACGCTGCCGGGCTCGCGGACGCGGATTTCGCGCTCCTGTCGGATGCGGGCGAGGCCGAGATGCTGCGGCTGATCGCGCAGTACCCGCGGGTGCTGGAGGCGGCCGCCGCAGCGCACGAACCGCACCGGATCGCCTTCCATCTCTACGAGACGGCGAGTAGCCTTCATAGTTTCTGGAACAAGGGCAAAGACTTGCCGCAATTACGGTTTGTTAATCCAACCGACCGAAAGTCAACTCGGGCGAGGCTAGCGCTGATCGAGGCGCTGCGAGGCGTCTTGGCATCCGGTCTCGCCGTCCTCGGCGTGAGCGCTCCGGACGCGATGCGGTGAGTGCGCCCCCGTAAAAGTCGGCGTAGGATGAGGATGCTGCCATGACGAACGCTTCGCGCGCGCCTGTCGACTTCGACGCCTTCGCGCGCGATCTACAGCAGCCCTCGCCGGCCCCGCGTGGGGCCGAGCCGGCCGCGCAGAAGCCCGACCCGCTGGCGGAACTCGCCCGCATCGTCGGGCAGGACGACCCCTTCCGCGCGCTGCTCGCCGCCCGCGACGACCGGCGCGAGCCGGCGGCGCAGACGCAGGGCGCCGCCCACCGCGGCCGCCAGGAGCCGAGCTTCGCGCCCGCGGCCGCCGCCTACGCCGAGCCGCAGCGCAACGCCCCGGCCGACGCCTTCGACCAGTACCTCGCCTCCGTCGATCACGGGTCCGAGCAGCAGGCGCGCTACGCCGAAGCCGAGGCCTACCAGAACGAGGCGGGCGACGCCGAGGCCTACGACCAGCGCAGCCTCAAGCGGGTGAAGCCGCGCAACCGCCTGGTCAAGGTCGGCGCGGGCGTCGCCGTCGTCCTCGTCGCCGTCACCGGCGCGGTGACCTACAAGACCCTGCGGCACGGCGGCGGCGGCGGCGGCGGCGTCCCGGTGGTCCAGGCCGACACCTCGCCGGTGAAGGTCGCGCCGAAGGTCGCCGACGGCGTCGAGATCCCGGACCAGAACCGCCAGATCTACGAGCCCAAGGCCAAGGACAGCCAGATCCGCATCGTCAACCGCGAGGAGCAGCCCCTCGACGTGGCCCAGGCCGCCCGCGCGGCGCAGGGCCAGGAGCGCTCGGCGCAGGATCGCGGCGAGACCGCCAACGTCACCCCGGGCTCGGCCTCGTTCGACGCGTTCGGCCAGCCCCGCAAGGTCCGCACCGTCGTGGTGCGGCCGGATACGCCGCCCCCGGCGGCCCAGCGCGAGGCACAGGCCGAGGCGGCCCCGATTTCGCCGGTCCCGACCATGACGCTGCCGGGCGACGACGCGCCGGCCGCCCGCGCCAAGCCCGGCCGGATGGCGGCGGGGGCGACGCCGCAGATGCCGACCCAGACCGTGACCCAGCAGCCGCCGCCCGCCGCCGTGCAGGCGCCGGCCGCCGAGCGCACGCCCGCTGCGGTCGTGCCGCAGCCGGCCAAACCGAAGGCGCCCCAGCGCGTCGCCGCCGTCGCACCGGAGGCCTCCGCCCCCGTCGAGGCTCCGGCGACGACCGCGACCGTCAGCACCGCCGCCGTCGGCGGGTTCTCGGTCCAGCTCGGCGTGCGCACCAGCGCCAAGGATGCGCAGGCCGCGTTCCGCGAGATGCAGGGCAAGTACGGCCAGCTCGCCGGCAAGCCGGAGCTGATCCGCCAGGCCGAGGTCAACGGCAAGACGATCTTCCGCGTCCGCGTCGGGCCGCTCGCCAAGGCCGAGGCCACCAGCCTCTGCACCGAGCTCCAGGGCGCCGGCGGCCAGTGCTTCGTCGCCAAGAACTGATGTGATCTGAACCGCAACTTGGGCCGCCGACCCGTCGGCGGCCCGCCTGAGTCGCCGCCGCAACACTTCTCCGCCGTCCGGCCCCGCCGCCGGCCGAGGCCACGGTTCGGGCTTGCGGCGCGGGGCGGTCCCGTCGGACGCTTCCCGGCGGATTCGCCCGCTCACGGGTCCTGACAACTTCACCCCCCCTTCCGGGAAGACCGTCGCCGATGACCTCCCGTGCCCTCATCCTCGGCTGCGCCGGCAAGACCCTGTCGGCGGAGGAGACCGCCTTCTTCCGGGACGTGCGCCCCTGGGGCTTCATCCTGTTCAAGCGCAACATCGGCACGCCGGACGAGGTCCGCGCGCTGACCGCGTCGCTGCGGGCGACGATCGGCCGGGACGACGCGCCGATCCTGATCGACCAGGAGGGCGGCCGGGTGCAGCGCATGGGGCCGCCGCACTGGCCGGCCTATCCGGCGGGCGGACGCTTCCGCCGGCTCGACGGGGCGGCGACCGCGATGGCGCGGCTCGGCGCGCGCCTGATGGCGCACGACCTTTCCGAGGTCGGCATCAACGTCGACTGCGCGCCCGTCCTCGACGTGCCGGAGCCCGGCGCCCACGACATCATCGGCGACCGCGCCTACGCCACGACGCCGAGCCAAGTGGCCGAGATCGGCCGGGCGGTGGCCGAGGGCCTGATGGCCGGCGGGGTGCTCCCGGTGATGAAGCACATCCCCGGGCACGGCCGCGCCGCCTGCGACAGCCATCACGGCCTTCCGGTCGTCGAGGCCAGCCTGGAATCCCTGGCCGCCCAGGACTTCGGGCCCTTCCGCACGCTCGCCGACCTGCCGATGGCGATGAGCGCCCACGTGGTGTTCACGCAGATCGACCCCGACCGGCCCGCCACCCAGTCGCGGACCGTGATCGCCGACGTGATCCGCGGCGCGATCGGCTTCGACGGCCTGCTGATGACCGACGACCTCTCGATGCACGCGCTGACCGGTCCGTTCCGGGCGCGGGCGGAGGCGGCCTTCGCAGCCGGCATCGACGTGGCGCTCCATTGCAACGGCGACGCGGACGAGATGCGCGCCGTCGCCGAGGGGACGCCGGCGCTGGAAGGCGACGCCCTGCGCCGCGCCGAGGCCGCGCTCGCCCGGCTCGACCACGGTCGCGACGGCTTCGACCTCCAGCTCGCCCGCGCGCAATTCGCCGCGGCCCTGGCGCAGGCCGCCTGACCGTTGCCGGCGGCGCATGGGTTCGCCCCTCCCGCGCGGGATTGACCGCTTGTGTTAA
The DNA here is from genome assembly GCF_022179125.1 of Methylobacterium cerastii. GTDB lineage: Bacteria > Pseudomonadota > Alphaproteobacteria > Rhizobiales > Beijerinckiaceae > Methylobacterium > Methylobacterium cerastii. Next base: position 67,392 of record NZ_BPQG01000001.1, read on the forward strand.
CCCGGCGCGGTCCCTAGGTTCCGGCTGAAATTCCACCGCGGACATGGGCCGTCGCGGACACGTCTCGTAACGATGCGTGGCTCGTGGCGCAGGAGGTTGCCATGGGCAGCATGAGTATCTGGCACTGGGTCGTCGTCGCCGTCATCGTCATGCTGCTGTTCGGACGCGGCAAGGTGTCGGACCTGATGGGCGACGTCGCCAAGGGCATCAAGGCCTTCAAGAAGGGCATGGCCGAGGACGAGACGCCGACGCAGGCCGCGACGCCGCCGGTGGCCCCGTCCGAGCCCGTCCGCACCATCCCGCATGCGGCCGAGACCAGCCCCGGCACCGCGATCCCCGCGAGCCACCTGCCGCAAGGCGAGCGCAAGCCCGTCTGAGGAGGCCCGCACCCGAGAGGGTGCACGGCTCATTTCCCGAGTCCCGTCGGCGCCGTGGCGACGGGTCCGAGGCTGCAGGACCGTCGACGACATGCTGGACATGAGCTGGGGGGAGGTGATGCTGATCGGCGGCGTCGCCCTCATCGTCATCGGGCCGAAGGACCTGCCGAAGGCCCTGCGCACCGTGGGCCAGGTGACGCGGAAGGTCCGCCGCATGGCGGGCGAGTTCCAGATGCAGTTCAACGAGGCGATCCGCGAGGCGGAGCTCGACGACGTCCGCAAGGAGGTCGACGGCATCCGCGACACGGTGCGCAACGCGAGTGGCGGCTTCAACCCGGTCCAGACCATCCGCGACGAGCTGAAGGGCGCCGTCGAGGCACGTGCGCCGAAGCCGAGCGCCGCGACCTTGGCCGACGCGACGGCGCAGTTGAAGGCGGCCGAAAGTGAGACGCCGGCCTCCGGGGGCGGCGCCTACGACGTGCCGAAGGCGCTCGATCAACCTGTCGCGCAGACGACCGCCCAGCACGCGACCGAGATCGCGGCCGCTCCCGCGGCGCCCCCGGTTCCCGGGTCCGTCGACGACCCCTACGGCCCAGCCCCCGATCCGGCGCCGGCGCCGCACGGGCCGGCCCCCTCCGCACCGGCCGCAGGCCATTAAGCGATGATCGACCAGACGGACGAGGCCGAGATCGAGGCGTCGCGGGCGCCGCTCCTCGACCACCTGATCGAATTGCGCGCGCGGCTGATCAAGTCGCTGATCGCCTTCGTGGTGATGTTCTTCGGATGCTTCTTCTTCTCGCGCGAGATCTACAACATCCTCGTCCACCCCTACGTCTCGATCGTCGGGGTCGAGAACGCAAAGCTCATCGCGACCCACTTCCTCGAGCAGGTGTTCACCAACATCAAGCTCAGCGTCTTCGGCGCGGCGTTCCTCGCCTTCCCGGTGATCGCGACGCAGATCTACGCCTTCGTTGCGCCGGGCCTGTACCGGAACGAGCGCAAGGCCTTCATGCCCTACCTCGTCGCCACGCCGGTGTTCTTCATCCTGGGCGCGCTGGTGGTGTTCTTCCTGGCGATGCCGCTGCTGATCAAGTTCTCGGTGTCGCTGCAGCAGGTCGGCGTCGCGGGCGAGCCGACGATCGCGCTGCTGCCGAAGGTCGACGAGTACCTCTCGCTGATCATGACGTTGATCTTCGCCTTCGGCATCGCCTTCCAGCTGCCGGTGATCCTGACCCTGCTCGGGCAGGTCGGCATCATCGACGCCAAGTTCCTGCGCGAGAAGCGGCGCTACGCGATCGTCCTGGTCTTCGTCGCCGCCGCCGTGCTGACGCCGCCGGACGTGATCTCGCAGCTCTCCCTCGCCCTGCCGATGCTGCTGCTCTACGAGGCCTCGGTGTTCTCGGTGTCGCGCATGGAAAAGCTGCGCGCCCGCCGCCGCATCGCCGAAGGGCTCGACCCCTAGGGCCGCGCGAACGCCTGTCGGACCACGAGGCAGGCGCCGCCTTGCGGAGCAGGTCGCCTCCTCAGAGGCCAGGCCCCTTGGCGGCGCCGTAGATCCGGCCGGGGCGCCCGCCCTTCGAGCCCTGGACCACCACGACCCAGGCGTCGGCCTCGCCGACACGGGCGGCTGCGCGGGGCACCTCGAACCGCACCGCCTGGCCCGTCCAGGGGCCGAGGCGCTGCATCCCGCGCACGACGTTGACGTAGGTCGCGGTGCGGCCGCGGTTCTCGCCGCCGCCGATCGCGACCGGGCGGCTGCGCAGGACCGGCACCAGCCAGACGTCCCCCTTGAGCTCGGCCTTCGGCGCCGGCTCGGCCCCGATCTCGATCACGATGCGCTCGTCCCGCTCCTCGCCGCGGACCGGGACGGAGAGGCCGCCGCGGGCGCTCGACTCGCGCAGCAGCTTTTCCAGCGCCGGCCGATCGGAGCCGACGGTCGAGGCCGAGCCGTTGATGACGGCCTGCGGCGTGAACATCTGTCGCGCCCCGTGGACCCCGGAATAGCCGTGCTGGCGCTCGCCGAACGGGCGCTGGGCCAGGGTGTCCTTCCAGCCGAGGTAGTCCCAGTAGGTCACCGGCAGGGTGAGCGCGAGGATGCCGGGCTGGCGCGCGAGGTCGCCGATCACCGGGTCCGCCGAGCGGCATGCGGCGCATCCCTGGCTGGTGAACAGCTCGACGACCGCCCGCAAGGGCTCGGCCGCCGCCGGACGGCACGACATGCCGAGGGTCAGCGCCGCGAGGAGGGCGCGGAGCCGGGCGGGCGCATGGGAACGGACGCGGGTCTCCGTCATCGCCTCAGGAGAGCGCACCGGACGCCGGCTGGGAAATCACGTTGGCTTGAGTCCCACCGCCCAACCGAACGCGCGGCTTCGGCAGCATGTTCGGGCGCCAGCGCCGATGCATCCACAGCCACTGGCCGGGATTCTCGCGCACCCAGCCCTCGACGATTGTTGTCATCGCCTGCATCGCGCCGGCGATCTCGATCGCCCCGTCCGCGTCGCGGGGCAGGTCGAGGGGCGGGGTCAGCTCGAGCCGGAAACGGCCGTTCGGGAGCCGCACCACCCGCGAGCCGTGGACCGGGCAATCGTAATGGCGGGCGAGCTTGGCGAGCAGCGGGTTCGCGAGGCAGGGGCGCCCGAAGAACGACACCACGACGCCGCGGGTGAAGTGCTGGTCGATCAGCTGCCCGAGATGGCCGCCGCGCTCGACCACGCCCTGCATCGCGAAGGCGCCGCCGGGGCCGGAGGCGGCCAAGCCCCCCATGGTCTTGCGCCGCACCTCCTGCACCAGCCGGGCGGCGGCCGGATTGTTCGGCGCGCGGAACACCGCCGTGGTCTCGAGATCGAACTTCGCCGCGCAGATCGCCGGCAGCTCCCAGTTCGCCAGATGCGCCGAGAACACCAGGCCCGGCTGGCCGTCGTCGCGCAACGCCAGGAAGTGCTCCAGGCCCTCGACCTGCATGCGCTGGGTCGCCGGGTCGGCGGGGTCGAAGTCGAACAGCGTGTCGAGGTGGGCGTATTCGGCGCCGGTGCGGCCGAGGTTGTCCCAGGCGGAGCGCGCGATGCCTCGGATCTCGGCCTCGGACGCGTCGGGGAAGGCGGCGCGCAGGTTCGCGAGCGCGGTCCTGTGCGAGGGCAGCCACGGCCCGATCGCGCGCAGAAGCGCGCCGCCGGCGTCGCCCGCCCGCTCGGGACCGAGGATGCGCGACAGCCAGAACACCGTGCGGATCAACGGCAGCATCGCGAAGCCCGCGAGCCGCGGCAGGTTGCGCTTCAGGGTCAGGGCGAGGCGCAGCAACGGGTCACTCTCGGGTGCGGGCCGTCCCGTCGAGGCGGGGAGGGCGGGAGGCGCCGCGGAACGAAACGCCCACGGGAGATTCCGCGGGCTTAGATCATTTCGTCGCGAGAGGGGAGGGCGTCAGAAGCTCACCAGGATCTTGCCGAAGACCTTGCGCGATTCCAGCCGTTCGAGCCCCTGAGCGAAATCCGCCAGAGGATAGACCGTGTCGACGACGGGCCGGATGCCGGCCGCCATCTTGTCCAGCGATTGCGCAATGTTGGCGAGCCGGCAGCCGAACGAGCCGGTGATGCGGTATTGCTGCTGGAACAGCTGCATCAAATTCATGGTGGTCGAGACGCCGGAGGTCGAGCCGCAGGTGACGAGCCGGCCGCCGCGCTTGAGGCAGAGCAGCGAGCCGTTCCAGGTGTCGGGCCCGACATGCTCGAACACCACGTCCACGCCCTTGCGCTTGGTCAGGCGGCGGACCTCGCCCTCGAAGCGTTCGGTGCGGTAGTTGACGACGTGGTCGGCGCCGAGCTCGGCGGCCTTGGCGCCCTTCTCGTCGTCGCCCACCGTCGTGTAGACGGTGCAGCCGATCGCCTTGGCCATGCGGATCGCCGCGGTGCCGATCCCCGAGCCGCCGGCATGGACCAGGATGCTCTCGCCCGGCTCCAGCTTGGCGTTGTCGAACAGCATGTGCTGAACCGTGCCGAAGGCGATGCCGGCGCAGGCCGCGTCGGTGAGGCTGACGGCGTCGGGCACCTTCACCACGAGCCGGGCCGGCATGATGACGAACTCGCGGGCGAAGCCGTCGATGTGGAAGCCCATCACACCGCCGACATCCTCGCAGAGGTTGTCGCGACCCTCGCGGCAGGCGCGGCATCGGCCGCAGGTCATGGCGCCGTAGAGCGCGACCTTGTCGCCGACTTTGAGCCCTTCGACGCCCTCGCCGATCTCGGCGATCTCGCCCGCGGCCTCCGCGCCGACGGTCAGCGGCAGGCGCCGCTTGGCGAAGGCCATGCCGCGAAAGCCCCAGACGTCGATGAAGTTCAGGCCGACCGCGCGGACGCGGACCCGGACCTCGCCGGGGCCGGGGGGAGGGGGCGCCTCGACCTCGGTCAAGCGCAGGTCGCGGTCGCCGAAGAGTTGCAGGGCTTGCATCGGATGACTTTCAAACGCTGGGCCGACCCCATCCGGATCTCGGCCGATCCCATTCACGCCCTCATCCTGAGGCGCCCGCGTCGGCGGGCCTCGAAGGAGCCCTCCGGAGAGCGAAGCGATCCCCGGTTGCCTCCTTCGAGGCCTCCGCTTCGCTCCGGCACCTCAGGATGAGGGCGCGGGGTGGGGTTTAGCACGGCGTTTCGCGCCGGAGCATCAAGCCGGGTTTATTCCGGCGCGAGATAGCGTCGCCGCGCCCAGCCCACGGTCCGGCCGACCTTGACCCGGCACCACGTGGTGCGGCTCGGCGTGTCGTTGGTGCAGCCTGCGACCAGCGCGCGGGCACGGATCTCGCCGACCACCTCGGCGGAGGGGTCTGGCTCGGCGCGGATGCTCAGCGTCTCGCCCCGCGGCAGGCCGTCGACGCGGTAGGGGACCGGATCGGCCCGCACGGCACCCGTGCTGAAGCTGAGCAGCAGGCCGGCGAGGGCGGCCGGGACGTGGCGGGACGCGCGCATGGTCAGCGGTGGACGCCCATCATCGCCGTCAGGCCGCCGTCGACCGGCAGGACCGCACCGGTGACGTAGGCGGCGGGGCCGGCCAAGAGGAACGCCGCGAGCGCCGCCACCTCGGCCGGGTCGGCGAAGCGGCCGGCGGGGATCTGGCGCTCCATGCCGGCGCGGTGGGCGGCGTAACCGGCCATCATCGGCGTGTCGATGAAGCCCGGCGCGATGACGTTGACGGTGACGCCGCGCTTGGCCGACTCGATCGCGAGCGTCCGGCAATAGGCGATCAGCGCGCCCTTGGTCGCGGCGTAAGCCGCGTTGCCGGTGTTGGCGCGGAGTGCCGCCACCGAGCCGATCGCCACGATGCGCCCGGCGCGCGCGCGGGTCATGCCGCGCACGAGGCTTTTGGCGATCCGCGTCAGCGAGAAGAAGTTGACCTGCATCAGCGCCTCGGCCCGGTCCTGGTCGAGCATCGCGGCGAGCGCGTCGTAGGATTGGCCGGCATTGTGCACGAAGCCGTAATAGCTCTCCGCCTCGGCCGCCTCGCAGAAGGCGTCGAGGGCGCCGCGGTCGGCGAGATCGAGCGAAACCGCCTTGAAGCGCGCATCCGGATGGCGCTCGCGCAACTCGGCGAGCAGCGCCTCGGCCGGGGCCTGGGAGGCGCGGTAGGTGAAGTCGACCCCGTGGCCGGCGGCGGCGGCCGCCCGCACGATCGCCGCGCCGAGCCCCGAGGCGCCGCCGGTGACGAGGACGCGACGATCCGCGTTGGCTTCCGCGCTCATGCGGGCTCGGAGCCGAGCACGAGGCAGGTGTTCTGCCCGCCGAAGCCGAACGAATTCGAGAGCACGCGGGAGACCGGCACGTCGCGCGCCGCGGTGACGATGTTGAGCGGGATCGCCGGGTCCGGCACGGTGTAGTTGATCGTCGGCGGGATGCGCCCGTGCCGGATCGTCAGCAGCGAGATCACGGCCTCGATCGCGCCCGCGGCGGTCAGGGTGTGGCCGAGCATCGACTTGTTCGAGGTGACGGGGATGCGCGCCGCGCCCTCCCCGAACACCGCCATCAGGCCCATCGCCTCCATGCGGTCGTTCTCGGGGGTCGAGGTGCCGTGGGCGTTGACGGTGTCGATCGCCTCCGGCCCGATCCCGGCGTCGTCGAGGCTGGCACGGATCGCCGCGATGATCGGCGCGCCGTCGGGGCTGGAGCGGGTGCGATGGAAGCCGTCGCCCTTCTCGCCGCAGCCGAGCACGTAGCCGAGGATCTTCGCGCCGCGCGCCACGGCCGAGGCCGCATCCTCCAGGACCAGGGCCGCCGCGCCTTCGCCCATGACGAAGCCGTCGCGGTTCTTCGAGAACGGCTTCGAGGCCGTCTCCGGCGGATCGTTCTGGGTCGAGAGCGCCGAGAGCAGCGAGAAGCGGATCAGCGATTCCGGGTTCACCGACCCGTCGGTGCCGATGCAGAGCGCCGCCTGCATCTCGCCGCGGCGGATCGCCTCGACGCCGAGTTGGATCGCGGTGGCGCCCGACGAGCAGGCGGTGGAGAGCGAGATCGGCGAGCCCTTGGTGCCGAAGCGCTCGGCGATGCGGTCGGCCACCGTGCCGAAGATGAAGAGGTCGTGCCACGCGTCGAAGCTGCGGGACGCCGCCGCCTGCTGCAGGCCGGCATAGGTCACCGGCCCGTCGCCGCCGCAGGCCTCCGCCAGGGCCTTGCGCTGCGGCCACTCCATCTCGACCGGCGGCACCGCGATGAACAGCGCGCCGGGGAAGTCGCCGGCCGAGCCGAGGCCCGCCTGCGCCACCGCCTCCTCGGCCGCCACGCGGGCGAAGCGCTCGGACAGGGCGGGGGCGACCAGCGGGTCGGTGTCGAGGAAGTCGACCGTGCCGGCGATGCGGGTGCGCAGGCCGTCGGTGGGGAAGCGCGCGATCGCGTGGATGCCGGATCGCCCCTGCGTCAGGGCGGTCCAGGTCGCGTCCTGGCCGTGCCCGAGGGAGGAGACGATGCCGAGCCCGGTGACGGCGACGAGCGGGCGGCCGCTTGCGTCGCGATGGGGGTGTCCGGCCGGGGAATGTGCTGCCATGGCGCCGTCTTAATCGGTTTTTTTCGGCCGTGCATCCCGCGCCGTGACGGATCGGACTTGGCCGTCAGGCCCACTCGCCCCGGCGCATCACCGGCACCGACTGCCCGTCGGCGCCGACGCCGTCCACGTCGACCTCGCCCGAGCCGATCATCCAGTCGATGTGGATCAGGCTGCGGTTGGCGCCGCGGGCCGCAAGGTCGTCCTCGGAGAAGTCCGCGCCGCCGCCCACGAAGCACTTCGAGTAGGCCTGGCCGAGCGCGATGTGGCTCGCGGCGTTCTCGTCGTAGAGCGTGTTGTAGAACAAGAGCCCGGAGGCCGAGATCGCCGAGGAGGCCGGCACCAGCGCGACCTCGCCGAGGCGGCGGGCGCCCTCGTCAGTGTCCAGCACCCGGGCAAGCACGTCGCCGCCGCGGCTCGCCGCCGACTCGACGATGCGGCCTTCGGCGAACCGCACCTGGATGCCCTCGATCAGCGTGCCCTGGTACGAGAGCGGCTTGGTGCTGGTGACGTGGCCCTCGACCCGCGCCCGGTGCGGCGTGGTGAAGACCTCTTCCGTCGGGATGTTGGCGTTGCAGGTGATGCCGCTGCGCGAGGTCGCCGCGCCGCCGCACCATTCGTGGTCGTCGGCAAGGCCGACGGTGAGGTCGGTGCCCGGCCCGCGGAAGCGGATCGCCGAGAAGCGGTGGCCGTTCAGCAGGTCCTTGCGCGCGTGGAGGTGGGCGTTGTGCGCGCTCCAGGCGGCGACCGGGTCCGGGCCGTCGACGCGGGAGGCGGAAAACACCGCGTCCCAGAGCCGGGCGACGGCCTCCGCCTCGGGGAGGTCGGGGAACACGGTGCGCGCCCAGGCCGGGGTCGCCGCCGAGACGATGGTCCAGTTGGTGGCGAAGTTGGCGATCAGTTCCAGCGCCGGCACGTAGGCCTTGGAGCGCGACCTGTTGGCGCGGGCGACCTTCTCCGGGTCCTGGGCCGAGAGCAGCGACGGGTCGTCGCCGCTGATCGCGAGGCGGGCGGCCCCGTTGCGGTAGGCCTCCGCCATGCCCGAATAGAGCCAGCCGGCGGCTTTGTCGAAGGCGGCGTCGGGGGCATGCGCGAAGCGCGCGAGCGTCGCGACGTCGTCGCCGAGGAGCGTGGTCACCAGGGAGGCGCCGGCCCGGTAGGCCTCCGCCGTGATGGCGCGGGCCAGCGGCAGCGCCTCGAGCGGCGCGGTCAGGACCAGTTCCTGCCCGGGCTGTAGGTTGAGGCCGACCCGGACGGCCACGGTGGCGAGCCGGTCGAGCCGCTCCCCTTGCGTCGATCCCACGACCGGCGGCTCAGCATGCGCGTTCATCGCGACCCTCTCCCGTGACGTCCGATCCTGTCGTGCAGGATCGAGCCCTGCAAGATCGGTGCGGGGTCTAACGGATCAGGCGGTGCGCGACCAGATCAGGCGGCGCGCGACCGGTTCAGGCGGCGCGCGACCACGTGATCTCGCCGAGGCTCTCGCGGAAGGCGAAGCGCATCAGGTGATCGGAGACGACGTTCTCCAGGCGGGTCAGCCCGGCGGGATCGGAGGTGGCGATCCGCATCAACAGGGCGTCGGGCTCGGCGTCGAAGGTGCAGACCCGGTCCTCGCCGAACGGCACGGTGCCGTGCTCGGGGGTCGCGGACACCGGGAACTTGTGGCTCCAGTGGCGGCAGAGCTGCTGCAGGTAGCGGCTCGCCTCGGCGGTCTGCACGCGGGCCTGAGAGGTGGGCATCTCGATCGTCTCCTTGAAACGTCACATCGCGGGCCGGCCGCCGTCTTCGCGTCTGCGAAGACCCGCCGCTGGCCCAAGCAAGTGCCGGACCCTGCTGCCGGCCGCGCGACCGAGGTCCACGTTCCAAACGCAACCTCAGCCGTTAACGCCCGGCTAACGCAGGGAAACCCGCACGCTCCCGGCCTGACTCCGGCCGGTCGCGAGTCGCACCTTGGACCGGCCGATGAGCCGATTTATGGCGCGATGCGTCATGCATCATGGCAACAGATGGTGCGTCGCACAATGGAATTCCACCCGCCTCGGCAGTCCGCGACGCGGAACGTCAGGGCAGGGCGGGCTGCGGGTCGGACGACAGGGCGACGACCTTGCCGGGATTGAGGCGATCCTGCGGGTCGAGGCCGGCCTTGATCGCCCGCATCAGGTCGAGGGCGACCGGGTCGCCGTAATGCTGCAGCTCGTCGCGCTTGATCAGGCCGACGCCGTGCTCGGCGGCGATCGAGCCGTCCATCGCGGTCACGATGTCGTGGACGATGCGGTTGAAGTCGGCCCAGGCGCCGAGGAACGCGGCCTTGTCCATGCCGACCGGCTGGCTGAGGTTGAAGTGCATGTTGCCGTCGCCGACATGGCCGAAGGCGCAGACGCGAAGGCCCGGCATCGCCGCCTCGCAGGCCGCGCTCGCCTGCTCGACGAAGTCGGCGAGCCGCGACAGCGGCACCGACACGTCGTGCTTGATCGAGCCGCCCTCGTAGCCCTGCGCATCCGAGAGGTGCTCGCGCAACGCCCAGAGCCCGAGGTTCTGCGCCTCGCTCGCCCCGAGGGTCGCGTCCTCGACGAGCCCGTCCTCGATTGCGTCCGAGAGCGCCGCCTCGAGCTCGGCCCGGGTGTCGGCGTCGGGCCGGGCGGAGGCGAGCTCGATCAGCGCGTAGGCGCCGTGCGCGCCGGCCAGCGGCCGCACCGTGCCGGGCATGTGCCGCAGCACCATGTCGAGCCCGACCGGCGGGATGAACTCGAAGGCGGTGAGATCCCGGTCGGCGCGCTTGCGCAGGCGCGCGAACAGGTCGAGCGCGACCCGCACCGAGGGCAGCCCGACGAAGCCGACCGTGCGCGAGGCTGGCTTCGGGAACAGCTTGAGCACCGCCATCGTGATGATGCCGAGCGTGCCCTCGGAGCCGACGAACAAGTGCTTGAGGTCGTAGCCGGCGTTGTTCTTGCGCAAGGCCTTCAGGCCGTTCCACACCCGGCCGTCGGCGAGCACCACCTCGAGCCCGAGGACGAGGTCGCGGGCGTTGCCGTAGGCCAGCACGGCGATGCCGCCGGAATTGCAGGCCAGCGCCCCGCCGATGCGCGCGGACCCGCGCGAGGCATAGGAGAGCGGGAACAGCAGCCCGGCGGCGTCGGCCGCGTCCTGCACGTCGGCGAGGATCGCGCCGGCCTCGACCACGATGCTCGCGTTCACGGGATCGAGCGACACGATGCGGTTCATCCGCGCCAGCGACAGCACCACGCCGCCATGCGGCACGCCGCCGCCGACGAGCCCGGTGTTGCCCCCCTGCGCCACCACCGCGACGCCGGCGGCCGCGCAGGCCTCGACCACGAAGGCGACCTCCTCTGTCGAGCCCGGTCGCACGGCAGCGAGCGCCGAGCCGCGATAGAGTTTTCGCGACTCCACGAGATACGGGTCGAGGTCGGACGGGGCGGTCAGCACGTGGGCCGCTCCGAGGCGCGCGCGCAGGGCTTCGAGGAGGGTGTCGGCGGAAGGAGCCGGGGCGAGGGCGGGTTCGGTCATGGGCGATTCTTCGGCAGGGATTCTCGAGCGGACGCGGCCGCGATGCAAACGCTGCGGGCTGGCATGGACCGGTCGCTGGCCTAAGACTAGAGTGCTTTCCGCCGAAGTGGACACCGGTTCGGCGAAAGAAAGCACGTTGTAACAAAGGCCTAGAGCCATGGCTCGTCGCAACGCGATGCGGCGTGGCTCTAGCCGCAGCGGGCGCGCGGTCTACCGAATGCCCGAACGACGACCCGCCCCTGTCTCACGAGGCACGCCATGCTGTCCGTCATCCCGAACCCGCCCCGCATCGCCCTGCCGGTCGCCGGCAGCGAAGACCTCTTCCCGGTACGCCGGGTCTACTGCGTCGGGCGCAACTACGCGGCGCATGCCCGCGAGATGGGGAAGGACCCCGACCGCGAGCCGCCGTTCTTCTTCATGAAACCCGCCGACGCGCTCCAGGCCTGCGGATCCGAGCCGACGCACCACCCCTATCCGCCGCGCACCGAGAACTACCATTTCGAGATCGAGCTGGTGGCCGCGCTCGCCACCGGCGGGCGCGACATCCCGGTCGAGACCGCCCTCGATCACGTCTACGGCTACGCCATCGGCCTCGACATGACCCGGCGCGACCTTCAGGACGAGGCCAAGGCGCTCGCCCGCCCCTGGGACCTCGGCAAGGCCGCCGATTTTTCCGCGCCGATCGGCCCGATCCACCCGGCCGCCGCGATCGGGCATCCGGCGCGGGGGCCGATCACCCTCTCGGTCGACGGCGCAGAGCGACAGCGCGGCGACCTCGCCGACATGATCTGGTCGTTGCCCGAGCAGATCGCCTACCTCTCGGCCTATTTCGAGCTTCAGCCCGGCGACCTGATCTTCACCGGCACGCCGGCCGGCGTCAGCCCGGTGCGCCGGGGCGAGCGCATGGTCGGCGCCGTCGCGGGCCTCGGCGAGATCGTCCTGGACGTGGCCTGAGCGGCCGGGCCCCGCCGATGACGAAGCTCCTCGACCGGCCGCTGGCGCGCCGCCTGTTCCACCTCGGCGCGCTGGCGACCCGCGGGATGACGCTCGGCGTCCGCGGCGCGGCCTTCGACCCGCAAGGCCGCGTCTGCCTCGTGCGCCACACCTACGTCACCGGCTGGCAGCTGCCCGGCGGCGGCGTCGAGCGCGGCGAGACCGCGCCGGAGGCGATGGCGCGCGAGTTTCGCGAGGAGGCCGAGATCGCCCTCGCCCCGGGGGCGGCGCTGCGCCTGCACGGCTTCTATCGCAACCGCGCGGCGTCGCCGCGCGACCACGTCGCCCTCTACGTCGCCCCGGCCTTCACGGTGCTCGGCGAGAAGCGGCCCGACCGCGAGATCGCGGCCTGCGCCTTCTTCGCCCTCGACGCGCTCCCCGACGCGACCACCCGCGCGACGGTGGCGCGCCTGCGCGAGATCCGCGACGGCCTTCCGCCCGCCGACCTCTGGTGAGAACCGGCGGCGCGAAAAATCCTCGCGGAGGGCGCTTGCAACGCCGGTTGGAATGGTGTTTAGAGAGCGCCGCCGGGGCCGCCGGGCACGAGAGTTTCCAGCGGACCAGCATTGTGAGCGGGTGTAGCTCAGGGGTAGAGCACAACCTTGCCAAGGTTGGGGTCGAGGGTTCGAATCCCTTCGCCCGCTCCAAATTTTCCAGGCAAATAGAACGACTTAGCAAAGCCGCCTCCGGGCGGCTTTTTGCTGTGGGGCCGTAACTGGGGCCGAAACGTGTGAAAACCCCGCCCGGGAGACCCCCGGCAGGGTGAAGGCGACAGCGCCTACCAGTTGATGCACCCGGCGGATTTCATGACCCGCGGGTGGCTTGCCCGGTCCGGCTGTGACGTCGCGAGGGGAGGCTGCCACCCCTCGCGTGTCCTGTTCCAGGTCACGCCCGCCACCATCGCGTGCGCTGCCGCACGCGAGGTCGGGTCAGCCGTTCCGCTTCCGGTCGCGGCGCTTCCGGGCCCTCTCGCGGCGCAGGCGCTCCGCGACGTTCACCGCGGCCTTGTCCAGCGTGCCGTCCTTCACGCGCCGGTGGAGCGGTCGCGGCTCCGGACTGCCCGTGGAGAACACGTTCAGCGTTTCGCCTCCGTTCATCAGCACGATGTGCGTGAGGCGCGGGACCGTGACGAACGGGGAGTTGCGGAAATCGCCGTGATGGGCCGCCATCATCTCGGCGGCCTCCTGCGAGGCCACGCGGATCGCGCCTATCTTCGGGTTCCAGCCCGCGCCTCTCGCGAGCAGTTCGTGTCCGCCGCTCAGGATCCACGCCTCGTGGCCATGCCGGCGCTTTGCATCCTGGTAGACGCAGTAGACCAGGTCGTGAGCCTTGACGAAGCGCTCGACCCACGCGTCGACATCGCCACCGCTCTGCGCGATGGGCAGCAGGTCCCGTCCGGACTGGTCCGCGAGCTCGATGAGCTCCACGAGCAGGTCGGGGTCGGTCTCGTCTTCCGAGATATCGTCGGGGTGGAATGCAATGATGTGCCTCCTTCGTTGAAGAGGCACCTTAGATGTACCGAAAAACCTTCCAGAACCTTAGCGGACCCCACCTTATTTCTTTATCGATCTTCGCAATATTTGCTTCACCTTGACTGATCTTGAAGATGATCGCTCGAATTTGAGGGATCGACCTTATCGGTCGTTATCCAGGCGATCCGTGCCGCGGGAAGGGGCTTCGGTAACTTTCGCTTTGTCGGAAGGCCCCTTTGGGCGGTCCAAGGCCCGGGAAGGCCCGACAAAGCGAGCAAACGACCTCGACGGAGCCTCCACAAAGGCTTTGAGGGGCCATTCACAAGGTTTCAGCCCTCAGAACAAAGGGCTCAGGCCGGATTTCGCTTTGTTAAGGCCAAAAACAAAGTGAAATCCGGGTTTTCGCTTTGTTAGACCGCCAAAACAGCGGCAAAGCGGTGTTTTCGGTGCCTTAAGTCGACTTAGTGCCGCTACAAAGCATCGTAAGACGTGTTTTCCGGAGTTTTAGGCCCGAAAACGGGGTTCTAACAAAGGGCTCCGCTCGATTTCGCTTTGTTATGGCCCTCAACAAAGCGAAATCCGAGCTCAGCCCTTTGCTGCAGCCCCAAACGGCCTCCGCCTCAGCTGTCGCCCCACGCGATCGCCAGGCCGACGGCGGTCCCCAGCGGCAGGCCGAACGCCAGCCAGATGACCAGGACCTGCAGCGACCCGTGGATCATGGCTTCCTCCCCACGCGGCGCCGGTCGTTGTGGACCTCGCGCTTCACGGCGTGCTCGATCCACAGGGCGAGCGCGTCCCGAATTTGGACTCCCGCTCGGCCGGGCCGTCCCCGGGATCCGCGGCGATGATGCGCTCGACGGTCCACGTCGCCCCGCGGGCGAGCTCGTCGATCGTGGCCTGCTTCATGGCCTGAGATCCAGTTCGACCTTGTTGCCCGGGACGTACCAGGTCGCCTCGACACCATGCCCGGCTTCCCGCGATCCGTACGGGTCCGCCGGGTCGACGTACTGGGACAGCACGTAGAGGGGCGTGGTCCCGTCCGGGTTTCGGGCGCCGTCGATCGTGAGGCCGGCGAGGTGGCCGTCGTGGCGGATGACGAACGACGGCTCCAGCTCCGAGACCCAGCACCCGAGCATGCGTCGGAGCTCGGCCGATCGAAGCTCCTGCTGCCGCGCTAGGGCCAGGTCGACCATCGCCGCGAACACGGCGCCCGGCGACATGGCGTCGACCGCCGCGGGATCCGGTGCCGATTCCTTCAGGGTCGACACGCCGTGTTGCAGGCGATCCCACAGGTTCGGGCCTCGCCCTGGCACGCCAGCGGTGACGAACCCGTCATTAGCGACCTCGGCCCGCTTGGCCCACCACTCCAACGGTCGCTGCTCGATCATGCTCGCCTCCGTGCCTTGGCCTCGGCTGCCCGGTGCGCCTTGCGGTTGGGGACGGCCTCCTGGAGCCCGGCCAGCATCGAGACGAGTGGGCTCATGCTCCGGTAGGTCACCTCGACCTCCGTGGTGAGCTCGATGCCCCGCGCCATGCGCTGGACCACCTCAGGCAAGGCCATGCGCCTCAAGGGGATCCGGCGACCGGAGACGTCGATGCTCTCGCTCATGCCCTCAACCCCTGAAGCTGCCTCTCGATGCCGAGGCGGACGGCGATCGCATGCCGCACCTGGCGGACGAATTCCTCGGACGGGTCCTCGCGAAAATCGTTCGGGGTGCAGTGCCAGGCGCAGTAGACGATCACGGCGTCGCCCCGCGTCGCCCTCGCGCCGTTGACGGTGACGACGTCGCCCCGGGCCTCGATCCGGATCTCGTCGCCCTCCGAAGGCAGGCCGATGGCTTCGAGAGCCTCCATCGCGATCCGGCCGGGGGCTTGGCCTACCCATAGGGAATGCGGCAGGGACCGCTGTTCCTCAGGGATCACCACGGCCATGCGGGGCGGCGTCATGCGGAAGGGCGTCTCGGTGTAGATGCGCATGGTCAGGCCACCCTGCCGTAGTCCGCGACCGACGGCGCGCTCGAACAGCCGGAGTGGTCGTTCCCCGTCAGGTGGTCGAGGATCCGGTAGAGGTCGTGGCCGAGGGGGAAGACCTCGTTGGGGCCGACCTTCTCCTTGAGGGCGTCGAGCGCCGCGATCGCGCTGAAGGTCCGGGCCAGCGCGGCGGGGATGTCGGCCGCGCCCGGGACCGGCGTTACCGCCTGGGTCGCCTGCAGCACCAGCCGGCGCAGGGCGCTGCGGAAGCGGATGGCGTCGGGAACGCGGGGCTCGTCGTCCCGCAGCGGCACCATGTGCGGCCGGACGTTCGCCGTCGTGACGTGCTTGTGGTCGCACAGGAGGCGAAGGTCGCCGTGCTCGTAGTCGAGGCTCAGCATCCACGCCTTCCCCGTCCGGCGGTTCATGCCGTCGAGCGCCTCCGCCAGGATCTCGCGGATCGCCTCGTCGCCCAGGTCCTTGATCTGCATCGTCGTCTCCATCACCAGGCCGACCACACCGCCGGCAGACCGCCCGCCGGGGCCTTCTCCGCATCCGTCCAGGCTTGCCTCGTCGCAGGGCCGGCCTCAGACTCCCGCGCATGACGATGTCCGTGCACGACGCCCTGGATGCCTGGAGCGAGGGCCGCATTTCCCTGGAGCGGGCCTACGCCCTGACGGGCGCTGAGAGCGTCGGCGAGCTCCTGACCTGGTGCGACAGCTGCGACGTGGAGCGCCCCCATCCCGACGCCGCCTCGCTCCTCGCCTCCCTGGCTGCCCCCGGCGAGGAGCGGCTCGCCGAGATCCGTCGGCGCGAGGCTGCATTCGACGCCGCGCTGCGCCGGGCCCGGATCCGGGACCCGGGGCTCAGTGACGACGCCTACGACCCCGCCTCCATCCGCGTGCTCGCTGAACTGGGGCCCCTCCCTCGCAGGCCGACCGGCCACGTCGAGGACGTCCCGGACCCGGCATGGCTTGCCCTGTCCCCGGAGGATCGGGCGGACGTTATGCAGAGGGAGGCCAATCCGGAGGGGCTGGCCACGTTCGACCCGATGGCACACCCGGCCTACGCCACCGCCGTTCAGGCTATCTCCGACCGTCGCCGTGATGCCGCCGGGCGTCCCCGCATGGATGGAGCGCGCCTCGTCTCGCAGGTCATCCTCGCCGAGGACGGCCGCCTGTTCGTGGAGGCCCCTGGGTCTCCGCCGACCCGCATCGTGGCGATCCCCGCGAAGAGGGCGGCCGCCGTCGGGCAGCGCGTCGCCGAGCTCGTCGCTGAGGCCCTGGCGGCGCGGGCCCGCGCCGGCGAGGGGACGGCCTGAGCGGAGGGCGTCGATGTCGATGGATGCCCCGTTGGTGAGGGTGAGGCAGGCCCAGCTGCGCCCGCTCATGATGCCGGCCTTCCGAACAGGCGCTCCAGGATCGAAAGGGGAGCGCCCCTCTCCGCAGCCCGGGCATCCCAGAATG
Organism: Methylobacterium cerastii; assembly: GCF_022179125.1. Classification (GTDB taxonomy): domain Bacteria; phylum Pseudomonadota; class Alphaproteobacteria; order Rhizobiales; family Beijerinckiaceae; genus Methylobacterium; species Methylobacterium cerastii. Next base: position 84,213 of record NZ_BPQG01000001.1, read on the forward strand.
CCTGGAGGGTCTCGCTCGCCTGCACCGCACCTTCGCGGCGGGCCTTCTGGATCGCACGCCGTCGCCGCACGATCTCCTTCGCCAACGCATGCCGCTCATGGCCGGGGACGAGGGTGGTGACCAGGTGGAGCGGTGGCAGGCGTTCCTCGCCCGCGAGCTCGTCGAGGAACTCGTCCCACGTCACGCCGGCCTTCTCGACGTCGGCGCGAACCCGGATCGAGACGCCTCGGAACCAGCAGACGACCGGCGGCCCGAGCGGCCGCTTCGGCTTGGGCGGCAACGGGACGGGCAGCCGACGGGCCCGGCGGACCTGGTGGTGGTGGAGAGCCGTCACGCCCGGCCCTCCGAGAGCAGGCCGCGGGCGACTAGCAGCGTGTAGACGCCCCCGGCGAGCTGGCGGTTGTTGAGCCCGTCGCGGCGTCCCTGCGCGAGGACGTCCTCGATGAGGCTCCAGGGCGTCTCGGGCACGGGCGGGAACCAGCGAGGGTGCTTGGGGAACCGCTTGTGCATGCCGACGCGGATGTGCTCGGGGATGACCTCGCGGGGGTAGGTCATGCCGCCTCCTCGAAGGCGTAGGCGAGCGCGGCCGTCAACGCGGTCTCGGCGAGATGATCCCCCAGCGGAAAGGGGTACCGGGAGAACTCGGCGACGATGGCATCCTCGCCGTCGTCCGCACCCTCGCGCTCCATGAGCCGACAGGTCTCGCCATCGCCGTCCGACCTCCACTTCGTCAGATAGAAGCGGCCTTCAACGTCGTTCGACATCCCATTTCCCCCTGCGAATCCGGACAGATCCGCAGTCTGCCACCGATCGTCGATTCGCACTGGACTGCGACCGGGATTTCGCGCAGCCGCTGAGTCGGTAGGCTGACTTTCATCCGGGCCGGCTACGATGCGAGCATGCAAGAGCTCAGAGACCTCGGCGAGCAGATCGCCACGAACCGCAAGGCCCGCCGGATGCCCGTGCGACGGCTCGCCGTGGTGGCCGGGGTGAGCCCGGCCTGGCTCGCCGCGCTGGAGAAGGGCGAGATCGCCGACCCCAGCATCGCGAAGGTGGCCCGGGTCCTGAACGGGCTCGACTTGGATCTCAGGGTCCGGGAGTGGCACGGAGGCGTGCCGGACCTGGACGAGTTGTCGGAGGAGAACGAGCGGCTCCGGCAGCAACTCCGGGACCCGGCCGCTCGGGCGCTAAGGTTCCGTTGACCAGTCCTGCGATCCCGTACCGCGTCGAGACGATTTCCCCAGGGGCAAGCCGGGGCGACCATTGCATCGTCGGAATCCCGCAGGGTACGGTGCCCCCCTAGACCTGGGATGACCTCGATGACCCGCGCACTCTCGAAACGGATAGCCGCCACCGCCGCCTGAGCCCCCGGCTCGGCGCGCCTGCGTCTATCGTTTCAAGAGGCCGTCCCCATGTCGAAGCCCCATCCCACGCGCGGTCGCCGCGTCGCCGCCACGCGCCTGTCCCTCCAGGATCCCTCCCAGTATTGCGGCCCGATCGAGCCGCAGGTCCCCCTGACGCTGCAGGAGCGCCTGCTCGGCGGCGAGATGGCCAAGGGGCTGCCGGGGCTCGACCTGGCCATCACGATCGTGTCGCTGACCGAGGTGGGGTCGACGTACCCGAGCCGGGTCCGCCTCGCCGCCCGGAAGGCCGCCGATGCCCCGTCGGCCAAGACCGCGGCCGCGCTTGAGCGGGCGCTGCGTCGCGAGCTCGACCGCGACGACCTCGCCGATTATCAGGCGATCGAGATGTCGCGGGTCGCGGACCTGCTCATCTGCCACCAAGCGGCGTTCGGATCCGCCGTGGCCAACGCCCGCATGGCGGCGATGGCATTCAACTACACAGGCCGGCTGCTGCGGGAAGGCCGCGCCGCGCCCGTGTGGCTGGCGCTGCGCAGCGCGATGATGTTCGCCGAGGACGCCAGCGAGGAGATCGAGGCGCTGCGGCACGTCCCGGAGCCGCGCTACCCCCGGCTGGCGATGCTCAACGCGCGGGTCTCGAACCTGTCGAGCGAGCTCTCGATCGGGACCGAGGCGCAGGAGCTCGTCGAGGTCGACCGCGCCGTGCTCGACGGCGGCGTCGGCGCCGACGGGACCGTGGATCCGGAGGACGTCGCGTTCCTCGACCGGCTCATCTGGAAGACCAAGCCGACGGCGGCGCCGACGCTCGTCGTCATCGACCAGCATGCCCTCGACCACCTGCCCGGCAGCGCGAGCTCGGGCTCGTCGAACGCCTCGCGCGGCAGCACCCCGCGGGCCGAGTTCCAGCCGCTCGCCGGCGTGGCGCTGCCTCTCGTCCACGGGATCGACGTCGCCGCCGTGCGGGCCGTCCTCGATCGGGAGTACCCCTGGCTCTCCGACCTGACCGGCAAGCTCCTCGGCGACCTCGTCGGCGGCCGGTTCGCGCGGTTCCAGCGGACGCTGCTCGTCGGGAAGCCCGGCTCGGGCAAGACCCGGTTTTTGCGCAGGCTCACCGCGCTGTGCCGGATCCCGTCGCTGGTCTACAGCGCGGCCGGCGTCGCTGACTCTGCGTTCGGCGGCACGTCCCGCCAGTGGTCGACGGGCCGCGCCTGCGTGCCCGTCCAGCTGATCCAGCGGACGCGCACGGCCAATCCGTGCGTCATCGTCGACGAGTTGGAGAAGGCCGGCACGAGGCGGGACAACGGATCCCTCATCGACACCCTGACGGCGCTGATGGAGCCGGAGGGATCCAGCGCCTTCTTCGACCCGTACATCGAGACCGAGGTTGACCTGTCGGCTGTCCAGTACCTCGCGACGGCCAACACGACGGCCGGCGTCGCGGCGCCGCTGCTCGACCGGCTTCGGGTCGTGGCGGTGCCCGATCCCAGGCCTCAGGACCTGGCGGCGATCCTGGCGACGCTGCTCCCGGAGATCCGCGCGGACCGTGGGCAGGACGAGGCCTGGTGCCCCGACCTCGATCCGGAGGAAGTCGCGATCGTCGCCGAGGCGTGGGGCAAGGGCGGCAGCATCCGCCCCCTGCGCCGGATCGTCGAGACGCTGCTCTCCGGGCGTGAAGCCCTCGCTCCGCGTCATTGAGGGAGGGACCGATGTCGCAAGCTCAGCTGTCCGCCCTCGCGGACCGGATCCAGGACGCCTGGGAGAATGGGCGGATCTGCTCCCTCGTCGGCCGGGGGTGCAGGGCGCGGATCGTCCGGATCGCTCGACTGCTCGACGCCGGGCGGATCGATGCAGATCGGGCCCTGCGCCTCGCCATGGAGGCCGAGGGCGCGGCCATGTGCTTCGCGCCCCTCCCGGCGGAGCCGGCCCGATGAGCATCGTCCAGGAATTCTACTCGATCGCCGGCACCGTCCTGAAGGACCAGCGCCGGGTCCCGTCGATCCGCGTCGAAGCCGTCGAGCCCACGCCAGCCGGTCCCCGCGTCCGGTGGACAGGGGGACCGTACGGGCCCCGCGTCGTCGCGACGGAGGACGGCACGCGGTGGCGCGGCGGCGTCGGTCCCCAGGTCCTGCTCGAAGGGATCTCACGCTACCTGGCCGTCCGGTGGCGGGAGCGGACGCCGACGGTGCCAACGAACTGGAGCGAGGTCCTCGCCGCCCGGCATCCGGCCGTGTTCACGTCGGGCGGTCCCTACACCTGCCCGGGATGGGCCTCGCTCTGGGCCGCCGGCGCCGAGTGGATCGAGGAGGTCGGGGTCCCGCCCGGGTTCGCGACCGACGACGCCAAGGCCAAGTTCGGCACCCTGCGGTGGCACCACCACGCAGACGACTGGTCCGACGACGTCGCCGACGTCGTCGAGGCGATCGAGACGATCTCCGACGGGATCTGCGAGGCCTGCGGAGCCCCCGGCCGGACGCGCTTCAGGCCCTGGATCGAAACCCTGTGCCACACCCACAACACGGAACCCCGCTGATGCGCCCCCTCATCCTCGCCGCCGCCCTGCTCGGGTCGGCCCCCTGCCTCGCCGGCACGTTCCCGACGGCGGAGACGTGGTCCGTCACCGTGCAGGACGACATCCTCGACAGGATGTCCGTGCAGAGCGTGCTCACCGTCAGGCGGATGGACGACCGCGTCCGCTTCACGCTGGACTGCGTCGTCTCCGGACCGGCCGCGCGCACGGATTCGCGCACATCCGCATGGGGCACGGCCTCGATCGCCGGCGACGTCGTCACCGGCATCGTCGAGGGCAGCGAGGACGTGCTGCAACTCCCCGACCGCACCTTCACGATGACGCTCAGGGGCAGGATCGGCACGTGGGGGAGCAACATCCCGGGCTGCACGCAGAGGGCAGAATTCCTCCGCGATGCCGTTGTGGATGGCATCCAGGCGATCGACAGTGTCCGTAGAGGGAGGGACTGATGCGCCTGCGAGACCTGACACCCGCCGAACGCCGCGCCGTCGAGGAGCGCCGGGCCGAGGTGCGCGCCGCCCTCGCCGGGGTGGACCCCGCGTGGCGCCCGGACGCCGCCGCGATCGATGAGGCGCCCTTCCTCGATGACTGGAGCGTTCGGAACTACCCAGGGACCGACAGGCCGTGCATCGATGCCTACTGTTGGGGTCATCCTCTACACGGCGATACGATCCTGAAGACGAGCGTCATCGTCCAGCAGGGCCCGGGCTACGCGATCGTCGAGAGCGGCAAGGTGTACCTACTCGGGTCGCCCAGCCCGGAGCCCGAGGCCCGCTCCGCGATCCTCTCCGGACGCCGCGGGAAGGGCCGCCCCATCGACGCGCCGGCCCCCGAGGACGAGGCCGACACCGGCTTCAAGGTCGGCTGAAAATTCAGCCTGTCCCCTAGGCGGAGGAAGCCAATCGCTCGATGGTATCGTTTCCTTGCGCGGCGATCCGGCCACGAAAAAGGCCCCCGGCATCGAGCCGCGGGCCTGGTTGGCAGGGGGCTACGGAGGGGTTTAGAGGCAGGGCAAACGCTGGAGACGGGCCTCGTGGTCGATTCGGGATGCCTCCTTTGCGCCAATAGCGGAAGTTGGGCGCCCGCCAGGAAGCGGACGTTCCGCATTCGACCCAACCCAGTCATTCCGGGTCCCTAAGGCGATGCCCGGAAGCGGACATTGAGCGGGCCAGCTCCGTATGGCTGGAGTTGGCCGAAAGTCGTATAACTGGTTTCGGTAGCGCGATGTGCCAAACCGGACACGCAAGCATCGCCGCTAAACCGTCAGAGGCGCACGTTTGCCCGACGTTTAAATAGCCGACACGGTTTACCGACAGAGCTGCAGCCATTTTTCGTAGGCGGAACCGCGGTTTAATCGATCGCCGTGAAAACGGTCGGAATTCAGATACATCGTTCAGGTTGCTTTCAACCTATTTAAAAGCCGCACACAGTCTGCAACAGGCTTCCGGGAACCATGCCCAGCTCGGCCAGTTGACCCCCAGATTATATCTGTTCTAATTCGCAACTGAGGGCGGCCGTTGGCTGCCGGCTCCGTGAGGATGACGACCATGGCGAACGCCCACTGCGACAGCTGCAAGTTCTTCGATGAGCACAAGGGCAACAACGCCCCGGCGGCTGCGGATGCCGGCCTGTGCCGGTTCAACCCGCCGGTCAGCCAGCCAGCGCCGGAGTCCAAAGGCCTGTGGCCGGTGGTTGGCGCCAACGACTGGTGCGGCCATTTCACAGCCGAGATGACCGCGGCCGAGTAAGGTCGGGCTTCTTCACCTAACGATCAGGGCCAGCCGCGAGGCTGGCCTTCTTCGTTGCCGGCACCAGCGGGAGCAACGAAACGGCAGCCATGCCCTCTCGTGGCCGCTGCCGGCCGTTTCGGCAGACAGGCCCGGTCCGACGACCAGGTAATGCTGATCGCCCGAGCACAAATGCGTTTTGCTATGGCAAATGGAGCGCTCAATAAACCGTAGCTTAGAATTTCTTCAGATTTGAACCGTTGTAAGTGTGTGATCTATAACGCATTTCCGGCTTGCTCTAAGATCCGTGACCGCCGATGACACTGGTATTGCGCTAGTCCGAGCGCGCGCCAGCGTGATCCATGTCCCACCGCTTCTCGCTCCTTCCCGTCCTTCTCACCACCACCGTCCTTGTCGGTCCCGTGGTGGCACAAGATGGCACGGTTCAACTCAACGAGATCTCGGTCGATGCAGTGGGGCCGAGCGCTTCCGCCCCGGGCCCGGCCGGCTCCGGCGGCCTCAACGTCAGCGCTGGTGACGCTGGCACGGCCGCCACCAGTGGCGGCGGTGGCGGCCCTTCTGGGATCACCGGCTACACGGCCCGTGTCTCCACAGCCGCCACCAAGACCAACACCCCGCTGATCGAGGCCCCGCAGTCGGTCTCGGTGGTAACCCGAGAGCAGCTCAACGACCGCAACGTTCAGAGCTTCACCGACGCGGTCAACTACGTCCCGGGCGCCATATCTTCTCGATCAGGCTTCGATCCACGGTTCGACCAGGTTTTCATCCGCGGCTTCGACGTGCTCACCAACCAGGGCATCTACCGCGACGGCCTGCGCGTGATCGGCAGCGGCTTCGCCTACCCGAAGAGCGAGCCTTACGGCGCGGAGGCGCTCACCATCCTGCGGGGCCCTGCCTCCGGCCTCTATGGCCTCGGCTCGCCAGGCGGCATCCTCGATATCACGAGCAAGCGGCCCGTCTTCGTGCCGTTCGGCGAGGTGCAGTTCCAGGCCGGCAGCTTCGGCCGCGTCCAGGGCAACTTCGACGTCGGCGGTCCAATCGAGGGTTCGGGCGGCACGATGGCCTACCGCCTCACCGGCGTGCGCCGCGAAGCAGGGACCTTCATCGGCCTCGGTACGAACGACGACCAGCTCAATATCGCGCCCGCCTTCACCTGGAAGCCGTCGGCCGACACCACGTTCACGTTCCTTAGTGAGTTGCAAGTCACCAACACGCCTGCGGCGACGTTCTTCTACAATGACCCTGGTTTTCGGGTATCCAAGTTCTACCAGGGTGACCCGCGCTTCATCGGCCTCGACCAGACTCAGTACCGTGTCGGTTACGCCTTCGAGCACTTCTTCACGCCCGACCTCGTCTTCCGCCAGAATTTTCGCCACTACGGACTGTTCCTGAGCGGGAAGTACGTCGACATCAACAACATCAACGACGCACGAACGATCGGCACGCGCGACACCGGCTACATCCGCGAAGGCTTGGTGCAGCAGACGCTGGACAACCAGTTGGAGGCGCGTTTCGCCACCGGCCCGGTCGCCCACACCGTGGTCGGGGGCGTTGACTATGCCCGGTACAGCCTGAGCGAGCGCCTCGGCTTCGGCCTGGCCCCGGATCTCAACCTCGTCACGCGCAACTACGGCCAGCAGTTCATCGCGACGCCGCCCCTCGGGTCCGCCTCACGCCAGACCCAGGATCAGGTCGGCGTCTACCTGCAGGACCAAGCCAAGTTCGGCGACTTCATCCTGACCGTGAACGGGCGCCACGACTGGGTCTTCCAGGACAACTACGCCACGCCCGACAGCGCGGTCTCGCGCCAGGACAACAGCGCCTTCACCGGCCGCGTCGGCCTCGGGTACGTCCTGGCGCCGGGCTTGGTGCCGTATGCCAGCTACGCCACCACTTTCACGCCGCAGGTTGGTCTCGATCGAAACGGCCAGGCGTTTAAGCCGGCCACCGGCGACCAGATCGAGGCGGGCGTGAAGTACCTGATCCCCGGCACCAACATCCAGACGGCGTTCGCTGGGTTCGACATCAACCAGTCGAGCATCCTGATCCCCGACGCGAGCAACATCGCGTTCCAGACCGCTGGGGGCGCCGTGCGCTCGAAGGGCTTCGAGGCCGAGGCGACCGCTAATCTCGCGCCCGGTACGAACCTGACCATCGCCTACACGCACGTCGACATCCGGTTCGTGAAATCAACCACGTTTACCGGCGACTCCCTCAACGGGAACCGCGTCTCCGGCATCCCCAGCGATACCTACGCGTCGTTCCTGACTTATGCCTTCCCGCTATCTTCAGCCCTGCGCGGGCTGCAGATCGGAGGCGGCATTCGCTACATCGGATCCAGTTACGCGGATGATCAGAACACCGTACGCAATACCGCCGTGACGCTCTACGACGCCCTCGTTGCCTACGACTTCGCTGCGCTCGATCCGAAGTACAAGGGCTTTCGCGCGCAGATCAACGGCTACAACATCTTCAACCGGAGCTACACGACCTGCTCGTTCGGCTTCTGCAACTTCAACCAGCCAGCGACCGTTATTGGCAGCCTTATCTATCGTTGGTAAGATAGAGAACCTTAGACCGAAAATCGACTGTCAGAAAAGCTTCGAAGGGTAAGTGGCGGCAGTTGGCTCAATTCCCGGAAGTGGCCATTCGATGACAGCAAGGCCACGGATCCCATCTGTTACAGCGAGGCCACACAAGGCCGCCGATCTTGTTCATGGCGTTGACGAGGCTTGTCATAGCATCCGATGGTGACAGCGACGGTTCCCCCTGGGGATCAAAAGGGAACGCGGTGAGGGCTCTCGCCCGAGGCCGTGGCTGCCCCCGCAACTGTAAGCGGCGAGCCCATCATCAACACGTCACTGGGGCCTCGGGCCTGGGAAGACGATGAGAGGGCGGTGACCCGCGAGCCAGGAGACCTGCCTGTCCGTCGTCAGATGATTTGGGACATTCAGCGGTGTTCAGGGACAGAGGCTCTGGTCCATCTGGGGTAGGAGGTTAGGCGGCCTGCGCGTGGTGGCGCAAGCGGCGATCCATCAGGGTCTGGCGCTTGATGCGTTCCCGCTCGGCCAGGATCCCTTCGCCGCGTCCGAAGTAGACGTCAGCGGGCGTGAGGTTGCTCAGGCTCTCATGGGCTCGGGCATGGTTGTAGTGTTCGACGAAGTCGGCAACCTGCGCCTCCAGCTCGCCGGGCAAGTAGGCGTGTTCGAGCAGGATGCGGTTTTTGAGCGTCTGATGCCAACGCTCGATCTTACCCTGCGTTTGAGGATGGCATGGCGCGCCGCGGATGTGGGTCATGCCCCGAATGCCGAGCCAGTCAGCCAGGTCGCTGGCGACGTAGCTCGGCCCGTTGCCCCAGAGCGGACTACCGGAAAGAATATTAATCTATTTATAAAGCAAACGTAAGATTTTCCACTAAAATTCGACCTAGTAGATGATTTACGTCATGTTTGAAAATCGCCGTGCAAAATGTTTGGCCAGGAGTTATCGGTATGTCTTACGGCCGTTAATGTAACCGACAACTGCCTGCACGAAAGGCGCCGTCGTGCAGAGGAAGCCGACGCCTTTCCAGATGCCCTCGTCCCCGAGCATCAGGACCAGCCCGAACGTGGTCAGCACCCACAAACCTGTCGCGAACAGGATCGGGTGCTGCTGCCACATCTTGAAGGGCGGCATCATACGACACTCTTGGGCGTCGCGCGGACGCGTCTTGGCCGCTTTCGGGTCCACCAGAGCCATGCCCCGTTTCCGGTGATGAACAGGGTGGACCAAGCGAGAAGGCTCCATAGGAGTTTGAGTGGCCAGGACCCGTAATCACCGAAGTGCAGGGGCTGTGAGATCCGAACGGCTGTGAGGTACCAGGGCAGCGTGGCAACTTCGGATACGTGCGCATCACGGGCATCGACCAGCGCGATCTCGAACAGGCGCTTCTGCAACCCCGTAGGGCCGGCGAGAAGCACGGTGAAATGCGTATCTGTCGAGAATGCTGTGCCCGGATATATCAGCAGCGTGGCCCGCCACCCCGCGCGTGCCGCCTCGGCCGATGCCCTGACGGTATCTATAGAGGCCGACGTCGACGTGCTGCCCGGCACGGCTGACTCGTAGGTGGTCGCGAGCCTGCGCAATTCCGTCGTCTGCCACGTCATGAGGGCAAGGCCGCCGAGAGCCAGGGCGATACCCGTTACCGAGACGAGAAGCGTCCAGCCGAGGGTGGCGACGCCAATCAGCGTGTGCAAATCGCGCTGACGCAGAGGCTCCCCGCGCATTCGTCGGATCGCGCCGAAGGCCAGACCTCTGACGTAGGGGCCGTAGATCACGACGCCCGACAGGAGGCAGACGACCACCAATAAGGCGACGATCCCGCCGGCGAGCTGTCCCGGAAGGCCGAGAAACCAGTTCGCATGCAGGGTGAGCATGAATCCGGTCACGGTGGAGCGTGGGTCCGGCCGCGACAGGCGCGTGCCGTACCGTGCATCCAGGGTGACCGGGATTGCGCCCGCGAACGTGCGAGCACCGGGCGAGCCGAGGTTCACGGTCACGCGCTCAGGGTGGTCGCCATCGAGATTGATCGCGATCACGCGCTTGCCGGGTTCGGCGGAGTGGGCGGCCGCGACGAGATCGGCGAGGGGTCTGACCGGCCTTTCCGATGCCTCGACCGGCAGGTCGACACCGGTCCACTCGTCGATCTCCTCGTGGAAGATGAGGATGGTGCCGGTGAGGCATAGAACAAGAAAGAACGGCGTTGCGACGAGCCCGCACCAGCGATGCAACCACAGGCCGACGCGAAAGGTCCGCGAGACAGCAAAGCGGGAAGCATGAACGCGTCCGCGCGCTGTCAGGGTTTCGGTCGTCATCGGCGCGATCCCTGGTGGAAGGGCTACAGTGATCTCGCCTACCAGCGATACGTCAGAGTGCCGAAAACGCTCCGGCGGAAGCCTTCGAAAACGTAGCCCGTGTAGAAGCCCGCATTGAAGTAGCGCTGATCGAACAGGTTGGTGGCGTTCACCGAGAGCACGGCGCCCTTCCAGGCCGGGTCGAGTCGGGCGAGGTCGTAGCTGATCGAGGCGTCGACCAACGCGTAGGACGGGATGTTGTCGACGTTGTTGGCATCCGTCCGCTGGCCGACGTAGCGCACGCCAGCGCCGGCCCGGAAGCCGCCGAATGGCGAGCCCAACGGGAACGCGTAATCCGCAAATAGCGAGACCGTGTTGTTCGGCGCGTTGGGCAGCCGGTTGCCGACCAGCGCAGGGTTAGCGGCGTTCTTCGTCACTCGCGTCTCGAGATGGGCGAAGCCGAAGATGAAATTGAAGCCCTCGAACAGGTTCGCTTTGCCCTCCAGTTCGAAGCCCTTCGACTGCGCTTCGCCGGTCTCGACGAAGAAGCCGGGATTTGCGACGTCGGCCAGCGGGATGTTGGTCTGGGTGATCTCGAAATACGAGGCGGTGTATAGCGCGTTGCTGCCTGGAGGTTGCCACTTCACGCCGCCTTCCACCTGGGTCGCGTCGCGCGGGCTCAGCGCCGAGCCGTCCGCCCGCTGCCCCGCGATCTGCGGGTTGAACGAGGTCGAATACGAGGCGTAGGGCACGATGCCGTAGGGCAACTCGTAGCCGAGTGCAGCGCGGTAGCTCAGCGCGGAGAAGCTCTGCTGATCTACCGTCGTCCGGTTGAGCGTGGCCACCGGCAGGTTGGGGAAGTTGAAGGTGCTAGTGATCCGCTGGTCGACCCAGTCGTTACGCACGCTGCCCGTCAGGATAAAGCCGTTCCACTTCATCTGGTCCTGAAAGTAGAGACCGGTCTGCTGCTGCGCGGCGCGTGCGGAAAAATTCGTGCGTTGCGGGAAGGCGATGGCGAGGTTGTAGACCGGATCGTAGAGGTTGATCGATCGGTTGGCCGCAGCCAGCGGATAGCCGTTCGGGTAGGTCCGCGAGTCGCGGCGATAATAGTTCTGGAAGTCGACGCCGAAGACGACGTTGTGCTGCACGTCCAGCGTCGCGAACTGGCCCTCGACGTGGTTGTCGGCAAGCAGTCCCTGGCTCGACTGGTCGCGGAGATAGGGAAACACCGAGACGGCGAGGAAGCTCGTTGGGGTAGCGGCAGGCGACGCGCCGACCGCATCATACTTCGATGTGGTCTCGTAGGCTCGGAAGGCCGAGTGCAGCAGCCAGCCCGGCGCGAAGGTGTGGTCGAGGATGTAGCCGATCTCCTTGTTCTCGAGGAGGCCGGTGTTGAAATTTGGCTGCCCGACGAAGATGTCGCGCTGATAAAATCCCTTGGTGCTCGGGATGATCGAGCCGACGATCGGCAGGCTCTGCTCGGAGCCGCCACCGCGATACTCGGCATACTTGGCGAGCACGGTGAGCGAGGTGTCGGAGTCGGGCCGCCACGTCACCGACGGCGCGATGAAGGTGCGGTCGTCGGGCGTGTACTTCACCTGGCTGTCGGAATTTCGCACGAGGCCGGTGATGCGGTAGGCGAATTGCGGTGCGCCCTCGACCGGGCCAGTGAGGTCGAAGCCGGCCTGGATGCGATTACGGTTGCCGCCCTGGAGGAAGACCTCGTTGAACGGGGTGAAGCTCGGCCGCTTTGAGACAAGGTTGATGATGCCGCCGGGCTGGCCGGCGCCGTAGAGCACCGAGATGGGGCCCTTGATCACGTCGATGCGCTCGTAGGCGTAAGGCTCGATATTCTGGTCGAACGAGTTGAAGCCGTAGCGCAGGCCGTCCTGGTAGACGCTGTCGAAGTTGTTGGCGTTGAAGCCGCGTAGTGTAAAGGTCGGGCCGCCCTGGCCGCCGGGATAATCTACCGCCTGGACGTTCGGTGTGTAGGCCACCGCGGTGTTGATGTCCTGCACGCCGCGGACGTCGAGTTCCTCGCGAGTAATGACGCTGACCGTAGCCGGCGTCTCGAGGATCGAGTCGTTGCCCTTCATGCCGGCCGTTGAACGCGTTGCCACGAAGCCGGCGGTCCCGAACGTCGGGTTTTGGCTCTCGACAGTAAGTTCGTCCAGGGTGACGTTGGTATTGCCGCTGCCAGCGCTGGGCGTATTCGAGGTACCTGGTGGCTTCGACGCCTGGGCCTGGGCAGCACCGATGCCGGCGATCAGAGCAGCCGACGCGACCCCGACCAGCAGGGACCGACGAATGCATCGGAATGCGTTGATGTCAGCTTCAAATCTAACCACGACCGCCGCCCCGTTCCGATTTGCCGCGTCAGCAGCTTAAACATTTGGCTAAGGCAAGAGCATTTCCATCTGCAACTACAGTGATTTAGAACTAGTCTAAATTTTAGATATAATCGGATTCTTATAATTTTCGAAGTTTATCTAAATTGTTAAAATACAACACGATTTCAGATAATCGATATTTATTCTAAATCAGTCGAAACACATAGAATCTCGACGCAGATTTGTGGAAAGAGATATTTTAGCCACATGCCGATGCTCATCCGTCCGTATCAGGATGTCGAAATTCGGCGCACTCCAGCGCCCATCGGAATGCTGATCGTGCATGAACACGCATGGGTTGCTGTATCGCCGACATCGGTCGAATGTCGAGCGTCTGCTTCCGCAGTTCAAATTCCCAAAAGCGGCCCTTCTCTAAACCACCCTACCCGGTCGTAGAGCGGACGGACGGGTCCCGACCCAACCCAGTCGTTTAGATTACTCGTTAGGATGCTCGGAAGCGGACGTTAAATGAGCTAGCTCCGTACACCTGTCTCAGGCGAGAGGTCGCCTTCCGTTTCGGTGACCGATAGCTGCAAAAACGATAATCGATATATCGCCCGAAATTGAAGTATGCTCTTCAAGCAAGATGGCTATTTATATGGAGCGAATATTGAAAATTATTCTGCCCGATGTTCTGTTCTCAAAATCCATGGCTCGCAACACCTTATGTCGTAACACTGACCAACTGGAGCAAGCGCGTCTGAAGACCTGCTGGTGTGTTCTCCGGCTCGGCGCAGCAGGTCCGATTACGACCTGCTGCCTTGGCTCGATAGAGTGCTGCGTCCGCAAGTCTGTAGAGGTCCGTGAGGGTATCATCTGCATGAGTTCTCTGCACGGTACTCGCTAGCCCGATGCTCACCGTCACCGTGCCTGCGCAGATTCCCGCTGAGACGACCGCAAGGTTTGATACCTCAGCATGGACCTTCTCTGCGACACGATGGGCGCCGACCTCATCGGTGTCTGGCAGAAGGAACGTAAATTCCTCACCACCGACGCGGCAAACGAGGTCTTGCGGCCGGTGCACACTGGCGGACAGGGAGCGCGCCAAGCCACGCAGTACTTCGTCACCGATCGGATGGCCGTAGCGGTCGTTGTAACGCTTGAAATGATCAGCATCGACGATTAGCAGAGAGAGTGACCGGCCGAGGCCGATGCTGGATGATGCCTGAGCGAAGCTCTCCTCGAAAGCACGTCGGTTCGGCAGACCGGTCAGGCTGTCCGTTTGAGACTGCTTGGCCAGTTCGACCTGCATCGCTGCACGGCGGCGCAATTCCCGACCAAACAAGAGCGACAGCAAGATGGTCAGGCTGCACAGCAGCATCACCATACCGCCGATGACGAGCGCCTTCAGACGCCACTCGGACTCGATCTCATTCACAGAGAGGGCTACGTTCAAAATCAGCGGCAAGTCACCCACCCGCGCAAACGTATAATGCCGCTTAATACCATCTCGCACCGAGGTATCCACGAAGGCGCCACTAATTCCGCGCGCCATTCGCTCAAAGGTTGAAGCACCTGCAATGCTTTTTCCGATATCGGCCTCGGCGTAAGGCTGCCGCATGATCCGCGTGCCATCACGGAGATACAGGTTGATCGCGCCGTCCCGACCCAAGCTGATCTGGTCGAAGAGGTGGGTAAAGTAGGACAACTTCACGCTGCCGAGCACCACGCCCCCGAAGCTGCCGTCTGGCTTGTTGATGCGGCGGCTGAAGGGCAGCATTCGCACGCCTGTCAGGCGTGAGACGAGCGGCTGCCCAATGAACAGACCTAGATCGGCGCGGGTTCTGTGAACACGAAAGTAGTCTCGATCGACGTAGTTTCCCTTACGCGGCGGGACTGCATCGAGATCGGCGATGATGTCGCCTCGCTCGTTCAGCACGATCATAACGCCCATGTCGCGCGCAGTTGTCGCCCGATCAAACAAGACGAGCTGGCGCAAGTCTGGACTTATACCAAACCCCGTTGATCGA
>NZ_BPQG01000002.1 GCF_022179125.1 Methylobacterium cerastii
CCGCTCGCGTCAGTGCACTAGCCCTCTCAGTCGATAGTCTCTCGTCGCACCTCGCCTGGAAGCACAGCATCGAGCAGCGCTTCGGCGTTCGGGTGCCGTTCCCGATCATCGAGGACCCGGCCATGGGCATCGCCCGCGCCTACGGCATGCTGCCGGCTCGCGCGACGTCCAGCGCCACCGTGCGCACCACCTTCGTGATCGATCCGGAAGGGACCGTCCGCGCGACCCTCGCCTACCCGATGACCGTGGGACGCAGCGTCGAGGAGATCGTGCGCCTCGTCTCCGCCCTGCAGGCCACCGACGCGTCCGAGGTCTCGACGCCGGAGGGATGGCATCCGGGCGAGCCGGTGCTGGCGACGCCGCCCCTCACGTTCGACGAGATCGCCGCCCCCGCCCAGGACACGGGCCAGGGCGCCGATTGGTACTACCGCCTGGGGAGACTTTGACCATGACCGGCGCCAGCCAACACCCCATCGTCGAGGGCTTCCACGAAAGGCGAACCGGCAGCATCCAATACGTCGTGGCCTGCCCGACGACGCGCCGCTGCGCCATCGTCGATCCGGTCCTGGATTACGACGAGAAGTCCGGTGCGACCGCGACGCGTTCGGCGGATGCGATCCTCGAACATGTGCGCGCCAACGGCCTGACGGTCGAGTGGATCCTCGACACCCATCACCATGCGGACCACTTTTCCGCGGCCCCCTACCTGAAGGCGCGGACCGGAGCGCCGACCGCCATCGGCGAGCGCGTCGTCGACGTCCAGCGGCTGTGGAAGGGGCTCTACAACCTACCCTCCGCCTTTCCCGTTGACGGATCGCAGTGGGACCGGTTGTTCGCCAGCGGGGAGACGTTCCGCGTCGGTGAGGTCGATGCGCGGGTGATGTTCTCGCCGGGCCACACGATGGCGTCGGTGAGCTACGTGATCGGCGACGCCGCCTTCGTTCACGATACGCTGTTCATGCCGGATTCCGGCACGGCGCGTTGCGATTTCCCCGGCGGAGATGCCGCCATGCTGTGGCGCTCGATCCAGGCGATCCTCGCCCTGCCGGCCGACACCCGGGTCTTCACCGGCCACGACTACGAGCCGAATGGCCGCATGGCGGCCTGGGAGAGCACCGTCGCAGAGCAGCGCGCCCACAACATCCACATGGTCGCGGCGAGGAGCGAAGCCGAGTTCGTCGACCTACGGAACGCCCGCGACGCCGCCTTGCCGATGCCCAAGCTCATCCTGCACGCGCTTCAGGTCAACATCCGGGGCGGCCGCCTTCCGGAGCCCGAGGAGAATGGCCGACGCTACCTCAAGGTCCCCCTTGATACCCTTGAAGGAGCCGCCTGGTGAGCAGCGAGCCGACCAAGGCGCCGGACCTCTCCGAGGAGACGGCGACAATGGTCGCCGACTTTCTCAAGGTGGTGGCGAACCCGAACCGCCTCCGCATTCTGTTCTTCTTGGCTAAGGGGGAGCACGCGGTATCCCAGATCGAGCATGAGCTCGGCATCCGCCAACCGACGCTCTCGCAGCAACTCGGCGCCCTACGCGAGGCGGAGGTTGTCTCCACCCGGCGGGATCACAAGGTGGTGTACTATCGACTGACGGACCCGCGCATGCTCGCGCTGCTGTCGGCCATGGAAGACATCCTCGTCTCCTCGCGCCCGATCCGCCGCGTCCCGCCGCGCACTGTCGAGGTCCGCGCCCGCACGCTGGGCCAGGCGGCGGTGTTCGGGCGCGTGGGGGACGAGGCCTGAGCTTCGTCCTCACACCGCTTGCCGGGGGCGCCCTCATCGGCGCCTCGGCGGCCCTGCTCCTCCTCGCAAACGGACGGATCGCGGGCATCAGCGGCATCGCCGGCCGTCTCCTCGGTCGCTGGGACGGCGACGCCGCCTGGCGGATCGCGTTCCTCGTCGGATTGCTGCTCGGCCCAATGCTTTACCGTGGCGTCGCCGGGCAATGGCCGGCGGTCCGCATCGACGCACCGTGGCCGATGTTGATCCTCGGCGGCCTTCTCGTCGGCTACGGCACCCGGCTCGGCTCCGGCTGCACCAGTGGCCACGGGGTCTGCGGCCTCGCTCGCCTATCGCCCCGCTCCCTCGCAGCCGTGGCGACATTCATGGCGTTCGCGATGGCGACCGTGTTCCTGGTGCGGCACGGGGGCCTGTCCCAATGAACGCTTCCCGCATCGTGGCGGCGCTCGTCGCCGGGCTGCTGTTCGGATTTGGCCTCGCCCTGTCCGGCATGATGGACCCCGCCCGCGTGCTCGGTTTCCTCGACGTCGCCGACGCCTTCGACCCGACCCTGGCGTTCGTGCTCACAGGCGCGGTAGCCGTCTCGGCGCTTGGCTATGGGCTGAGACGCGGAATGACCCGTCCCTTTCTGGCGGACCGGTTCGAGGTTCCCGCCGGCCGCCGCCTCGATCCGAAGTTCCTCGGTGGCGCCGCCCTGTTCGGCATCGGCTGGGGTCTCGCCGGCCTATGCCCCGGACCCGCGCTTGCGGCCCTCGTCCTCGGGCTGCCCGACGTGGCGATCTTCGTGGCCGCGATGCTCGGCGGAATGCTTCTTCACCGCCTGACCGCGATCCGGGGCTCCGGCGTGGCTCACGGAGCGACCACGCCATGACCGCGCTGCCTGCCCTCCTGTCAGGTGCCGGCGTCGGCTTCACCCTCGGCCTGATCGGGGGCGGCGGCTCGATCCTCGCCACTCCCCTTCTCCTCTACGTCGTCGGCATGTCCCAGCCCCACCTCGCCCTCGGCACGGGGGCGCTGGCGGTCGCAGCCAACGCCACGCTGACGTTCGGTGGTCATGCACGCGCGGGCAACGTGCGCTGGCGGTGCGCCATTGTCTTCGCTCTCGTGGGCGTCCTCGGGGCCCTGGTCGGGTCGACCCTCGGCAAGGCCGTGGACGGTCAGCGACTCCTGTTCCTGTTCGCCATCCTGATGGTCGTTGTCGGCATCCATATGCTTCGCTCCGGGCGAAACGGCGGTCCAGCCCTGGATAGCGCGCCGGCCGAGGGATGCGGGCCGATGCCGACGGCGAAGGTGCTCGCCGTGGCGTTCACGGTCGGAATCCTGTCGGGCTTCTTCGGGATCGGCGGAGGCTTCCTCATCGTGCCCGGCCTCGTCTTCGCGACGGGGATGCCGCTGATTAACGCGGTCGGCACCTCGCTTTTGGCGGTTGGCGCCTTCGGGCTGGCCACGGCGGCGAACTATGCGCTGTCCGGACTCGTGGACTGGATCGTGGCCGCCGAGTTCATCGCCGGGGGCCTCGCCGGTGGTTTCTTGGGAATGCGGCTGGCCGGCCGGCTGGCCGCGTACAAGGGGCTGCTCAACCGGATCTTCGCCGGGGTCATCTTCGTGGTGGCGGGATACATGCTCTATCGCAACGTCGGCGCCCTGACCCATCCGGCCTGATCGGTATCGGCATTTGCGCCCTGCCGCATGCTTGCGTCCCAACCTCTTCATACGCAATCGATGAAACGGTTCGGGAAACGAGACGAACGCCAGGTGGCCTGCCCCCCGGACATCGATCGCGAGGTCGGTGCTTTCGCACCCGCCCGCGCGCTCTGGATCGGCCCAAACGGCTTCCGGTCGTCGTCCGGACGGCCTTCTCGCTGCGCTCGATGAGCCGACATGTCGGTCCCGGGCACAAAAACCATATCGAATTGGCGGGTGAAGGACCTCGGCGTCCGGTCGCGTTGCAGGCGGCTCTTCACCGACGACTTTGAGCGCGCGGGCGACTCAACGCCGGACGTAGTCCCAGACCTTCGAGATGACGACCGATCCTTCGCCCACGGACGAGGCGACGCGCTTGACCGAGCCGGCGCGGACGTCGCCCACCGCGAAGATGCCCGCGTGTGACGTGGCATACGGCGAGTTCGCGCCGACCGCCTCTCCGGTCAGCACGAAGCCGTGGTCGTCGAGGGCGATGAGGCCCGAGAGCCAGCGCGTGTTGGGCGCCGCCCCCACCATGACGAACACGGCGCAGGTCACGACCAGGCGCACCGTCCCGTCCGCCACGTTTCGGACGCTCACCGCGTCGAGCCGGTCGTCGCCGTGCAGGGCGCTGACTTCGGTGCCGTACTCGATCGTGATCGCCGGGTCCGCCTCCAGGCGGCTGGACAGGTATTGGGACATCGAGGCCGCCAGCGATTGCGCGCGCACCACGAGGCGGACGTGCCGGGCCGAGCGGCTGAGGAACATCGCCGCCTGTCCCGCGGAGTTGCCGCCGCCGATGACGACGGTCTCGGCGTTGCGGCAGTAGCGCGCCTCGATGTCGGTCGCCGCGTAGTAGACGCCCGCGCCCTCGAACGCTTCGAGCCGGTCGATCGGCAGGCGCCGGTATTGGACGCCGGTCGCGACGACGACGGCGCGCCCGCGGACGCGCTGCCCGTTCTCGAAGGTCGCGCAGAAATCGCCGTCTTCGAGCCGCTCGAGCTTGGCCACCCGTCGCGGCATGGCGAACCGCGTCCCGAACTTCATCGCCTGGACCTCGCCGCGCCAGACCAGGTCGGCACCGGAGATCCCGGTCGGGAAGCCCATGTAGTTCTCGATGCGGCTCGACGTGCCGGCCTGGCCGCCGACCGCGACATCCTCGACCACCAGGGCGCGAAGCCCTTCCGCGCCCGCGTAGACACCCGCCGCCACGCCGGCCGGGCCGCCGCCGACGACGATCACGTCGAAGGCCTCGTCGTCGATCAGGTCGTAGTTGAGGCCGAGCAGGTCGGCGACCTTGTCCGGCGTCGGCTCCGTCACGACCACGTCGCGCCCGAAGATCACCGCCGGCCGGTCCGCGCGCGTCGCGCAGCTTTCCGCGACGGCCTCGGCCTCCGGGCTACCGAGGGCGTAGGATCGGTAGGGGAGGCGGTTGCGGCTCGCGAACTCGGCGATCCGCCGAACCGCCCGGTCGTCGTCCTCGCCGATCAGCACCAGGGTGCCGTCATGGGTGTCGAGCTGCCGCCGCCGCCGCGCCGAGAGCACCGTGATGACGATGTCCGACATCTCGGGGATCTCGGACATCAGCCGCAGCATCTCCCGCCGCGGCACCTCGATCACGGTGGTGTCCTGGACCGCCCGCATCGGCATCGACCAGTTCCCGCCGTTCAGGAACGCGATCTCGCCCATGAACTGCGTCGGCCCGAGGGTCGAGGGCAGGTGCCGCGCACCGGTGAAGGGGTTCACCACCTCGATCTCGCCCGCCTCGACGTAGACGAAGCGGTCGGCCCGTTCGCCGGCGCGCACGAGGAAGGTGCCGGCCGGGTAACGCCGCTCGACGCCGGCAGCCTGGAGCGCGGCGATGTGCGACGCCGCGAGGGGGATGCGCTGCATCTCGCTCAGGTCCCGGCCGATCGTCTCCATGTCGTCAACTCCCGCGCGCCCTGGTGCGGCGCAGCATCGGTCACGCCGCCCCGCCGGACAAGGTGCCCGGCCGGCAAGATGCCCGAGCCCGCTCCACCCGCGATCCTGCGTGTCCGGTGTCGGGCGTCTCAAGGATGGTCGGCGCTCGCCCACGGAGCCGTGGAGAGCACCTGGGCGAGGTAGGCGATCAGCACCGTCACGCGAGCGGGCCGCAACTCGCCCGGCGGCATGACGAGGTGCAGGGCGATCGGCGGCAGGGCCCAATCGGGCAGCACGCGCTCCAGGGTGCCGGCCTTGAGGTCGTCCCAGATCATGAAGTCCGGCTGCACCGCCAGGCCGAGGCCGGCGCGCAGGGCCGGCGCCAGGGCCTCCGCGTTGTTGGCCCGCATCGGCCCCTTCGGCACGATCGACGCTTCGGTCCCCGTCGGGTCCGTGAACCGCCAGCGGTCGGAGGCCGGCAGGTAGGCGTAGCCGAGGCAGGCATGCCGGACGAGGTCGTCCGGGTGTTCGGGGTGGCCGTGCCGCTCCAGGTAGCCCGGCGTCGCCACGAGCGAGCGGCGGACGGCGCAGAGCTTGCGGGCGCGCAGCGAGGAATCCGGCAGCGCGGCGATGCGCAATCCGATGTCGAACCCGCCGCCGATCAGGTCGACCACCTCGTCGCTCAGGTGCAGGTCGATCGAGACGGCCGGGTACCGGGCGAGGAAGTCCGGGAGCCGCGGCGTGACGTGGAGCAGGCCGAACGACATCGGCACCGCGAGGCGAACCAGGCCCCGAGGCTCGGAGGCGCCGGCCAGGGCCTCCGCCTCGGCGGCCTCTCCCTCGGCGAGGATGCGCGCGGCGCCGTCCTTGGCCGCCCGTCCCGCCTCCGTCAGCGCGAGCTTGCGCGAGGTGCGATGGAACAGGCGGGCGCCGATGCGGGCCTCCAGCCGGCTCACCGCCTTCGACACCGTCGCGTTCGACAACCCGAGTTCGGAGGCGGCGCGGCCGAAGGAGCCGGCCTCCACGACCTTGGCGAAGATCGCCCAGGCCTCGAAATCGGGCAAGCGCATGCATCTAGTTCCGGAAACGATGGGTTTCCATCGTTTCGCTTTCCGACCTGGCTGGCAAGCCGCATAACGCCAGGGTCGAAGGCGCCGGTCTTCGAACGATCGCGCGAAGGAGGGATCCATCATGAGCTGGCACGGTGCGGAAGACCCGATCCCCGGGGATCGTTTCACCTGCGACGCGATCAAGACGCTGATCGTCCCGCGCTCGCGCGACCTCGGTTCGTTCGCGGTGCGGCGGGCCTTGCCGTCGGCGGAGTGCCGGATGGTCGGCCCCTTCGTGTTCTTCGACCAGATGGGCCCGTCCGAATTCCTGCTCGGCAAGGGCATGGACGTGCGACCGCACCCGCATATCGGCCTGTCGACCGTCACCTATCTCTTCGACGGCGAGATCATGCACCGGGACAGCCTCGGCACCGAACTGCCGATCCGCCCTGGCGAGCTCAACTGGATGACGGCCGGCCGCGGGATCACCCATTCCGAGCGGACGGGGGCCGACCTGCGGCAATCCGGCTCGAACCTGTTCGGCATCCAGGCCTGGGTCGCCCTGAGCGCCAAGGACGAGGAATGCGCCCCCGCCTTCGAGCATTACGACGCCGCAGCCCTGCCGACGCTGACCGGCGAGGGCAAGACGGTCCGCGTCATCGCCGGCGAGGCGTTCGGGGCCGCGTCGCCGGTGCGGACCTCGAGCCCGATGGTCTACGCGGACGCGGCGCTGGAGGCCGGGGCGACGCTGCCGCTGGACCCGACCTACGACGAGCGGGCGATCTACACGGTGTCGGGCGTGATCGAGATCGCCGGCGACACCTTCGGTCCGGGCCAGCTCCTGGTCTTCCGACCCGGCGACCGGATCAGCGTCCGCGCGACGGAAGCCGCCCGCTTCATGGTGCTCGGCGGCGAGCCGATGGATGGGCCGCGCCATCTCTGGTGGAACTTCGTGTCCTCGCGGCCCGAGCGGATCGAGCAGGCCAAGGAAGACTGGCGCCGCGCGCGCTTCGACACCGTGCCTGGCGATTCCGAGTTCATCCCTCTGCCCGATTCCCCGCCGCCGGTGCGCTATCCTTGACGACCCGCCAAGGGCGGCCGGCCGTTCGGGATCGGGGCCGGGGTGAGCGAGGGGCGTTGCGCGGGTCGCGTCCATCGCCCGGCAACATTCCGGGTGCTGGTCGCCGGGCGACGCATGCAGGCTGATGCTCGAATGGGGCACCCGGCGCGAGCCGGACGCCCCGTTTCATGCCGGCGCCACCCTACCAGCGGTGGTGCCAGCCGACGTGGCGGT
>NZ_BPQG01000003.1 GCF_022179125.1 Methylobacterium cerastii
TTGTCACCGCCCTACACACGCCGGGCCGCCTCGAACACGTTGAAGGTGGCCATCATGTTGAGCCGGAACTCGTCGCTGTCCGGCAGCATGCGCGGATGCGGGACGCTGGCGAGGTGCACGACGACGTCGAACGCCTTGGGCTCCGCATGGGCATAAGTGTCCTCGCCGGCGGACGACAAGGCGTCGAGCGCCTGGCCGAAATCGGTCAGGTCCGCGACCATAGCCAACTCGTTCGGATCGGAAGGGGCGTCACAGTCAATGACGAAGACCTTGTAGCCCTTGTCCTTCAGGTACGGCACGAGGACCTTGCCGACCTTACCATGGCCTCCGGTCACGGCGATGCGCTTGCTGTTTCCAGCCATGTCTTAACCTCGATTGTCGGTAGGGGCCGGCGTTCGGCCATGCGGACATCTAACCCGTCCAACGAACGCTTGTGCCGCCCTTGAACTCACCGTAGCGTTCAACTGAGCTCAACACGGAAGACGGAACCGCAATCGTGTCTGGACTGACCCGGGGCGACCTGGGCGACCTCAACCTGTTCCGTGTGATCGCGCGCGCCGGGGGCTTCCGGCGCGCCGCACTCGAACTTGACGTCTCACCATCCGCGTTGAGCCATGCCCTGCGGGGATTAGAGACACGGATCGGCGTGCGGCTGTTCAATCGAACCAACCGTGCCGTCACCCTCACCGAAGCCGGCGCCGATCTGCTGGCGAGGCTGGAGGAGGGGTTCGGTGCCATCGAGGAAGGTCTGGAGGCACTGAACCAGTACCGGGGGAAACCGGCTGGGCGCCTTCGGCTCAACGTGTTGACCGACGCGGCCCGCCTGGTGCTCGGACCGGCCCTGTCGGGCTTCCTGGCCGAGTATCCGGAGGTTCGACTGGAGGTCGTCGTCCAGGACGACTTCGTCGATATCGTCGGGGCCGGTTTCGATGCCGGAATCCGCTTCGGGGGGCGCGTGCCGGAGGAGATGATCGCGGTCCCCATCGGCGGGGACATCCGTTGGATCATGGTGGCGTCACAGGGCTACTTGCAGAATGCACCGCCGCTGGAGCACCCTTCCGGTTTGGTGGGCCATCGTTGCATCGGCCTCAGGATGGGCACCGGCGCGATCTACCACTGGGAGGTGGAGCGCGGATCGGACCACCTCACCGTCGATGTCGCCTGGTCCGTCGTGCTGAGCGAGACGGCGCTCGCGGTGGCGATGGCCGAGACGGATGGTGGGATCGCCTACTGCCAGGAGGGGCTTGTGGCTCGGCAACTGGCGGCCGGCACCCTGCGTGAGGTGATGCCCGAATGGAGCTCGCCCGGTCCGGGCTTCCACGTCTACTATTCGAGCCGACGCCAGGTGCCCCAGGCTCTGCGGGCGTTGATCGCGTACCTGCGTGAACGCGTCGGTACGGAGGCGTCCTAAACTGGCACTCTGTCTGAGCAACGTTCGGGGACCTTCGACAGCATTTGGCAGGCCCGCCCGGCTGACAGGCCGCCGCATCGATCCGCCGTGCGGGACGTTGCCCCAAGGTCAACCCATCCGATGCGGCGGAAAGCCGTGCGTCGCCGACGAGCGGCCGTATGGGGGAAACGGAAGGAAACCGAATGCCGAAACCTATGTTCGACGAGAGCAACATCACCTGGCGGACGCTCGACTGGCTGCCGCACATCGCCTTCTTCGTCTACAAGGTCGACGAGGAAAACCGCATCGTCGACGTCGTCTTCAAGTTCGCCGCGAACCAGCGCGTGATGCTGCACCGGCACAGGAGTCCCTACGTGACCCTCGTGATGCAGGGAGAGCTGCGGTTCTATCGCCCGGACGGGACGCACAAGGAGACCCGCCCGACTGGCTCCTATGTCTCAGGCGTGGCGAACGGCGAGCCTCACCTGGAGGGTGGCGGCGACGAGGACGCCATCGTGTTCTTCAGCAACCGCAACATTGAGGACGCGCTCTACGAGTTCCTCGACGACGCGGGCAAACCCGTCCAGGTTCTCGGCATCGCGGACTTCAAGGCGCAGCTCGAAGACCAGATCGCGAAGGGCACCTTCGATAAGGTCACCGCCAGGGCGGCGTGATCTCGCGACGCCGGGGATGCGGAATACATCCTCGACATCCGGCCGGCTCCATACCGGCCATCAGGCCGGTAGGCTCACGTCGGCTCGCAGACCGCCGCCGCCCCGGTTTGCCAGGGCCACATCGCCCCCATGCGCGCGGATCGCCGACCGTGCGATGGCGAGGCCGAGACCGGTCCCGCCCGTTTCCGCATTCCGCGAGCCCTCCAGCCGCGCGAAGGGCGCGAACATCTCCTCGATCCTGTCGGCTGGAATGCCCGGCCCGTCGTCGTCGACGAGGATGCGGATGCTATCATCGCCCCGCTCAAGAGTGATCCTCGCCCTGTCACCGTACCGGACGGCGTTCTCTACGAGGTTGTCGAGGGCCCGACGCAGTGCCACCGGTCGACCATGGAACTGTAGATCGGCCGGCGACGCGACGGTGACGTCCCGCCCCAGGACCACGTGGTCGTCCACCAGCGCCCGGACCATCTCGGCGAGATCCAGCGGGCCGCTTTCCTGGGCGAGCGCATCGTCCCGGGCGAACGCTAGGGTCGCGTCGACCATCCGCCCCATGTCCGAGATCGTGCGAACCATAGCGCTCCTCAGCTCGCCGTCCTCGACCATCTCGGCCCGGAGCCACAAAGAGGCGATGGGCGTGCGCAGGTCGTGGCTGATCGCGGCCAGCATCCGGGTACGGTCGGCGACGAAGGCCTCCAAGCGCACCTGCATCACGTTGAACGCCGCGGTCATGGTCCGCAACTCGCGCGGGCCGCGCTCCGGCAGCGGTTCGAACGCGGCGCCTCGCCCGGCCATCTCCGCGGCCGTGGCGAGTTCCGCCACAGGGCCGACGATCCCGCGATTCGCGATGGCAACGACCACGAGCACCGCGACCACGCTCGCCAGGACCTGGATGAGCGCGATGCGTATCCACGGCGGCGTCCGCAGCGCGAGCGGAGCCTCGGCGTTTAGCCAGCGTCCGTCGTCCAGCAGGACGGAGACGCGCAGTGCCTGGGGCCTGTCGGACAGGCGGCCCCGGGGGGTGTCCTCCCCGGCGTCCCGCTCGACGAGGGCGATCCGCGCCTGGCTTACGTCGGCCTTCATGCGTCGGTCGATCCGCCGCGCGAGCCGCGTCTCGTCGACACCCATCGCGCCCTCGGGCACGAGGCTCCCGGCATCGATGGTGAAGCGGTGTCGGGGGGACCCGTAGGCCGCGACGACGCTCGGGACGGTGTCTGGCTGGACCGTGTCGAGCAGGCGCACCAGCGTGGCGATGCGGTCGACGACCTGGGTCCTGGCCGCCGCGCGACCGACCCGCGAGGATTCGTGCGCGAACATTGCGAAGGCCGCCGCCTGCGCGCCCACGACGGCGAGCACGAGCAGCAGCGCCAGCCGTCCGCCGAGCGAGTGCGGCACCAATCTCAAGGCACCGTCCTCACCTCGGCCGCCAGGACGTAGCCCCCGCCCCAGACGGTCTTAAGCAGCCCCGGTTTGGCCGGGTCGCGCTCCAGCTTGCGCCGGAGCCGGCTGACCTGGTTGTCGATGCTGCGGTCGAAGGCGTCGGCCGTCCGTCTGCTCGTCATGTCGAGGAGTTGGTCGCGGGAGAGCACAACCCTGGGATGCCGGGTCAGCGCCGAGAGCAGGCGGAACTCCGCCGTGCTGAGCGTTACCGGGGTGCCGGCGTCATCGACGAGCTCGCGACGGTCGGTGTCCAGCGTCCAGCGGTCGAACGCCAGCTTGCGTCCGTCCGCCTCCTCCCGGGTCCGAGGGAGCGCACGCGTGCGCCTCAGAAGGTTCTTGATGCGGGCCAGAAGCTCGCGCGGCTCGAAGGGCTTCGTGACGTAGTCGTCGGCCCCGATCTCCAGGCCGACGATCCGGTCGGTCCCCTCCGCCAGGGCGGTCAGCAGGATGACGGGCGTATCGTAGGCTTCCCGGATATGGCGGCAGAGCGAGAGCCCGTCCTCGCCCGGCATCATCACGTCGAGGAGCACCAGATCGATGACGCTTCCCGCCAGGACGACACGGGCCGCCGCCGCGTCCGCCGCGACGCTGACCCGGAGCTCGTGCCGCTTGAGGTAGGCCGCGAGCGGATCGCGGATGTCGCGATGGTCGTCGACCACCAGGATGTGTGCGTCGTCCATGTCCGTGCCTTTCGCCGCCGACCCTAACGCTCCGCGGCGTCCGTCTCCCGGGGGAATCTGTCGCGAAATGTATCGGGACGTTCGAGACGGCGACGGCTTGCGACGAAAAAGGGGTTTCCCGGCAAACGCCTGCGACAGGCGGGGGGCAAGGTCTCGGCACCTGCAACCAAGCATCGGGAGACAAGACGATGACGAAGGAAACGGTGCGCGCACCGAGCCTGTTCAAGCGACTGCTTCCGGCAGCCCTGCTGGCGGCCGGACTCGCGGCCCCGCTGGCGACCGCCGGCACGGCCGAGGCCCGGGACGGCTGCGGCCTCGGGGGCCATCGCGGGCCCTACGGCGTCTGCCGGCCCAACCTCGGACCGCGGGTGTTCTACCGGCCCTACGGCTATCGGCCGGCCTTCTACGGCCCGCGGCGCTTCGGCTGGGGTGGACCGCGCTGGCACCGCTGGGGCGGCGGCTACGGTCGCGTCGGCTGGCACGGTGGTTGGCATCGCCGGTGGTGACCGGCGCTCGGCATCCGAAACAAGGGGGGCGAGCTTGCCGGCACGCCCCCGCCCGATCCTTCCGTGAGAGAGGTGTGCCCATGGCGAAGAGTGTCGTCTGTTTGGCCTTGGCCACGTTCGTTGCGGTGACGGCCGCATCCGCCCAGACACCGACGACGGCCCCTTTGCCGACGGGAGACCGGGCTTCCGCCGGCGTCGATCTCGCGACGTTCCTGACGCGGAACCGCACCCGGATGATGCGGGCCGATACCGACCATGACGGTCGCGTCAGCCGAGCGGAGTGGTCGGCTTGGTGGGAAGCCCATCCCGGAAAGGGGCCCTACGATCCGGCCGGACGCTTCCGGGCTATCGATGCGGACGCCGACGGCTTCCTCACGGCGGTGGAGATCGACGCCGTGTCCACCAAACGGTTCGTTCGGCTGGACGCAGACCACGACCGTCGCGTCGTTCGCGCGGAGCGACCTTGCCGCGCCAAGTGACCCGAATGCCCGGGATCAGGTCTAAGATTCCGATTTCCCCAATGGCAACGCCATGAGCTGCGCCCGCAACAACGAAGGAAATATCATGAAGCTCACAGGTGTGATCGTCGGCGCGTTCGCGACCATGCTCGTTACAGGCGGGGCCCAGGCCCTGCCCATGGCTAACCCCGGGTTAGGCCTCGATGCCCCCATCGTCCAAGTGCGCGGCGGGTGCGGGTTCGGCGCACATCGTGGCGGGTTCGGAGGGTGTCGCCTGAACCGCGGTCCGCGCGGCGCGATCCGGCGGGCCGTCACCGGCGCGCCGCGCGGCTGCCCACCCGGGCTGTATCGCGGCCCCGCCGGACGCTGCCGCCGCTGAGGCGGCGCTGCCTTAGCCTGGCCACTGGGCGTCGAGTGCCCGGATGAGCGAAGGCGAACCCACGCGGTCGACGATCCGCGTGGGTTTCCTCAAAAGCACCGGTCCCATAGCCCCCACCCGGGGGACCGCTTGCGGTGCCGGATCTGCAGGCATGCCGTTCGATACCAGGATGGCGACCCTTCAGAGCCGGGTCGTCAGATCCGTCAGCCAAGCCGGAGAGGCATCGACGAGGGCCGTTTCTAACATCTTGTCGTAGCCGAGCACGATGGTCAGGCCGGTCACCACGAGGATCAGGCCCAGCGCCGCCTTCAATCCCCTACCCACCCCCATTATCCGGTTGCGCCATCGCATCAACACCTCCCGCGACAGGGTGCCGAGGACGAGTAGCGGCAGGGCCGCGCCGATCCCGAACAGGAACATGGTGAGGGCCACGGCTCCGAGATCGCGGCCCTGGGATGCGAGCAGCGAGGCCGCACCGAGGGTCGGCCCAACGCACGGGCTCCAGACCGCGCCGAGCAGCAGGCCGACGCCGAACTGGCCCGGCAGCCCAGCGGTCGAGAAGCCGCCGAAGCGGTTCTCGGTCCAGTTGCTCATCGGACCCGCAGCCACAGCCAGCCGGGTCTGGGCCGCCGGTACCATCAGCACCAATCCGATCAGGATCAGCATGATGGCTGCCCCGGTCCGGAAGACGCCGGCGTCGAGCCCCATGGCGAACCCGACGGTGGCCACGAACAATCCGATGACTACGAAGGAAGGGGCCAGGCCGCCGGCGAGTGCAGCCGGACCGAGCCGATGCTCCGAGGCGGCCGCTCCCAGGACCAGAGGCAGCAGCGGCAGGACGCACGGGGACAGCACCGAGAGGATGCCGGCGATAAAGGCGAGGCCCAGGCTCGTGACCACGCGAAAGCCTCAGATCGCCTTGTCGAGGAGCGACGAGATCGCCTCGGGCTTGGTCTCGCCAGCCGAACGTCCGGTCTCCTTGGTGCCCTTGTAGGTGATCAGCGTGCTCTGCATCGTGGCGCCGAACTGCTTGACCACGTCCTTGCGGCTGTCGAAGTCGACGTCGAACACCTGCAGGTCGTTGAACTTCGGATCGGCCTCAAGCTTCGACAGGATCGGCTTCTGGGCGGCGCAGGTCGTGCACCACGGAGCGGTGATGTGCACGAGGATCGGTTTGCCGGCCTTCTGGGCGGCCTCGAACGCGGCGGGCGTGTAGGTCATCTCGGCGGCGATGGCCCCGGTGCCGAACAGCATGGGGGCGACGGCGAAGGCGGCGAGCAAGATACGGCGAGTGGTCATGGACGTTTTTCCTTCGTGGATTGGTCGAGGTGGAAGAGGGCTCAGTTCGAGACCTGCGTGATGGCGCGGTCGACGTTCACGCGGGCCGACCAGTCCTTGGCGCTGTCCTGGCCCTTGAGATCGATCAGACGGGCGGCGGTGACGTCGACGTTCTTGAAGTCGGCCCCGGCGACGGTCGCGCCCGTGAGGTTGGCCCCCGACAGGTCGGAGCCCATCAGCACCACGTTTGTGAGGTCGGCGTCGGTCAGGTCGGCGTATTCGAGGCGCGAGCGCCCGAGGTTCGCCCCCTTCAGATTGGCGCCCTTGAGGTTCACCGAGACGAACACGGCCCGCATCAGGCCCATGGACTGGTTCTTGATGTCGGCGCCACCCTTGAGATCGACGAGGGTCGCCCCGCTCATGTTAGCGCCCTTGAAGTCGCCGATGGGCATGGACCGGCTGAGGTCGGCCCCGCTGAGGTTCGCATCGCGAGCGGTGATGCCGAACATCTTGGCGCCGACGAGCTTGGCGCCGGAGAGGTCGGCCTTGATGAACCAAGCCTGCTCCAGGTTCGCCCCGCTCAGGTCGGCGCCGCGGAGGTTGGCCTTGTTCAACCGCGCGGTGCGAAGGTTCGCGCCCTTGAGGTTCAGCCCCGACAGGTCGAGGCCGGCGAGCGCCTTGTCGGAGAGGTCGATGGGCTTGCCGTCGGCCTTGGCGATCAGCGCCTCGACGTCGGCACGGGTCATCTCGGCCTTGGTCATCGCGGCCGAGCCCATGTCGGCTCCGAGGAGCAGGTCCTGCTCGGCATGAGCGGGGGCGGCCAGGAGCAAGGAGGCGAGCAGAAGGGGGACGAGGCGGCGCATGGTTTCTCCCAGTTTTTCGCCCTGGCCCAGCGAAAGCCTGCGCTTCCTCACGGCCTTGCCGGACGGTTTTTTGTTCAGTGACTACAGTGGTATGGAGCGCCGACGCAAACGTCTGTGACCCAAGTCACCGAAGGCTGCGGATTCCGAAACTATAACGCTTGGGTCATGGGCATGGCGGCATCCAACGACTGCCGGCCCTGGGAGGACGACCATGCAGACCGCCCATCAGATCGAACGCTGGATAGAGCGCTTTCCGCTGGTCCGGAATTTCAGCGCGAGCCATCTCCAGATCGCCCGCGGCAACGTGCATTTCCCAGTGCTTGAGTCCGGCGCGATTGCCTACGAGCTCCAGGGTGCGTGTGCGAATTACCTCATGTGCATCGATGGGAGGACCCGGGTGTTCCGGATGTCCGAGACCGGCCGTGAGATGCTGATCTACAAGGTCGGCGCCGGCGGGACCTGCGTCCTCACCACCCAGTGCCTGCTGTCGGGTGGCGGCTTCCCCGCGCAGAGCGTCGCCGAGAGCCGGACCGAACTGGCGGCGTTGCCGGCCGACACCTTCCGCCAACTGATGCGGGAGAGCGACGAGTTTCGGGACTTCGTCCTCGACGACTACACCAAGCTCCTGTCCGCCGTGTTCGACCTCGTCGAGGAGGTGGCCTTCGCACCGCTGGAACAACGGCTCGCGCGGCGGTTGTTGGTCGAGGCCGATGCCGGGGGGATCGTCTGGAAGACGCACCAACAACTGGCATCGGACGTGGGGAGCGTACGGGAGGTGATAAGCCGCCTCCTGGGGGAGTGGGCCGACGCCGGCCTGGTCGAGGTCCGTCGCGGGCAGGTGCAGGTCATCGACCGAGCGGCGTTGGCCGCGGGAAGGCCCGATTAGGCGCCTTCACCAGCTCGTCCCGGCAATGGATCGGTCAGCGACCATCGTCCTCGCGGACCTTTCGGCCACGAGGCAGGAGGCGATCCTTGAGTTCGAGCATCTTCTGGACCTTCGACCCGAGGGTGAGGAGGTCGACCAACCGGTCGGTCTCCAGCCGCTGCATGTCGGCGTACCAACCGGTGAGGAGTTCCAGAAGGTCGTGCATCTCACGCAGCCGAGCCTGGGCATGGACCTCCGCATCGGATTGCGGCACCTGCATCAGGGTCTCACGCAGCATCGTCAGCGTGGGATCGATCTCCCGCTTCTTGCGCTCCTCGACCAGGGTGCGGACGATCTGCCAGATGTCCTCCGGCGTGGAGAAGTAGTCGCGACGGTCCCCCGGCACGTGCTGTAGCCGCACGAGCTTCCAGGCCTGCAGCTCCTTCAGTCCCATGCTTACGTTGGAACGCGACAGGCCGAGCCGCGCGACGATCTCGTCGGCGTTGAGCGGGCGCTCGGCGACGAACAGCACGGCATAGATCTGCCCGACCGTGCGGTTGATGCCCCAGCGGGATCCCATCTCGCCGAAATGCAGGACGAAGGTCTGGACGAGGGGAGGAAGCTGCACGGAAGCTCTGCGTTCGATCATCGGAGAGGAGCGCTCAGCCGGCCTTGAGCCAGGTGCGCAGGACGAAGGCGACGACACCGAGCGCCAGCACGCTGCCGAGCCAGATCGCGGCGAGCCAGGCGAGGCGTCGCCAGAGCGGTCCCGGCTCGGTCGGGATCGGGGCCATCAGTGATAGCCGTCCGCGTCGACCTTCCCGCGAAACACCCAATAGGCATAGCCGGTGTAGGTCAGGATGATCGGGATCAGCACCGAGGCCCCGACCAGGATGAAGACCTGGCTGGAATGGGGGGACGCCGCCTGCCAGATCGTCACGCGACCCGGCACGACGTCGGGGAAGATGCTGATCCCGAGGCCGACGAACGAGAGCAGGAACAGTCCGAGCGAGATCAGGAACGGCCAGCGGTCCCGCCCTCCCTTGAGGGTGCGATGGAGGAAAAAGGCCGCGATCCCGACGAGCAGCGGCACCTGCGTGGTCAGAAGGACGTTCGGCATCGCGAACCAATTCTGCCAATACTTGCCTTCCAGGAACGGCGTCACGGCGCTGACCGCCGCGATGGCCAGCACCGTGGCGACGCCGAGGCGCAGCGACAGCGCGCGCGCGCGGTCGTGGAGCGGTCCCTCGGTGCGCATCACCAGCCATGTCGCGCCGAGCAGCGCGTAACCGCACACCAGCCCGATCCCCACCAGCACGCTGAAGGGCGACAGCCAGTCCCACCAGCCGCCGGCATAGGCGCGGCCCTGGACCTTGATGCCCTGCAGCAGGGCCCCGAGCGCGATGCCCTGCGCCAGGGTCGCGACGACGGAACCGCCGGTGAAGGCGATGTCCCAGAGGGCGCGGTGACGTGGGTCGCGCCAGCGGAACTCGAAGGCGACGCCGCGGAAGACGAGGCCAAGCAGCATCGCGATGATCGGCGCGTAGAGCGCCGGCATGATGATGGCGTAGGCCAGAGGGAAGACCGCGAACAGGCCGCCGCCGCCGAGGACGAGCCAGGTCTCGTTGCCGTCCCAGACGGGGGCGACGGAGTTCATCGCGGTGTCGCGCTCCGGACCCGGCCGGAAGGCCGGGAACAGGATGCCGATCCCCAGGTCGAAGCCGTCCATGACGATGTAGGCGAACACCGCGAACGCGATGATCAGAGCCCAGACGACGGTGAGGTCCACGTTCTCGAACATCGCGATGCCCTCACTCGGCCGGCTGCAGGATACGGCCGGGGCCGACCGAGGGCGCCGGGGTGATGCCCGCCGCCCGGACCGGGTTGCCGGGCTCGACCCCGCGCTCGCCCGGCTGGGGGGCCTTCGCCATCAGTCGCAGGATGTAGAGGATGCCCATCGAGAACACCGCGAAGTAGATGACCACGAAGGCCGTGAGAGAGGCCGCGACCGCCGGCGCCGAAAGCGGCGAGGCGGACTCGGTCGTCCGCAGCAGGCCGTAGACGGTGAAGGGCTGGCGCCCGACCTCGGTGGTGATCCAGCCGGCGACCACCGCGACGAAGCCCGCCGGACCCATCGCCAGGGCGAAGCGGTGCAACGGCGTCCACTCGTAGAGCCGGCGCTTGTACCGGGCCACGAGGCTGACGACCCCCAGCAGCAGCATCAGCATACCGAGCGCGATCATCACTCGGAACGACCAGAACACCACCGGCACCGGGGGCCAGTTCGTCCGCGGGATGGAGTCGAGGCCCTTCAGCGGCGCGTTCAGGTCGTGCTTGAGGATCAGCGAGGACAGCTTCGGGATGGAGACCTGGTAGTCCATTCTCCCGGCCTCCTGGTTCGGCAGGCCGAACAGGATCAGCGGCGCCCCGTCGGGATGGCTCTCGTAATGGCCTTCCATCGCCATCACCTTGGCGGGCTGGTGCTCAAGGGTGTTGAGCCCGTGCGCGTCGCCGGCCAGGATCTGGAGGGGTGCGACGAGCGCCGCCATCCACATCGCCATCGAGAACATCGTCCGGGCGCCGATGTTGAAGCGGTCGCGCAGGAGGTGCCAGGCGCCGACGGCGCCGACGACGAGCGAGGTCGTGAGGTAAGCGGCGAGCACCATGTGGACGAGGCGGTAGGGGAAGGACGGGTTGAAGACGATCGCCCACCAGTCCTCCGGCACGAACTGGCCGGCCGCGTTGACGCCGTAGCCCTGCGGCGTCTGCATCCACGAGTTCACCGACAGGATCCAGAAGGCGGAGAAGAAGGTCCCGAAGGCGACGGCCAGGGTGGCGAGGAAGTGCAGGCGCGGCCCGACCTTTCGCATGCCGAACAGCATCACGCCGAGGAAGCCGGCCTCAAGGAAGAACGCGGAGAGAACCTCGTAGGCCATCAGCGGCCCGAGCACGGGCCCGGTCTTGTCAGAAAACACCGACCAGTTGGTGCCGAACTGGTAGGACATCACCAGTCCCGAGACGACCCCCATCGCGAAGACGATGGCGAAGATCTTGATCC
This sequence comes from Methylobacterium cerastii, assembly GCF_022179125.1. Classification (GTDB taxonomy): domain Bacteria; phylum Pseudomonadota; class Alphaproteobacteria; order Rhizobiales; family Beijerinckiaceae; genus Methylobacterium; species Methylobacterium cerastii. The sequence goes on from NZ_BPQG01000003.1 coordinate 11,589, forward strand.
AGTATTTGAACAGATCCATGAAGACCTGCCGACCGGTCGCGAGCCACAGCCCTTCGAGGACCGCGAGGAAGCTCGCGAGGCCAATCGAGAAGACCGGGAAGATGATGTGAAAGGCGACCGTGAAGCCGAACTGCGCGCGGGCCAGCACGAGAGCGTCGATGTTGGACAGCATGGAGGAACTCCGGGCGCGCCTTGATTTCGGGACTTATCGCATTTTCAGGAATTCCTGAAAAGTGCGACATGAGAGCGGCCGTTGCCGGGATCGGGGCGGACCGGGGAGCGGATGGGGGTCCTCGACGTGTACCGCGGTCTAGGTCGCGAAAGCCCTCTGGGCCGATACGGCCACGACCCGGGCGGCAGCCGTCCTCAGGGGTGGACGTAGGAAAAGCCCATCCCCTGCAGTCGGACGATCTCCGCCACCCCGCTCGGGACGATGTCGGCCTCGGTCACCCCGTGCAGCTCGTGCCAATCGATCTTCCGCTGAGTCAGGGTGTTCCTGCAGATGAGGAACCTGACCCCCTCCGCCTTGAGGTCGTCGATCCGTTGCGCGAGCATCGGGTCCTTGGCCGCCATCTGGAACAGGTCGACGCCGTCGCCGAAATCCACCACGCGGATCTGGATGTGGTCCTTGCCCACGGACTCGACGTGGTTCCTGAGGTTTCCGAGGATGTGCTTGAAGTAGGTCGCGTTGTCCGGCCTGCCGCCATCGTTCTGGTAGACGACCTTCTGGTCGGAATAATACCCGGCGGGTACGTCGTCAGCCGCCATGGCGGGGATCGCCATCAGCGCGAGCAACGGGAGCAGCGTGGCGAACGTCCGGCGTCTCATGGGCGTCTTCTCCTGATAATTTCAGTGCGGGCAGGTTCAGGCGGCGGCCTTCGGCTTGGCCATCCATTCCCGCCCCTTGAGCATCGCCTTCCAGTAGATCGGCGGCAGCATGCGCTCCTTGAGGAACCACGCCATCCTGCTCGGCTTCGTGCCGTCGATGAACCAGGACGGGAAGCTCGGCAGCAGCGCACCGCCGTAGCCGAACTCGGCGAGCAGGATCTTGCCGCGTTCGACGGTGAGCGGACAGGAGCCGTATCCGTCATAGGCGACATGCGGAGCGCGGACGTAGCCAAGGTCGTGCAACAGGTTATGAGCGACGACCGGTGCCTGCTTGCGCGCGGCCGCGGCCGTCTTGGCGTTAGGAGCGCTGCAGGCGTCGCCGAGGGCGTAGACGTCCGGGAAACGGGTATGGCGCAGGCTTGCCTGATCGACCTCCACCCAACCGTTTGCATCCGCCAGCGGTGAGGCCCTGACGAAGTCCGGTGCCCGCTGGGGCGGCGTCACGTGGATCATGTCGAAGGGCACTTCGACCGTCGATGGCGATCCATCCCCGGCCTTCGTCGCAAACCAGGCCCGCTTGGCCGACCCGTCGATGCGCGTCAGCGTATGCCCGAAATGGAGTCCGGCCCGATAGCGCTCGACGTATTCCATCAGTGCCGGCACGTACTCCTTCACGCCGAACAGGACGGGGCCGGCGTTGAAGAAATCGATCTCGATGTTCCCGAGCCGGCCCTCGCGGCGCCAATGGTCTGCGGAGAGGTAGAGGGCCTTCTGGGGCGCCCCGGCGCATTTGATCGGCATCGGCGGCTGCGTGAACACGGCCCGTCCCGAGCGCAGGCCCTGAACCAGCTCCCAGGTATAGGGCGCGAGGTCGTACCGGTAGTTCGAGGTGACCCCGTTGCGCCCGAGGGTCTCGCCCAGTCCCTCGATGCCTCCCCAGTTCAGGGTCAGGCCGGACGCGACGATCAGGCGGTCGTAGGTGACGACCCGGCAGCCCTCCAGGATGACGGCCTTCCTCTCCGGCTCGAAGGCCGCCACCGCCGCCTTGATCCAGCGTACCCCGTCGGGGATGAGCGAGGCCATCGTGCGCGCCGTCGTCGCCGGCTCGAAGACGCCGCCGCCGACCATGGTCCAGCCCGGCTGGTAGTAGTGCACGTCGGCCGGCTCGATGATGGCGATGTCGAGGTCGGGCTTGCGCGACCTCAGGCTCGCTGCGACGGCGATGCCGCCGGCTCCGCCTCCGACGATCACCACGGTGTGGCTCGCCTCCGCGCCGTCGGTCGGGACGCGCCCCCCGGAAGCGATGCGCCGGGCGACGCCGTTCATGTCATAGCCCGCGGCCTTCGCCGTAGCGAGGATGGCGGACAGGGGGCGCCCGCGGCGGCCCTCGTCCAGGGACCAGAGCGTGGTGGATCGCGTGCCGGTACGGCAATAGGCGAGGACGGGTCCGGGCAGCGCCCGCATCGCCACGCCGAAGGCCTCGGCGTCCGCATCGGTCACGGCTCCCGAGACCACCGGAAGATAGCGCGCGTCGAGACCCGCCTCCGTCGCCGCCCGCTCGATCTCGGCGAAGCCCGGCTGGTCGGCACCCTCGCCGTCGGGACGGTTGCAGATGATCGACCCGAACCCGAGCCGGGCGGCCTCGGAAAGGTCGGTCGGTCGTAGCTGCCCTGTCACCGACAGGCCCTGATCGATCCGCTTCACGTCCATGATCCGGCTCCTCGCCTCGTCTTCGATATATCATTATGTATATTGATATTCTTATCTCCAAAAAACACATATTGACTTTCGATACAAGGGGAAACACATAGATGTTCTGAGAAGACACAGGACGCCTGAGATGGATGTCACTTCATGACTAGCGATAATGACGTGCCGGTGGTGGCCGAGCGACCGGGATGCCCGCCGCTCATCGGCGATACGGCACCGGCGTTCCGGGCCCGCACGACGATGGGTGAGCGCAGCCTCGACGCGTATCGCGGCCGCTGGCTCGTGCTGTTCTCCCATCCGGCCGACTTCACGCCTGTCTGCACCAGCGAGTTCGTCGCGTTCGCCAAGGCCTATGAGCGCTTCCAGGGCCTCGACTGCGACCTCCTCGCCCTCTCGGTCGACAGCCTCTCGTCCCACCTCGCCTGGAAGCACAGCATCGAGCAGCGCTTCGGCGTGCGGGTGCCGTTCCCGATCATCGAGGACCCGGCCATGGGCATCGCCCGCGCCTACGGCATGCTGCCGGCCCGCGCGACCTCCAGCGCCACCGTGCGCACCACCTTCGTGATCGATCCGGAAGGGACCGTCCGCGCGACCCTCGCCTACCCGATGACCGTGGGACGCAGCGTCGAGGAGATCGTGCGCCTCGTCTCCGCCCTGCAGGCCACCGACGCGTCCGAGGTCTCGACGCCGGAGGGATGGCGTCCGGGCGAGCCGGTGCTGGCGACGCCGCCCCTCACGTTCGACGAGATCGCCGCCCCCGCCCAGGACACGGGCCAGGGCGCCGATTGGTACTACCGCCTGGGGAGACTTTGACCATGACCGTCGCCAGCCAGCACCCCATCGTCAAGGGCTTCCACGAAAGGCGAACCGGCAGCATCCAATACGTCGTGGCCTGCCCGACGACGCGCCGATGCGCCATCGTCGATCCGGTCCTGGATTACGACGAGAAGTCCGGTGCGACCGCAACGCGTTCGGCGGATGCGATCCTCGATCATGTGCGCGCCAACGGCCTGACGGTCGAGTGGATCCTCGACACCCATCCCCATGCGGACCACTTCTCCGCGGCCCCCTACCTGAAAGCGCGTACCGGGGCGCCGACCGCCATCGGCGAGCGGGTGGTCGACGTCCAGCGCCTGTGGAAGGGCCTCTACAACCTACCCTCCGCCTTTCCCGTCGACGGATCGCAGTGGGACCGGTTGTTCGCCAACGGGGAGACGTTCCGCGTCGGTGAGGTCGATGCGCGGGTGATGTTCTCGCCGGGCCACACGATGGCGTCGGTGAGCTACGTGATCGGCGACGCAGCCTTCGTTCACGATACGCTGTTCATGCCGGACTCCGGCACGGCGCGTTGCGATTTCCCCGGCGGCGATGCCGCCACGCTGTGGCGCTCGATCCAGGCGATCCTCGCCCTGCCGGACGACACCCGGGTCTTCACCGGCCACGACTACGAGCCGAACGGTCGCATGGCGGCCTGGGAGAGCACCGTCGCCGAACAGCGCGCCCACAACATCCACATGGTCGCGGCGAGGAGCGAGGCCGAGTTCGTCGACCTGCGGAGCGCCCGCGACGCCGCCTTGCCGATGCCCAAGCTCATCCTGCACGCGCTCCAGGTCAACATCCGGGGCGGCCGCCTTCCGGAGCCCGAGGAGAATGGCCGGCGCTACCTCAAGGTCCCCCTCGATACCCTCGAAGGAGCCGCCTGGTGAGCATCGAGCCAACCAACGCGCAGGACCTTTCCGAGGAGACGGCGACGATGGTCGCCGACCTTCTCAAGGTGGTGGCGAACCCGAACCGCCTCCGCATCCTGTTCTTCCTGGCGAAGGGGGAGCACGCGGTATCCCAAATCGAGCATGAGCTCGGCATCCGTCAACCGACGCTCTCGCAGCAACTCGGCGCCCTGCGCGAGGCGGAGGTGGTCTCCACCCGCCGGGAGCACAAGGTGGTGTACTATCGCCTGACGGACCCGCGCATGCTCGCGCTGCTTTCGGCCATGGACGACATCCTCGTCTCCTCGCGCCCGATCCGCCGCGTGCCGCCGCGAACCGTCGAGGCCCGTGCCCGCACGCTGGGCCAGGCGGCGGTGTTCGGACGGGTGGGGGACGAGGCATGAGCTTCGTCCTCACCCCGCTTGCCGGGGGCGCCCTCATCGGCGCCTCGGCGGGCCTCTTGCTCCTCGCCAACGGACGGATAGCGGGCATCAGCGGCATCGCCGGCCGCCTCCTCGGTCGCTGGGACGGCGACGCCGCCTGGCGGATCGCGTTCCTCGTCGGATTGCTTCTCGGCCCGGTGCTGTACCGTGGCGTCGCCGGGCAATGGCCGGCGGTCCGCATCGACGCGCCGTGGCCGATGTTGATCCTTGGCGGCCTCCTCGTCGGCTACGGCACCCGGCTCGGCTCCGGCTGCACCAGCGGCCACGGGGTCTGCGGCCTCGCTCGCCTGTCGCCCCGCTCCCTCGCCGCCGTGGCGACATTCATGGCGTTCGCGATGGCGACCGTGTTCCTGGTTCGGCACGGGGGCCTGTCCCGATGAACGCTTCCCGCATCGTGGCGGCGCTCGTCGCCGGGCTGCTGTTCGGATCTGGCCTCGCCCTGTCCGGCATGATGGACCCCGCCCGCGTGCTCGGCTTCCTCGACGTCGCCGGCGCCTTCGACCCGACCCTGGCGTTCGTCCTGACCGGCGCGGTGGCCGTCTCGGCGGTGGGCTACCTGCTGAGACGCGGAATGGCCCGTCCCCTCCTGGCGGGCCGGTTCGAGGTTCCCGCCGCCCGTCGCCTCGATCCGAAGCTCCTCGGTGGCGCTGCCTTGTTCGGCATCGGCTGGGGCCTCGTCGGCCTCTGCCCTGGACCTGCGCTTGCCGCCCTCGTCCTTGGGCTACCCGACGTGGCGATCTTCGTGGCCGCGATGCTCGGCGGAATGCTGCTTTACCGCCTGACCTCGATCCGCGGCTCCGGCTCGGCTCATGGAGCGACCACGTCATGACCGCGCTGCCTGCCCTCCTGTCCGGAGCCGGCGTCGGCTTCACCCTCGGTCTGATCGGGGGCGGCGGCTCGATCCTCGCCACCCCCCTACTCCTCTACGTCGTCGGCATGTCCCAGCCCCACCTAGCCATCGGCACGGGGGCGCTGGCGGTCGCGGCCAACGCCACGCTGACGTTCGGTGGCCACGCTCGCGCAGGCAACGTGCGCTGGCGGTGCGCCATCGTCTTCGCCCTCGTGGGCGTCCTCGGTGCCCTGGTCGGCTCGACCCTCGGCAAGGCCGTGGACGGTCAGCGGCTGCTGTTCCTGTTCGCCATCCTGATGGTCGTCGTCGGCATCCATATGCTTCGCTCCGGGCGAAACGGCGGTCCAGCCCTGGAAAGCGCGCGAGCCGAGGGATGCGGGCCGATGCCGACGGCGAAGGTGCTCGCCGTGGCGGTCACAGTCGGAATCCTGTCGGGCTTCTTCGGGATCGGCGGAGGCTTCCTCATCGTGCCCGGCCTCGTCTTCGCGACGGGGATGCCGCTGATCAACGCGGTCGGCACCTCACTTCTCGCGGTCGGCGCCTTCGGGCTGGCCACGGCGGCGAACTATGCGCTGTCAGGACTCGTGGACTGGATCGTGGCCGCCGAGTTCATCGCCGGTGGCCTCGCCGGTGGTTTCCTGGGCATGCGGCTGGCCTGCCGGCTGGCCGCTTACAAGGGGCTGCTGAACCGGATCTTCGCCGGGGTCATCTTCGTGGTGGCGGGATACATGCTCTATCGCAACGTCGGCGCCCTGGCCCATCCGGCCTGATCGGCATCGGCACTTGCGCGCTGCCGCATGCTTGCGTCCCAACCTCTTCATACGCAATCGATGAAATGGTTCGGGAAACGAGACGAACGCCAGGCATGAACTTCTGGCGTTCGCTACCGCTACCGGCCGACGTCTCGGCGGGGCCGATGCAGCGGTAAGGACGTTGACGCCGATCCTGTCCGAGCGGTCCCCACTGGGCGCCGCTAGGTTATTGCATCGCACCGCACGGTTGATGTACGAGCGGGGTCATCCAACAGGACCCGGTGAAACCCCGGGTGGCTCTTCCGGCCGCCGATCCGCCGGACCACGCAATCGACGATGGCCGTGTCGCTGACCTCCGAGGAGGCCGACGCATCGTCTTGCGCATCCTGCACCGGATCGACGACGCTTCGCGTGCGGGACGACGAAAGTCTCCCACCCATCATGAACCTCGCACATCTCCGGAGCGAATGGGCTCCGAACGTCACGCGTGAACTGCTGGCCGGCACGGTCGTCGCCCTGGCCTTGATCCCCGAGGCCATCGCCTTCTCGATCATCGCCGGCGTCGACCCCAAGGTCGGCCTCTACGCCTCCTTCTGCATCGCCGTGGTCACCGCCTTCGCCGGCGGGCGTCCGGCGATGATCTCCGCTGCCACCGGGGCCATGGCGCTCCTCATGGTCGGCCTCGTGAAGGATCACGGGGTCGGCTACCTGTTCGCCGCCACCATCCTTACTGGGCTCCTCCAGATCGTCGCCGGGGCGCTTCGGCTGGGCAACCTGATGCGGTTCGTCTCGCGGTCGGTCGTCACCGGGTTCGTCAACGCCCTGGCGATCCTGATCTTCCTGGCGCAAATGCCGGAGCTCCTCGGTCAGGGCACCACGGTCTACGTCATGACCGCCATCGGCCTCGGCATCATCTACGGGCTGCCGTACCTGACCAAGGCGGTACCCTCGCCGTTGGTCACCATCGTCCTGCTCACCGCGGTATCGATGTACCTAGGCCTCGGCATCCACAAGGTCGGCGACATGGGCGCGCTCCCAAGCGAGCTCCCTTGGGTGGCCCTGCCGCAGGTGCCGTTCACCCTCGACACCCTCCGGATCATCCTGCCGTTCTCGCTGACGCTGACCATGGTCGGGCTCCTGGAGAGCCTGATGACGGCGGCCATCATCGACGAGATGACCGACACGGGCTCGAACAAGAACCGCGAATGCGCCGGTCAGGGCGTGGCCAACATCGCCTCGGGCTTCCTCGGGGGCATGGCGGGATGCGCCATGATCGGCCAGTCCGTCATCAACGTCTCCTCGGGCGGGCGCGGACGGCTCTCGACCCTGTGGGCCGGCGCCTTCCTGCTGTTCCTGATCGTCGTGCTCGGTCCCTACGTGGCACGGATCCCGATGGCGGCACTCGTCGCGGTGATGATCATGGTGGCGATCAACACCTTCCAGTGGAAGTCGCTCGGGACGTTGGTGACCCATCCGAAGGCGTCGAGCTTCGTGATGCTAGGCACGGTCGCGGTGGTGGTCGCGACCCATGACCTCGCCAAGGGCGTCCTGTTAGGCGTGGTCCTCAGCGGGCTGTTCTTCGCCCACAAGGTCACCAAGTTCTTCGCCGTCCGGTCATCCCGTGGCGAGGGCGACGTGCGCACCTACCAGGTGACCGGACAGATCTTCTTCGCCACCGCGGAAGCCTTCCACGCCGCCTTTGACTTCCGCGAGGAAGCTCTGAAGGGCGTCGTGATCGACCTCTCGGCGGCGCACTTCTGGGACATCTCGGCCATCAATGCCCTCGACCGGGTCGTCCTCAAGCTCCGCCACCACGGGATCACGGTCGACGTCGTCGGCATGAACGAGGCGACGGCAACGATGGTCGAGCGCATCGGTACTCACGATAAACCTGGGGCGACCTTCGCCGTCGGGGGGCATTGATCTTGGGAAAGCTATTGTTGCATCGTTTTGATTCTTTGTGCGTATGACGCTTCATATAACCGGTTGCTGGCGAAATCCGCCGAAGCGTCAGGGGGGGCCTGGGTGCATGGTCCGACGGTCGGAGGAGAGGTCTAGGACCCGGTCGGATACCAGCCGATCACCCTACGCGAGGCGATGGTCGTGTCGGGCCCGAAGCCGTACATCCGGACCGATCCGGTTGGGATCTCCATGGCCTCGACCTGGCTCGGCCCAAGGCCTCCAGCACCATTACGAGGGTTCGCAACGCGTTGCCGTGACCGGCGACCAAGGTTTGAATGCGCGTCGCTACCGGTTGGATGGATTTGATTTAGAAGGGGACGATCCGGTCGATCGTATGCCTGAGGATTTCGCATTCGGGGAGAGGCCCATACGCTCATTTATCGAGCTAAGAGCAAAGGGTTTCGCCCTTTAATATTATTTCATCGGACGTATCACGACATTAAAATCTTGGTCTATGATTAATACATACTCGGTCGGAACGTAAAATGCTCCGACTGTCGTATCAGAACAAGTCACCCTCACGGCGTATCCATTTCCACTCTTGCCCAGGAAGGTCGCGCTCGTTGCTATTGGGCAAGAGTATGTTTCAGATCTAATTAAAGTTCCAAAAGCTCGAAGTTGGTCTTTTGTCGCTGGATCATCCCCTGGCGGGTTATTTTCCGTCAGGAGAAAAGCACAGATTACGACCATATTTTGCATGAAGACGCTCATTACCCATGCCCTCGGTTCTGCTCTTCGCCTCCTATAGCGCCCCCTGCTTTCGCCGACGAAATACCGCTTGCGGTACATCCGTTGTCGAAGGTCGATTGGGCGGCACTCCACTGATCCTACCCAAACAGCAGGGTGCGAAACAACGCCCGCTTACAGGCAGACATGGAAACGGACTGAGCCGACGCGTTGGGTCGCGACCCGTGCGTCCGCTCTACGACCGGGATGGGTGGGTAGCGGTATGGCTGCTTTCGGTGGCGTAATGTCTTCAAGCAGACATAGGTCCTATCGACAGATGCCTACCCCTCCGCTCAGAAGCAGTCATCGTTTAAGCCGAGAATGCTGCGACGCTGCTGGAACTAACGACCCATACCCAGGCGGTCCTACACCTGGCGCGAACCCGGAGATTAATATCACCAACATCATGGTGGTCCTGGATTACGGCAGTGCTGATACACCCGCTTTGATAGCCGACCCAATGATCCGATTTTGAACCTCAAAGTTCCCGCAAAATCAACCTAGAGTAAGCGGGCCTCCTGATGCTAGTCGGGTGGCCCGTTTCATTGTGTGGCAGGCTGCAAACGGTTTGTGATGTGCAGCGGGCAGGACATAGATCGTTCCTACATGCTGGAGCGGCTCTGTCGGCGAAAATCAAATCCTTATGCCGAACCGTCTCGCACCCTCTCGAACGCTTATGCGGGTTCGAGGATCGTAGTCGGCCGCCCCGATGGGGTGCCAGGTTGATTTCCCGTGGACCTTCCCGACCGACGACCGGCCCGATGCAATGGCGACGGCACCATCGGCCGATTCCGGACCCTTGAATGTCTGCGGCGCCTGCTCTCCCGGTGCCGGGCATGCGGGACCGCATTCCACGGCTATCGTCTCGGTGTCGATGGCGTAGTCCAGGTCGACCGTTCGAAGTGGCGGATCGAATGCCCCCGGGCCGCCCAGGCAGGCTGCCCGCTCGGGTGTGCCGAGTTCCGTCTCGCCCTGCGCACGGCCGCGCCTACGGACTGAAAGACCACCGTCCCAGGGTCGACCAGCGAGCCCTCCGCAATCCTAATGCGACCCTTATAAAATCGTCCTCGCTTCCGTCTCGAACCCTAATGCGGTTCGCGTCCACATTGGTCCTGGGTGAGACCGGTCCTGCATCGGCCCCCGAACCGAAACGGACCGACCATGCTCGACATCGCCTTCATCGCCGCGGGGCTCGCCTTCTTCGGCCTGGCCGCCGGCTACGCCGTCCTCTGCGAACGCCTCTGAGGCTCGCCATGACCCTCGACCTGACGCTTGGCGCCCTCGTGACCCTGGGGCTGCTCGGATACCTCACCTACGCCCTCGTCCGCCCCGAGCGGTTCTGAAGGAACGCCTCCCATGACCATCAACGGCTGGATACAGATCGCGCTGTTCTGCGCGGTCGTCCTCGCGCTCGCCCGCCCTCTCGGCGGCTACATGACCCGTGTCTTCACGGGTGAGCGAACCTTCCTTTCGCCCGTGCTCGCCCCCGTCGAGCGCGGGCTCTACCGCGTCGCCGGCATCGACGCCCGCCAGGAGCAGCACTGGCTCACCTACGCGCTGGCCATGCTCGCCTTCCACGTGCTCGGCTTCCTCGCCCTTTACGCGCTGCTGCGCTTCCAGGCGGTGCTGCCGTTCAACCCGGACGGGCAGTCCGCCGTCGCGCCGGATCTCGCCTTCAACACGGCGGCGAGCTTCGTGACCAACACGAACTGGCAGAACTACGGCGGCGAGACGACGATGTCTTACCTCACGCAGATGCTGGGGCTGACCCACCAGAACTTCCTCTCGGCGGCCACCGGCATCGCCCTGGCCGTCGCCCTCGTGCGCGGGTTCTCGCGCGCCTCGGCCGCCACCGTGGGCTCGTTCTGGGTCGACCTGACCCGGACCACCCTCTACGTGCTGCTGCCGATCTGCGTCGTCTACACGCTGTTCCTGGTCTCCCAGGGCATCCCGCAGACCCTCGGCGGGGCCGTCGAGGCGACCACCCTGGAAGGCGCCAAACAGACCATCGCGGTCGGCCCGGTGGCGAGCCAGGTCGCGATCAAGATGCTCGGCACCAACGGCGGCGGCTTCTTCAACGTCAACGCCGCCCACCCGTTCGAAAACCCGACCGCACTCTCGAACTTCATCCAGATCGTGTCGATCTTCGCCATCGGCGCGGCGCTCACCAACGTCTTCGGGCGGATGGTCGGCGACGAGCGCCAGGGCTGGGCGATCCTCGCCGCGATGGCGGTGCTGTTCCTGGCGGGCGTCACCGTCGTCTACTTGGCCGAGAGCGCCGGGAGCCCCGTCCTCAACGGCCTCGGCCTGACCGGCGGGAACATGGAGGGCAAGGAGGTCCGCTTCGGCATCGTCGCCTCGGCCCTGTTCGCGGCCGTCACCACGGCGGCCTCGTGCGGCGCGGTGAACGCCATGCACGACAGCTTCACCGCGCTCGGCGGCATGATCCCGCTGATCAACATGGAGCTCGGCGAGATCATCGTCGGCGGCGTCGGGGCGGGCCTCTACGGCATCCTCGTCTTCGTCATCGTGACGATCTTCGTCGCCGGCCTGATGGTCGGTCGTACGCCCGAGTACCTCGGTAAGAAGATCGAGGCCAAGGAGGTCAAGATGGCGATGCTCGCCATCTTGTGCCTGCCGCTGATGATGCTGGGGTTCACCGCGCTGGCCAGCGTGGTCGCCGCCGGCCTCGCCGGCCCGGCCAACGCCGGCCCGCACGGCTTCTCGGAGATCCTGTACGCCTTCACCTCGGCGGCTGCGAATAACGGATCGGCCTTCGGCGGGCTCACCGGCAACACCCTGTTCTACAACACCACGCTCGGCCTAGGCATGCTGTTCGGCCGGTTCTTCGTGATCGTCCCGGCGCTCGCCATCGCGGGGTCGCTTGCCGCCAAGAAGACGGTACCGGCCTCGGCCGGGACGTTCCCGACGCATGGGGGCCTGTTCGTCGGCCTGCTGGTCGGCGTGATCCTCATCGTCGGCGGCCTGACCTTCTTCCCGGCGCTGGCGCTCGGACCCATCGTCGAGCACCTCGCCGGCGGCCTCGGCCAGACCTTCGCGGCGGGGGGGTGAGGTGCAGGACGCCATGCTTCCATCCCGCAACCGCGCCGCCATGCGGCGCACTCTCGCACGTCACCGGCCGAGGCCGCCGACATGGGACCGGGTCCGACGGGACCGCCGCGACCTCCGCCTGTCGGACGTCATCCTCGGCATGCTCGGTCTCACGCTGCTCGGCGCCCTCGGCATCATGGCCGGGGCGGCCCTCCTCGGCACCGCCCTGGCCCCCTGAGCCCCCACTCGGCGGCGCGTGACCGCGCCGCCGCCCGAGACGCTTCACCATCCAATCGGACAACCGCAATGGCCCGCCCAAACTCCACGAGCCTGTTCAGCGCCGCCCTCGTCGGGCCGGCGCTCGTCGGCGCCCTGACCAAGCTCGACCCCCGTAAGATGATCAAGAACCCGGTCATGTTCGTGGTCGAGGTCGTGGCCGCGCTCACCACCGTCCTGTTCGTCCGCGACGTGCTGACGGGCGGTGCCAACCTCGCCTTCTCCGGCCAGATCATCCTCTGGCTCTGGTTCACGGTGCTGTTCGCCAACTTCGCCGAGGCCATCGCCGAAGGGCGCGGCAAGGCCCAGGCCGACAGCCTCCGGCGCACCCGCACCGAGACCATGGCCAAGCGCCTCACCGGCGCCGGCCGCGACTTCGAGACCATCCCCGGCAACGACCTGAAGGTCGGCGACGTGGTTCTGGTCGAGGCCGGCGACATCATCCCGTCGGACGGAGAGGTCATCCTCGGCGTGGCATCGGTCAACGAGGCCGCCATCACCGGCGAATCCGCCCCCGTCATCCGCGAATCCGGCGGCGACCGCTCGGCCGTGACCGGCGGGACGCAGGTGCTCTCCGACGAGATCCGGGTGCGCATCACGGCCGCGGCCGGCTCGACCTTCGTCGACCGCATGATCGCCCTGGTGGAAGGCGCCTCGCGCCAGAAGACCCCCAACGAGATCGCGCTCAACATCCTGCTCGCCGGCCTGACCATCATCTTCGTCTTTGCCGTCGCCTCGATCCCGAGCTTCGCCTCCTATGCCGGCGGGTCGATCCCGCTGATCGTGCTCGTCGCCCTGTTCGTCACCCTGATCCCCACCACCATCGGCGCGCTGCTCTCGGCCATCGGCATCGCCGGCATGGACCGGCTGGTGCGCTTCAACGTGCTCGCCATGTCGGGCCGCGCGGTGGAGGCGGCCGGCGACGTCGACACCCTGCTGCTCGACAAGACCGGCACGATCACGCTGGGCAACCGGCAGGCCACCGAGTTCCGCCCCGTCCGCGGCGTGACCGAGCAGGATCTCGCCGACGCGGCCCAGTTGGCCTCGCTGGCCGACGAGACCCCGGAGGGCCGCTCCATCGTCGTCCTGGCCAAGGAGAAGTACGGCATTCGGGCCCGCGACATGGCGAGCCTCAACGCGACCTTCGTACCGTTCACCGCGCAGACCCGGATGAGCGGCGTCGATCTCGACGGTTCCTCCATCCGCAAGGGCGCCGTCGATTCCATCATCGCCTCGGTGAGTTCACAGCCGATGGCAACCCGTGGCTCCGGTGCGGCGCTGGCTTTCAGCCCAGGCGTCGCCGACGAGACGGTCCGCGAGATCCAGGCCATCGCCGAGGACGTCGCCAAGGCGGGCGGCACCCCGCTCGCCGTGACGCGGGACGGCCAGCTTCTCGGCGTCGTCTACCTCAAGGACATCGTGAAGGGCGGTATCCGCGAGCGCTTCGCCGAACTCCGGCAGATGGGCATCCGCACGGTGATGATCACCGGCGACAACCCGATGACCGCGGCCGCCATCGCGGCCGAGGCCGGCGTCGACGACTTCCTCGCCCAGGCCACCCCCGAGGACAAGCTCGCCCTGATCCGCAAGGAGCAGTCCCAGGGCAAGCTCGTCGCCATGTGCGGCGACGGCACCAACGATGCCCCGGCGCTCGCCCAGGCCGACGTCGGCGTCGCGATGAACACCGGAACGGTCGCGGCGCGCGAGGCCGGCAACATGGTCGACCTCGACAGCGACCCGACCAAGCTCATCGAGATCGTCGGCATCGGCAAGCAGTTGCTGATGACCCGCGGGGCGCTGACCACGTTCTCCATCGCCAACGACGTCGCCAAGTATTTCGCCATCATCCCGGCGATGTTCCTGGTGCTCTACCCGCAGCTCCAGGCCCTCAACGTCATGGGCCTCGCCTCGCCCGAGAGCGCGATCCTGTCGGCCATCATCTTCAACGCGCTGATCATCGTCGTGCTGATCCCGCTGGCGCTGAAGGGCGTGTCCTACCGGGCTGTCGGGGCCGGCGCCCTCCTGCGCCGCAACCTCCTGATCTACGGCCTCGGCGGCATCCTGGTGCCCTTCGTCGGCATCAAGGCCATCGATCTGGCCATCACCGCCCTGCACCTCGTCTGAGCCCCGCGAAACTCCAAATCAGGCCAACGTCCATGCTGAACCAGCTTCGCCCCGCCCTCGTCCTGCTGATCGCCCTGTCGGCCATCACCGGGCTCGCCTACCCCCTCGCGATGACCGGCATCGCGGGGGCGATCTTCCCGGCCAAGGCCGCCGGCAGCCTGATCGAGCGCGACGGCAAAGTCGTCGGCTCCAGCCTGATCGGGCAGTCCTTCACGCAAGCCGGATACTTCCACGGTCGCCCCTCGGCCACGAGCGCCGCCGATCCGGCCGACGCCGGCAAGACCGTCCCGTCGCCCTACAACGCCGCGAACTCGTCGGGCTCGAACCTCGGGCCGACGAGCGCCGCCCTGGCCGAGCGGGTCAAGGGCGAACTCGACGGCCTCAGGGCCGAGAATCCCGGTAAGCCCGTCCCGGTCGACCTCGTCACCACCAGCGGCTCGGGCCTCGACCCGGACATCTCGCCGGACGCCGCCCTGTTCCAGGTGCCCCGGATCGCCAAGGCGCGCAGCCTGCCCGAGGATCGGGTGCGTTCCCTGGTGGAAGCGCAGGTCCAGGGTCGTCTCCTCGGCATCCTCGGCGAGCCCCGCGTCAACGTGCTCGCCCTCAACCTCGCCCTGGACGGTTCGGGGTCGAAGTAGAACCGCCAGATGACAGGCCGCCCCATGTCGACGCCGCATCGCGATCCGGACCGTCCCTCGCCCGACGCCCTGCTGGAGGCCGCGCGTCGGGAGGAAGGCGGACGGGGTCGCCTCAAGATCTTCCTCGGGGCGGCCCCGGGGGTCGGCAAGACCTACGAGATGCTCACCGTCGGGCGCGCGCGGCTTAAGGCCGGCACCGACGTGGTCGTCGGCGTGGTCGAGACGCACGGGCGCGCGGAGACCCTGGCGCTCGTCGAGGGCTTCGAGGTGCTTGGCCGGCGGTCGGTCGCGTACCACGGCACGGCGCTTGACGAGATGGACCTCGACGGCCTGCTGGCCCGCAGGCCCGCCCTGGCGCTGGTGGACGAGCTCGCCCACACCAACGCGCCGGGCTCGCGCCATCCGAAGCGCTACCAGGACGTCGAGGAACTGCTCGACGCCGGCATCGACGTCTACACCACCCTCAACATCCAGCACGTCGAGAGCCTGAACGACGTCGTCGCGCAGATCACCCGCATCCGGGTGCGCGAGACCGTGCCAGACGGCATCCTCGACCGCGCCGACGACATCGAGGTGGTCGACCTCAACCCCGACGACCTGATCCAGCGCCTCCGGGACGGCAAGGTCTACGTGAAGGGCAACGCCGAGCGCGCCCTCAAGCACTACTTCTCCCGCGGCAACCTGACGGCCCTGCGCGAGCTGGCGCTCCGCCGCACCGCAGACCGGGTCGACGACGAGCTCATCAGCCACATGCGGGCCAACGCCATCGCTGGCCCCTGGGGAGCCGGGGAGCGGGTGCTCGTCTGCGTCAGCGAGGACCCGAACTCCGCCGGCCTCGTGCGCCACGCCAAGCGCCTCGCCGACCGCCTGCACGCGCCGTGGACCGCCATCACCGTGGAAGGGCCGCGCAGCCTGTCCCTCGACGAGGCCGCGCGCGACCGCATCGCCGACACCCTGCGCCTCGCCGACCGGCTTGGCGGGGACGCGGTCACGCTTCCGGGCGGCCGGCGCGTCGCCGACGACATCCTCGCCTTCGCCCGCTCGACCAACGTCAACCACGTCATCCTCGGCAAGGCCGAACGCTCGCCGCTGTTCGAGCTCCTCAACGGCTCGGTGGTGCACGACATCATCCGCCGGTCCGGCAACATCAGCGTGCACGTCATCACCGGCGAGGCCGCGAAGGCCGATCCGGTCCCGGCGAAGACGGTCGCGACGGCGGTCGAGAAGCGGCCCGTCGAGATCCTGCCCTATGCCGTCGGGCTCCTCGGCACGGGTGCCGCCCTCGGGCTCGCGCTGCTGGTCGAGCCTTATCTCGGCGTCGAGAACGCCGACCTCATCCTGCTGACCGCCATCGTCGCCGTCGCGGTGCGCTTCGGCCTGGGGCCGTCGCTCGTGGCCGTGGTCGCCGCGTCGTTGGCCTACAACTTCTTCTTCCTGCCGCCGGTCTACACCCTGACCATCGCGGACCCGACCAACATCGCCGCGTTCCTGTTATTCACGGTGGTGGCGGTAGCCGTCTCGAACCTGGCGTCCCGATCCCGCCGCGAGGCGGTGGTCTCGCACGGCAGGGCGCGGGCCACCGAGCGGCTCTACGGCTTCAGCCGCAAGCTCGCCGGATGCGGCACCCTCGACGACGTGCTCTGGGCGACCTCCGCCCAGATCGCCGCCATGCTGAGGGTCCGGGTCGTCGTCCTGCTCCCCGATCAGGGAGCGGTCTCCGTCCGGGCCGGCTTCCCGCCCGAGGACACCCTCGATGCGGCCGACCTGGGCGCCGCGAATTGGACCTTCGACAACGAGCGGCCCGCGGGGCGGGGCGCCGACACGCTACCGGGGGCCAAGCGGCTGTTCCTGCCGATGCGGACGGGCCGCGGCATCGTCGGGGTCATCGGCCTCGACACCGACGGCATCGGACCGATCCTCTCACCGGAGAGCCGGCGCCTGTTCGACGCGCTGGCCGACATGGCGGCACTGGCCATCGAGCGGGTGCGCCTGGTCGAGGACCTCGACCGGGCGGAGCGCGCCGCCGAGACCGACCGGCTGCGGCAGGCCCTGCTCACCTCGATCTCGCACGACCTGCGCACCCCTCTGTCCTCGGTGCTCGGTGCGGCCACGACCCTGCGCGACCTCGACGAGGCCTTGGAAGCAGACGCCAAGAGGGACCTTCTCGACACCATCATCGAGGAGTCCGAGCGGCTGAACCGCTTCATCGTCAACCTCCTCGACATGACCCGATTGGAGGCGGGGGCCGTGGCGGCGAGCCTCACGCCGCAGGACGTCGGCGAGACCGTCGACACCGCACTGCGCCGCTTAGGCTCAATCCTCGCCGGCCATCGGGTCGAGCTCGATCTTCCGGCCACCCTGCCGGCCCTGCGCCTCGATCCGGTGCTGTTCGAGCAGGTGCTGGTCAACCTCCTCGACAACGCCGCCAAGTACGCCCCCGAGGGGTCCACCGTCACCGTCAGGGGCTCTGTCGAGCGTGGGCAGGTCCGTCTCACGGTCCTCGACGAGGGCGACGGCCTGCCCGAGGCCGACGTCGAGCGCGTGTTCGACAAGTTCTATCGCGTCCGGAAGGGCGACAGCGTCCGGGCCGGGACCGGCCTCGGCCTCGCCATCGCCCGCGGGTTCGTCGAGGCCATGGGCGGCACGCTGACGGCCGGCAACCGCCGCGACCGCCTGGGCGCCGTTTTCACCGTCCTCCTGCCCGTCCCCCCGGCGGGAAACGTTCGCGCGGATCTGGCGGCATGAGCATGAACATCCTCGTCATCGACGACGAGCCGCCGATCCGGAAGCTCCTGCGCATGGGCCTTGCGACCCAGGGCTACGAGACCTTCGAGGCACCGAACGCACGCGCCGCGCTGGACGTCCTGTCCCGTGAGACCGTCGACCTGATCATCCTCGACCTCGGGCTGCCCGACATGCGCGGGCACGACCTGCTGCGCCTGATCCGCAAGGACCATCGCGACCTGCCCGTGGTGGTCCTGTCCAGCCGGGACGACGAGGCCGGCAAGGTCGAGGCGCTCGACCTCGGGGCGGACGACTACGTCACCAAGCCCTTCGGCATGGGCGAATTGCTGGCCCGCATCCGCGCGGCCCTGCGCCACCAGCTCGCGGTCCAGGGCGAACGCGCCCTGTTCGAGGTCGACGGCCTCAGCGTCGACCTGGTGCGCCGCCTGGTCCGGGTCCGCGGCGAGGAGGTGAAGCTCACGCCGCGCGAGTACGACTTCCTGCGCGTCCTGATCCAGCATGCCGGGAAGGCCTTGACCCACGCCCAACTCATGAGCGAGGTCTCCACCTCGTCCGACCCGCAGTACCTGCGGGTCTACATGCGCCAGCTTCGCCTAAAGCTGGAGGCCGATCCCGAGCGCCCGCGCATCCTCCTGACCGAGACCGGCGTCGGCTATCGCCTGCGTGCCCCCGAGGACGAGGCCCGGGCTTGATGGCGGGTTTCGCCGTGCATGAAGGCGAACCCTTCGAGATCCTTCCGGACCCGGGCGCTTGAGCGAGCCCCTCGACCCCTACCGCAGTTCCGCGACCGAGCCGACCCGAATGACCATCGACGAGATCCTATCGCCCGACCAAGTCGCCGTCGGGGTCCGCACGGCGAGCAAGGCCGCGCTCCTGGACGACCTGGCGCGCCGGGCCGCCCAGGCGCTCGGCCTCGATGCCGCGTCGCTGCGGACGGCGCTGGAGAAGCGCGAGGGCCTCGGTTCGACCGGGGTCGGGGACGGCATCGCGCTGCCGCACGCCCGGCTGGAGAGCGTCAGGCGCCCGTTCGGATGCCTGGTACGCCTGCGCGACGCGGTGGACTTCGACGCCATCGACGAACGGCCGGTGGACCTCGTGTTCCTACTGCTGCTCCCGACCGATGCGCAGGGTTCGCAATTCAATGCCCTGGCCTGCGTCGCCCGCCGGATGCGTGATACCGAGGCGGTGGCGGCGATGCGGGGAGCCCGCGATGCGGGCGCGCTGTACGCGACCATGAGGGGCAGCCGGACGGCACCGTGACGGTCTACCCGCTGTCGATACAACGACACTGGATGCCATGCAGCCTAACGTTCCATGATGGGTGGATTGCAGTCGGTCCGCTTCTGGGGGCCAATGTATGTGTGGATCGGCGTCGAAAAATGACACCGGCCGAGCCGTTCCTAACTTTCTAACGCAGTGTGAAAATTGGAGTTTCCAGTAGGGTCACGATCAGCGCCGGTTGTGACCCCACTCCTCAAGGTACTTTGTCAAACATCGCAGTGACTTTACAGAGCTGAAGGAGGGTTCAGGCTTCAAAGCTGATCCACAGCGGAACGATGCAATCCGAAAATCGGCCCTTTCAGAGCCCTGATCCAGGGCCTCGCCGAGGCGCTCCGACCGAGCTCGCGACGTCGCCGGGAGCAGTCAGCGGAACCCTGCTGCGCCAGGCGGTCCCGGATCGCGCCTTCTCGAAGCCGGCCTCGTAGAGGCTTCGCATGTACGAGACCTCGAAGCCGTCCACCGTCGTCGGCCTGGGAGCCGACCCGTCGATGTAGGCGAGGTGGAACCCTGCCCGGCGGCTGGCGGCGAAGGCGTAGGCCGCCGCCAGGCTTGCCGAGCTACGCGCCTGCGCCCCAGTGGCGAGGGTCTGCTGGACGATGGGAAGGGTCTCGGCCCGCACGATCTCGAACTCGGGATCGATCCGCCCGTTCATGAGGACGTAGAAGTCGGCCTTCCCCGGGGCGCCACGGATCCTGTCGCCGACGAGCGCCGCCTGGGGCAGGATGAAGACCGGCGCGACCACGGCGCCGTCGACGTGGAGTTCCTGATGGACGCGTCCCTCGGCCTGCACGTCGAAAAGCTGCGGTTGGAACACCGCCGGCACGCTGGCCGATGCCGTGAGCACGTCACGGAACAGTGCCATGGCGCTCGGGGCGCCGCTCGCGGCGATGGTGCCCATGTTCCAGACCATGGCCCGCTTGGCGTCGAGGTTCGTCGTCATGACCAGTAGCCGTCGACCCTTGGCATGCTCGCTCGCCACCGCCGCCAGCAGGTCGGTGGTGACGTAGCGCCCGACGAGGTCGCGAAGGCGCTGGTCTCCGAACAGCCCCGATCCGAAGACCACGTTGGCGAGGCTCGGATTGGCGACGAGCGAGGAGGCGACGCCACTCGTGTAGATCTCGGTGAGGACCGGGTCGTAGGCCGTTCCCAGGAAGGCGAACGGCGCGATCAGCGCTCCGGTGCTGACGCCCGAGACGAGGGAGAACTCGGGCCGCGTTCCCGCCGCCGACCAGCCGTTGAGGACCCCGGCCCCGTAGGCGCCGTCGCCGCCGCCGCCCGACAGCGCCAGGTATGTGAACGGCCTCGAACGCGGCTGTCGGGCTCCCATGAACGTCGCGTACCGCTCCAGGGGAACGTCGGCGAATATCCGTGCGCCGGGAATGCCCGCCACCTCGGCCGCCGCGGACTCGCTCGCGGTGTAGGGCGTCCGCGGAAGCGAGGCGCAGGCCCCGAGACTCGACAGTGCGGTCGCTGCGACGACGGCCCGTATCCGGCCTGCGAATGGCATCGTCTTCATGGAAAGCCTCTCGCTCCCCCTCAACAGAGGGTCGGTCACGCGCGCACTCGGCCGGTTCAGACTTGGGCCAGCCGCAGAAGGTCCTGCAGGGCCGCGGTCAGCCCGGCCGGGTCGGCCGGTCCGAGCCCGAGGGCGATGGCAAGCCAGGAGCCCTCGACGAGAGCTCGCACGGCGTGGGCACGGCCCGGTTCGATGCCGTTCAGGTCCGGGTCCAGCCATGCGTCGGAGAAGCCCTGCCACCGGCGGAGCGCCTCCGGGTCGGCAAGCAGCGCCGCCAGGATGACGGGCCGGTTGCAGGCAGGGTCCGGCGCGACGAGGGCCTGGACGTAAGCCCTCAGACGACGTCCTCGCGGATCGGGATCGGCGGCCGAGAAACGGAGCAGGTCCCGCTGAAGCCGGGCGATGAGGTCGTCCAGCAACGAGGCCCGCAGCCTCGCCTTGCTGGGGAAGTGATGGAGGAGCCCGCCCTTGCTGGTGCGCGCCTCCCGCGCGACAGCCTCCAACGTCAGCGCCTGCACGCCGTGGCGCAGGAGTACGCGGGAAGCGGCCTGGAGGAGCCGCTCCTTGCGGTCCGAGCCCTTCCGGGCGCGGATCGGCGATGCTGGCGGCGTGGCCGATGCCATCGGGTCGTGGGCCACGAGCATCACGCCGGCACCTGTCCGTGGCTATGCGGGTCCGCGGCGGGCACCGCCTTTCCTTCGCCCTGACCGGGCTTGATCCGGTACCAGCCGACATACAGTGCGGGCAGGAAGAACAGGGTCAGGAAGGTGCCGGCGATGATGCCGCCGATCATGGCGTAGGCCATCGGCCCCCAGAAGATCTCGCGGGCGATGGGGATCATCGCGAGGCTGGCGGCGGCGGCGGTTAGGAGAATGGGCCGCATGCGATGGCAGGTCGCCTCGACCACCGCGTCCCACCTCGGCATGCCCGTGGCCTCGTACTCCTCGATCTGGGCGACCATGATCACCGAGTTGCGGATGATGATGCCGATGAGGGCCAGCACGCCGAGGATGGCGACGAAGCCGAGGGGCGCCCCCGAGGGCAGAAGGGCCGCCACGACGCCGATCAGGCCGAGGGGCGCGACGCTGACCACCAGGAAGAGCTTCTGGATGCTCTGCAGCTGCACCATGAGGAAGAAGGCCATGGCGAGGAGCATCACGGGCGCCACGGCCGCGATGGGACCGGAACCCTTCCCGCTTTCCTCGACCTCGCCACCCGTCGCGAGGACGTAGCCTGGGGGAAGCGTCTTCCGGAACGCCTCGATCTCGGGCTTCAGGGCGGCCACGACCGTGGCCGCCTGCGTGGCGTCCTTGATTGTGGTCTTCACGGTGATGGTGGGGAGCCGGTCGCGCCGCCAGACGATGGGTTGCTCCAGGTCGTAGCGGATTTTGGCGAAGGCCAGCAGGGAGACGGTGCTGCCGTTGGGGAGCGGGACCTGCAGGCTCTTCAGCGTATCGATGGAGTGCCGCTCGGCGGCCTGGGCGCGGCTGACCACGTTTACGAGATAGATCGAATCCCGGACTTGGGTGATGCTGCCACCGCCCACGACCCCGTTGAGGATCGTGGCGATGTCCTTCGAGGTGATGCCGAGCTGGCGGGCCTTGTCCTGCAGGATCTCTACCTTCAGCACCTTGCCGGGCTCGTTCCAGTCCAGCGTCGGGACGGACAGGCTGGCGTTCGCGGCGACGATGTTCGACAGTGTCATCGCCGACTGGCGCACCACCTGCAGGTCGGGACCGCCGATCCGGTACTGGATCGGGCGTCCGACCGGCGGCCCGATGTCCAGTGGGTGTACGAAGACGTCGGTGCCGACGAAGTCCCGCTTCGCAACCTTGCTCAGGCGAGCGATGGTGCGACCGCGCGCTTCCAAGGAGGCCGTCTCGATGACGATCTGGCCGAAGAAGGCATTGGCGAGCTGCTGATCCAGCGGAAGGTAGAAGCGGACGGCGCCCTGTCCGACGTAGGACGTCCAGTGCCGGATCTCGGGATCGCCCTTCAGCACGCTCTCGAAGCGGTCCATCTGCGCCTGAGTCTCGCCGATGCTGGCGTTCTGCGCCAACGTCATGTCGACGAGGACCTCAGGGCGATCCGAGGACGGGAAGAACTGCTGCTGCACGAAGCCGAGGCCATAGACGGAGGCCCCGAGCAGCGCGACGCAGAACGTCACCGTCAGCCAGCGATGGTGCATGGCGGGCAGGAGCAGGGCGCGGAAGGCCGAGAGCGTGCGGCTCGGCTTGTCGTGGTGGCCCTTGATCGTCTTCGGCAGGATCTTCACTCCGATCAGGGGGGTGAACGCCACGGCCACCACCCATGAGACGAGGAGCGACACAGCGATCACGACGAAGAGCGAGTAGGTGTATTCGCCCGCCGACGAGCCGTTGAAGCCGATGGGGATGAAGCCGGCCACCGTCACGAGCGTGCCCGTCAGCATCGGGAAGGCGGTGGAGGTGTAGGCGAAGACCGCGGCCTTCTGCAGGCTGTCGCCGACCTCCAAGCGTGCGACCATCATCTCGACGGAGATCATGGCGTCGTCGACGAGCAGGCCCAGCGCGATGATGAGCGCGCCGAGCGAGATGCGCTGGAGCGTCACCCCCATGGCGTCCATGATCACGAAGGTGATGGCCAGCACCAGCGGGATGGAGAGCGAGACCACGAGGCCGGCGCGCCACCCTAGGCTGATGAAGCTCACCGCCAGTACGATCACCACCGCCTCGACCAGAGCCTGGACGAAGCCGCCCACCGCCTCCTCGACGATCTTGGGCTGATCGGAGACGAGGTGGATGCCGACGCCCGCGGGCAGATCCGCTTCCAGTTCGCGCATCTTATCCTTCAGCGCCTCGCCGAAGTGGAGGAGGTTGGCGCTGGCCTGCATGGCGACGGCGAGCCCGATGGCGGGCTGGCCGTCGTAGCGGAACAGCGCCTCGGGCGGATCGGTGAAGCCGCGGGAGATCTCGGCCACGTCCGAGAGCCGGAAGAAACGGTCGTTGATTCGAAGGTTGATGGCCTTCAGGCTGTTCTCGTCCGTGAACTGCCCGCCGACGCGTACGCTGACTTGCTCGGGCCCGGCCTGGACCACGCCCGAGGGCTGGACGGCGTTCTGGGCCTGGAGGGTGTTGATGACGCTCTGCATATCGATGCCGAGCGCGGCGAGCTTGCGCACCGAAAAGTCGAGGTAGATCACCTCGTCGCGCGCGCCCAGGACCTGGGTCTTGCCGACGTTCTCCACGGCAAGGACGCCGGTGCGCACCTGCTCGACGTAGTCGCGGAGCTGACGCATCGAGAGGCCGTCCGAGGTGAAGGCGTAGACGTTGCCGAACACGTCGCCGAACTCGTCGTTGTAGCCCAGCGGCTGGACGCCCTGCGGGAACGTACCCTGGATGTCGCCGAGGCGCTTGCGCACCTGGTAGAACAGCCACGGGATCGTCTTGGGGGGCGTGGTCTCGCGAAGGTTCACGAACACCGTAGTCTGGCCCGGGGTCGTGTAGCTCTTGGTGTAGTCCACGGCGTTGATCTGCTTGACCTCCTTCTCGATGCGCTCGGTCACCTGTTGGAGCGTCTCGTCGATGGTGGCGCCCGGCCAGCGGGCCTGGACGACCATGGTCTTGATCGCGAAGGCCGGGTCCTCCTCGCGCCCGAGCTTGGTGTAGGCCATGGCCCCGGCCACCAGCGCGATGGCCATGAGGAACCAGATGAAGGACCGGTGGGACAGCGCCCATTCCGAGATGTTGAAGGATTTCATCGGCGCATCCTTGCGCGGCTCGACAGGTCGGGAACCCGCGGGTGAACGGGAAGGGCGATTGAATGGGAAGAGCGAGGCGGATCGGGCCTAGAGGCCGGTCTCGGGGAGCCGGACCGCCTGGCCCTCGGTGAAGCCGTGGACGCCGGCGACGGCGACTTTCTCGCCGGCCTTGAGACCGGTCCCGACGAACGCGCGTCCCTCCTCGCGTTCCAGGATCGTGACCTCGCGGCGGTTGATGGTCCTGCCGTCCGGCGCGACGACCCAGACCGCGGCATGGCCGTCGTCCTCGACGACAGCCGTCGACGGCACGGGGAAGCGCGGGGAGACCGGGCGCTCGAACGCGACCGTGACGGTATTGCCGAGACGGAAACCATCGGGCGGATCGATCAGGGACATGCGCACGCGTCGCGTCCGGGTCGAGGCTTCGGCCAGGGGACCGATCTCGCGCACGCGGGCCCGGGCGGTGACCTCGGGCACCTCCTGAAGCCTGACGGTGAACTCGATGTCCTTCGGCAATTCGCCGATCAGATCGTCCGGGATGTCGACCACGGCTTCGCGCACGTCGGGACGCGCCACCGAGACGACGACCTGACCCGCCGGGATCACCTGTCCGACTTCGGCGCTCCACGACGTGACGACTCCGTCGAAACCTGCGGTCAGCGTGGCGTAGCCGAGCTCGTCGGTGGCCTTCTGCAGGGCGGCCTTGGCCTGGGCCAGCCGGGCGTCGGCGGTGTCGCGATTGGCCACCGCCCCGTCGAGCTGGGCCTGCGTCACGGCACTGTTGTTCTCGAACAGGATGCGTTGCCGCCCCTCCGCGGCCGAGGCGTTCTTCACCTGTGCCTGGGCATCGGCCACGTCGGCGCGGGCCCGCACCAGGGCGAACTGCTGCACGGTGGGATCGAGGGCGGCGAGCCGCGTGCCCTTGGCGACCTGGTCGCCGACGAAGACATCGCGAGCGACGATGCGACCGCCGATCCGGAAGCCGAGTTGGCTCTCGTAGCGTGGCTGGACTGTGCCCGCGAAGGGGCCGAATATCCGGGCTTCCTCCAGTGCCACGGTCGCCGTCAGGACCGGGCGAACAGGCGGCGGGGCTTCGGCCTTCTGCTCCTTGCAGCCAGAAAGAGCGACGAGGACAGCGATGGGGAGGACGAGGCGGCTCACGGCGTGCCCTTTCCGGCGACGGTGACCTTCCGGCCCGGTGACAGGAATTGGATGCCGGCGGTGACGACCTCCTCGCCGGGCTCGACGCCACCGGCGAGGACGATGCCCGAGCCTTCGTAGCGTTCGATCTCGACCGGCTTGGGCGACACGCTCCCCGTACCCGCGTCGAGGACCCAGACCGCCGATGCGTCCTTCCAGCGAAAGAGCGCGCTCCATGGCAGGGTCACCGCATCCCGCGGACGCAGGCGGGCACGTCCGAGCACCACCGCCCCCAGCGACATCCCGGCCGGCACGGCGTCGAGACCGATCTTCACACGCACGCCGCCGGAGTTCGTGTCCACGGTGGGGGAGATCTCCCGCACGGTCCCGACGGTGGTCACGCGCGGGTCGGCCTGAAGCGAGACGTCGACCTTCCGGCTCTCGGGGGGCGGCTCCAGCAGGATGGTCGGCACCGTGAAGACGGCGTCGCGGCTCCCGTCCTGCGCCAGCGTGAACACGGTCTGTCCCGAGGAGACCACCTGGCCCGCCTCCGCGCTGCGGGCGGTGATGATGCCGGCCACGCCGGTTCGAAGCTCGGTGTAGGTGAACTGCTCCTTGGCCGTCCCGAGGGCCGCCCGGGCCGAGTCGACCGACGCCTGCGTCGTTCTAAGCTGCTGCTCCGCCCCGTCGTAGGTGGTGCGGGTGGTATAGCCGCTCTTCATCAGGGTCTGCTGGCGCTCGAAGTTCACCTTGGCTTGGGTGAGGAGCGCCTCGGCGGAGTTTAGCGCCGCCTGGGCGGTGTCGACGTTGACCTGTTGCTCCTGCGGCTCCAGCCTCGCGATGACCTGATTGGCCTGGACGTGGTCCCCGACCTCGGCCAGGCGCTCCGCGATCTTGCCGGTTACACGGAAGGAGACGTTGGATAGATACTTCGCCTGGATGTCCCCGCTCAGCACCACGTCCTCCGAGACCGGGGTGCGGATCGCGGTGACCGTCTTCACGGAGACCGCCTCGGTCGTAGGCCGACCGTCGGCCGCAACCGCATCGGCGGCGGCGAGCAGCGCGACAGAAACAAGCGTCAGGCGGGTCATCATGGGATCGGGCTCCGTGTCACCCGCGTGGATGGGAGGCGAAGGAGCGGCTGCGAGGGGGCGGAGCAGCCGCTCCTTCTTGGCCGTCGAACCTGAGGAGGGGGCGACGGCCATTCCGGTGCCCCGGGATGGGGCGAAAAGGTTTTCCCGGCGCGGTGATGCGGCCGTGACGGCGACGCGCTTGCCGGAATGCCCTTGATCTACTAATAACTAACCAGTCAGTCAACAGGGAACGAAATGAGCAAGGCGGCGGTCGGACCGAGGCAAAGACGCAAGGAAGCGCGACCGGGCGAGATCCTGGAGGCGGCGTTCGAGGAGTTCGCCCTCAAGGGCTTCGCCGGGACGCGGGTCGACGACGTCGCCGTGCGCGCCGGGATCACGAAGGGCACGGTCTACCTCTACTTCCCGAGCAAGGAGGATCTGTTCGTCGCCACCTTCAAGGAGATGGTGCAGCCGACCCTCGACCTGCTCGCCAGCTTGGCGACCAATCCGAAGGGCCCGGCGATGGAGATCCTTCGGGCCTACTTCCGGTTCGTCTACGACGCCCTGGTCCATGACCGACGCGGCCGGGAGTTGCTCCGGCTGCTGCTCGCCGACGGGACGCGCTTTCCGGAACTGGCTGTGCGGTGGCACGACGAGGTCATCGGGCCGGTGAACGCCCGGTTGGCCGCCGTCCTCGCCTACGGTGTGGAACGCGGCGAATTCCGGCCGGTCGCGGCGAGCGAGTTCCCGAACCTCATGATGGCAGCCGCGGTGTCCGCCTCGATCTGGCGCACGCAGTTCGGGGATGCCTACCCCATGGATATGGCCGCCTACTTCGACGCCCACCTCGACATGCTTGAACGGACCCTCGTCGTGGGCCGCGCAGGCGAAGGTCGCTGAGATTCGATCAGGAGGACGTCATGGAAATCGCGGTCCTTACGGCCGCCACCGGCCTGGCCGGCTCCCTCGTGGGCGCGGCCTCGTCGCTGGTGACGACGTGGCTGACCCAGAACGGCGCGCGCAAGGCGCAATGGCAGGCACAGGAAGCGGGAAAGCGCGAGGCGCTCTACGACGAGTTCATCGCCGAGGCGTCGAAGTGTCTGGCCGACGCGATCACGCACGATCCGGAGGGGCCGGAGGTGGTCGTCGGCATGTTTGCCATCATCGGTCGCATGCGCCTGAGATCGACACGTCCGGTGATCGAGGCGGCCGAGCGGCTGCTGTCGCGCGTGGTCGACATCTACGCCTCGCCGAACCTGACCTTCGCCGAGATCCAGGACAGGATCAGGCAGGGGAAGGACGCAGACCCCCTCGCCGACTTCGGTGAAACCTGCCGCCGGGAACTCGAAGTCCTTCGGCTTTAAGGCGAAACCGGAGCGCATTGGCGGCCGTCCTCGCGAGGGCGATGCTTGATGTGTGTGGCGTTAGACCGGTGAGGACACTCATGGCAGGTCAAGGACCAAGTCGTGAATTTGCTGCGGACGTTCGCTTGCTGCGGCGGAGACACGGCGCTGCTCCTCTTCGGGAACAGCATGAGGCCACTCTCAAGCACCTGCATCCCGAGACCGTTGCAAGCGATGCCAACCGATGCGCGCGCGCCTCAGCCCTGTCCCTAATTCAGATTAGGATTGGTAGGTCTCAGCTCCCTCAGGATGACCCTTCATCCACCAAGTTCGATCTGCTCTCTTCAAAGGGACGGAGCCGCCCTTCAGTCAGGCATTGGTCGTGTCCCAGGCGATGGTGTAGCTGAGGGGTGGTCATCGGCGGTTGCCGGGTAGGGTCGGGTTGCGACGACCAACCCCGAACCCGAGAGACCCCCGATGACCGACGAGATCATGGCCCTGCGCGGGCTGATGGAGAAGAGTGCCGACGCCGATCTGCTGCGCGAGATGATCGGTTTTGCAGCCGAGCGACTGATGGAGCTGGAGGTGGGCGGCCTGACCGGCGCGGCCCACGGCGAGAAGAGCGCCGAGCGTCTGGTCCAGCG
>NZ_BPQG01000004.1 GCF_022179125.1 Methylobacterium cerastii
AGCCATCCTTCCGGGACTGGGTCTCTGTATGGCGGTCACCGCCGCAGCGGTCGGCTTCGAGGCCGTCGAGGCGCATCTGTTCGGTCGCGCCTGGCTCGAAGCCCTGGTGCTGGCGATCCTGCTCGGGAGCGCGATCCGCACCGCCTGGACCCCGTCGCAACGTTTCTTTCCCGGCATCGCCTTCGGGGCCAAGACCGTACTGGAGATCGCGGTCGTTCTACTCGGGGCCTCGCTCAGCCTCACGACGATCCTCGCCGCCGGTCCGGGTCTGCTTTTCGGCATCGCGGGCGTCGTCGTGGTCGCGATCCTGTCGAGTTACGGCATCGGCCGAGCGCTCGGGCTGCATCCGCGCATGGCGATCCTCGTGGCCTGCGGGAACTCGATCTGCGGCAACTCGGCGATCGCCGCCACGGCACCGGTGATCGGCGCAGACGGCGAGGACGTCGCCGCCTCCATTGCCTTCACTGCGGTGCTAGGCGTGCTGGTGGTGCTCGGCCTGCCGCTGCTGGTGCCGCTGCTCGGCCTGTCGCCGATGCAGTACGGCGTGCTCGCCGGCCTTACCGTCTACGCCGTGCCGCAGGTGCTCGCCGCCACCGCGCCGGTCGCGGCGCTCAGCGTCCAGGTCGGAACCCTGGTGAAGCTCGTCCGGGTGCTGATGCTAGGCCCGATCGTCCTGGTGCTCTCGCTCGGCGCGAGCCGGCTGCGCGAGGAGACCGACGAGGCCGCCCCCGGCGTCACCGCGGGCGACCGCCCAGCCCGCGGCGGCCTCGCGATCCACCGCCTGGTGCCGTGGTTCATCCTCGCCTTCCTTGCGCTCGCGGGCCTTCGCTCGACGGGCCTGATCCCGCCGTTTGCGTTCGCGCCGATGTCGGAGACCGCCAACGTGCTGACCGTGGTCTCGATGGCGGCGCTCGGCCTCGGGGTCGACGTGCGCAGCGTCGCCAAGGCCGGGGCGCGGGTGACCCTCGCGGTGGTCGCCTCGCTCCTCGCCCTCGGCGCCGTCAGCCTCGGCCTGATCCGCGTGCTCGGCCTCGTCTGATCCGCGCTATGGCATCGATCCAACTCCTTGATGAAAGAACTGCCGTGACACGTTCGTCCCAATCTTCGTCCGAGGCGGTCGCGCAGGGGACGGGATGGTTGATGGGGCCGGGTCGCGAAGCGGCGGACGCGGCAGCCCTTCTCGACGGGTTCAGTGCGTGCCTCTCGGGGCTTGGCCTGCCACTGGCCCGCGCCACCACCCACGCGCCGACCCTGCATCCGTCGTTCCGCTGGGTAATGCGCGTCTGGCATCCAGGAGCGTCGAGCCTAGCCTTGCGTCGCCGCCACGGCATCGAGAGTACGCCGACGTTCCACGGCAACACCGTCGAGCGCGTAGTCGAGACCCGTACCCCGTTCCGATGCCGTCTCGACGGGGATGGGCCGCTGCCGTTTCCCGTGCTCGGCGAGCTTCGCACCGAGGGTCTAACCGACTACCTCATCGTGCCGCTGCGCGCCGCGCGTGGACGCATGGGCGCCGCCTCCTGGGCCACGGCGAGACCGGGCGGCTTCACGCCGATCGAGATCTGCACGTTGCTGGCGCTGGTCGAGCCGTTCTCGCTGCTGTTCGAGATCAAGGCGCTCGACGACATGCTAGGCGCGGTGCTGAGCGCCTATGTCGGACGCGACCCGGCGCGGCAAATCCTGACCGGCACGGTGCGGCGCGGCGACGTACGCTTGATGCGGGCCGCGATGATGCTGACCGACCTGCGCGGGTTCGGCGAACTGTCCGACCGGCAAAGCCCCGACCGTGTCGTGGCCGCCCTCAACCGGATGTTCGATGCCATCGTGCCGGCCGTCGAGGCGGAAGGCGGCGAGGTGCTGAAGTACATCGGCGACGGGCTACTGGCCGTGTTCGATGCCGATCGCGACGAGGCCGAGGCGCGCAGTGCCGCCTTGCGTGCCGCCGAGGCCGCGCTTGATGCGCTTGCGACCCTGCGCAACGGTGACAGGGCTGCCTTCGAGGTCGGCGTCGCACTTCATGTCGGGGAGGTCGCCTACGGCAATATCGGCGGCGGCGACCGGGTCGATTTCACGGCGATCGGCCGCGATCTCAACGTGCTCGCCCGCGTCGAGCGCCTGTGCAAGACCTACAACACGCCGCTGATCGCCACCGACACCTTCATCGACGGGTTGGCACATGCCCTTGAACCGCTCGGCACCGTCGCCTTGCGCGGTTTTTCCGAGCGTCACGCCCTGTTCGGGTGTCGCAGGACCGCGCCCGTCGGCGCGCCGGCGGCGTGACGCCGAGACGGCGTCCTTGATCGTCCCATTGGAGATCGAAACTTCTCAAATCATCGCGTTTGGAGATCATTCGTATCGCGAAAGACCGTTGGTGGGAATAAATCGTATCCCGTAGCATCTCCCTGGTCGCGAGGAATCGCCACGGGTCCGATGCCTTCGAACGCATCGACGCCGACATCCTTCAAGGGGAGAGACCATGCACGGACTGGACAGACCGATGAACCGCCGCCTCGTCCTGGGTGGCCTAGGGCTCGGAAGCCTCGGCGCCGCCATACCGGCCTGGGCGGCGGGCTCGGTGAAGCTTCCGCTGCCCGGCGGCCCGGACGAGCGGGCGCTGACCACGGCCTTTCCGGGCAAGGCCGAGATGATCCTCCAGCGCACTCATCCGCCGCTACTGGAGACGCCGTTCTCGGTGTTCGACGAGGGTGTATTCACCCCCAACGACCGCTTCTACGTCCGCTGGCACTGGGCCTCGATCCCGACCGAAGTCGATGCCGGCACCTTCCGGCTCAAGGTCCACGGCCATGTCGAGAAGGAGCTCTCGCTCTCGCTCGACGCCATCGCCGGCCTGCCGCGCTTCGAGATCGCCGCAGTGAACCAGTGCTCGGGCAATTCGCGCGGGTTGTTCGAGCCGCGGGTGACCGGCGCGCAATGGGCAAACGGTTCGATGGGCAACGCCCGCTGGACCGGCGTGCGCCTCAGGGACGTGCTCGAAAAGGCCGGGGTGAAGGCCGGTGCCGTGCAGGTGCGCTTCAACGGCCTCGACGAGCCGGTGGTCGACGACGCGCCCGACTTCAAGAAGTCGCTCGATCTCAAGCACGCCAACAATGGTGAGGTGATGATCGCCTACGCGATGAACGGCGAGCAATTGCCGCTGCTCAATGGTTTCCCGCTCCGGCTCGTGGTGCCGGGCTGGTACTCGACCTACTGGGTCAAGATGCTGTCCGACATCGAAGTGCTGGACAAGCCCGACGACGGGTACTGGATGAAGACCGCTTACCGCATTCCTGACGTGCCGGGCGCTAACATCAAGCCCGGTCAGACCGGCTTCAAGACGGTGCCGATCAACAGGATGGTGCCGCGCTCGTTCGTCACCAACCTGACCGATGGCGCCAAGGTGGCGGCCGGAACGCCGGTGGCGTTGCGCGGCATCGCCTTCGGCGGCGATTGCGGGGTGAAGGCGGTGGACTTCTCAGGCGACGGCGGCGCGACGTGGTTCCCGGCGCAGCTCGGCGCGGACGAAGGCCCCTACAGCTTCCGCCGCTTCGACGGCAGCTTGCCGGCATTGGCTGCCGGCAGCCACACGGTCAGGGTCCGCTGCACCAACACCAACGGCGTCGCGCAGCCCCTGGACCGGGTCTGGAACGGGGCCGGCTTCATGCAGAACGGCATCGAGGCCGTGTCCTTCCAGGCCGCTTGAGGAGAACAGCCATGAACCCGATCCGCCCTGCGGCCCTCATCGCCGCCCTCATACTGTCTCCCCTGGTGGCGTTCGCCGCTTCGGCTCCCGAGCCGATGCGCTTCACCTCGCAATCGATCGAATTCCCGACTTCCGACCGGATCTTCCCGGACGGGCCGGGGGCCGAGGCGGTCAACAACAACTGCCTCGCCTGCCACTCGGCCGGGATGGTGCTGACCCAGCCCAAGCTCACGAAGGCGCAGTGGACCGAGACCGTGAACAAGATGGTTCACGTCTACAAGGCGCCGGTCGATCCGGCCGACGTGCAGACCATCGTCGACTACCTCACGGCGTTGAAGCCGACGCCCTGAACCCCCGAATCCCGAGGCCGCCGCGTTTTTTTCGCCGGCCTCGGGGAATAGACCGCGCCCTCCGGCATCTCCCCAGGGCGATGCACGGCCAAACCGGTCTCGCATCACGCAATCCGAATTAGAACCAGCCCTCACGGCAGGCCCCGGCCGCCGAACGAGCGCGCATGCCAGAGAGACACGCTTCATGACCCACGTCCGCACCAGCCTCCGCGCCCTCCTCGCCGGAGCCGCCTTGCTCCTCGCCCAGGGCCAGCCCGGGTCCGCCGCTGGCTTCGACGGCGCGATCAAGAACAACGCCCTGGCGCTGAACGCCGCTGGGACCGTCGCCGCTGTGTCGAACAGCGAGGAGAGCGCCGTCATCGTCTACGACGTCGCCAAGGGCACGGTGCTGCGCCGCCTCGACGGCTTCGTCACGCCGCGCAACATCGTTTTCGCGCCGGACGGCGCCCGCTTCTACGTCTCCGACAGTGGCACCGGCCGGATCACGGTCTATGAGACCGCCACCGGCAAGGAAGCCGGCGTTCTCGCCGCCGGCCCCGGCGCGTTCGGCACGGTGCTCTCGGCCGACGGGGCCAAGCTCTACGTCAACAACGAGGCCGCGAGCACGCTGACCGTGTTCGACACCAGGACCATGCTCGCCGAGGCCGTGATCCCCGGCTTCGCGCAGCCGCGCCAGGGCGTGAAGCTGTCGCCTGACGGCAAGACCGTGTTCGTCACGAACTTCCTTGGCGACAAGATCACGTTGGTCGATACCGCCACCAACAAGATCACCGGTGAGATCGCCGGGTTCGACAAGCTGCGCGCCATCTCGATCACCAAGGACGGCAAGACGCTTTTTGCCGCCAACAGCGGCCGTAATACCATCGGCGTGGTCGATGTCGCCGCCCATAAGGTCACCTCCGAAGTGGAAGTGGGCAAGGACCCCTACGGCGCCGCACTGACCCCGGACGGGCGCTTCGTCTATTCGGGCAACCTGAAGGACAACTCGCTCTCGGTGATCGACACCGGCACCCTCAAGGTCGTCGCCACGGTGACCGGCCTGAACGAGCCGCGCCAGGCGATCGCGTTCTCGGCCGACAACGCCCATGCCTACGTCCTCAACCGCGACCTCAGCGTCGCCGTAGTGGACCGGGCGAAGAACGCGGTGGTCTCGACGATGAAGCCCTGAGGCGACGCGCGCCGGGGGCCTTATCGCCCCCGGCGCGTTCTCGTCGTCGATACGTCACGAACGCAGGACAAAAACCCCATGCTCGGCCTGTTCCAGCGCAAGGACCGCCTCATCGTGCACGGCGAGGCGCCCTACAATGCCGAGCCGCCGCTCGATCGCCTGCGGGCGGCCTTCCTCACCGACCAGGCCGACTTCTACGTCCGCAGCCACGGCGACATCCCGGACCTCGACGCCGACGGCTACCGCCTGACTGTCGACGGGATGATCGCGACGCCCCTCGAATTGTCCGTCGCCGATCTGAAGGCACGCTTCGCGCACGTCACCGTCACGGCGGTGATGCAATGCGCCGGCAACCGCCGGGCCGACATGCTGGCGGTGGCCCCGGTCGCCGGCGACCCGTGGGCGGCCGGCGCCATCGGCAACGCGGAATGGACTGGGGTGCGGCTCGCCGACGTCCTGCACGCCGCCGGGATCGATGCGGGCAGTCCGCGCCACGTCGCCTTCGAGAGCCACGACCGTATCGCGGGGTCGGACATACGCTTCGGCGCCTCGATCCCGCTCGCCAAGGCGCTGGCGCCCGAGACGCTGCTCGCCTTCGCGATGAACGGCGAGCCTCTCGCCCCCGAGCACGGCTATCCGTTGCGCGTGGTGGTGCCGGGATTTGCCGGCATCCGCAGCCCGAAATGGCTCGCCCGCATCACGGTGCAGGACCACCCCTCCGACAACCCGATGCAGGCCGACGACTACAAGCTGTTTCCGCCCGACGTGACCGCCGAGACCGCGGACCCCGCCCACGGCATCACCATCGAGGCGATGCCGCTCAACAGCGCGATCTGCGAGCCCGCCCGCGGCGCAGCGTTGAAGCCCGGCCGGCACGCGATCCGCGGCTACGCCATCGCCAGCGATCGCGCGGTCGCCCGCGTCGACGTCTCGACGGATGGCGGCCGCAGCTGGGCGCAGGCCCGGATCGACCGCGATGCCGACGCGCCCTACGCCTGGACGTTCTGGGAGATCGACCGCGAGCTGACCGCGGGCGAGCACGAACTCGCGGTGCGGGCCTGGGACTCCGCCGGCCAGACCCAGCCGGCCGCGCCCGACGACACCTGGAACTACAAGGGCTACCTCAGCGCCGCCTGGCACCGGGTACGGGTCACTGTGGCCTGACCGTCACGCCCAGAGCAGGGCGGTGGCCGCAAGGCCCGAGATCGCGATCAGCAAGGCCACGATCCCGACGGTGAGGATGCGCGGCATCATCGGGATCTCGGCATCGGCGAGACGCGCCCGGATCGCCCGGTCCCGCCATGCGGCGCCGGCGAACGAGGCAAGCGCGCAGGCGATCAACGTGAGCGACAGCACCTTCAGCGGCCAGACCGCCAGCACCTCCCGCAGGAAGCGCTGCGCGGCCAGGCCGACGCCGAGGAAGGCGAGCCCGGTGCGAAGCCACGCCACGAACGTACGCTCGGCTGCCAGAACCGTCCGGTCCTCGGCGAGCCTCACCCGGGGATCGTCGGGGTGCACGGGTTTCGCAGGATCGCTCATCCGGCATCCGCCGTCGCGATCAGGTCGAGCAACGCGTCGGCGGCCCGGCTGCGGTAGCGCTCCTTGTGGCGCAGCACCCGGAACGGCCGGCTCGGCAGGGCGAACGCCGCCCGCACCAGGGTTCCGGTCCGAAGCGCGGCGGCGACCACGGTCTCGGACAGGACGGCGGCCCCGCCCCCGGCCTCGACGGCGGCGCGCACCGCCTCGTTAGAGGGCAGTTCGAGCGTGACCCGAAGCTGGGCGGCTGCGAGGCCGGCCGCACCCAGGGCCGCCTCGAAGGCCGAGCGGGTTCCCGATCCCGCCTCGCGCAGCACCCAGTCGGCCCCGGCGAGATTTTCGGGTTCGAGGTCGGTCGCCCCGGCGAAGGCATGGCCAGGGGCGACCACGAGGACCAGTTGGTCCTGCGCGATGGTGGTGCTCGCAAGCGTCGGGTCGTCGAGCGCCCCCTCGACGAAGCCGAGTTCGGCCTGCCCGGCGCGCACCGCGTCGGCGGCGTCGGTGGTGTTGCCCACCGCCAACCGGATAGCGATCTCAGGGTAGGCCCGGCGGAAGGCGACGAGGTGGCGAGGCAGCCAGTCGCTGGCGATGGTCTGGCTGGCGTAGAGCGCCAGCGTCCCGCGCCGCAGGCCGCTGAGGTCGGCGAGCACCAGTTCGGCGGCCTCGGCCCGGGCGAGCACGGCGCGGGCCTCGACGAGAAATATGCGCCCCGCCTCAGTCAGCTCGATCCCGCGGCCGACCCGGTGAAAGAGCTTGGTGGCGTGTCGCCCCTCGATGTTGGCGATCGCCGTGCTGACCGCCGACTGGACGAGGTTCAGCGCTTCGGCGGCCCGCGTCACGTGCTGTCGCTCGGCCACCGCCACAAAGATGCGGAGTTGGTCGAGGGTCATGGTTGCCGCTGCGGAACCGGCAGTCCACGGACTTGCGCGTCGACCGACTGCGCGACGATCAACAGCCGCGCCTCGTCGGTGCGACCCGTGACGACGTAGGACATGCCGCCATCGACCCAGGAGAAGGCGGCGATGTCGCCCTCGCGGGCGAAGCGGAACACCGTGCGGCCATCCGCATCGCCTACGCGGCTGTAGAGTGTCAGCCGGGTGCCGTGGTCGTCATCGTACATCAGCATCGCGGCGGATTCGGAACCCGCCGGCAGCAGCCGGCCGCCCATCAGGCGGAAGCCGTACGCCGTAAGGTCGGGGGTGGTCACCGCCCGGCCGAGGCGCTTCGAGAGCCACGTAACAAGGTGCGGCTTCTCGTCGGCGCGCACCTCCACCGGATGCACCGCCTCGACCACGTAGGTGCGGAAGGCCGCCACCGCGTCGTCGGTCGCTGGCTCGGTTCGCGCGAGCGTGACCGTGGGTACCTGCCGCGCGGCATGGCCGAACCAGCCGGCGGCGCCGCCGACCGCGAGGCAGAGCACGGCCGCAGCCGCGACCGGAAGCCAGCGGTAGGTTATCGGGCGATGTCGCGAGCGGATGTTGGCCACCCGGAGCCGCGCCGGAATCGCCTCCTCGGCGATCGGCGCGAGGCGGGCACGCAAGCGCTCGCGTAGGGCGCGATCCGCCGAGACCTCCGCCGCCCGCGCGGGGTTTCCCCTGAGCCATGCCTCGACCAGCGCCTGCCGCTCCGGTTCGAGACGACCGTCGATCAGGCCGTGGAGGTCGTCCTCGCCGACCGGGCGCGGATCCCCGCTCATTTCACCCTCCTCAAGAGTCCGGTCCGGCCAGTTTCCAGAAAACCGCGCATCCGCGTCCGGGCCCGGCTCAACCGCGACATCACCGTGCCGAGCGGTACCCCGAGCACCTGGGCCGCCTCGGCATAAGACAGATCCTCGACCGCGACGAGGAGCAGCACCGAGCGCTGCTCCTCGGGCAGGGTGTCGAGCCCGGTGAGCACGTCGCGTGCCCCCATAGCGGCCTCGGGGTCGGCACCCGGATCGGGCACCTGCTCCAAAGCCTCAGCGCCGACATCGATGCCGCGCCGGCCCCGGCGTCGAACAGTGCCAAGGAACAGGTTGCGCTCGATCGTGAACAGCCAGGCTCGCAGGTCGCCGTCGCGGCGACGTCCGGACCAGGCGGACAACGCCCGCTCCAAAGTGTCCTGGACGAGGTCGTCCGCCGCTTCGCGGTCCCGCAACAGTGCGACTGCGTAGCGCCGCAACGCTGGGATCTGCGGTTCGATGAGGGCGGCGATCTCGTCCACGAGGCTTTACCGATTAGGGCTTGGCGATGTGCCATGCACCGTTGAGGAATCCGTCGCCGGTGATGTCGCCGGGCTTCGTATCCTTGGCGAAGGTGTAGAGCGGCTTGCCCTTGTGGGCCCACTGCATCGTGCCGTCGTCCCGCGTCACCATCGTCCAGTCGCCACTAGCAGCCGAGCCGGAGGCGGCCATCAGTGCCGGCCAGTTGGCGGCGCAGGGGCCGTTGCACATCGACTTGCCGCCCATGTCCTTGTCGAAGGTGTAGAGGGTCATGCTCTTGGAATCGACGAGCGCCGGCCCCTTGGCAGTCTCGGCCGTTATCGCAGGCGCAGCGGCCTGGGCGGCGACGGCGGAGAAGGCGAAGGCCGCAAAGGCGGCGCGGATCAGCATGGTGCGCATGAGTGAGGTCTCCGGCGGTCTACCATGACCGCATCGGGAGAGATGCCGAACGGGCGCGTCTATTCCACTGACATTTGGAAAAGATCGATCACATCGGCAGGGCCACCAATTCGTCCCCGGCCAGGGAATAAAGCCGTTTCTCCGGCATCTCTCCCATCGACAACGAACGAGGAGGACGGCCCATGCGCGGAGCACTGGGATTTGCGCTCACGGCCGCCGTGATGGCCGGCGGCCTCGTCGGCGGCCGGATGATGATGCCCCCGACGCTGGCCGCCGCCGAGCCGCCGGCCATCGTCTCCGCGTCCTTCGACGCGATGATGGCGCAGTCGATGACGCGGATGCATGCCGACATGATGGTCCCGCCCTCGGGCGATCCGGACCGCGACTTCGCTGCGATGATGATCCCGCACCACGCGGGCGCGATCGCGATGGCCCAGGCAGAGCTGCTCTACGGCAAGGATCCGGTCCTGCGCCGCCTCGCGCAGGGGATCATCGTCGAACAGGGCCAGGAGATCGCGGTGATGCGCCGGGCGCTCGCCGATCTCCCTCCCGCGCCGGATTCGTCTGCCGCAGCCACCCACCTTCACCACCATGGCACGGCCCCTGCCGCCGAGATGCCTTCGGAGATCTGCCGATGAAGACCGCCCTCACCCTCCTCGCGCTCGCGATGCTCTCCGGCTCGGCTCTCGCCGGGCAGGCCCCGGGTGCAGCCTTTGCACCGGACGTGCCGGTCAGCGGCAGGGACCGGTTCTATACGTCGGACCAGTTCTCCAACACGGTCTCGGTGGTCGATCCCGCCGCCAACGTCCTGCTCGGCGTGATCCGGCTCGGCGACCCGACGCCGATGAACCTGAGCCCGCTCTATCGCGGCCAGCTCCTCGTCCACGGCATGGGCTTCTCGCCCGACCACAGGACGCTGCTCGCGGTCTCGATCGGCTCGAACTCCGTGAGCTTCATCGACACGGCGACCAACACGGTCCGCCACACCGCCTATGTCGGCCGCGCGCCGCACGAGGCCTTCTTCACGCCGGACGGCCGAGAGGTCTGGGTGAGCGTGCGCGGCGAGGACTACATCGCCGTGCTCGATGCCGCGACCGCCAAGGAGACGCGCCGAATCACCGTGCCGAACGGGCCCGGCATGACGATCTTCTCGCCGGACGGCGCCTACGGCTATGTCTGCTCCAGCTTCAGCCCCGAGACGGTGGTGATCGACACGAAGACCCACTCCATCGTCGGGCGCGTGAAGCAGGAGAGCCCGTTCTGCCCCGACATCGCCGCAACACCGGACGGCAAGCAGGTGTGGTTCACCCTCAAGGATGTCGGCCGGACCCAGGTGTTCTCTGCGACGCCGCCATTCGCGCCGCTGAAGACGATCGAGACCGGGCCGATCACCAACCACGTCAACATCGTCTCGACCAAGGCCGGCCAGTTCGCCTACGTGACGATCGGCGGCCTGAACCAGGTCAAGGTGTTTCGCACCGACGACTTCACCCAGGTCGCCACCATTCCGACCGGCGCCCTACCGCACGGGCTCTGGCCCTCGGGCGACGGCAGCCGCGTCTATGTCGGCCTGGAGAACGCCGACAAGGCGGCGGTGATCGACACCGCGTCGAACACGGTGATCGCCGAGGTGCCGATCGGGCAGGGTCCGCAGGGCGTCGCCTACGTCCCGAACGCCGTGCCGGAGGGCGACGGAATGCAAAACCTCCAAGCGCTGGGCGCAGCCGGCAAGACCAGCGCGCTGACGCTCGCGGGTACCGATGGCAAGCCGGCGACGCAGGTCACCCTGTTCGACCAGGGCGTGTTGCAGACGCTGCAGGCCGCGGTAACGGGACTGCCCTCGAAGATGCCGTTCGTGCTGGCGCTGGCCGCCGATCCGAAGGGGGCCGCAGGCCTGGAGCCGCTCGCCGCCTTCATGACCAACCCGGCCGGCGCGGCCATCGTCAACGCGATCGGCCCGATCCGCCAGATCACCCGCACGGATGCCGGCGCGAGCCGGCGCTACCTCGTGGTGGTCTCGGGCAAGCCCGGTGAACTCGGCGGCGTCGTCCAGATGCAGACTGTGGATTGAACGGGCGGCCTCACGAGCGCGGGAAGTGGGAATCCGAGAGCATGCGTTCGCAGCGCGCGTCCAGCTGCAACGTCTGCTTTCAAGGCCTCCATTGGCTTGCTTCTATGACCGAGTAGGGTCGGATGCGGAACGTCCGCTTACGGACGCAAGGCCGCAGTTCGCTTGCCACCCTCAGCCGAAGTTGCCGGACGGCCGACGAATGGCCGCTTTCAGGAAGAACGCCGGGCAATCCATGCGGCTGGGTTGGGTCGGGTGCAGTCGGTACCGAGCGTTAAATCCTAACCGCTACTCGACAACTTG
Source organism: Methylobacterium cerastii (assembly GCF_022179125.1). GTDB lineage: Bacteria > Pseudomonadota > Alphaproteobacteria > Rhizobiales > Beijerinckiaceae > Methylobacterium > Methylobacterium cerastii. Next base: position 11,725 of record NZ_BPQG01000004.1, read on the forward strand.
GGGCAACTTAGCGCGACCAAAGGCACGTGCTCGCGCTGCTGCGGGCGGTCTTGGCTTCGATGGAACGGTATCACAGGACGGATACGGCATTCTTCGCCAGTGCTATCATGCGGCATGTTCGAGCACGCCCATCGTCACGCGCACCTCTGGCCCGGAGTGCCGTTGGCACTGGCATCCGCCGTCCTGTTCGGCGCATCGGCCCCCTTCGCCAAGCTGCTGTTGGGATCGGTCGACCCGCAGGCGCTGGCTGGCCTCCTGTATCTCGGTGCGGGCGTCGGCCTCGCCGCCGTCCACGGCAGCCGGTCCGCCCTCCGGATCGAGGCGCCGGAGGCCCCCCTACGCAGGTCGGACGCACCGTGGCTGCTCGCGGTGGTGCTGTTCGGGGGCGTGGCGGGTCCCCTGTTGCTGATGCTGGGGCTGGCACGGACGTCAGCGGCCTCGGGCTCGCTCCTGCTCAACCTCGAAGGGCTGGCGACCATGGGCATCGCCTGGGTGGTGTTCCGCGAGAACGTGGACCGCCGCCTCCTGCTCGGCGCGGCGGCCATCCTCGCCGGCGCCGTCGCGCTGTCGTGGCAAGGCCAGGGCGTCCATTTCGACGCGGGCGGTGGCCTGATCGCGCTGGCCTGCCTCGCCTGGGGCGTCGACAACAACCTGACCCGCAAGCTGTCCTCCGCCGATCCGGTCGTGATCGCGTTGACCAAGGGGCTCGTCGCCGGGGGCGCCAACCTCGCCATTGCCCTCGCACGCGGTGCCAGCCTGCCGCCGCCCGGCATGATCGGCTTCGCGGCCGTCGTCGGGTTCCTCGGGGTCGGCGTCAGCCTGGTGCTGTTCGTGTTCGCGCTGCGCCATCTCGGCAGCGCGCGGACGGGGGCCTATTTCTCGCTCGCACCGTTCATCGGGGCCGTCGTCGCCTTGGTCCTGTTGCCGGAACCCGTGACCCCGCAACTCGTCGTCGCCGCGCTCCTGATGGGGGTCGGCCTCTGGCTGCACCTCGCGGAACGGCACGACCACGAGCATTCGCACGAGGCGATGGGCCATGAGCATGGGCACGTGCACGATGAACATCACCACCACGACCACGATGGTCCCGTGACCGAGCCCCACTCCCACTGGCATCGCCACCAGCCGATGCGGCACAAGCACGTGCACTACCCCGACCTTCACCATCGCCACGGACATGGTTGAGCCGGCGCGGGGGCAATCGGCGCCGCATTCGAGACTTGTCACCGCGGGACGTAGAACCAGCAGTACAGCGCGCACACGACGGCGATGGCCATCGCCGACATCAGGAATGACCGTCGCGCCGCCCTCAGGACATGCGGCCTGACCTTGCGTCGGCGCCTGCTTCCGCCGCCGAATTCCCCGATCTGCCGGGCGAGCTTCTTGCCGGTCATCGCCCCCTGATCCCCCGCCGATGGGTTCCATGGGTCGAGGAGGGGCGCTGCAGGCCGTGACGGATCGGCACGATCACGGGACCATCCCGCCGATCAGGTCCGACATGTGGGCACCGGCAGGGTGGCCCGTGGCGGTGCGGTGGCTCTCCGAGCAGGCCGCGTAATCCGGGCCGGACACGGACATCACCAACCCGCGGGTGCCGTCCGGCAACGTGCGCGTCGCCAGGACAGCCCGGCCCGAGAGCCATGCCAGCGACCCCGAGGCGAGGCCCGGGCGCGGTTCGCCGTAGCGGCGCACCCCCTCGCGCCGGATGGCCTCGCGTGCGGTGACATGAGCCGGTCCGTCGAGCGGCCGACCGACCCAGACGACCTGCTGGAGGCCCTGCTCCCTGCACACCACCAGGACCACCTCGACGGTGTCGGGTCCTGAGGCGAGCGGACGGTCGTGGAAATAGTACAGCCCGGTCAGGTTCGCCTCGCGGTCGACCATTGAGGGTGCATCGACACGGTCCACGGGACCCCAAGCCAATCCGAACGGCGCCTCGCCCGCCGTCGGTTCCGCCGCCATGGCCGCGCCTGTCCACGCCACCATCGCCAGTGCGAGCGCGGGGCGGCGAGACATCGTCCTACTCCGCGGCCTGGGGCAGGACGGGGCGTGCATGGGGACCCTCCTTCTCGACGGTAGCCTTCCTCGGGGCGACGGCACCGGCGAAGCGCGCGTAGAGCGCCGGCAGGACGACGAGGGTCAGCAGGGTCGCCGAGATGAGCCCGCCGATGACCACGGTCGCCAACGGACGCTGGACCTCGGCCCCCGTCTCGGTCGCCAGGGCCATCGGCACGAACCCCAGGGACGCCACGAGCGCCGTCATCGCCACCGGGCGCAGGCGGGTCATCGCGCCTTCGAGGATCGCCTCTCGACGGGGCTTTCCCTCCGCGATGAGCTGCTTGATGTAGCTCAGCATCACCAGGCCGTTGAGCACCGCCACCCCGGACAGGGCGATGAACCCGACCGCCGCCGGGACCGAGAACGGCATGCCCCGCAGCCACAGGGCCGCGATACCGCCGGTCAGTGCCAGCGGGACCGCGCTGAACACCAGGAGGGCGTCCCGCGCCGAGTTCAGGGCCGAGAACAGCAGCAGGAAGATCAGGAAGAAGCACACCGGCACCACGACCATGAGGCGCTGGCGGGCGGAGGCTAGGTTCTCGAACTGCCCGCCCCAGGTCACGTAGTAGCCAGACGGCAGCTGCACACCGGACGCGACCTTGGCCTGGGCCTCAGCCACCAGCGAGCCGATGTCGCGGCCGCGCACGTTGGCGGTGACCACGACCCGGCGGCGGCCGTTCTCGCGCGAGATCTGGTTCGGTCCCTCGGTGACTGAGAAGCTCGCGACCTGCTTCAGGAGCACCGAGGAGGCCCGCCCGTTGACGCCCGGGGGCAGCGGCACCGGGATGTTCTCCAGGGCCTCGCGGTCCTCGCGCACCTTGTCGTTCAGGCGCACGACGATGGGGAAGCGACGGTCGCCCTCGAACACCATGCCGGCCTCCCGTCCGCCGATGGCCGCCCCGATGACGTCCTGGATCGAGGACGTGCTCAGGCCGAGGCGGGCCGCCTCAGTCTTGTTGATCTTGATCTCCAGGAACGGCAGGCCCGCCGTCTGCTCGACCTTGACGTCGTCGGCGCCCTCGGTCCCGCGCAGGATCGCGGCGACCTGGTTGGCGGCCTTCAGCATCGGCTCGAACTCCTCGCCGAACACCTTCACGGCGAGGTCGCCGCGGGTGCCGGCCAGGAGCTCGTTGAAGCGGAGCTGGATCGGCTGGGAGAACTCGTAGACGTTGCCCGCGAGCGTCCCGACAGCCTTCTCGACCTGCTCCTGCAACTCGGCCTTGGACAGGTCCGGATCGGGCCATTCCTCCTGCGGCTTCAGGATGACGAAGGTGTCGGACGAGCTCGGCGGCATCGGGTCGGAGGCGACCTCCGCGGTACCGGTCTTCGAAAAGACGTAGGCCACCTGGGGGAAGCGGCTGATCGCCTGCTCGACCTTCAGCTGCATCGCCTGCGACTGCGTGAGGGAGGTCGAGGGGATGCGCTGGGCGTTCAGCGCGATGCTCTTCTCGTCGAGCTGCGGGATGAACTCCTGGCCCAGCCCCCTGAACAGGAAGCCGGCGCCGACGAGCAGCACCAGGGCGACCGCGACGAACGTCATCGGGACCCGCAGGGCGGCGCCGAGGACAGGTCGGTAGGCCGCCTTGATCCCGCGGATGATGACGTTGTCCTTCTCCGTGACCTTGCCGGTGATGACGATGGCGATCATCGCCGGCACGAAGGTCAGCGACAGCACGAACGCCGAGACCAGGGCGATGATGACGGTGAGCGCCATCGGTTCGAACATCTTGCCCTCGACCCCGGTGAAGGTGAGGAGCGGGACGTAGACGAGGATGATGATCGCCTGCCCGTAGAGGGACGGCTTGATCATCTCCTCGGCCGAGGCGCGCACGGTGACGAGGCGCTCCTCCAGGTCGAGCTTGCGCCCGAGTTCCCCCTGTCTCTCGGCGAGGTGGCGTAGGGCGTTCTCGGTGATGATGACGGCGCCGTCGACGATGAGGCCGAAGTCGAGGGCCCCGAGGCTCATCAGGTTGGCGCTGATGCGGCCCTGGACCATGCCGGTCATGGTCATCAGCATCGCCACCGGGATGACCAGCGCCGTGACGATGGCCGCGCGGATATTGCCGAGCAGCAGGAACAGGATGACGATGACGAGGGCGGCGCCCTCGGCCAAGTTCTTGGCGACCGTCCGGATCGTGGCCTCGACCAGCAGGGTCCGGTTCAGGACGGTCTGGACCTCGACACCGGGCGGGAGCGTGCGTCGGATCACCGTCATCCTCGCGTCGACGGCGGCCGAGACCGTCCGGCTGTTCTCGCCGATCAGCATCAGGGCTGTGCCGATGACGACCTCGCGTCCGTCCTCGCTGCCCGACCCGGTGCGCAGGTCGCGCCCGATCCGGACCTCGGCGATGTCCGAGATGCGGACCGGCACGCCGCCGCGCGTGGTCACGACCACGGAGCCGATGTCCTCCATGGTCTCCAGGCGGCCGGCGGCGCGCACGACGTAGCCCTCGCCGTTGTCCTCCAGGTAGCGGGCGCCCTGATTGGCGTTGTTGGCCTCCAGCGCCCGGCCGATGTCGGCGAAGGACAGGTCGAGGGCGGTGAGCTTCATCGGGTCCGGCTGGACGTGGTACTGCTTGTCGAAGCCGCCGATGCTGTCGACCCCGGCGACCCCCGGCACGGTCTTCACCTGGGGGCGGATGATCCAGTCCTGGACCGTGCGCAGGTAGGCCGTGCGTTCGAGCTCCGTCGCGAGCCGCTGGCCCTCGGGGGTCAGGTAGCTGCCATCCGATTGCCAGCCGGGCTTGCCGTCGGGCGAGACCTTACGATCCCCGGCCTTCGCGTAGTGGATCGACCACATGTAGATCTCGCCCAGGCCCGTGGAGATCGGGCCCATGTGGGGCTCGGCCCCCGGCGGCAGGGTCGACTTCGCCTCGCCGATGCGCTCGGCGACCTGCTGCCGTGCGAAGTAGATGTCGAGCTTCTCGGAGAAGACGGCGGTGACCTGCGAGAACCCGTTCCGCGAGAGCGAGCGGGTGTATTCGAGGCCCTTGATCCCGGCGAGCGCGGTCTCGACCGGGTAGGTCACCTGCTTCTCGATATCGACCGGGGAGAGCGACGGCGCCGTCGTGTTGATCTGCACCTGGTTGTTGGTGATGTCCGGCACCGCGTCGATGGGCAGCTTCGTCAGCGAGAACACGCCGAAGCAGGCCGCCAGCAGCGACAGCAGCACCACGAGCCAACGCTGGTGGACGGAGAAGTCTAGGATCTTCGAGATCATGGCCGGTCCCCGCTCAGTGGTCGTGGTCGGCTTCGGCCTTGCCGAGCTCGGCCTTCAGGACGAAGGAGTTGGCCACCGCGACCTCGTCGCCGGGCTTGAGGCCGGTCAGGATCTCGAAGGCGTCGTCGTCGGCCTTGCCGATGGTCACGTCCCGGCGCTCGAAGCCCTCCTGGGTGCGGACGAACACGACCTTCTCGCCGCCGATGGTCTGGATCGCGGACTTCGGCAGCCGCACCCTCACCGGGTCGCGGGCGATCTCGACCTCGGTTGTCACGAAGGTGCCCGGCCGCCAGGCCATGTCCTTGTTCGGCAGGGCGACGATGACCCGGGCCGAGCGCGTCTCGGGGTTGAGGATCGGGCTGACGAAGACGACCTTGCCCACGCCGCGGGAGGCGTCGTCGCCCCCGACGATGGTGACCTTGGCGCCCTCGCGGACCTTCGAGAGCTCCGTGGTCGGGATGGCGAGCTCGATCCACACGGAGGAGAGGTCTGCGACGGTGTAGACGTCGGCCGGGTCGCCCTCCTTGCCGACGGCGGTGCCGACATCGACCTTGCGCTCGACCACACGCCCGGCGAGCGGGGACTTCAGCTCGTAGCGGCGCAGCGACGACAGGTTCGGGGTGGTCTCGTCCTTCTTGGCTGAGGTGGCGACCTCGGCCGCGTTCAGCCCCAGGGCCGATAGCTTCTGGCGTGCCAGGTCGACCCGAAGCGTCGCCTCGGAGTAGGCGGCCTTGGCGTTCAGGAACGCTGATTCGGCCGAGATGCGCTTGTCCCAGAGGGCCTGCTGGCGGTCGAAGTTGGTCTTCTCCAGGTCGGCCTTGACCGTCGCGGTGAGGAAGTCGCTCTTGGCCTCGGCGACCTCACGGCTGTCGAGGATGGCCACGACCTCGCCCTTGGCGACCTCTTCGCCGAGGCGCTTGCGCATCTCGGCCACGGTTCCGACCACCCGCACGGGGACGCGGGCGATCCGGTCGGCGTCCTGGGCGATGGTGCCGGGCACCAGGAGATGTCGTGAGAGGATGCCACCCTCGACCGTGGCGAGCTTGATGTCCTGCTCGGCGGCCTGCTCGGCCGTCATCTTGATCTTGCCCTCGCCCTCCTCGTCGTGGCCGTGCGCCTCGCCCTCGGCGTGCTTGTGCTCGCCGGCAGGCTTGGGCTCGGCGTCGGCATGCTCGTGGCCATGCTCGCCATGACCGTGGCCATCGTCGGCTGCGGGTGTCGCCGGCTTAGTCATGGCTGCGTTGGTCGGCGGCGCTGCCCGGGCGTTCGTCAGGCCGGCGGCGGCGAGCGCGCCCTGCACGACCTCGGACACACGGGGGAAGGCACCGCCGACGGCGACGCCGATGGCCAGGAAGGCCACGGAGAGGAGTGCACGCATGGAGGAAGGCCATTCGCCTGGGATCCGGCGAGCCGCTCAAGCGGCTTCCTGGATCCGGTTCGGATCACGCTCGATGAGGAAGCCGGCATCCGCAAGGATGGACGGCAGGCAAGCGCCACGGTCGTGGCGATGCGGCCTCAGGCGCGAGGCGGCCTCGGTAAACGGTCCGGTGAGACGGACCCGATGGCGGTGGTCACGGTCGCGTACAGAGCACGCCCGGTCGCCGGGGACGGCAACGCAGGTGCTTCGTCGACCCCAAGAGCCTGATGGCAACCGCAGTTGGCGTGACAGGCCGGGCAGGCATCGCCGTGGCCGATGCCGGCCGCCTCGGTCGGGGCGGACACCGACAGTCCATGGCTGGCCGGGCGATGGGCCTCGGAGGAATGGACCGTGCCGGGGACGACGAGTGACAGGACCAGGACGAGCGACAGCACGCGGACGGTGGTCGCCCACCAGCCGCGCATCGTCTCGTAGGCCCTGATCCGGGGTCCCGTGGTCATGGTCGCCTTATGAACGATTCAGGGTCACCCGTACATGCCGGGTGAGCCACGACGAGGACGGAACCTCAATAGTCGTCGTGATGATGGTGGTCTCTGCGCTCGCCGTAGAACCGGCGCTCGCCATAGTACGCCCGGTCGCCGTAATCCCGGTGCGGTCGGTGGATGACGACGTCGTCATGGTCGCCATGGTGGTAGCGATCGACATGGACGTCGCCGCGCCGGTCGAAGTCGCCGCCGTAGTATTGGGCGGACGCCGCGGCCGGGGCGAGGATCAGGCTGACGGCGACCAAGGCCGGAATGCGGACACGCATGGCTCGTTCCTCAAGGGATGATGCCGTCAGGATCGGCTTCGACGGTTGAACGAGGCCTGAAACCGCCGTTCATCCATCGGTGGCCGGAAGCACCGAACCGATGTCTCGCGACACGGATACAGGGCTCCTTCGGTCGCACGGGTTGAAGGCATTCCCTTACGGTCGGGCATGTTTCCGATGGCTCACACGACGTGGGCGGGGGCGAGGGTGCAGGCGGTGTCGGCGCTCGTCTCGACCTGCAGGGTGGTGTGGCCGATGCCGAACCGTTCCCTGATCCCGGCGGCGGCGTCCATCAGGAAGGCGTCGTCTGGTCGGCCGCCGGGCATCAGGAGATGGGCGGTGAGGCAGGTCTCGGTAGTGCTCATCGCCCAGACGTGCAGGTCGTGCAGGGCGGCGACCCCGGGCAGTCCTTCGAGATGGCTTCGGACCGCGTCCGGATCGATGCCCGGCGGGACGGCGGCGAGGGACAGCGTGAGGCTGTCGCGCAGGAGGCCCCAGGTGCTCCAGACGATGACCGCCACGATGGCGAGGCTGACGACGGGATCGAGCCAGGTCCACCCGGTGTAGAGGATCACGAGGCCGGCGATGACCACGCCGGCCGAGACGGCGGCGTCGGCGGCCATGTGCAGGAAGGCGCCCTTGATGTTGATGTCGCCCTTGGCCCCCGAGGCGAATAGCCAGGCGGTGATGCCGTTCACGAGGATGCCGACCGCGGCCACGATCATCACGGTCTTGCCGGCGACCGGCGCGGGCTCTCCGAAGCGCTGGATCGCCTCCCAGGCGATGGCGCCGACGGCGACCAGCAGGAACACCGCGTTGAACAGCGCCGCCAGGATCGACGACCCCTTCATCCCGTAGGTGTAGCGGGCGCTCGGGGCGCGCTTGGCCAGCACCATGGCGACCCAGGCCACCACGAGGCCGAGCACGTCCGAGAGGTTGTGGCCGGCATCGGCCAACAGGGCCATCGAGTTCCCCAGCACCCCGTAGGTGGCCTCGACGACGACGAAGCCGACGTTGAGGGCGATGCCGATGGCGAACGCCTTCCCGAAGCTTGCCGGTGCGTGGCTGTGCCCGGGGCCGTGGGCGTGCCCGGCGTGGTCATGGGCGTGGTCGTGGTGTTCCGTCATCTCGGCTTCCGGTTTGGCGCGGCGATCGCGGCTCGGTAACTCCTCTAGCGGCTGGAGGAGCAAGCGTTCGTTCCGGATCCGGTCAATGGCGGTCGCTCAGGCACTCGCCGTGGTCGGCCAGTACCTCGATGATGCGGCATTCACGGACGTCGCCGCCCGAGCATTGCTCGACCATCGCCTTCATTTCCTGCCTGAGGCCTGTCAGCCGTGCGATCCTGTCGTCGATGTCGGCGAGGTGCTTGCGCGCGATGGCGTCGGCCTCCCCGCACGGACGCTCGGGGTGCCCGGCGAGGTCGAGCAGGGCGCGGATGTCCTCGATCTCGAAGCCGAGCTCGCGGGCGTGCCGGATGAACCGAAGCGTCCGGACATCCGCCTCGCCGTAGGTTCGGCGGTTGCCCTCGGTGCGCTCCGGCGTCGGCAGGAGCCCACGTTCCTCGTAGAACCGGATCGTGGGGACCTTCACCGCGGCGCGTCGCGACAACTCCCCGATGGCGATGGGCTTCATGCCGCTTGCTCCTCTAGTCGCTGGAGGAAGTAGGGTCTTCCGGAGAGATGCGGAAGGGACCCGCCATGAGCGATGCGACGACCCTGGACCGGACCCTGAGCCCCTCGACGCGCCTGCGCGTGACCGGGATGGATTGCGCCTCGTGCGCCGCCAAGGTCGAGAACGCGGTGCGGCGCCTGCCCGGAATCGAGGAGATACAGGTCTCGGTGGCGACCGAGACCCTGACGGTGCGGCACGGTCCCGACACCGACGCCCTCGCCATCGCGGCGACGGTCCGCAGCCTGGGCTACGGCGCCGAGGACCCCGCCGCCGCCGTGGCGTCGGATGCCGGGCGGCCCGAGCAGGCCTGGTGGCGTACCCCGAAGGCGTTGCTGGCGTTCGCCTGCGGGACGGCCCTGGTGCTGGCTTACGCCATCGGACAGGCCGCGCCGGCGGCCGAGCGCTGGGCATTCCTCGCCGCCATGATGATCGGGCTGGTGCCGATCGCCCGCCGCGCGATCTCCGCGGCCCGGCATGGGACGCCGTTCTCCATCGAGACGCTGATGTCCGTGGCCGCCATCGGCGCGACCCTGATCGGGGCGACCGAGGAGGCGGCGACGGTCGTGTTCCTGTTCCTGGTCGGCGAGGTGCTGGAGGGCGTGGCCGCCGGCCGGGCCCGGGCGAGCATCCGCGGCCTCACCGGGCTGGTCCCGGACACCGCCCTGCTGGAGGCCGGGGGGACGACCGAGCGCGTGCCCGCGGCGAGCCTGCGGGTCGGCGCGACCGTGCTGGTCCGGCCCGGGGACCGCATCCCGGCCGACGGGACCGTCCTCGCCGGCGAGAGCGCGGTGGACGAGGCGCCGGTCACCGGCGAGAGCGTGCCGAGGCGCAAGGCGCCGGCCGATGCTGTGTTCGCCGGAACCGTGAACGGCGAGGGCGCGCTGCGGGTGCGGGTGACCGCGGCGGCGCGCGACAACACCATCGCGCGGGTCGTCCGGCTGGTCGAGGAGGCCCAGGAAGCGAAGGCTCCGACCGAGCGCCTGATCGACCGGGTCGCCAGGGTGTACACCCCGGCGGTGGTCGCGGTGGCGGCGCTCGTCGCCGTGCTGCCACCCCTCGTCGTCGGCGCCTCCTGGGCCGAGTGGGTCTACAAGGGGCTGGCCATCCTGCTGATCGGCTGCCCGTGCGCGCTGGTCATCTCGACCCCGGCGGCCATCGCGGCCGGGCTCTCGGCCGGAGCCCGCCACGGGCTGCTCATCAAGGGCGGCGCCGTCCTGGAGCGGCTGGCCGCGGTGACTATGGTCGCCTTCGACAAGACCGGCACACTGACCGAGGGCAGCCCCGTCGTGACTGACGTCGCGGCGTTCGGCCGGTCGGAGCGGGACGTGCTCTCGCTCGCCGCCGCGTTGGAGGCCGGCTCCTCGCACCCGCTCGCCAAGGCGGTCCTGGCGAAGGCGGCGGAGGTCGGGGCGCCGGTGCCGCCGGCGTTCGGGGCGACGGCGCTCGGGGGCAAGGGCGTGACAGGCAAGGTCGGCGGCCTCGATCTCTTCCTCGGCTCGCCGCGGGAGGCGGCGGCGCGCTCGGCCTTCACACCCGAGCAGTCGGCGCAGGTCTCCACCCTGAACGACGCGGGCAAGACGGTATCCGCCCTCGTCGTGAACGGGTCGTTGGCCGGCCTGATCGCCATGCGCGATGAGCCGCGGCCGGACGCGAAGGCGGGAATCGATCGACTGGCGGCAACCGCCATAACGGCGGTCATGCTCACCGGCGACAATGCCCGCACCGCCGGAGCGGTGGCCGGGGCGCTCGGCATCGAGGCGCGGGCCGAGCTCCTGCCGGAGGACAAGCAGCGGATCGTGAGCGAACTCCAGGCTGGCGGTGCGGTGGTGGCGAAGGTCGGGGACGGCATCAACGACGCCCCGGCGCTCGCGGCCGCGGACGTCGGCATCGCGATGGGCGGGGGCACCGACGTCGCGTTGGAGGCGGCCGATGCCGCGGTGCTGCACGGGCGCGTCGCCGACGTGGCGCGGATGATCGAGCTCTCCCGCAGGACGCTGGCCAACATCCGCGCGAACATCGCCATCGCGCTGGGGCTGAAGCTCGTGTTCCTCGCCACCACCGTCGCCGGCATCACCGGGCTGTGGCCGGCCATCCTGGCCGACACCGGTGCCACGGTGCTCGTCACGGGCAACGCGCTGCGGTTGCTTGGCATGCGGCTTCGTTAGGCATGGTCCGGTGTTTGGCCCTGCCGCTGGGAACGACGGAGAAATCCTCGCGGACAGGTCGCCGACGGCTGCCGTGTTGCGCCCCGACAGGGCATCGTCGGCGATGCGTCGCGCGAAGGCGTCGATGTCGGCCATACCGCGGCGATGCGGCCCGTTCCGGACGCTCGGGCCACCCGTGGCCCGTCCGATCTCGACGGGGCCTTCCGGCTCAGGCGAACCGGACGCGCGTCCCGGCCGGATAGGTCCCGCGCCGGCGTCCCTCCCGGCAGGCCTCCACCTGGATCGCGGCCGGGACCCGCGCCTCCATCCCCTTCAGGATCCCCTTGTAGTGGGTCTCCCGGAAAGCGGTCTCCTCGACCACGAAGCGTTCGATCTCGTCAACGTCGGCCGTCGCCCCTGAGAACCGGCGCGCGAGAATGCCTTCAAGCTGCGTGAGATCGCTGCCGTCGAACAGCACCTGCTGGCCCGGATCGGTCGCATCGGAGAAAGCCATCCCACCCCGCTGGTCGACCGACCACATGGCCTCCTTCATCTTCTTCAGGCCCTTCTGGTTCTTCGTTGCGAAGAACAGGTAGTAGTCGGTCCGCTCCCGCCCGTTGCGCATCTCGAAATGCCGGACGAAGCGGGCCCCGGCCATCGATACGAGCTGGGCGGCATAGAGGTCGCGGATGCCGGCCTTGCGCTGCGCCGGTGGCAAGGCGGTGACCTTGCGCCAGTCCGGGCAGCCGAACAGCGCGTCGAAGTTGTCCGGCTGGTCGCGGTGCGTGAGGAAGCGGTTGATCTCCTCGAACATGAAGTTGACCAGGACCTCGCCGCTGGCGCGGTTCATCAGGTCGCGCATGGCGGTCATCGGCATGCCGTTCCATCCGAACGGATCGACAAGCGCGAAGACCGGCGCGTTCCGGGGGTGGTCGCGCAGCGCCTCCGCGTAGACCTGCTCGAAGCCCTCACCGGAATGAACGCGCACGTGGAGGTTGCGCGGCTTGGCCCGGGCCGCGAACAGCGTGCCGATGCAGCCGTGCAGGCGGTCCGCACGGGCCTCGTCCTTCTCGATGAAGTGGAAGTGGCACTCGGCGCGGATCGGTGTGGCTTGGTCGAGGAACGCCTTCAGCGCGATCAGCGGGGAGCCGTCGCTGCCGTCGTCGTAGATGCCCGGGCCCGCGAAGCCGTCGATGAACACCATGCGCGGGAAGCCTCCCAGCGCCAGGATCGGGAACCAGGCCTGCAGGTAGCGCCGCAGGATCTCGTGCTTGGCCCTGGTGTGGTCCTCAAGCGCCCACGTCACCCGCTGCGGCTTCATCCATCGCCCCTACAAGGCGGCGGACACAGCCGCGCGCGCGTTCCTCGGCCAGCCGTTGTGCTCGCGCCCGTCTAGCAGCCGACCGCCCGTCTTCGGCGACCGCCCGCCCCACTGCTTGAAGAAGAACGGCACGTCGGCCCGCGCGCACTGCCGCAGCAGGTCCACGACCCACGCCTTCTCCATGGGCCTGGCGCCGGGACCGCTCTCGCCCCCGACGATGACCCAATGCAAGCCGATGAGATCTAAAGTCCCGATCGGCCCGATCAAGGGCTCCACGGACAGGAACCGCACCGCGGCATTGGTATCCCTCAGGTGCGCGACCCTGGACTTCTTGGTTCCGTCCTCGACCGACACGCCGAGCCAGATGTGGGCCGGCACGGGACGCGAGACGTAGCGGGCGTTGACGTAATCCCGCATCAGCGAGCTGCGCTTTGTCAGTATCTGGAACTCGTGCCAGTCCGCCCGCTCCATCGTGTCGAAGACGCGGTCGACGAAGGACGTCGGAACGTCCTTGTGGAACAGGTCGCTCATCGAGTTCACGAAGATCATCCGCGGGCGCCGCCATGCCAACGGCTGCTCAAGCCGCGCCGGACGCAGCGTCAGGTCGAAGCCGCTCTCGAACGGGTGGTTCGGAACGCCGCGGAAGCGCTCGGAAAACCGCGCCGCGTAACAGTTGTCGCAGCCGGAGCTGATCTTGGTGCATCCCGTCACCGGGTTCCAAGTCGCCTCCGTCCACTCTATCGCCGAGCTCTGAGCCATAGGAACAAAATTAGAACACTTCGCGGTGGGTCGCAACGGACAGCTTGGCCGAACGCGACGCGTCGCACCAGCCGGAACGAGCCGCTTTCTGCGATCGGTGCGGCTCTCGATCCGTCTCAGGCACACCGTGCGCCGGAACCGTTGCGACGGATCGAGGCTTGCCGTACCCCGACCCACCCCGCCGACGAGGTTTCCCATGACCAGCGATATCGAACGGCACCAGCAGCTGCTGAGCTCACTCAAGCAGGCCCAGGGCAAGGGCGACGGCTCCTTCGAGCAGGCCGTCACCGACGCCTTCGAGCACGTCTTCGAGCACCTGGGGCGCCTCAACGCGATCAGCGATCCGGACGCCGAGGACCGTCCCTTGAAGCCAGGGGAAACAGCGACGCTGCGGTAGGCGCATCGGGCTGTAGCCGATCTCAGACGAGCTTCTCGTCGAACCATTCGACGAGAAGCGTGATGCCGTAATCGATACCCCCCCGGCATGCTCCGGCCAACTTGACCCGCTCGGCGCCAAGTTGGGAGGACTTCATGGCCGCCATGCCGAAGTGCGGATACGAGGGTTTCGTCGGACGCTTAAGGGCTCACGAAGCGGTCTTGGTTTGCGATCGTCCCGACGGATCCGAGACGGACGACGAGGATCCCGATACCGGACCCGGGGCATGAGGCGGCGCCCCCGGGGGGAACGCCGAATTCCCGGTTCGGTCCCGGAGGGATCGCTTCCGCTTCCGATCGGGTCGATGTCCTACCCTTCGGATATCCGGGCTATGCACCGTCGGTCACCCGTACGACGCTGCGCCCGTTGCCCCGGCGCTCGACGCGGACCTGCACCGCGATGCGATCGATCATCGCCGCGACGTGGGTGATGACGCCGACCCGGCGACCCTGGCCCTGGAGGCTTTCCAGGGCGTCGATGGCGACGTCGAGGGTCTCGGCATCGAGCGACCCGAAGCCCTCGTCGATGAACAGGGTGTCGACGAAGGCCGCTCGCCCCTCCAGGCCCGAGAGCGCCAGCGCCAGGGCGAGAGCCACCAGGAAGCGCTCGCCGCCCGATAGGCTGCGCGTTCCGCGAAGCTCGTCGCCCATGTCGCGGTCGAGGACGTGCAGCGCGAGGTCCGTGCCCTGGCTGCGCACGAGGGCGTAACGCGGGCTCAGGGTGCGGAGTTGTTCGTTCGCGAGATGCGCCAGGTGCTCCAGCGTCACGCCTTGGGCGAAGCGCCGGAACCTGTCGCCGTTCGCGGAGCCGACGGCGGCGTCGACCATCTCCCACGCGTCGAGGCCCTCGCGCACGGCCTCGATCTCCCCCGAGAGGTTCGCGGCCTGGCCCAGGGCATCGTCGTCGCGGGCAAGCTCGGCGTCGAGTGCGCCCCGACGCCGTTGATGGGTCGCGATGGCCTCGGCGACCGCGGCGGCGGCGGCCTCGGTGCCCGGAACGTCGACGGGCGGGAGGCCGCGCAGCGCGTCGACGTCCGTGCGACGGGCGGCCAATCCCGCCTCGGCCGCCTCGTACGCCCGCAGCAGCCGGTCCCGCGCCTCGCGCAGGGCCGTGACGGCCTCCAGGGGCACCGCCAGGAGGGCAAGCACGGCATCGGGGCCACGGGTGCCGCACGACGCCAGGAACCGCCCCTGCGCCTCTCCCATGACGTTTCGGGCGCGTCGGCGTTGTGCATCCGCATGCTCCGCGGCGCCGTTGGCCGTCGCATGGAGCGCGGCGGCGATGCCGGCCGCCTCAAGCGCCATGCGGTGGTTCTCGCGGGCCGTGTCGCGGTCGGCCGTGACGCGATCGCGGTGGCCGTCGGTCGGTTCGCCACCGAGAAGCCCGGCACGATCCCGCCGCACGTCCACGAGCGCCGTCGCCCGGTCATCGGCGGATCGCACCGCCGTTTCGCGAAGGATTGCGGCGGTGGCCTCGGCCTCGGTCGCCACGGCCCTGCGCGGCACGAGGTCGTTCAATGCCGAGACGATGCCGTGATGGTTCTCCCGCGCCTCGCGGTAGGCGGTCCCGAGCCCGGCGATGCGACGGGCCGTGCCATCGGGGTCGCAGGCAAGCTGCGCCTCGTCGAGGCCCGCCGGGGCGAGGATCGGGCCGAGCTTGCGGACGATGGAGGCGATCCGGTCGGTCGACGCCGTGGCCTGGGTCCGGGCGCGTTCGGCGGCGAGGGCCGCGTCCTGGCGCGGGGCGGCCTCCGCCATGATCAGCCGATCCGCGGCGGCGATCACGCCGTCGGCGACCGCGATGGCCTTCTCCGCGACGCGGATCTCGCCGGACAGGGCACGTGCCCTTTCGAGCCTCGCGGCAAGCGAGGCACGCACGGCTCCGGCGGCCTCGGCGATCGATCCGAGCCGATCGACGGATCCCGGCCCCAGCGTGTGTGGTGGCTCCTGCACCCCGGCCGAAAGGCAGGCCGACGCGAGGCCGGGCAGGTGTCCGGCGTAGGCCTCGGCACAATCCGTGAGGGTCGAGCCTGCCTGCGCCCCATCCCGTGCGGCGGCGTCGAACCTTGCGGACGCGTCCGACCGCGCGGCTACGGCTTCGGCGAAGGCGGCATCGGCGCGGGCCAGTTCGGCGTCGATCTCGGATCGCCGGCCGCGCATGGTCTCGGCCAGCCGGGTCAACGCGTCGCCGCCGTGGCCATCGTCGACGGGATGGCTCGTCGAGCCGCAGACCGGGCAGGGGCGGCCGTCGACGAGGACGCTGCGCAGGGCCGCGGCCTCGGCCGATGCTCCGCGCTCGGCGAGGTCCGCCATCGCCGCGATCTCCATCCGGGCACGTGTTGCCTGGCCTCGTGCGGTTTCCGCCTCAATGCGCAGCGCCTCGGTCGCCTCGCGGAGCGCACCGGCATCGGCCTGGCCCGCGCGTGCACGGGCCAGTTCGGCCCCGGCCCGGTCATGGCGTCGCGCCAGGTCGGAGACGGCCGCCAGACGCTCCATGAGGGTTCGGAGATGGGCATGGCCCGCCTCGGCGCCCTCGACATCGAGGCCGCGATGTTCCTCCTCCCGGTTGGCCCGGTCGACGATGTGCCGGTCGCGGGCCTCGCGGGCCGAGGCCGCCTGCTCGGCTGCCGAGGCGGTCGCGGCGTCGGCCTCGCCGATCCGGGTCTCCGCGTCCGCGAGGGCCACCAGGGCGGCGTCGCGTTCGAGGGCCAGGGCCGTCCGCTTCTCGAACAGCCCGGCGATCTCCGCCGCCCCGTCGGCGAGCGGCGCCATGGCCGCGTCCGCCACGATCCGCCGGGCCGTCTCATCACGCGATGCCGACAACGCGTCGTAGGCCTTGTCGAGATCGCATCTCCGGGCCCTGGCCCCGTCGAGGTTCGCCGTCGCGTCCTTGGCCCCGGCGGTGGCCGCATCCGCCTCGCGGGCGAGTTCCACGATGCGGGCGTCCAGAACGCCGGCCGCGCCCCAGGTCGGCGTGAAACCCCGGTAATCCGCTTCGCCCGCCTCGTCGGCCGCGCGTGCCGTCGCCAATCCCGTCCGGACCTCCGCAAGGGCCGCCCCGGTGGCGTCGACGTCAGCCACGGCGGTTTCCAGGACGCCCTCTGCCGCAGCGAGTTCGGCCTCGGCCGCCGTCATGGCATCCGCCGGGCGCCTTGAGGGTTCGACGGCCTCGATCTCGGCGAGCCTCACGGCGTCGTCGCGGCCGTCCCGGACGGCGGAGGCGGCCTGCTCGACCAGTACGGCCGCCTCGGCGAACCGCGCCTCGGCCGCCGCCGACCGGCGGGCATGGTCGAGGGCGGTGAGATGGGATCCATGCTCGGTCGCGAGAGCCGGCATCGCCGCGTCGATCACGTCGCGTTCGGCCGTCCTCTCCCGTCGTTCCGCCACGTCGAGGAGACCGATGGCGTCGTGTCGCGCGACGAGGATGGCAAACGCCGCCCGACGTTCGTCGGCGCCGGCGCGGACCCGCTTCGAGATCTCCGTGTAGACCTGCGTCCCGGTGATCTTCTCCAGCAGGTCGGCGCGATCCCCCTCGCCGGCAAGGAGGAAGGCGTCGAATTCGCCCTGGGCCAGGACGACCGTGCGCCGGAACTGGTCGAAGGTCAGGTCGGTTCGGGCGACGACGGCCTCGTTGACCGCGGTCTTGCCGGTGGCGACCGCGGCGCCGTCCTCGATCCGGGACAGGATCCGGGTCTCGGCCTGAAGGCGTCCGTTGGCCCGGTTCCGGGCCCGGTAGACCGTCCACCGGGCGCGGTAGGCGACACCGTCCCGGCCGAGGAAGTCGACCTCGGCGAAGCCCTCGCCGGCACCGCGCCGGAGGATGGCGCGCGGATCGCCGGAGTTGATGGCCTGGCCACCCGGATCGGGTACGTCCTCGTTGCGTCCGGCGCTCACGCGGGGAAACCGGCCGTAGAGGGCGAGACACAGCGCGTCGAGGATGGTCGACTTGCCGGCGCCGGTCTCCCCGGTGATCGCGAAGATGCCGGTGGCGCCGAGCGGGCCGCCGTCGAGGTCGATGTCGAACGGCGCGGCGAGGCTCGCGAGGTTCGCGCCGCGGATCGCGAGGATGCGCATCGGTCAAGCCCGGGCTTGCGGACGGTTCATGCGCCTGCCCTGGCGCGATGGAACACGTCGAGGTGCGGGGCGGCCGGCTCGACCCCATGGGTCTGGAGGAAGGCCATGCGGAACAGGTCTTCCGGGTCCCGCTCGGCGAGGCGGACCATGGGACCGCCCACCGGCGCGAGGTCGGGCGACGGGGCATCGACGCTCGCGACCCGGACGTCGACGACCCTCACCGGGAACCGCTCGGCGATCCGATCGACCTCGGCCCGGTAGCCGGCCGGCAATCCGGCGCGGGCGAGCCGGATCTGGAGGAAGGGCCGGGCCTCGACCGGCAGGCCGGGATCGAGGTCGAGGGCCGCCAGCCGGTCCCCGAGTTCGCCCAACGCCATGTCGCCCGCTTCCGGCAGCCGCAGGAAGAGGACGGGCCGGTCGATGACGACGTGTTCCGTCCGTGCCGGGCCATCGCCGATGGTGACGAGGCTGACCCCGTGGCGGTAGGCCAGTTCCGTGGCTGATAGCGGGATGAGGGAGCCGGAGTAGCGTACGATGGGTCGGCCGACTTCCTGTGCGCGATGAAGGTGCCCCAGGGCGACGTAGTCGGCATCCTCCGGGAATACGTCGGGCGGGACCGCGTGCTCGCCGCCCACCAAAATCCGGCGTTCAGCTCCCTCCGATTCCAGCCCACCGGCGACGTGAAGGTGCCCGGTGACGATGTATGGCAGCCCCGCCAGTTCGGGGCGGGCCGCCTCGTGCAGCGCGGCGTAGAGGTCGCGCACCGCCCGAACGATGGGCGACCCGGCCTCGTCGCGGACGCGGCCGGCGGTGAGGCCGGGCAGGCAGGCGGCAGTGGGGTAGGAGACGCCGAGCACGTGGCCCGCCACCGCGCCGTCCTTGCGGATCGGCACGAGGTGGCGCGAGAGGTCGATGGCGCCGCCCGGCCGCCGCACGTTGCCGACGACATGGACGCCGATCGCATCGAGGAGGGCGCGCGGCGCCTCCAGCCGGCCGGCCGCGTCGTGGTTGCCGGCGGTGACCACGATCGTCATCGCGGGCCGGGCCTGATGCAGGCGCACCAGTGTCTCGTAGAACAGGCGCTGGGCCTCGCCGGACGGGTTCTGGCTGTCGAAGACGTCGCCGGCCATCACCAAGGCGTCCGGCTCCCGTTCCTCGACGAGGGCGACGAGCGCGTCGAACACCCGCGCATGTTCATGCTCGCGCAAAAAACCCCGCAGGGTCTGCCCGATGTGCCAGTCGCCGGTGTGCAGGACGCGGATCATGTCATCACTTCCGTCGATCGTTCGTCGTGCCCGCGGCCTTGGTCGTGGCTCGAAGCCGGTACACGCGAGAGGGCGTCGGCGTTCTCGGCGAGGCGCACGCGGATCTCTTCGAGGGTGACGGGGCGGTAATCGAAGCAGTCGACGCCGACGTCGGTGCTGGCGGCGGTGCCGGGCAGGCTGCCGTGGGAGTGTCCGAAAAGGTGGATGTCGCCACGGTGCATCCGCGGCCAGACCCGGTGGGCGTAGTGGCTCAGGAACAGCCCCTGGGGGGTGCCGTCGCGGTTCTGGACGACGACGCGGGCCACGTCGACGACGGGTCCGGCCCACTGCAGCCTGGCGCCGATGCGGTCGTGGTTGCCGCGAACCAGGAAGATACGACCCCTCAGCCGCGAAAGGATCGTGCGCGCGTGGGCCTCGGGGCAGCGGTAGCAGAAGTCGCCGAGGTGCCAGACCGTGTCCTCGGGGCGCACGGCGGCGTTCCACCGGGCGACGAGGGTCTCGTCGTGTTCCTCGATGGTCTCGAACGGTCGGTTCAGCGCCATCCTGGGGCTGAGGATCTGGCGATGTCCGACGTGATGGTCGGCCGTGAACAGGGTTCGGGGCGGCATTTCGAGCTCCTCGCAAGTGCGCGGAGGCTCGACGCATGGGTCGTCTGCACTCCGGAATTCAGGGGGGCGAAGGACGGCCTATGCGTTTCATGGAAAGCTCCTGTCGTGGTGAGTGCTTATTTACCGATCGCGTTCGGATCGCAAGATTGCTGTCTAGTAGGGCGTGGGCAATCGTTCGCTGGATCGGCGGTCCCGACCACTCGATCCACAGGAACCTTAACCATGCCCCGCCGCTCCGCGGGGGAACCGGACGTACCGTGTGCGGTCGAAGCCGGACTTCCACGTGGTCCGGTGGCGGAGGCTGACGATTGCATGCGTGCCGTCCGCCGACCTGGGCGGGAGGCGGTTCAGACGTCCTCGTAGTCGATGGACAGGCGTGCCGCGAGGACGCGGACGTCGTCATGGCACGCAGGGTCGGCCACGGGGCGGGTGGATGCCGGCGTCAATGCCCCGGCGGGTAGCCTGTCCCCGAACAGGACGACGGCGAAGTGCGGGCTCCATTGCACGGAGCTGTAGTACAGCCCGTGGGCTCCGGGGCATCCTGTATGCACGTGCTCGGCCCAGCCGCGGGTCCTCGGGTAGGTGCTCGTCGGACCCGTCACGAGGGCGTTCCTGTCGATCCCGACCTGCCGCTGTCCGGCCCCGGTGAGATCGACGAGATGCAGGTCGACCGTCGTCCGCACGACGCTGTGGCTATGCCCGGAGAAATCCCTGGGAAAGACGATTTGCAGGCGTGCGGGACCCGCGGTGGGCGCGACGGGCGGCACGTCGGGGCAGCGGAGGATGATCTCGCAGGCCGCGCACTCGAAGCTTTCGGCGCCATAGATCGTCGGGATGATGACGCCGGCCGTATCCCGTATCGGGGAGAAGCGTGCGTTGCCCCTGGCGGTGTCGTTGAACTGTTCGGGTAGGAATGCGGTCGGGTGGATGCGATGGAGTTCGGTCCCCGTGCGCAGGTCGACGTAGGCCTCCTTCCCCACCCGCATCGTCGACGGGTCGGGTATCGCGAGGTCGAACCTCATCAGCCATGCACCGGGGGGTCGATCTCGCGCTCGAACGCCGCGAGGACGCCTTGCGCGTCGGTCCCGAGCGCCTCGGCCGGGGTTCCGTCCATGTCGAGATGAGGCCGGGTCAACCAGTGGAGGAGGCGGAAATCGCTCCACCCCTTCGGCTTCCTCGCGATCAGCTGCGCCATGGCCGGGTGCAGCCGGCGGCCCTCCACGTCGAACTGGAAGAGCGGGTAGACGGCCCGGCCATCGGTCGTGAACCGCAGGACCTCGTGACCGTCCTCCTTCCGCTTCATCGTGGCCGACGGATTGGCCGTCGACAACCCGAGCAGCGTGCACGCCTCCGCCTGCTCGACCATCGACGTATCGGCCAGGATGCGCTCCTGGAGCCGTGCGCGGTTGAGCGCCGCCTTGAGCGCCGGGTCCTCCCCCTTGACGAGGCTCTCTCGCAACATGACGCGATAGGCGTCGACGACCTTCCTGAACTCGTTCGCGAAGGCGCGCCCCAGGAAGTCGGCCGCGGCGCTCCTGAGAGCCGAATGCACGGCCTTCGTCGTCGCCTTGGTCGCGTTGGTCCCCGAGGGCTTGAGTGATGCCACAACGACCCTGTGGAGCGGGCCGATGTCGGCAAGTCCTCCGTGGACGGAGACATCGACGGTGACATGGGTCGCGTCCTCGGCGATCGCGTCGAGTGTCGCGGAGGCATGGAGACCCTGTCGGACACGACCGTGCACGCCCTCACGGACCCCACCCTTGCCGATCGGCGTCGCCACCATCGCAGAAATCCTACTTTCGATATCTATGACTGGTCATATAGCGATTATAGGCCGAAAAGGCGAGGAGGGAACCACGGTATCGCCGCCACCCCCGGCATGGGGATGTGTACGCATGCCATTGGCCGTGGTTGCACCGGGGGCGGTTCATGAGGCGGGCTGGGCCCGATCGATCTGGTCATGCCGCCCGGGGATCGAGCGGTCGGCCAAGGCTTCCACGGGGCCGTGCCGGCAGGGCGTGAACTAATCCCTGCCTTGGCGATGCCCGCGGGTGCGTCGGGGGAGGCTCAGGCGCCTTCCCCGGGATCATACGGGCCGATCGATCGTTGCGGCGCCGACGTCCGTCATGAACAAACGCCCGTCGGCATAACTGGCCACCCCCGCCCGGACGAGGACGTCGCGCACGATGGTTGTCTTGATGTTGGTGAAGGCCGAGCGGTTCAGCAACGTGCGGACTTCCGGCGTGCCAATGCCTTCTTGGCCGGCCTTCGCCAGGGCGGCGATGACGACGGCGAGGGCCCGCGCATCGACCATCGGAATGAGGCCGGCGGTGTTCGCATTGATCTCCTGGATGAAGTGCTGGCAGTTATCGAGCTTCTTCAGGATTGCGGCTGCGGCGCCCTCCGGCCAGACGTCCTTGGATTGGGTGAGCGGAGCCGTCATGGCGTCATCGGACTTCGTCGCCCCCGGTGGCCGCGACTTGAGATATTCCGTGGCCGCTTCTTCGTAGACGGTGCTGATCTTGAGCCTCCGCTCGGCCGCCGCCACGGCCATGAGGCGCCTCGTGGCGGGCGCCAGGTAAACCATCACCTTTTCGTTGCGCGATCTTGGTCTCGCTTTCGGCATGCGATGTTCGATCCCGGACTGATGCGCCGTGCTGTCATGACAGCACGGCGTTGAGATCCCGTTGACGGATCGCTTCGGGGTGGGATGAAATGACTGCATGCTGTCACGACAGCATGCAGTCATTATTCTGACCTGAATGCGCCATTCCGGCGTGATGACGACAGCAAGCTGTCGCCGGGAGGCTTTGTGGGGGCGGGGTACGGCCGGCCCCTGAGGATCGGCCATTCGATGGGCGATGAGACGTTGGTGTTCGGGACCCGCTGGAGCGTGTCGGGTCGAGCGCCTGGCCCCTGTGCGACATCGATCCGGACGTGCCGTCAGGCCCCACCACGAGACCATTCCAGTTGGGCGATCGCACTTGGAGACGGGGGGACCGTCACGACGGTCGCGATCGATGCGTGTGATGGCTTTCAAGACCATCCAACGTTTGCGTCGTCGGGCCCGGAAAGCGGATGCAGACGACGTGGAATGCTTTGAGGGTCAGGTGGTCGATCACGAGCCACGAGTCCCGCAAAAATCACGCAGCCATTCTATATTGCGCTAAGATATTCAAATTACTGGTGAATTCTTGAACCACATAATGGATTGCTCCATGTTGGGTTTTAATCGCTCTTCGATCGATAATTATCGATCCACCAGTCCGGTGCTCCGAACGAGGTGGAAAAGACCAATTGGATGAGGCGCTTAGCCAGAATTTTGGCCGCAGGTTCCATGGGTAACACCCTGGTTGCCCACCGTGTGACGCGGGTCCGGCATCGCGTTTAAAAGCATGGAACGGCACCGAAAAGCACCTGGGGTCACGCAAAAGTCACGCAATCCCAACGCACGATCCGGGCCTCCGACGACCGCCGCGGGGCACGTAAAAGGATGCCGAATGGAAAAGCATTCACACCGTCGCTTGCCCGGGCGATGTTGCGAACGATCCGGCGACTGCCGCCGCCGAACGCGGTTCCACCCTGCATCGTCGGCGTCGATGACTGGGCGCTGCGCAATGGCCCGACCTATGGCACCAACGTAGTCGATATCGAACGTCCACAGCCCATCGACCTGCTGCCCGATCGCTCGGCCGAGACCTCGGCGGCCTGGCTCCGCCGCGAGCCCCGGGGGGCCGGCTTGTGGAGCGCGACCGCTCGACCGAGTACGCCCGCCGCACCACGCTGGGCGCGCCTGAAGCCGTGCAGGTCGTCGATCGGTGGCACCTCCTGTTCGACGCACGGCAGATGGTCGGGCGCTGGTTTGACCGCGTCCATCCCCGTCGGGAGCAGCTGCCGCCAATCTAGACCCCGTTTCCCTCGACCCGCCGGATCAAAGCCTACTCGCTGGCCCACACGCAGGCGCTCGCCCGTGCCGCGGCGGCCGAGCGGTGGGAGAGGCTCTACGACGTCTGCCGCCGCCGGGCGGCCGGACAGTCGCTGCGATAGATCAACCGCGAGACCGGCCCGCGGCACGGTGCGCAGGTGCGCGTTCGCCGAACGCTTCCCGCGCCACGGCCGGCCCGGACCGGGGCGCGGCCACCTTGACCCCCGTCTCGATCATTCCCACGCCGGCCTCGCTGAAGGCTGCGAGAGCGCCGTGCGGCTCCGGCGCAAGCTCCGGGAGCCCGGCTTCCACGGCACCGTGAAGCAGATCCAGCACCGGCCGAGCGAGGGACGTACGCGTCCGGTCAGGACCACGGCCGGGCGTTACCGGACGCTGCCCCATGCCCGGACGGCCGCTCCGGCGTCGCCCCCGCCGCTGTCCCCCACCGAAGCAGCTATCCCGGCACCTCTTTCGCGATCCGGGCGAACTCTACCAAGAGGCTGCAGCGGCGGTCGCCACGGCGGCGCGTGGGTGGAGCCCGGCACAATCCCCGCCTTCGGCGCGTGGTCGGGCGAGGCCCTCACGGGCGGCGAGCGGGTGGTCGAGGGCTTCGCCACCAGTCGCGGGCAGGATGGGGCCGCCGACCGCGCCGGCCTCTACATGTGCTGTTGCTGTGGGCAAGCCGAAGGCCAGGCCGATCGCCTCAAGCTGCTGAATCGCTCCATGTACGGCCGCGCCAAGCTCGACCTCCTGCGCCGTCGCCTCCTGCTCGCAGCCTGATCCATCAAACTCGGCGATGAACCACTTCAATGGGGGGGCGGGCCAATGGACCGTCCGGTCCCCTCGGTGGTGAGGCACGGACGGAGAGGGGGGTGGTCAGATCATGGATCGGGCTGCGTTGCGAATGGCAAAACGCCCGGCGAGAGAACTCGCCGGGCGTTTTGCGTTTCATCGTCGTTCCTTGACGGTCTCTCAGCCCGGGTGCGGCTCCGAACCATCGTTCGGTCCGGGCGTCCACGCGTCCCTGAGCCTGCGGGTTTCCGCAGCCGTCTGGGCCAGACGCCGACGGATATCGTCGGTGGTGATGTACGCGTAGTGCCTTGCCGTCGTCGAGATGTCGGAGTGGTTCAGCACCTTCGAGGCCGCCTTGAGGTCCCCCGTCGTCCTGACGATCCGCGCGCCCGTGGTCTTGCGGATGTCATGGATGCGAAGGTCGGTCACACCGGCGCGATCACAGATGTTACGCCAGATCTCGGTGATGCTGTTGTAAGACAGCGGGACACATTCCCCCTCGATGCGCATTTGCTTGGTGACGGGATGCCTGCCGTCCCGCGTCATCCGGAAGGTGAACACGTGGGTCGGATGCTTGTGCCATTCGGCCTTGAGGATCTCCGCGACCTCGGGGGTGATTTCCACCTGCTGGAACTTGCCACCCTTCCCGACGACATGGATCACGCCCTGCCGCCAGTGCACCTGCTTCTTCTCGATCAGCGACGCCCTCTTTCGAAGGCCGGTCTCCAGGACGAACCTGACGTACGGCCATACATCGGGACGGATGCCTTCGAGGATCATCTCCTCGTCGATCACCATCTCGCGTTCGCGCGGCGCCACGCTCAGGAGGTGGTCCTTGTAGTGGGGCTCCCTTCGCAGCGACACCCCTCTGACCTTGGCGTGCCGCAGCACCTTCTGGATCATGTGCGTCACGCTGTTGTTCACGGCGGCGTTCGAGATCCTGCCGAGGTTGGGACGGTCGAACCGCCGCTTCTTCCGTCGCTCGGCGATGAGCTCGGCGAGCTTGGCGTTGTCGATCGCCCGTACGGACAGGTCGCCGATCCTGACCTTGAGCCATGCGAAATACGGTCTCTCGCCGACGTAGGAGGGGTAGTCGCCGGCGTTGTCGCGGTACGACGCCACCGCCTCCTCCCAGGTCATGTCGATGTCGTCGGGATCGGGAGCGGGAGCCACGCGCCGGGCCGCCTCCTCGTCGAGGAGCCTGTTGCGGAGGGCCCTGGCGACCCTCTCCGCACCCGCGATGTCATCCTTCTTCCGCTTGGTCGATCCGCAGTGGCGGAACCCGCCGACCTTGAAGTCGTAGTGCCGGTAGGGGCTGCCCTTGCGCTCGCGGGTGAGCTCGGGCTCCGGCTGCTGCTTCCTCGTCGCCATGGCTCAGATCCCTCCGTTTCGGTTGCGGACGGCGATGCGCCGGGGCGCGCGGGCGGACAGCCTCGGGGGGATGCCCCGGGGGGCCACCTTCCGGCTGCGGGCGAAGTCCTCGATGGCCTCCTCCATCACCCGGAGATCGCGCCGCACGATCCCGCGGCCGACGTTCACGGCCACCAGCGTGCCGTCTGTGACGTGGCCCTGGACCTGGCGCAGGCTGATCCCGAGCGTCTCGGCCACTTCCGGCAGCTTGAACGCCTTGCCGATCTCGAAGACGATCTCGACGCCGGCGTGCCATCCGCCGGGCATGGCTCCCCGATCGCACTCCCGCTCGGGGGCGCGGCTTTCACTCGCGTACATGTTCGGTCTTCCTTGCTTGCCCCTGCGGGGCTGTTTCACCGGACCCGCCGCACACGTCGCTTCGTCGTGGCGCGCGGCGGGCCTTCACCGGATCGTCCCCGGCCCCGTCTGAACGAGGCCTGGCGATCCCCACGGGAGGGCGACCGGCATGGGTCGTCCGCCCGCAGCCGGGATTGACCCGGATTCGGTGACCCTCTAAAGAGGGTGCGCAGTCCTGTTCGGTCAGCCTGCCCTCGATCACGGCGGTCGCTTCGTAACCGTGCGCCGTGATCGACTGCTCTGCAGACGAAAGCCCCGTTGGTCCGCCGGCGGGGCTTTCGCTCGCCTGGGATCGGGCCTTGGGTTCGATGGTTCGTCCTACATCCTCGTTCTCCCCTTGCGCCGTATGCGCCGGCCGGGAGCCCCGTGCCGCCAGGCCCTGCTACAGGGCCTTGACAGGAATGCAAGGGCCTCGACCAGGCGTCGAATCGGCGATCATAGTATCGCGTAAACCTTTGTTATTGAAGGTCTTTTCCGAAATCGAAGGATAGACAACTTTATCCTTAGTTCGGGCATTCCCGCCGCTCAAACCGAGGTCCGAGGCCGTCCGATTCCCTGGCCCTAAGCCCTTGAATCCATTGAGACGGGATTTTCTGCGCCGATCCTTCGATCCATGGATCGCGGCGGACACCGGAAAACCGGGCAAACCGCGACTGCTTTTTTAGCTCCGAGGCGCCTTATTTGCATTGCGAGGCCGCCGATCGCCACTCCGGACGGTCGGTGGCCTCGCCCGGCCAGGAACATCGGCTCCGAACACCGGGCGCGGCGGTGTCGTCGGGACGGCTGTCATCGACCCTGATTTTGCATCGCGTCGCGACGCCGTGGGCTCCGAGGTTACCCCTGCCGTCGCGGTCGGGATCAACGGGCGGCATGGTGGCCTCCCCGGCGTCGGCGGCCCCTTGCGGTGGACCCGGCCTCGATGATCGTGCGGATCTCATCGCCCGAGAGCACCCGGGCCTCGACGAGCCGGTTCGCCAGGACCTCGATCACCCCCCTGTTCTCCCGGACGAGATCGGTCGCCTGTGCGTAGAGCCGAAGCAGGTCGGCCTCGACCGTGCGGCGCAGTGCCGGGTCCGTGCGCATGGCGTCCTCGGCGTTGCCGCCGCGGTAGGCGAGGTGGTCGCCGAGGCCGAACTCCGTGTGCAGCGACACCACGATCCCCGTCGCGCGGTCCAGGTCGGAGCCGCGACCGCCGCCCGCCCCGGTGTGGGGCGCCCCGACGAGGGCGTCCATCGCGCGGCCGGCGAGGGCTACCACGGCGACGTTCTCAAGTTGCGTCTTCGTGAGGAACGCCCTCGGGGTCATGATCCCCCGCGCGGCCCCCTCGCTCGACCTGCGGTCCGCGATCGTGACCGAGGTCATCGACGCGACGTGGAGCCTCGCCGCGCAGACGCAATGCGCCGCCTCGTGGGTGGCGATGGCCCGGACCTCCGCGGGGGTGCGCGTCTCGGCCGGGGCCACCTGCGCGATGAGGTCGCCAAGGACCATGCGACGGCCTTCGGCGCGGGCGAGCGAGCGCGCGGTCTTGATCCAAGCGGTCACCTCGGCACCGGTAGACCCGGCACCGAGTTGGGCGACGCCGGAGAGGTCGGCCTCCTGGAGGTCGATCCCAAGGTGCTGTCGCATGATCCCCACGAGGGCATCCTTGTCCGGCCGGTCGATCCGGATCACCGGATGAAGCCGGCCCGGACGGATCAGGGCCGCGTCAAGCATATTGATGTGGTTTGTCGCCCCGATTACAATAACCTTCGAGGTTATATCGGATGTCGTTGAGTCAATACTTGCAAGCACTGAGTTAACGAATGGACTCCACCAATCTCTAGCACGATTATCCATGGTTGCTCTGTTAGGAATACTGTCTATTTCGTCTAGGAACAGAATACTAGGTGCTATAGCGGCGGCTTGCGCGACCTTCGCCTCCCACGCCTTGAGCACGCCGTCCAGATGACCGGAAGACGAGGTGAAGAGTTCGGCTACGCTCGCCGAGACAAGCGGGACCCGAGCCGCCTTTGCGAGACTGCGGATGAGGCTGGACTTACCAAGGCCAGGTTCCGAGTACAGCGTGCAGTTCTTGGAGATCTGGGAGAATTCCAGACGTCCGGCTCGCCATTCGTCGAGGTCGCGCACGAGCGCGAGGGCGAACGACATCGCAGCTCCGTAGCCGTAGAGAGAGGCAAGGTCAGGGACGTCCTCGCCGAGCGCGTCGCCGCCCGAGAGGGCGCGGGCGGAAGCCTGGAGCCGTGCGATGCAGGTCGCCGGCGAGGTGCCCATCCTGATCGACGCGGTGATGTCGTCGAACGAGAGGCCGGCGGCGACGGCGGGCGGCAGCCGGCGTGCCCGCTTGCCGGTCACCGCCTTGATCACGTCGGCGACGACCCGATTCGACGGCGGCCCGATGCGGACGACCAGGTCGGCGGCCTGGACGAGGGTGGCCGGTAGGTAACGGGCCGGAGCGTGGCAGACGCCTGCGATACTGGCACCCCGCGACAGCGCGGATGCGACCGTCCCGTTGCCCTCGGTCGGGCGGTCCTGCCTGGCGCCGGTCCTGACGATGACCTGTGCGAAGGCAGCTAGGTCGCCGAGCGCCATCTGGATCTTCGTCGACCAATCGGGACCCGGCACCTCGACGACGACGGCGAGGCCCTCCTCCTCCCGGATGCGCCGCAGGCCCGCCGGGCCGAGGGCGTCGAGCAGGGCCGCAACAGGCAGTGCTTCCCGGGCGTCCCGGCAACCGGCGAGACCGGCCCGGACGTAGACGGTATCGGCGTCGTCCGCGGGGTGGTGTTCCTCGTTGAAATCGAGGGCGGCCTGGGCGGCGACGCGCTTGGCATGGGCGATGAGGGAATTCGACATGGCTGCCTCCGGGGCGAGGCAGCCGGCCGCGATCGCGGCGCCGGTCAGGCCTCGTGGGGAATGGGGGTCGTGCGGGGAGGGCGCGGCCGGGCGGCGATGCCGACGGACCGGGCCGGCCTGGGGACAGGCCGGGGCGCGCGTTTCGGCGCGTGGGGGCGAAGGGTCATGGTGTGCCTCTGGGGGCGGGTCCGCCCGAGCATCAGCTCCGAGGGCGGGATGGGCTCCGGCCGACGGCGGGAGCGTAGGTCGCCTGATCGGCGATAGGTAGATACTACGAGATCGAAGTAATCCGCGTCAAGACGAAAGTGCAGAGACGGGTAGTTTTAAGAACTTCGGTGGATAACGGGGACGAAGCCAAGTCGAGGCGGATCGGAAGACCTTACGCGACCGCCCGACTGCTGAGTGGGTCCGGGCCCGTCATGGCGGCCGGGTGGAAGGATCCGTCTGGGCCCGACCGTCGTTTGGACCCGTCCGTATCGGGCGTGTCCCCCTGGCGTCGGACCGCCCGCGACGTCCTGCCGAACGGCACCACGACGCCGCTCGGGGCCCTGGCACGGGCGGAGGTTCCGGCCATGCGCTCCGCCTCCGCGATCACGGTGTCGCCGAGGGCGACGAGGGCCTGGTGCATGGCCTTGCGGTAAGCCGCGATGCCCAGCTCGTCGCGAAGGACTGCGGCCCTGTTGATGAATTCCACCGCGAGATGGAGGTCGTCGTGGACGCTGATCATCGGTCGGATCCTTCCTTTTCGGTCGAGGGCGTGAGGGATGCCGCATCGTGCCGCGGTCGGGGGACCTCGACGACGAGGTCGGAAATGAAGCCCGCCTCCTCGTCGGTATGGCCCCGGGCGTTGCAGACGATGCGGGTATCGAACAGCTCGTAATCGGCGTGCCGGTGGACATGCCCATGGATCCAGAGGGTCGGGCGGGACGCCTCGATGACGTCTTCGAGGTCGCTGGCGTAGCACCACGCCAGGTCCGGCTGCGGGGGCAGGCTCCGTCGGCTCGGCGCATGGTGCGAGACGACGACGGTGCGCTCCGGCGCCGGCCGGATCGCACCTTGGACGAAGGGCCGGCTCGCGCGGTGCAGGCGCAGCACGTCCTCGGGCTGGATGCGGTGCCGGGAGGTCGGCCCGGTGCGGATCCGGCGATAATCGTTCATGCCCTCGCGCCCGCCGGCCGACCGCAGGCCGTGGAGCAGGCCGAAGGCGCCGAGGCGGAAATCGGTCCACAGGGTCGACCCGACGAAGTGGATGTCGCCGATCGTGACGGCGGCATCCATCAGCGGGTGGACACCGAGGCGATCGGCGGCCGCCCGCCCGCGCGAGACCTGGTCGGAAAGGGTGTATCGGTCCTCGCCACGGTCCCACCAGAAGTCGTGGTTGCCCGGCACGTACACGACCGGGACCCCGAGGAAACGTTCGGCGATCCATTCGAGCGAGCGCACGAGCGGGACGTGCACGTCGCCGGCGATGACGACCACGTCGAAGCCCCCGGCCGGCGCGTGCGCCGCCGGGTCCCAGGCGTTGGTCGCGCGTTCCTGGTGTAGGTCGGAAAGGGTCCAGAGGCGCATGTCGCGGCCCTCCGATGCCCACGGTTTTCGAGGCCGTGGTGATGACGATGCCCGGGGTTTTCACCCTCGGTCGGCCCATCGGGCCTGGTGCGCGCGCCGTCGGGCGCAGGCCGTTATGCGGCCTGCGGGGCTTTCATTCGGGTGCGGGCAAACGCGTTCGTCATGGGAGCCCAGGTGGGCGGGGGAGGGCCTGGGGTCAAGCCGGCCGCTCGGAACATGGTTGACCGTTGGTTAACGGGAATCCCCCGGCGGTGCGTGGACGGCGACTCCGTGGGGAACGGGAACGAGGAACGTTCCCCGTTCCCGTTCCCCGGATTTTCAGGGGGTGCTTAACCAAGGTCCGTCCAATCTATCCTTCGGTTCGGAGGGGTTCGCGATGACGCCGCGGGAGAGGGTCTGGAAGGTCTGCGACCGGCTCGGCTCGAAGGGCAGGGACGACGTGAGCGTCCAGGCGGTCATCGACGACATGACGGGCAAGCCCCCCTTTCGAGCCATGGCCCGTGGGGCGGTCATGCTGCACGTGCGGGATTGGAAGGCGGCGAACGCGTACAAGCCGCGGCTCGACCTCAAGCTGTTGCCGGAGGCGATGCAGGCGGGGCTGATCGAGTTCGCCGAGAGGGTCTGGGCGTCGGCGATGGTCGAGGCGACGGCCCGGCTCGCCGATCGGCACAGGCTGGCGGAGGCTGAGCGGGTCGCCACCGACGGGCTGCTGCGGGAGGCGGGCGCCAGGTTGGAAAGGAACGAGGCGACCGGTAGGCTCCGGGAGGAGGAGGTCGTCCGGCTACGCGACGAGAACGCGAAGCTCGTGGCGGAGGTCGAGCGCGTGCGCAGGCGCCTCGACCACATCCGGGCGGAGGAGTTCTGGGACCGCGTGATGCGCGAGGTCTTCGCGCTCATCCCCCCGCGCGGGGTCATGACGGTCGAGGAGATCCTTCCGAGGCTGCGGCAATCGACGCGCCGGGGGGCGCGGCTCCATCGCGAACCTCTCGACGTGGAAACGCTACGCAAGAAGATGGACGTGCGTGTGCATCACGGGAAGTTCTTCGTCCGGAACTACGACCTGACCTATCAGCGCGAGGCTCGCGGTCTCGCAGCGATCGGCCACGGCGAGACCTAGGCTCGGGCATGGCCATCCAGCGCTCCCGTCGAGAGGGAAATCCCGACTGCCTGGCGCTCTCGCAAGGCTGCCGTAACGCGTGTGTCGGAATGCGCTTCCCCATCGCGGGCCGCCCGAAGTGGAGACGCGTTGCGAGAAGCTGAACGTGCTTGGCGAGCACGGGAGATGCTTAGGTGAAGCCTGTCGGCGCGAACCCCGCCATCTCGGCGGGATCGCCCGCGGGGAAACCTAGGGATGATGCTTGCCGCCTCGTTCGGACGGAGCCGGCATGCGGATGCTTCGGTCGGTCCTGCCGCCCTCATCGAGCGACCGCCTTGCCCGCCCCTGCGCGTTTCATGGTCAACAGGTCGTTTGTCGCCGTCCACCTCGGGACATGTACGTTCGTCGAGGAAGCGTATATCGGCGATGGGCTCCGAACGTATGGTTGCATCGAGCGCCTTCGGTGCCGGTCGAATTCGGTGGCGGCGAGGCGGGTCAAGATGGTCGATGGTGTCGTTGTCGCTCGCCCGGCCGCGGCCGCGAAGCTCGGGCACGCCGGTGAGACCAGTCAGGAAGTCCTGAGACGGTCGCGGGGAAACGAGCTGTTCATCGCCGTGGTCGGGCCCGTCGGGGCCGGGGCCGGACGGGCGGCGAAGATCATCAAGCAGTTCCTGGAGGAGGCGGGCGCCTCCCGCCACGAGGTCCATGTCGTGAAGGCGAGCTCGGCCATAAAGGCGTGGGGGCGCGCCGAGGGGCGTGCGATCGCCGGCGACGGGGCGCGCAAGACCCTCGAAGGCATCGTCGACATGCAGGACCACGGCGATGCCATGCGCCTGGCCACGCGTGACAACGCGGCCGTGGCAAGGGCCGTGGTCGGCGAGATCAGGGCGGTCCGCGCCAAGGCGAGCGGCCAGCCGGAGGGCGAGCTCGACGGCAGGCCCCGAGCCTACATCATCGACTCCCTGCGGCACCCGGCGGAAGCGCACCTCCTCCGCCGTCTCTATCAGGACGCGTTCACGCTCGTCGGCGTCGTGTGCGACCCGGAGAAGCGAAGCCGGAGGCTGCGGACGGAGCTCTACAGCCTCGACGATCGCCAGACGCAGGCCACGAAGGCGGCGATCTCCGCCTTCATGGACCGCGATGCCGACGCCCCCGAGAAGCACGGCCAGCACGTCGTGGACACGTTCCACGAGGCGGATTTCTTCGTCGACAATTCCAAGGACGCCGAGGACGACCCGAACAACACGGCCATGAACGAGCCGCTCCGACGCCTGGTCCGGCTCCTGACCCTGAGCGAGGTCATCCGGCCGAACGTCGCCGAGACGGCGATGCATCAGGCCCATTCGGCGCAGCTCAAGAGCGCGTGCCTCTCGCGCCAGGTCGGCGCGGCCCTGGTCGACGCGCAGGGCAACGTCGTCGCGACCGGGACGAACGAGGTGCCGAAGGCCGGGGGAGGGGTCTACGGCGAGGCCTTCGAGCCCGGGGACGACGAGCGATGCGCCTTCAGGCCGGACCGGTACTGCAGCAGCAACCGGGAACAGAACGCCATCATCGACGCGTTGCTCGTGGCGTACCCCATGCTGCTCGCGGGCCGGGAGAGGTCCGTGGTCGTCGCCGAGCTCCGGCGCACGCGGCTCGGCGGCCTGATCGAGTTCAGCCGTGCCGTCCACGCCGAGATGGATGCGATCCTCTCCGCCGCCCGGACGGGCGTCTCGCCGCGCGGCACGCGGCTCTTCGTCAGCGCGTTCCCCTGCCATTACTGCGCCCGGCATATCGTCTCGGCGGGGATCGACGAGGTCCAGTACATCGAGCCCTACCCGAAGAGCCGGGCGCTCGACCTGCATTGCGACGCGATCACCACCGTGTCGGAGGATTGGGAACCTCCGTCCCGTTTCCGGCATGAATCCCCGCGCGAGCGAGCGGCGCCGCGCGAGGCCGCGAAGCCCCGGCCGAAGGTTCTCTTCAGGCCCTTCGTCGGCGTCGCGCCCCGGATGTACGCGAGGGTGTTCCTCAAGGACCGTGACTACAAGGACAAGGTGACCGGGAATT
The DNA here is from genome assembly GCF_022179125.1 of Methylobacterium cerastii. Classification (GTDB taxonomy): domain Bacteria; phylum Pseudomonadota; class Alphaproteobacteria; order Rhizobiales; family Beijerinckiaceae; genus Methylobacterium; species Methylobacterium cerastii. The sequence goes on from NZ_BPQG01000004.1 coordinate 45,520, forward strand.
TCGCCATGGGCGAACCGGACTGGGGTGGCCCGTCCGACCTCTTCAAGCTACGCTATACCGACCTCGAACGGGACCTCGGGATTCGCCCAGCATGAGCCATCCGCACCTTCGTCTCGTGGCCGGGACGGCCCGTGACGAGGCCCCCGCCGTCGCGTCGCGGGCGCATCAGGAGCAGCTGTCCCTCTTCGATTTCCGCCCCGTCCAGCGCGTGATCTGCTTTCCGATGGCGGACCTGCACGGGGAGGTTTTCGCCCGCGTCTTCAGTCAGGCCAAGCCGGCCGTCGTGCTCGATGCGCGGGCCTATCCCTACTTCGACCTGAACGCCCTCAGCCGCCAGAGGGCGTTCAGCCTGTTCGAGAACACGTGCTCCCACTACGTCCACAGGCACATCGACCTGAGGCCCCCGAGCGACCAGGGCGGACGCTGGCGGGTGCGTGGCATGGCGATGGACGTCCTGACGACGTTCGCGCGGCCGTCGGACCGGAACGCGACCTGTCTCGCCGTGCTCCTTCACGGGCGCACGGACGTGGAGGTCCTCGACGAGGCCCTGCGCCACTCGGAGGCCGGCCGACCGGTCCACTGGCGTGTCGAGACCCTGGAAGGGGTCCCCGGCCTTTCCAGCTGATCCCCAAGGCCGCGGCGGCCTTCCCCGACACGCTGCGGTCCGGCGAGGCGGCACGGCCCACGGTCCCGTCTTGGGACCATGGGCCGCCCGCGACCTCCCGGGTGGCCGGACCCGTCAGGGATCCTCATAGGCGGCCACGGCCGCTTCCAGCCATGCCCGCCGACGTGCCTCCACCTTCTTCGAGACCTTGCGCGAGAAACCGAACAGGCCGGGGCCGGAAGGGTGCCACCTGCCTTCGTGCAGCCAGTACCCGTCCCGGAACCGGTGCATCGATCCGTCGATGGCCACGATGTCGACGTGCCCGTCCTGCCGGCATCGCATCGACGTCACGGTGTCGCGCAGCATCTGCCGGACGCGGATGCGCGCAGCGTAGCGTTCCTCGTCGGGCGCGTTCGCGCGGTCGAGGTCCAGCATGAGGGCGATGGCGGGCTCCCTGCCGTCCGAACCGCCGGCCTCCCTCAGCGTGAGCAGCGTCGCGGACGTCTCCGAGATCCCCTTCTCGATGGTGGCGACCTCGCCGCGGATCCTGTCGATCGCGGGCTCGGCGAACCGGTCGCCGCGACCGAAGGCCCGCATCAGGGTCTCGGCCTCGGCCTGGAGGCCGTCCCGGCGGGCGATGGCATCCCGCAACGATTGCTCCAGGCGCTGCATCTCGCCGGCGTCGGCCTTGGAAAGGTCGACCTGCACGAACCAGGTCAGCACGGCGTCCTCGGTCTCCAGGTAGGGGATGCGGACGTCGTTCGCACAGGTGCCCGCCCGGCTCGTCGAGCAGATGAGCACGATCGTCGACCGGGGTCCCCGGTCGCGGTAGTTCATCGGTTTGCCGCACATCGCGCACTCGGCCACCATCCCGAAGAGGTTCGAGATGCGCGTGCCCTGCCGGCCGCCGGCGTTCGGCGTGGTGCCCAGCCGACGCGCGTCGGCCACGCGCCGGGCCCGGTCCCACAGCTCCTCGTCGATCACCGCCGGATAGTAGTCCGGGATCACGTCGCCGGCGGGGATGCGCTTGCCGACCTTGATGCCGTTCCTGATGCTGAACTCCAACCTGTGGGGCCGGAACTCGCCGAGGACGGCCCGGGTGTCGGTGATCTTCTGGATCACGCCCCCGTGCCATGCGCGGCCCTTGCCCCAGGTCGGCTCCCCGTCCCTGTTGAGCCCCCGGGCGATCGCATCGCGCCCCTGCCCGTCGGCGAGCTCGGAGAAGATCCGCTCGACGATCCGCTTCCGATGCCCATGCGGCCTGAAGCCGTCGCCGTCGACCTCAAGCCACGACGGGATCCTCGCGGTGAGCTTGCGCTTGCCGATGTTCGCCCGTTTCCGGACCCAGGTCTCCCTCAGCCGCGCGGCCTTCATCAACGACTCGTCGTGAGCCCGCATCAGGTAGACGATCGAGATGATGAACTGCATCGGGTCGGACCGGGCGTGGTAGGTCTGCCTGTCGATGATCGACCTGACGATGATCCCGTTGTTGACCAGCCGCAGGAGGAGTTCCTGCGCGATGTTGATCTCGGCCCGCGAGACGCGATCGAGGGACTCCACGAGGAGATAGCTCCCCGCGGCGATCCTGCCGGCCTCGACCTCGTTGACGAACAGCCTGAGCTTGCCCGTGCCGCCCTCGGCGATGTTCGCGCGGGTGTAGGCCGAGACCCCGATGTCATGCAGGTTGAAGCGGGTGTCGAGCGTGAGATGCGGGTTCTCGGCGAGGTACGCGTCGCGCAGCTCGATCTGCCTTTGGAAGCCGTCGCGGTAACGTTCGCCGTCGCCCTTGCTGACCTGGCGTTTCGAGCTCAGGCGCAGGTAGGAATAGGCGATCGCCGGTGGGGGTGCGGCGGGAAGGCCGGAGGGTAGACCCATCGAAGTCCAGGCTTTCTGACGTGATGGCCCCCCATAACACGTTGCCGGCCAACCCTGCCAATCGTCGTTTCTATCTCTGGACTCCACATGGTGCTGGCCGCCGGCGTCGTGTTCTGGCTCGTGCGGGCCGGGCTCGCGCTGGTGCCGTTCCTCGCGCTGGCCTGGCCGATCAAGAAGATCGCCGCGGCGCTGGCGATGGTCGGCGTCACCGCCTACTGCGTCTTCTCCGGCTGGGACATCGCCGCCGAGCGCTCCCTCGTCATGACCCTGATCATGCTCGGCGCGATCCTGGTCGACCGCCCGGCGTTGAGCATGCGCAACCTCGCCCTCGCCGCGCTCATCGCGCTGGCGCACGAGCCGGAGGGGCTGCTCGGCCCGAGCTTCCAGATGTCGTTTGGGGCGGTGGCCGGCCTCATCGCCTGCGCCCGGCTGATCGACGGGCGCCTGTTCCGCCGCGATGGCGCCGGGCGGATCGGCCGGCTGATCGCCCTGGGGCTGACGACGGTCGTCGGCACGCTCGGCACGACGCTGGTGGCCCAGGTCGCCACCGCACCCTTCGCGACCTACCACTTCCAGACGGTGCAGCCTTTCGGGCTGATCGGTAACGCGCTCACGCTGCCGCTGGTCTCGCTCGCGGTGATGCCGGCGGCGGTGCTCGGCATCGTCGCCTACCCGTTCGCCCTCGATCAGCCGGTCTGGTGGCTGATGGGCCTGGCAGTGCGGGGGATGCTGACGATCTCCGGCTGGATCGAGGGGCTCGGTCGCGCCAACGTGGTGGTGCCGGCTTTCGGCACCGGCGCGCTCGGGTGCCTCGCCGCGGCGCTTCTGCTCGCGACGCTGCCGGTCTCGCGCCTGCGCTGGCTTGCCTTGCCGCCCGCCTTGCTCGGGCTAGGCCTCGCGACGGCGCCGGCCCGCTTCGACATCTACGTCGATCGCCAGGGCAGCGGTGCCGCGGTGCGCCGGATCGACGGCAGCCTCGTCGCCCTCGGCAAGCCGTCGAACTTCGTGCTGGAGCAATGGCTGAAGGCCGACGGCGACGGCCGGACCGGCGCGCAGGCGACCGGTGGTCCCACCTGCGACCGGATTGGGTGCGTCCTGCGGCTCGCCGACGGCCGCGCGGTGGCCCTTCTGAAGGACCGCCGCGGCTTCGCCCAGGATTGCGCCAACGCCGCGGTGTTGATCACGCCGCTCTCCGCGCCGCCCAGCTGCGCCGCAGCCCTCGTCATCGATCGCGCCTACCTCGCCGCCCACGGCGCGGTTGCGATCCGCCTGCAGCCGGACGGCTTCACGGTGAGTCGGACCCGCGAGCCGGGGCGGACGCTGCCGTGGCGACCGGCCCAAGCCCGCGTGCCGGCCAAGCCAGCCGACCAGCCGGTGCCACAATCGCCTTTACCCGGCGAGATCAAGCCGAAGTACGTACCTTTCCAGGGCATGGCGCCGCCGAATCCGCGGACCGAACCGGCGCCCGACGACCCGGCCGCGGACGGCACCGACGCCGAGATGCCGGCGGAGACGCTTCAGTAACGGCGGACGAGGCTGACCAACCGCCCCTGGATCTGGACGCGATCCGGCCCGAGCACGCGGGTTTCGTAGGCGGGGTTGGCCGCTTCCAGTGCGATCGACGAGCCGCGCCGGCGCAGGCGCTTCAGCGTCGCCTCCTCATCGTCGATCAGCGCGACGATGATGTCGCCGGTGTTGGCGGTGTCCTGCTTGCGGATCACCACGAGGTCGCCGTCGAGGATGCCGGCCTCGACCATCGAATCGCCGCGGACCTCCAGTGCGTAGTGCTCGCCGCCGGCGAGGAAGTCCGGCGACATGGTGATCGCGTGGCTCTGGTTCTGGATCGCAGAGATCGGAGTTCCGGCGGCGATCCGGCCCATCACCGGGATCGACACGGAGCGACCGCTGTCATCGACCATCTGCGTCGTCGGCCGAGGCGGCACCGCCTTGGCGCGCCCGCCCTCCACCACGCTCGGGGTGAAGCGGCGTGGCGCGGGCGCCGCCACCGGAGCGGGCGCCGCCATGCGGCCGGAGCCGTCGGGCATCCGCAGGACCTCGATCGCCCGGGCGCGGTTGGGAAGCCGGCGCAGGAAGCCGCGCTCCTCGAGGGCGGTGATCAGCCGATGGATGCCCGATTTCGACTTGAGGTCGAGGGCGTCCTTCATCTCGTCGAACGAGGGCGGGACGCCGTCCTCGCGCATCCGCTCATCAATGAATCGCAGGAGATCCAGCTGTTTACGGGTCAGCATTGGCGAGCTCGCGAGAAAGTGCGGCCGCACGAAGGTGAAGCCGCAGAAACAAAACACGAACACGTTAAACGTTCGTCAAGTGTTCCGCAAGGGTTCTTGTCGCGACGCGCTGCGCGGACAGACGAATTCGTTACGCGACGGTGCCAGCGCGGCAAGGCGAGGTTCAGCCCTCCAGGCTTCGCCGCACGGCGCGGGCCGTGACGGCGGAGACGCGCACGTTCGATTCCTGCGTCACGCCCGCGATGTGCGGCGTCAGGATCAGGTTCGGCACGTCGGCGAACAGTGCCCCGCCCATAGCATCCAGCGGCTCCTCCGCGAACACGTCCAGCGCCGCCCCGCCGAGATGGCCCGACCGGAGCGCGTCGACGACTGCGCGCTCGTCCACCACGCCCCCGCGGGCGGCGTTGATCAGGATCGCGCCCGGCGGCATCCGGGTGATCGCGTCGGAGCCGATCATCCCCCGCGTCGCCTCGGTGAGCGGCACGTGCAGGGAGAGCACGTCGCTCGATGCGATCAGCGCGTCGAGCTCGGCACGCGTCACCGAGCCGTGGGCCGGGCGCCACGCGGTGTCCTCGGGCGTCAGGTACGGGTCGAAGGCCGAGACCGCCATGTCGAGCGCCGCGGCGCGCCGGGCGGTCTCGCGGGCGATGGCACCGAAGCCGACGAGGCCGAGGCGCTTGCCGGCGATCTCGCGCCCCATCGACGCGTTGCGCGGCCACGCCCCCGCCGCCACCTGCGCGCTGGCACCGTAGGCGCCGCGCAGCAGCAGCAGGGCCGTGCCGATCACGTACTCGGCCACCGCGCCGTCGTTGGCGCCGGTCGCGGGATGGACCGCGATCCCGCGGGCGGCGCAGGCCGGCAGGTCGATGTTGTCGAGGCCGACGCCGAGGCGGCCCACCACCTTGAGGTCGGGAGCCGCTGCCAGCAGGTCGCCGCGCACCTGCGTGCGGTTGCGGACGATCAGCCCCGCCGCCTCTTGGAGCGCCGCGCGCAGGGCGTCGGGCCGGTCGACGAGGGTCGGATCGTAGAGCGTCTCGAACCCGGCGAGCTCCGCCCGGATCGCGGCCTCGTCCATGAACTCGCTGATGACGACCTTGAGCATCGCGTGCCGATCCTGTTTCGCGCGGCGGCCGAGCCTCCCCCGCGGGCGTTCCCGTCGGGCGCCGTGCCCGCCTGCGGGGCCGTCATCCTGCGTTGGGACGCATCGGTAAAGGCCGCGCCGGCTCATCGCGAGGGAACGGGCGGGGCGACGCGGTGCCGTTTGGGCTCGGACGGCATTCGTGTCCCGCACATCAGTATTCGGGCGTCGCCGCCCCGGGCGGCGCTGGACCGGCGCGTGATTAACCGCTTCGCAAGGCAAACCGGCTTAGGTTTGGACCCATGAGGTGCGGCCGGCGGCGGCGCCTTTCGACAATGCGTGACCGACGCCGACCCGAGCCGGCGATTCGGAGACACCGGAGCAGTTTCACCATGGCCCTCGACCTCAGCATGCCGATCCTGGTCGTCGACGACTACCAGACGATGGTCCGCATCATCCGCAACCTCCTGAAGCAGCTCGGCTTCGAGGAGGTCGACGACGCCTCCGATGGCACGGCCGCCCTGGCGCGCCTCAAGGGCCGCAAGTACGGCCTGGTCATCTCCGACTGGAACATGGAGCCGATGACCGGCTACGAGCTGCTTCGCCACGTCCGCGCCGACGAGGGCCTGCGCACCACGCCGTTCATCATGGTCACCGCGGAATCGAAGACAGAGAACGTCATCGCCGCCAAGAAGGCCGGCGTGAACAACTACATCGTCAAGCCGTTCAACGCCGCCACCTTGAAGAGCAAGATCGAAGCGGTCTGCGGCGCCTGAGCGGCCACTCGGGGCCGACACGCGGAGGAGTGCTGACGATGGGTGTGCAAAGACCGCTCGGCGCGACGATCAACCCGGCGACGATGGTCACCGAGTTGATGGAGATCGCGGACTACATCGCCCACGTGCGCGACGAGATCGCGGCCTTGCGCGCCAACGAGCTGACGCACGACCGCATCCCGATGGCGCACGAGGAGCTCGGCAACGTCCTGGCCGCGACTGCCGGCGCCACCAACTCCATCATGGAGGCGGCCGAGTCGATGCTGGCGTTGCCGGACGGACCCGGCTACCGCGACGCAGTCGAAAGCGGCATCGGCACGATCTTCGAGGCCTGCGCCTTCCAGGACATCACCGGCCAGCGGATCGGCAAGGTCGTCGCCGCCCTGCAGCAGTTCGAGGTGCGGCTCGCGCGCTTCTCCAGCGCCGTGCGGGCACGGGACGCGGCCGGCCAGGATCCGGCCGAGGCCGAGCGCAACGAGCGCGCCCAGCGCCTGCTCCTGAACGGCCCGCAGCCGAACGGCCCTGCCACCGCCCAGCACGACATCGACGCCCTGTTCGCCTGACCCTCGACGGGCCGGCGCCGCCCCCGCTAAAGCATTTTCCAGCGAGGTGGATGCCGGCTCGCGTGAAGAAAATGCTCTAAAGCGTATGGCTTAAGCGGACGCATCGAGGCAAAGCATGGCGGCACGGCTCTGGTCCGACCTGACCACGCGGGATGTCTCCGCGCGGGACATGGGCCGCACGGTCGCGGTGCTGCCGGTGGCGGCGATCGAGCAGCACGGCCCGCATCTGCCGCTCTGCACCGACGTCGCGATCATGGATGGCTACCTCGCGCGCGCCTGCGCCCTGGTGCCGGCCGACCTCGACGTGCTGGTCCTGCCGGTGCAGTCGGTCGGCAAGTCCGACGAGCACGACGCCTTTCCTGGAACGCTCTCCCTCACTACCGCGACCGCGCTCGCCGCCTGGGGCGAAATTGGCGCCGGCGTGCACCGCGCCGGCTGCAGCCGGCTGGTGATCGTCACCTCGCACGGCGGCAACAGCGCGCTGATCGACCTCGTGGCCGGGGATTTGCGCGCCCGCTTCGGCATGGTGGCGGTGACGACCGCCTGGGCGCGCTTCGGCTACCCGGACGGATGCTTCCCGGAGGACGAGATCGTCCACGGCATCCATGCCGGCGGGGTCGAGACCGCGCTGATTCTGGCCCTGCGCCCCGATCTCGTGCGGCGCGAGGCCGTCGCCGACTTCCCCTCGCGCACCCGCGCCATGGTCGGCGACTTCACGCACCTGCGCGCCGGGCGCCCGGCCGCCTTTGCCTGGAAGGCCGGCGACCTCCATCCGTCGGGCGCGATCGGCGACGCCAGGCTCGGCACCGCCGAGGCCGGGGAGGCTGCCCTCGACCACGGCGCGCGGGCCTTCGTGGCGCTGCTGCACGACGTGGCGCGGTTCGACCTTTTGGGCAGGTAGCGCGCCGCAGCCCGCGGTGCGACGGCCCCGCGGCGCGTCCTCAGGCGCCGGCCGGCTGCGGCTGCCGAACGCTCGCCCCGGAGGCCTCGCGCAGCGCCGCGACGGCCTGCTGCCCGGAATCTTCGGCCGCCGCCGCCGCGAGGCGTTCGCCGGTCGGGCGGGGCAGCCGCACCAGGACTATGGTGCCGACCGTCTCCTCGGAGCGGATGCGCAGGGAGCCGCCGTGCAGCTCGGCCATGGAGCGGGCGATGGCGAGGCCGAGGCCCGAGCCCTTGTGGCTGCGGGTCAGGTTGGTCTCGACCTGCGAGAACGGCGCACCGAGGCGCGCCAGCGCCGCCTTCGGGATACCGATCCCAGTATCCTCGATGAACAGGTGGGCGTGGTCCCCGGCGGCGCGCGCGCGCACCGCGATGCGGCCGTGCCCGGGCGTGAACTTCACAGCGTTCTGCAGCAGGTTGACGAGGATCTGCTGCAGGGCGCGCTCGTCGGCGAGCAGCGCGAGGCCGGGCTGCAAGTCTATGGCGATGTGGAGGTTCTTCTGCCGCGCCGGCTCCGACACCAGCTTCAGCGCCCCGGCGACCGCGGCCTCGACGGCGACCTCGCGGCGCGCGAGGCGCACGCGGTCGGACTCGATCCGCGACATGTGGAGGATGTCGTCGATCATCGAGAGCAGGTAGTCGCCGCTGCCGCGGATGTCAGCGCAGTATTCGGCGTAGCGCGGCGAGCCGAGCGGCCCGTAGAGCTCGCTCGACATCAGCTCGGCGAAGCCGATGATCGCGTTCAGCGGCGTGCGCAGCTCGTGGCTCATGTTGGCCAGGAACTCGGACTTGGCCTGGTTGGCGGACTCGGCCGCCGCCTTCTGGTCGAGGTAGCGCTCGGCGAGGTCGGCGAGTTGCTGCGTCTGCAACTCCAGCGTGCGGCGCGAGCGCTTCAGGTCCTTGACCGTCTCGATCAGCTCGCGCTCCGAGGCAACGAGCTGCTCCTGGTGCCGCTTCAGGTTGGTGATGTCGGTGCCGACGGAGACGTACCCGCCGTCCTTGGTGCGTCGCTCGCTGATCTGCAGCCAGCGGCCGTCGGTGAGTTCCGCCTCGAAGGTACGGGCCGTCGCGCTCGCCGCATCGGTCTCCGGCATCTCCCGCCGGATCTGCGGCAGTACCCCGCGGCCCATCACCTCGTCGTAGCGGCGGCCGACCTGCGCGTCCTCGGGGGAAAGCGCGTGCAGGTGGCGGAACTTGGAATTGCACAGCACGAGACGGTTGCTCGTGTCCCAGATGACGAACGCTTCCGAGATCGCCTCGACGGCGTCGCGCAAGCGCATGTCGTTGGTGGCGCTGGTCTCGGCGAGGTGCTGCTGCTCGGTGACGTCGACGGCGATGCCGACGAGGTGGCGGCCGCCGTCTGTCACGTCCGGCACCACCTCGGCGCGGGTGCGCAGCCAGATGTAGGCGCCGTTCGCCCCGCGCATGCGGAAGGCGTGGTCGACAGCGGTCTGGCTCGCGGCCAGGCCGCGCGCGAGGCTGTAAAGGTCGCCGTCGTCGGGGTGGACCAGGGCGTTGACGTCGCCGAAGGATAGGAACTCGCGCTCGCGGCGGTAGCCGAGCAGCGCGTACATCGAATCCGACCAGTAGATCTGCCCGCGTGGGATGTCCCAGTCCCACAAGCCGCAGGCGCCGCGGCCGAGCGCGGTGTCAAGGCGCCGGCGGATCTGCTCGCAGACCTTGTCGATCGCCTTCGCCCGGCGGCTCTGCAGCCCGTAGGCGAGGCCCACCCCGACGATGACGAGGGCGGCGGCGGCGACCAGGATCGCTTGGTGGCGGGCGCGGCCGGTCCAGCTCGCGGTCAGCGGTCCAAGCGATTGCATCACCGCGATGCGGCTTTCGCCGCCGGGGAGGCGGCGCATCGCCGCGAAGGCGGTCTCGCCGTCGGAGAGTGCTAGGCGCATCACGCCCGCCCGCTCGCCGAGCGTCGAGAGTGCCTCCGACTCGCCGAGCGCATTCTGAAGGGTCTCGGTGCCGGGCGGCAGTGGGGGCCTGGCCGCGACGATCCGGTCGCCTCGTGAGACGAGCATCACACGGCGTCCGGCCGGCAGGGTGCCCGCGGGAAATAGGTCGACGAGGCTCGCCTGGGCCGCCGCGTCGCCGAGGGCGTGGCCCGCCAGCGCTCCGGCCGAGAGGCGGGTGAAGGACTCGAGGTCGGCGCTCGCGGTGGCGAGCAGTTCCTCGCGCTGGGTCTGGAGGTGGAGGGCCGTCAGCCCCGCCAGGCAGGCGAGGAAGGTCGCGAGCAAGGCCGGCACCGCATAACGCAGCCAGGCTTCGGCCTGCACGAAACGGCTCGCCGGCGCGCGCGTCGGCCAGTGGATGCCGAGAATCGTATCCGCACGCGCGGAGAAGGAAGCGGAATCCGCCTCCGGCATGGTCGACCTCGTGCACTGGAAGCGTCCGGGCCTTGCTGCGCCGGCCCCGAATCTGAATTCAATTCATCACTTTCCCGAGTGGTTTTGTCCACGGATTTTTTACAGCGCGGCTTGACTCCAAGCCCCGACTACCGACTCGGAATCAGCAGAGAATCGCCAATGTTAAGCGATGGTTAACCGGCTTCGAGCGTCCGGGCGGCGATGTCGGCCACGTCCCGGGAAAGGGCGGGGATCGCCTTGATCCGGTTGAGGATTTCGGCGGCCTTTTCCCGTCGCGAATTTTCCCACCGCCGCCAGGAAGAAAACGCGGTGAGGAGCCGCGCGGCGAGCTGCGGGTTGATCCGGTCGAGGGCCTCGATCCGCTCGGCGACGAGGGCGAAGCCGGCTCCGTCGGCCCTCGCGAACTGGGTCGGGTTGCCCATTGCGAAGTTGGCGATCAGCGCCCGCACCCGGTTCGGGTTGGTCATGGCGAAGGCCGGGTGCCGGCTCAGCGCCGCGATCCGCGCCGGCGTGCCGTCCTCGGCGATCGTCGCCTGGACGGCGAACCACTTATCGAGGACCAGCGGCTCGTCGGCATAGGTGGCGCCGAAAGCCGAGAGCGCCGCCTCGCGGGCCTCCCCTGGGATCGCCGCGATCACGCCGAGGGCCGCGAGCCGGTCGGTCATGTTGCGCGCCTCGCGAAGCTGGAGGAGGGCGCCTTCGGTGCCGGCCGCCGGGTCCGCGGCGGCGATCAGGTCGAGGCAGGCGTTGGCGAGCGAGCGGCGGCCGGCCGAGGCGGCGTCCGGGCTGTAGGGGGCGTCCTGAGACGCCCGCAGGGCCAGGGCCAGCGCATCGAGGCGCGGGCGCAGCCGCGTGCCCAGCGCTTTCCGAAGGGCGGTTCGGGCCGCGTGGATCGCGTCCGGGTCGAGGTCGGCGGCGATTTCGTTGGCGGCTTCGCCTTCGCCGGGGAGCGACAGCACCAGGGCGGCGAAGGCCGGGTCGGCCAGGGCCTCGCCGTCGAGGAAGGCGCCGAGCGCGTCGGCGAAGGCCTCGCCCGCGCCCGGTGCGGCCGGTTCGAGGATCAGCCGCATCGCGATCCCCTGCGCCGCCTGCCAGCGGTTGAACGGGTCGGTGTCGTGCCGGAGCAGGACGAGGCGCTCGGCGTCGGTCAGGTCGAGTTCAAGCCGCACCGGGGCGGAAAAGCCGCGCAGCACCGAGGGCACGGGCGCCTCGGCGACGCACTCGAACACCACGGTGGCGGTCCCGGTGTCGAGGACGAAGACGCCGTCGGAGACCGATGTCGAAGTCGCCCCGGCGAGGGGGCCGTTCTCGCCGACGAGGCCGAGGGCGACCGGGATCACCAGGGGAGGGCCCGCCGCCTCGAGGCTCTGGCGGAAGGTCAGCGTGTATCGCCGGGCCTCGGCGTCGTAGGCGCGCGTCACCGCGAGGGCCGGCGTGCCGGGGCGCTCGTACCAGCGGGCGAAGGGCTGGAGGTCGCGCCCGGTCACCGCGGCGAAGGCCGCCAGGAAATCCTCGACGGTCGCCGCGGTGCCGTCGTTGTCGGAAAAGTACCGGTCCATGCCGGCCCGGAAGGCGTCGGCGCCGACGAGGGTGCGCAGCATCCGCACGATCTCGGCGCCCTTGTCGTAGACCGTGGCCGTGTAGAAGTTATTGATCTCGGCATAGGCACCCGGCCGGACCGGGTGCCTGAGCGGGCCGGCATCCTCCGGGAACTGCCGGGCGCGAAGGTTGCGGACCTCGCCGATGCGGTGGACGGCGCGCGAGCGCATGTCGGACGAGAATTCCTGGTCGCGGAAGACGGTCAGCCCCTCCTTGAGGCAGAGCTGGAACCAGTCGCGGCAGGTGACGCGGTTGCCCGACCAGTTGTGGAAGTACTCGTGCGCGATGATGCGCTCGATCGCGGCGTAGTCGCCGTCGGTGGCGGTCTCGGGGGAGGCCAGAACGTATTTGTCGTTGAACACGTTCAAGCCTTTGTTTTCCATCGCGCCCATGTTGAAGTCCGACACGGCGACGACGTTGAACACGTCGAGGTCGTAGGCGCGCCCGAACGCCTCCTCGTCCCACCGCATCGAACGGATCACCGCGTCGAGGGCGTAGGCGGCGCGGGGCCCTTTGCCGGGCTCGACGTAGACCGCGACCGCGACCGTTCGGCCCTCCATCGTGGTGAAGTCCTGCGCCACCCGGTCGAGCGCGCCGCCGACGAGGGCGAAGAGGTAGGCGGGCTTCGGGTGGGGATCGTGCCACACGGCGAAGTGCCGCCCGGTGCCGGCGATCTCCCCGGCCTCCACCGGGTTTCCGTTGCCGAGCAGCACCGGGCATTCGGCGCGCTCGGCCTCGATTCGGGTGGTGTAGACCGCCATCACGTCGGGCCGGTCGAGGAAGTAGGTGATCCGGCGGAACCCGTCGGCCTCGCACTGGGTGCAGTAGACGCCGTTCGAGCGGTAGAGCCCCATCAGCTTGGTGTTGGCGGTCGGGTCCACCCGCGTCAGGATCGTCAGTTCGAACGGTCCCTGCGGTGGCGCGTGCAGCGTCAGCCCCGCGGGGCTCGCCGCGTAGGCCTCGGCGGACAGCGGCGCGCCGTCGAGTTCGATGCCGTCGAGCGTCAGGTCGTCGCCGTCGAGCACCAGGGGCGCGCCCGCCCGGCCCGCCGGGTTCGCCCGCAGCGCCAGCCGCGCCGTGATCCGCGTGTCGTGCGGGGCGAGCCGCACGTCGAGGTCGACGCGGTCGATCAGGAAGTCGCTCGGCCGGTAGTCTTCGAGGCGGATCTGGACGGGCGTGTCGGTTCGCATCGGGGCATCGCTCGGCTGGCCGGAGGGGACGTCGAAGGGACGTCGAAGGGGCGTCGAAGGGGCGTCGAAGGGGCGTCGAAGGGGATGTTCGCGGTCCGCCGCGGCGCGGCCGAGCCCGTTGACGGGGTCCGGCCCGGGCCCAGATAGGCCCGCATCAGCGGAGCACGAGAACACCCATGGAATACCTGCACACGATGGTGCGCGTCGCCGACCTCGACAAGGCGCTGGCGTTCTACGTCGACACCTTCGGGCTGAAGGAGGTGCGCCGCATCGACAACGAGAAGGGCCGCTTCACCCTGGTCTTCCTCGCCGCCCCCGGGGACGCGGCGCGGGCCGAGACCACCAAGTCGCCCCTCGTGGAGCTGACCTACAACTGGGACCCGGAGACCTATTCCGGCGGGCGCAACTTCGGGCACCTCGCCTACCAGGTCGACGACATCTACGCCTTCTGCACCCGGCTGAAGGACAAGGGCGTGACCATCAACCGGCCGCCGCGCGACGGGCACATGGCCTTCGTGAAGTCGCCCGACGGCATCTCGATCGAGATCCTGCAGAAGGGCGGCGCCAAGGAGCCGCAGGAGCCGTGGTCCTCCATGGAGAACACCGGGACCTGGTAGCCGGATCGCGACGGTTCGGGGCAAGCCGCACGGCGTGGGCAGACGAGGATTTCGGTCCTGGGCGGCCTCGACGCCTGAACGCGCGGCCGTCCGCTTGACCCGGGCGGGCGATCCGGCCCACATCCGCGCCGGATCAGTCGGCCGGGCGGCCGCTCCGAGCTTCGGCTTGGGGAGGAAAGTCCGGGCTCCATGGAGAGACGGTGCCGGATAACGTCCGGCGGGGGCGACCCCAGGGACAGTGCCACAGAGAGCAGACCGCCCCGGACCGCGAGGTCGCGGGGTCAGGGTGAAAGGGTGCGGTAAGAGCGCACCGCGGACGCGGCAACGCGGACGGCACGGCAAACCCCACCGGGAGCAAGACCGAATAGGGGCGGCGCGCGTCTCCTCGCAGGAAGAGGCGCAGGCCCGCTCTCCAGGCCAGTCGCCCGGGTTGGTTGCTCGAGGCGGTCGGCAACGATCGTCCCAGAGGAATGGCCGCCACGTCCGGATGCGCCTCGGCGCCTCCGGGCCCTACAGAACCCGGCTTATAGGCCGGCTGATCCGCTTCCTGCCTGTCCGGACGCAGAGCCACGGCACCGGCTAAGCCGTTGACGGAGCGTGCCGATCCGCCGCGCGAAGCACGGTCCTGCGGAATATGTGCCGCCGGTCGGCGCATCGCGGCGAAGCTTTCGCCAGCAGACGCGCGCAGGTCCCGAGGATCGCCGGCGCCCGTGCGCCGAACGTCGGCGGGCGGGGCGAAAAATTGACCGTCGGTTAACCTTGCTGAGGTCACATCGGACGTCCGCGATGCGGGTCTTCGCTTGCGTTGACGATCGTCAGAGGCCCATGGTACCCGCCAACATCTCGTCATCGGCGATTTCCGGATCGGCGGACGCCCCCAGCGGCCACGCTCGCCGCGGCCGTGCGGGGATCGTCCGCGCGCGGGCCTTCGGCCACCGCACGAGCGGGATCGCCCAAACCGACCGCGCCGCGTCGCCGCGGCCGGGTGCAGGCAGCCATGAGCCGAACCGTTCCCCCCATCCCCGGCGGGCCGCCTCGGCCGCACGCGGCCCGGCGCCTTCGCCCGAACGGGCCGCGGCGATGACGCGCAAACCCATCGAGAAACCGTGCGGCCCGCACGTCCCGGTGCTGCTCGACGAGGTGCTCGCCGCCCTCGACCTTCCCGGTACGACGCTGGCCGTCGACGGCACCTTCGGCGCCGGCGGCTACACCCGCGCGATGCTCGCCGCCGACCCGGACCTCCGCGTGGTCGGCATCGACCGAGACCCCTCGGCCATCGCCGGCGGCGCGGCGCTCGTCGCCGCGTCGAACGGGCGCCTCACGCTGGTTCCGGGCCGATTCGGCGCCCTCGACGCGCACCTGGCGGATCTCGGCGAGGCGCAGGCCGACCGGATCGTGCTCGATATCGGCGTCTCCTCGATGCAGATCGACCAGCCCGAGCGCGGCTTCTCGTTCCGCAACGACGGCCCGCTCGACATGCGGATGGCCGCCACCGGCCTCAGCGCCGCCGACCTCGTCAACGAGGCCGAGGAGGTGGAGCTCGCCGACATCATCTACCATTACGGCGAGGAACGCCGCTCGCGGGCGGTGGCCCGCACCATCATCGAGGCGCGCCGCCGCGGCCGGATCGAGACCACGGCGCAGCTCGCCGACCTCGTCGCCGGGGTCGTGCGGACCGAGCCCAGCAGCGGCATCCACCCGGCGACGCGGACGTTCCAGGGCCTGCGCATCGCGGTCAACGACGAGCTCGGCGAGCTGGTCCAGGCGCTGCACGCCGCCGAGCGGATGCTGCGGCCGGGCGGGCGGCTCGCGGTGGTGACGTTCCATTCGCTCGAGGACCGCATCGTCAAGCAGTTCTTCTCCGCCCGCAGCGGCCGCGCCGTCCAGGCCTCGCGCCACATGCCGAGCGCGCTGCCCGGCGGCGAGCCCACGGCCGCCCGCAGCTTCACGCCGGTGACCAAGGGCCCGGTGCTGCCCTCCGATTCCGAGACGGCGCGCAACCCGCGCTCGCGCTCGGCCAAGCTTCGCGCCGCCGAGCGCACGGACGCACCCGTGCCGGCGCCGCTCGCCGCGATCCAGGCGCTCGCTGCGCTTCCCGAAGCCCCGCGCGGAGGCGCACGCCGGTGATCCGCCTGCTCAACCTGCTGGCCGTCGCCGGCCTCGTCGCCTCGGCGATCTACGCCTACTCGATCAAGTACGACACGCTCTACCAGGGCGGTCAGGTCTCGAAGCTGAAGGCCGGCCTGCATGCCGAGCGTCAGGCCATCGCGGTGCTGCGCGCCGAATGGCAGCTCTTGACCCGGCCGGACCGGCTGCAGGCGGCGGTGGAGAAGCACCTCGCCCTCGAGCCGATCGGCACCGCCCACCTCGGGCGCCTCGCCGACCTGCCGGCGCGGCCCGAGCGCGGCGACGAGATCGGCCGCCTGCTCGCGGCCACCGCGACGCCGAAGGAGAAGGGGCCGGCCTCCGAGCCCCGCACCACCGGCTCGATCACCCGCACCGTCGTCACGACCCGCACGCCGAACCCGGCATCGAGGTAGTCCCCGTGTCTCAAGACGCCCACGACGCCCGAGAGGCGCACGACGCTCAAGCGGCTCACGAAGCCCGAGACGCCCACTTCGCGGCCGACGACGCGGCCGGCATCGGGCATGCCGCGCCTGAGCCTGCGCACCACGGCGACGCGGACGAGACGCCGGCCGCCGCGCGGCTGGCGATCGAGGAGCCGGTCGTCGCGGCCGAGCCCCGCGTGCATCCGGGCGTGCGCCTGTTCCGGGCGATGTTCCGCCTCGCGATCGAGCGCTCGCACACCCGCGTCGCGCTCGTCGGACTCGCCTTCGTGGCGGTGTTCGGCGCGATCAGCGTGCGGCTGCTGTCGATCGCGATCTTCGGCGCGCCGCCGAGCCAGGAGCACCGGGTGGCGGCCGCGTCCACCACCGCCATTCGGCCCGACATCATCGACCGCAACGGCGAGATCCTCGCCACCGACATCCGTACCGTTTCGGTCTTCGCCGAGCCCGGCAACATCTACGACAAGGACGAGGCGGTGGAACTCCTCACCGCCGTCCTGCCCGAGCTGAACGCGACGGAACTGCGCGCCAAGCTCACCCAGAAGCCCGGCAAGAAGGGCGTCGGCTTCGTCTGGGTCAAGCGCGAGCTGACCCCGAAGCAGCAGGCCGAGGTCCACCGCCTCGGCATCCCCGGCATCGGCTTCCTGCCCGACCACAAGCGCGTCTACCCGAACGGGGTCGCGGCCGCCCACATCATCGGCGCGACCAACCTCGACGGCATCGGCATCGCCGGCATGGAGAAGTACATCGACAACCAGGGCAACAAGGCCCTCAACGACTTCGGCTTCGTCGCCAAGCAGACCGACCTCAAGCCGATCCAGCTCTCCGTCGACCTGCGGGCGCAGTTCGCGGTGCGCGACGAGCTCGCCAAGGGCATCGAGCACTTCAAGGCCAAGGCCGGCGCCTCGATGATCCTCGACGTCCAGACCGGCGAGGTGATCGCGCTGGTCTCGATGCCGGACTTCGACCCGAACAACCCGGTCGACGCCCTGTCCGACGACAAGATCAACCGCATGAACGTCGGCGTCTACGAGATGGGCTCGACCTTCAAGGCGATGACCCTCGCCATGGCGCTGGAATCGGGCAAGTACAACGTCAACTCGACCTTCGACACCCGCGGCGGCGTGCTGAACTGGGGCCGCCAGAAGATCCACGAGTATCACGGCACCAACCGCGTCATCACCATGCCGGAGGTGTTCACCCACTCCTCCAACATCGGCTCGGCCAAGATGGCCCTCGGCGTCGGCGTGCCCGGCCACAAGGCCTTCCTGCGCAAGATGGGCCTGCTCGACCGGATGCGGACCGAGCTGCCGGAATCGGCCATGCCGATCGTCCCGCCGCGCTGGACCGAGATCAACACCATCACCATCGCCTTCGGCCACGGCCTCGCGGTGGCGCCGATCCAGGCGACGGCGGCGGTGGCCGCGATCGCCAACGGCGGCTTCCTGATGACGCCGACCTTCCTCAAGACCGACGTCAAGGAGGCGATGGCCAAGGCGACGACGGTGCTGAGCCCGCAGACGAGCGAGGCGATGCGCTTCATCATGCGCCTCAACGCCGTCGAGGGCTCGGCCAAGAAGGCGGCGATCCCGTACTACTTCGTCGGCGGCAAGACCGGCACCGCCGAGAAGGTGATCGGCGGGCGCTACAACAAGAACCGCCTGTTCACGACCTTCATGGCGGCCGCGCCCATGGACAAGCCGAAATACCTGTTCGTCACCATCATGGACGAGCCCCAGGGACTGCCGGAGAGCGGCGGTTACGCCACCGCCGCCTGGAACTCCGGCGTCGTCACCGGCAAGGTGATCGAGCGCGTGGCGCCGATCCTCGGCCTGCCGCCGCAATTCGAGCCGCCGGCCAAGCCCTTCCCGCTGATGGTCAAGCTCAACGCCTACCACGCCAACATGGTCGGCGGCCCGTGAGCGCGGCGACGCTGGGCGCCCTGTTCCCCGAAGCCGGGGCGGCGGAGGCCGACCGGCCGGTGGCCGGGCTGACCGCCGACAGCCGGAACGTGGTGCCGGGCGGCGTCTTCGTCGCCGTGCCGGGGACGAAGGCCGACGGACGCCTGTTCGCGGCCAAGGCCGCCGCGGCCGGCGCGATCGCGGTGGTCGGTGAGGGCGACCGCCCCGCCGACCTGCCGCCGGCCTGCGCCTGGATCGCCGTCGCCGACCCACGCCGGGCGCTGGCGCTCGCCGCCGCGCGCCTGTCCGGGCGCCAGCCCGCGACCATCGTCGCGGTGACCGGCACCGCGGGCAAGAGCTCGGTCGCCGACTTCGTCCGCCAGATCCTGTCGCGGATCGGGCGCGCGTCCGCCAGCGTCGGCACCGTCGGCATCGTCACCGACCGTGGCGCCGCCTACGGCTCGCTGACGACGCCCGACCCGGTGACGCTGCATGCGACGCTGACGCGGCTCGCCGACGACGGCATCACGGACCTCGCGATGGAGGCCTCCTCGCACGGCATCGAGCAGCGCCGCCTCGACGGCGTGCAGCTCGCCGCCGCCGGCTTCACCAACCTCGGGCGCGACCACCTCGACTACCACGCGACCATCGAGGACTACCTCGCCGCCAAGCTGCGCCTGTTCACGACGCTCCTGCCGGCGGGTGCGCCCGCGATCGTCAACGCCGACGGCGCCTACGCCGACCGTGTCATCGCGGCCGCGACCGCGGCCGGCCACGACGTCCGCACCACCGGCCGCGCCGGCTCCGAGATCCGCCTGCGCGACGCCCGCACCGAAGGCTTCGCGCAGGTGCTCGACCTCGACGGCCGCCACGGCCCGCGCCGGGTCCGCCTGCCGCTGGTCGGCGGGTTCCAGGTGGAGAACGCGCTCGTCGCCGCCGGCCTCGTTCTCGCCACGCCCGCCGGCGCCGCCGACCCCGACGGCGTGTTCGCGGCGCTCGAACACCTCGTCGGCGTGCCCGGTCGCATGGAGCGCGTCGGCGAGGCCGACGGCGCGCTGTGCCTCGTCGACTACGCTCACAAGCCGGAGGCGCTGGAGGGCGTCCTCGTCGCTCTGCGCCCCTTCGCCTCCGGGCGCCTCGTCGTGGTCTTCGGCTGCGGCGGCGACCGCGACCGCGGCAAGCGCCCGATCATGGGGGCGATCGCCGCGCGCCTCGCCGACGCGGTCATCGTCACCGACGACAACCCGCGCTCCGAGGAACCCGCCGCGATCCGCGCCGCCATCCTCGCCGAGGCGCCGGGCGCCACCGAGATCGGCGACCGCGCCGAGGCGATCCGCACGGCGGTGCGCGGGCTCGGACCCGGCGACGTGCTCGTGGTCGCCGGCAAGGGCCACGAAACCGGCCAGATCGTGGGCGACCGGGTGCTGCCGTTCTCGGACCACGCGGTCCTGAGGGCGGCGATCGACGAGTTTTCGCGATGAACGCGTCTTCCCCGAAGCACGACGAAGTCCGCGCCTCTCCCTTCCCCGCAGAGGGGGAGGGGGCTTCGCGTCCGCGCACCGTCAGACCGGAGGCCGCATGAGCCCGAACGCCAAGCCGCTCTGGACGGCGGCCGAACTCGAGGCCGCCACCGGGGGCACGCTTCACGGGTCGCGCGGCGCCGTCGCCGGCGCCTCGATCGACACCCGCACGCTGCAGCCCGGCGACCTGTTCTTCGCGATCAGGGGCGAGGCCCGCGACGGGCACGACTTCGTCCGCGCCGCCCTGGACAAGGGGGCTGGCGCGGCCGTGGTCGCCGCCGACCGCGCGGCGTCGTTCGACGGCCCGGTCCTGGCCGTGCCCGGCGACGGGCCCGATCCGGTCCTCGACGCGATGACGCGCCTCGGCAAGGCGGCCCGCGACCGCACCGCGGCCCAGGTCGTGGCGGTGACCGGCTCGGTCGGCAAGACCGGCACCAAGGAGGCCCTGCGCCACGTGCTGTCGGCGCAAGGGCAGACCCACGCCTCCGTCGCCTCGTACAACAACCACTGGGGCGTGCCGCTGACGCTGGCGCGGATGCCGGCCGACACCCGCTTCGGCGTGTTCGAGGTCGGCATGAACCACCCGCGCGAGATCGTGCCGCTGGTGGCCCAGGTCCGCCCGGAGGTGGCCCTCGTCACCACCGTCGAGCCGGTCCACATCGAGCACTTCGCCTCGGTGTCGGCGATCGCCGACGCCAAGGGCGAGATCTTCTCAGGGCTCGCGCCCGGCGGCGTCGCGGTGATCAACCGCGACAACCCGAGCTTCGCGCGCCTGCACGCCCACGCGCTCGCCTCGCGGGCAGGCCGCATCGTCACCTTCGGCGAGCACGCGGAGGCCGACGTGCGCGCCAGGCGCATCGTGCTGCGCCCCGATCTTTCCGTGGTCGACGCCGTGGTGATGGGCCAGCCGGTGACCTACCAGCTCGGCACGCCGGGCCGGCACACGGCGATGAACTCGCTCGGCGTGATGGCGGTGGTCCACAGCCTCGGCGCGGATCTGGCCCGCGCCGCCCTGTCGCTCGCGGCGCTGCGCCCGCCGGCCGGGCGCGGCGAGCGTACCGCCCTCCAGATCCGCGACGGCGAGGCCTTCCTCGTCGACGAGAGCTACAACGCCAACCCGGCCTCGGTGCGCGCCGCGCTGTCGACGCTGGCCGCGATCGAGACCGGGCCGCGCGGGCGCCGCATCGCCGTGCTCGGCGACATGCTGGAGCTCGGGCCGACCTCGGACGCCCACCATCGCGACCTCGCCGGCGCGGTCGCCGACCACGCGGTCGACCTCGTCTTCACCGCCGGCACGCTGATGAACCACCTGTTCGAGGCGCTCCCGGTCTCGCGCCGGGGCGTCGCCGCCGCGACTTCGGCCGACCTCGTCGAGCCGCTGGCCGCGATCCTGCGGCCGGGCGACGCCGTGATGGTCAAGGGCTCAAACAGTATTCGCATGGGCCGGATTGTCGAGGCGCTCAAAGCCCGCTACGCGAACCCCCCGGTGCGCCGCGACGCGCCGGCCCCGACCGCCGGGCCGTGACCGGCATCTGATCGTCCGCCGAGGCGCCGGGACCGTTCGCGTCCCGTCGGCGCCCTTCTTCGTGTGAGCCAAGCCGCCGAGCCCCCCGGATGCTGTATCTCCTGTCGGACCTGAGCGGCACGCTCTCGGCCTTCAACGTCTTCCGCTACATCACCTTCCGCACGGGAGGCGCGCTGTTCACGGCGGGCCTGTTCGTGTTCTGGTTCGGGCCGCTGATCATCTCGCTGCTGCGCCTGCGCCAGGGCAAGGGCCAGCCGATCCGCGAGGACGGGCCGCAGACCCACCTGCTGACCAAGCGCGGCACGCCGACCATGGGCGGCCTGATGATCCTGGCCGGCGCCATCGTCGCGATCCTGCTCTGGGCCAACCCGCGCAACCACTACGTCTGGATCACGCTCACCGTGACGCTGGGCTTCGGCGCGATCGGCTTCTACGACGACTACCTCAAGGTGACGAAGCAGTCGCACAAGGGCTTCTCGGGCAAGCTCCGCCTCGGGCTCGAGGCCCTGATCGCGATCACGGCCTGCTACGCGATCTCGTACTTCTCGCCGTCCACGCTGCAGAACCAGCTCGCCTTCCCGGTGTTCAAGGACGCGCTCTTGAACCTCGGCTGGTTCTACGTGCTGTTCGGCGGCTTCGTCATCGTCGGCGCCGGCAACGCGGTGAACATGACCGACGGTCTCGACGGGCTCGCCATCGTCCCCGTGATGATCGCCTGCGGCACCTTCGGCGTCATCGCCTACCTCGTCGGCAACTCGTTCACCGCGAGCTACCTTCAGGTGAACTACGTGCGCGACACCGGCGAGCTCGCGGTGGTGGCCGGCGCGGTGATCGGGGCGGGCTTAGGCTTCCTCTGGTTCAACGCGCCGCCGGCGCAGATCTTCATGGGCGACACCGGGTCGCTGGCGCTCGGCGGCCTGCTCGGCGTCGTCGCGGTGGCGACCAAGCACGAGATCGTCCTGGCGATCGTCGGCGGCCTGTTCGTCCTCGAGATCATGTCGGTGATCATCCAGGTCGCGTCGTTCAAGCTGACGGGCAAGCGCGTCTTCCGCATGGCGCCGATCCACCACCACTTCGAGCAGAAGGGCTGGAAGGAGCCGCAGGTCGTGATCCGCTTCTGGATCATCGCCGTGATCCTGGCGCTCGCCGGCCTGGCCACGCTCAAGCTGCGGTGACCTGTGGTAGAAGTCGGCTCCGCAACGCCACTCCCACCCCGACCCTCATCCTGAGGTGCGCACGCGAAGCGGGCGCCTCGAAGGAGCCCTCCAGAAACTTCGGTGCGGTCTGGAGGGCTCCTTCGAGGCCCGCTGACGCTGGCACCTCAGGATGAGGGGGAGGGTTGGGACGAGCCCCGATCGCCGACCGGTTCCGAGTTTCCGATGACCCCAATCACCACCTTCGCCGGCCGCGCGGTCGCCTTGTTCGGCCTGGGCGCCTCCGGCCTCGCCACCGCGCTCGCCCTCAAGGCCGGCGGCGCGCAGGTCGTCGCCTGGGACGACAACGCCGACGGCGTCGCGAAGGCGGCCGGGCAGGGGATCGAGACCGCGGACTTGCGCGGGGCCGACTGGTCGGGCTTTTCGGCGCTGATCCTCTCGCCCGGCGTGCCGCTGACCCATCCGGCGCCGCACTGGACCGTCGCGCTCGCCAAGGCGGCCGGCATCGAGGTCGTCGGCGACATCGAGCTGTTCTGCCGCGAGCGGCGCGCCCTGGCGCCGGGGGCGCCGTTCGTCGCGATCACCGGCACCAACGGCAAGTCGACCACCACGGCGCTGATCGCCCACATCCTGCGCACTGCCGGCCGCGACGTGCAGATGGGCGGCAACATCGGCACCGCGATCCTCTCGCTCGAGCCGCCGGCAACGAATCGCATCCACGTGGTCGAGCTGTCCTCGTTCCAGATCGACCTGACGCCCTCGCTCGATCCGAGCGTCGGCGTGCTCCTCAACATCACGCCCGACCACCTCGACCGCCACGGCACCTTCGCGCAATACGCCGCGATCAAGGAGCGGCTGATCCAGGGCTCGGACCAGGCCGTCGTCGGGATCGACGACGGGCCGAGCCGCGCCATCGCCGACGGGTTCGCCGAAGGCGGCGCCGACCGGTCGACGCGCATCCACGTGCCGCGCGACGCCGCGCTCACCGCCGACGCCGTCACCGTGCGCGACGGGATCGTCTCGGACCGCGACGGCGCGCCGCTCGCCGACGTGTCGGCGATCCGGTCGCTGCGCGGCGCGCACAACTGGCAGAACGCGGCCGTGGCCGTGGCGGTCGCCCGCGCCCTCGGTCTTGCGGCCGACGCGATCCAGGCCGGGCTCGCGAGCTTCCCCGGCCTGCCGCACCGGATGGAGGAGGTTCGGGTCCGCGGGCCGGTGCTGTTCGTCAACGATTCGAAGGCGACCAACGCCGACTCGACCGAGAAGGCGCTGACCGCCTTCCGCGACATCCACTGGATCCTCGGCGGCAAGGCGAAGGACGGCGGGATCTTCCCGCTCGTCCCGTACTTCGAGCGCATCGCCCACGCCTACCTGATCGGTGCGGCCTCCGACGCCTTCGCCGCCACCCTGGAGGGCGCCGTGCCCTACACCCGCTGCGAGACCCTGGACGTCGCCGTGAAGGCGGCGGCCGAGGGCGCGGCGGCGTCGGGTGCGCCCGAGCCGGTGGTGCTGCTCTCGCCGGCCTGCGCCTCCTACGACCAGTTCCGCAGCTTCGAGCAGCGCGGCGACGTGTTCCGAGAGCTCGTGCGCGCGCTGCCCTGAGCCGCCGCTTCGAGGCGCGCCAGCTCGCTGCGCGCCTCGTGCCGGACGTGTGGCCCTACCGGGCCAGCACGCTGGCCGCCTCGCGCGTCGTCGTGACCGCCACGGAGACCTCCGTCACCGAGGCCGAGATCGTGCTGATGTTGGCGGTGATCGCCGCCACGGCCTGGGCCGCGGCCTGCATGTTCTGCGACAGGTCGCGCGTGACGATGCTCTGCTCCTCGACCGCGCTCGCCGTCGCGACGACGTTCTCGCGCATGATGTCGACCGAGCCGCTGATCGAATCCAGCGCGCCGACCACCTCGCTCGACAGGCCCTGCAGGCCGTTGATCTCGGCACCGATCTGCTCCGTCGCGCGGGCGGCCTGGTTGGCGAGGTTCTTGACCTCGTTCGCGACGACCGCGAAGCCACGTCCGGCTTCTCCGGCGCGCGCCGCCTCGATGGTGGCGTTGAGCGCGAGCAGGTTGATCTGCGCGGCGATCGACTGGATCAGGCCGACGATGCCGGTCATCGACCCGGCAGCCTCCGTGAGGCGCTGGGTGAACCCGCCGGCCGCCTGGACCCGTTCGAAGGCGGCGTCGGTCGCGCTGCGCGAATGTCCCATGCTCTGGGAGATCTCGGCGACGGAGGCGGCCAACTCCTCAGACGCCGCCGCCATCATCGCCACGTTGCTCGAGGTCGTCTCCGCGGCGGCGAAGGCCGCGCCGGACCCGTCCGCCGAGCGGCCGATCGCCTGGTCGATCTCGGTGAAGTTGCGCTCGATCAGCCGGCGAAGGTTGGCCAGCAGCATGACCTGGTCGGTGACGTCGGTGGCGAACTTCACGACCTTGTAGGGGCGGTTCGCGGCGTCGAAGATCGGGTTGTAGGTCGCCTGGATCCAGACCTCGCGCCCGCCCTTCGCGATGCGCTTGTACTGCGCCGCCTGGTACTCCCCACGCTTCAACGCCGCCCAGAACGCCGCGTACTCGGCGCTCTGCCGGTAAGCCGGCTCGACGAAAATGCTGTGCGGGCGCCCGCGAACCTCCGACAGGTCGTAGCCCACCACTGCGAGGAAGTTCGCGTTGGCATCGAGGACGGTGCCGTCGAGATCGAAGGCGATCACCCCTTGCGCCTTGTCGATCGCCGCGATCTGGCCCGCCCGGTCGGCATCCTCGGCCTTCTGGCGCGTGATGTCGGTGGCGAACTTCACCACCTTGTAGGGCTTGCCGTTCCGCCCGATCATCGGGTTGTAGGAGGCCTCGATCCAGAGGTCGCGGCCGCCCTTCGCCATCCGCCGGAACTGGCCTGCGCTGAACGCGCCGGTGCGCAGTCGATCCCAGAACGCCTTGTACTCCGCCGAGTCCCGGTACTGCGGGTCGACCAGCATCGCATGCGGCTGCCCGACGAGTTCGGGAAGCGTGTAGCCGACGGCCGCAAGGAAGTTCGCGTTGGCGTCGAGGATTCGGCCCGACAGGTCGAACTCGATCACCCCCTGGACGCGGTCGAGGGCGGCGAGCTTGGCGGCGGCTTCGACGGTCTTGCGTGCGGCGAACATGGGCGGATCGTCCCGGCGTGGCGACTCGGAAGGAGGCGCCGTCGTGAGTGCAATTCAAGATTGCAATTTCGCCGTTAATATTTCGTATTCACTACGGATCGGCTGGCGGGCCGGGCCGCCTGGCGGGTTTGGCAAGGATGCCTTTACCATTCGCGGACAGGATCGCTCCCGACCGTCGCGTGCTCCTGCGCGACCGCTCGAAGGTCGTCGCACGCCCATGATGTCCCGCGCGGAACGCACGCCCCTGACCGACTGGTGGTGGACGGTCGACCGCGGCCTGCTCGCGGCCTTGGCCGCCCTGATGGTCGCCGGCCTGGTCTTCCTGATGGGCGGCGGCCCGCCGGTGGCCGAGCGCATCGGCCTGCCGACCTTCTACTTCCTCAACCGCCAGGCGATGTACCTCGCCCCGACGATCGGGTTGATCTGCGCGGTGTCGTTCCTGAGCCTGCGCGGCATCCGCCGGCTCGCGCTCGGCACCTGGCTCGTCGGCGTCGCCCTGTGCCTGCTCGCCGGCAAGTTCGGCCCGGAGATCAAGGGTGCCCACCGCTGGATCCAGTTCGGCTCGTTCGGCCTGCAGCCCTCGGAGTTCGTGAAGCCCGCCTTCGTCATCGTCGCCGCCTGGGCGTTCTCGGAAGGCGCGCAGCGCCGCGACATGCCGGGCGGGTTCCTCGCGATCCTGCTCCTGCCGATCACCATCGTGCCGCTGCTGCTGCAGCCCGATTTCGGGCAGACGATGCTGATCACGCTGGTGTGGTGCGCCCTGTTCTTCGTGGCCGGCCTGCACCTGATCTGGGTGGCGGTGCTCGGCGTCCTCGGCCTGACCGGGGTGTTTGCCGCCTACACGTTCTTCCACCACGTGCGCGAGCGCTTCAACCGCTTCCTCGACAAGGATTCCGGCGACAGCTTCCAGACCTTCTGGTCGCAGGAATCGTTCCGCTCCGGCGGGTGGTTCGGCACCGGCCCGGGCGAGGGGATCGCCAAGCGCCACCTGCCCGACGCGCATACCGACTTCATCTTCTCGGTGACCGGCGAGGAATTCGGCGTCCTGGTCTGCCTCTGCCTCGTCGCTTTGTTCGCCTACATCGTGCTGCGCGGGCTCAAGCTCGCGCGCCGCACCGACGACACCTTCTCGAGGCTCGCCATCACCGGTCTGATCACCCTCTTCGGCCTCCAGGCCTGCATCAACATGGCGGTGAACACCCAGCTCATGCCGGCCAAGGGCATGACGCTGCCGTTCGTCTCCTACGGCGGCTCGTCGCTGATCTCGCTGGCGCTGGGCATGGGCTTCCTCGTGGCCCTCACCCGCAAGCGCCCGCGCACCACGATGCTGAGCCAGAAGCCTCCCGGCACCGCGCCGGCCACCGTCGCCGGGGTGATGCGGTGACGGTGTTCACGCCCACCATCCTGCTCTGCGCCGGCGGCACCGGCGGCCACCTGTTCCCGGCCGAGAGCCTCGCCCACGCGCTCCGCGCCCGCGGCATCCGCGTGGTGCTCGCCACCGACGCGCGGGTCGATTCCATCGCGGGCGGCTTCCCGGCCTCCGAGGTCGTCACGATCACCTCGGCGACGCCGTCGGGCCGCTCGATGCTGCGCCGGGCCGGCGCGGTGCTGACGCTGGGCCGCGGCTTCGCGGAGGCCGCCAAGGCGGTCAAGCGCATCAACCCTGCGGCGATCGTCGGCTTCGGCGGCTACCCGACCGTGCCGCCGATGCTCGCCGGGCAGATCCTGCGGGTGCCGACCATCATCCACGAGCAGAACGCGGTGATGGGCCGGGCCAACGCCTTCCTGGCGCGCGGCGCCCGCACCATCGCCACCGGCTTCAAGGAGGTCCGCGGCGTCCCCGACAAGGCGCGCGCGCCGCGCATCCACACCGGCAACCCGCTGCGCCCGGCGGTGATCGAGGCCGCCAAGGTCGCCTACCCGCCGCTCGGGCCGACGGACGTCCTGCACCTCCTCGTCTTCGGTGGAAGCCAGGGCGCGCGGGTGATGGGCGAGGTCGTGCCGAAGGCCCTGGCGCAGCTGCCGGCTGCCTTACGCGCCCGCCTGCACCTCGTGCAGCAGGTCCGCCCCGAGGACCTGACCGCGGTGCAGAACGACTACCTCGCCATGGGGCTCGCCGGCCTCGAGGCGGCGCCGTTCTTCAAGGATTTGCCCGGGCGGATGGCGGCGAGCCACCTCGTGGTCGCGCGCTCGGGCGCCTCGACGGTCTCGGAGCTCGCCGCCATCGGCCGCCCGTCGATCCTCGTGCCGCTGCCCGGAGCCCTCGACCAGGACCAGGCGGCCAACGCGGCGACGCTCGCCAAGATCGGCGCGGCGCTGGCGATGGCCCAGACCGCGTTCACGCCGGACCGCCTCACCGCGGAACTCGTCGACGCCTTCGAGAATCCTCAAAAATTGACCGCGGCGGCCGACGCGGCGAAAAGCGCCGGCATCCACGACGCCGCCGAGCGGCTCGCCACAGTGGTCGTCGACACGGCCGCCCGCACCTGAGTCTTCCGGGACGCACGCCTCGGCGCAGTCCCGCCATCGAACGGTTCTTCCTATGAAACGGTTCTTGCCATGAAGCTGCCCGACAAGCTCGGTCCCATCCACTTCATCGGCATCGGCGGCATCGGCATGTCCGGCATCGCCGAGGTGATGCACAACCTCGGCTACACGGTTCAGGGCTCCGACGCCTCCGACAACGCCAACGTGCGGCGGCTCGCCGACAAGGGCATGAAGACCTTCGTCGGCCACGCCGCCGGCAACGTCGAGAATGCCGGCCTCGTCGTCGTCTCCACCGCGATCCAGCGCGACAACCCCGAGCTGATGGCCGCCCGCGAGGCCCGGCTCCCGGTGGTGCGCCGCGCCGAGATGCTGGCCGAGCTGATGCGCTTCAAGTCCTGCGTCGCCATCGCCGGCACCCACGGCAAGACCACGACGACCTCCCTCGTCGCGACGCTGCTCGACGCCGGCGCCATGGACCCGACGGTCATCAACGGCGGCATCATCAACGCCTACGGCACCAACGCCCGCATGGGCGAGGGGGAGTGGATGGTGGTGGAGGCCGACGAATCCGACGGCACCTTCCTCAAGCTGCCGGCGGACGTCGCCATCGTCACCAACATCGACCCCGAGCACCTCGACCATTTCGGCTCGTTCGACGCGGTGAAGGACGCCTTCCGGCGCTTCATCGACAACATCCCGTTCTACGGCTTCGCGGTGATGTGCATCGACCATCCCGTGGTCCAGGACATGGTCGGCCACATCGAGGACCGGCGCATCATCACCTACGGCGAGAACCCGCAGGCCGACGTGCGCCTGATCGACGTGGACCTCCGCGGCGGCCAGAGCCGCTTCCGCGTGATGATCCGCGACCGCCGCCCCGGCTTCCGCATGGAGATGGAAGACCTCGTCCTGCCGATGCCGGGCAAGCACAACGCGCTCAACGCCACCGCGGCGCTGGCCGTCGCCCACGAGCTGGGCGTGTCCCCGGAGGCGATCCGCAAGGCGCTCGCGGGCTTCGGCGGCGTCAAGCGCCGCTTCACCCGCACCGGCGAGTGGAACGGCGCGCAGATCTTCGACGATTACGGGCACCATCCGGTGGAGATCAAGGCGGTGCTCAAGGCCGCCCGCGCCTCCACCGAGGCCAAGGTGATCGCGATCGTGCAGCCGCACCGCTACTCGCGCCTCGCCTCGCTGTTCGACGACTTCTGCACCTGCTTCAACGACGCCGACACGGTCATCGTCGCCCCGGTCTACGCCGCAGGCGAGGCGCCGATCGAGGGCATCGACCGCGACGGCCTCGTCGCAGGCCTGCGCTCCCGCGGCCACCGCGACGCGCAGGCGCTGGAGCGTCCGGAAGACCTCGCCGGCATGGTCGCCGCGCACGCGATGCCCGGCGACTACGTCGTCTGCCTCGGCGCCGGCAACATCACGCAATGGGCCTACGCCCTGCCGGCGGAGCTGGCGGCGCTGAAGCCGTGACTGTCGCCTTCCCCGACATCACGCCCGCGATCCGCGCCGGCGCGCCGAACCTGCGCGGTCGGCTGCTGGCGAACCCGTCGCTGGCCGACCTGACGTGGTTCCGCGTCGGCGGGCCGGCGCAGGCGCTGTTCACGCCCGCCGACGAGGAGGACCTGGCTCACCTCCTGGCCGGGCTCGACCCCGAGATCCCGGTGACGGTGATCGGGCTCGGCTCGAACCTGATCGTGCGCGACGGCGGCATCCCCGGGGTCACGATCCGGCTCGGCGGCAAGGCCTTCGGCGCGGTGGAGATCGACGGCGACACCTTGCGCGCCGGCACCGCCGTGCCCGACATGCGGCTGGCGAAGGCCGCGGCCGAAGCCTCGCTCGACGGGCTCGCCTTCTTCCGCGGCATCCCGGGCTCGGTCGGCGGGGCGCTGCGCATGAACGCCGGCGCCCATGGCGGCGAGACCACCGACGTGCTCGTCGAGGCCCGCGGCGTCGACAGGCGCGGCGCGCTTCGCCGCTTCACCCACGAGGCGATGGGCTTCACCTACCGTCATTCGGCGGCGCCCGAGGACGTGATCTTCACGAGCGCGCTGTTCCGCGGCCGCCCCGGCGACCGCGCTGCGATCGAGGCGGAGATGGCGCGGGTGACCGAGGCCCGCGAGGCGGCCCAGCCGATCCGCGAGCGCACCGGCGGCTCGACCTTCAAGAACCCGCCGGGCGGCAAGGCGTGGCAGCTCGTCGACGCCGCCGGCTGCCGCGGGCTGACGCGGGGCGGCGCCCAGGTCAGCGAGATGCACTGCAACTTCCTGATCAACCGCGACGGCGCCACGGCGGCCGACATCGAGGGGCTCGGCGAAGAGGTGCGGCGGCGGGTGCACGAGACCAGCGGGGTCGCGCTGCACTGGGAGATCAAGCGGATCGGCGTCTCCGCCGACGGCTCGACGCCGACCTTCACCTGAGATCCGTTCGTCTTCCTTCGATACGCGCCACGGAGCCGCCCATGTCCAAGCACGTCGCCGTCCTGATGGGGGGCACCTCGTCCGAGCGCGAGGTCTCGCTGAACTCCGGCACCGCCTGCGCCGACGCGCTGGAGGGCGAGGGCTACCGCGTCACCCGCGTCGACGTCGGGGCCGACGTCGCCGCCGTGCTGTCGGAGCTTCGGCCGGACGCCGCCTTCAACGCGCTGCACGGGCCGGCGGGCGAGGACGGCACGATCCAGGGGCTGCTCGAGATCCTGCGCATTCCCTACACGCATTCCGGCGTGCTGGCTTCGGCGCTCGCCATGCACAAGGAGCGGGCGAAGGTCGTGATGCGGGCGGCCGGCGTCAGCGTTCCGGAGGGCCGGGTCGTTAACCGGCATGATGCCGCGAAGTCACACCCGATCGCGCCGCCCTACGTCGTCAAACCGGTCTCCGAAGGCTCGTCGATGGGCGTCATCATCGTGCGCGACGGGCGCTCGCATCCGCCCCAGATCCTGACCTCCGAGGAGTGGGTCTTCGGGGAGGACGTCCTTGTGGAGACTTACGTTGCGGGCCGCGAGCTCACCTGCGCGGTGATGGGCGACCGGGCGCTCGGCGTCATCGAGATCAAGGCCGCGTCGGGGGGGTGGTACGACTACGACGCCAAGTACGCGCCGGGGGGCTCGATCCACGTCCTGCCGGCCGAACTTAAACCAAATGTTTACCAGCGTGTCCAAGAGTTGTCGTTAACGGCGCATCAAGCACTGGGCTGCCGGGGCGTCAGCCGTGCCGACCTTCGCTACGACGACACACCGGGTGGCACCGGTGCCCTCGTCGTCCTGGAGGTCAACACGCAACCCGGCATGACCCAGACCAGCCTTGTGCCGGACATGGCCGCCCATGCTGGGTATCGTTTCGGTGAGTTCGTACGATGGATGGTGGAGGACGCGTCTCTGGGCCGCTGAGCCCCGCTGGGTTTCCCGGCGCGACCGGTCCTGCCGCGCGCTTCGCTGGGCAGGGCTTGGCCGGGCAGGGCCTGGCCGGTAGCGTCCTCTCCCGGCTTCCGCGCTTCCTGCGCCGGTCCGATTCCCTGCGCCGCGGTCGGCCCGGCCCGTCGATGGCCGAGCGCCTGCCGCGCGGCGTCGGCGCCCTCGGCCTCAGCACGGCCTTCGGCGCGCTGGCGCTCGCCGGCTTCGTCGCCAGCGGCCGCTACGACGCCTTCGTCGCCGAGAACGGCCGCCCCTTCGACATCCTCGCGCGCATCGCCGGCTTCGGCGTCGAGCGCGTCACCATCTCGGGCATCTCCCGGATGTACGAGCGCGAGGTGCTCGCCGCCGCCGGCATCGACTGGCGCGCGTCCGTTCCCTTCCTTGACGTCGCCGAGGTGCGCGCCCGCCTGCTGCGGGTGCCGTTGATCGCCTCCGTCTCGGTGCGCAAGATCTATCCCCGCGAGATCGTCATCAACCAGGTCGAGCGCGAGCCGGCCGCCCTTTGGCAGATGAACGGCGAGATCAGCGTCATCGCCGCCGACGGCACGATCATCGATACGATGCGCGACGACCGCTATGCGACGTTGCCGCTCGTCGTCGGCGACGACGCCAACACCAAGCTCGGCGAGTATCTCGCCCTGGTCGCCGCGGCCGGCCCGCTGGCCGACCGCATCCGCGCCGGCACCTACGTCTCGGGCCGGCGCTGGACGCTGAAGCTCGACGGCGTCGACATCCGCCTGCCGGAGGTCGAGCCCGGCGCCGCGCTGGCGCGCCTCGTCGAGCTCGAGCGCGCCAACCGACTGCTGGAGAAGGACATCATCGCCGTCGACCTGCGGATGCCCGACCGGGTCGTGGTCCGCCTCACCGAGGAGGCCGCGGCCGCCCGGGCCGAGGCCTCGAAGAAGACGAAGAAGGGGACGGCGACGTGAGCCCAGCCCAGGCGCTCCTTTCGACCACCCGCCGCCCCGCCCGTTCCCCGTCTTTCGCCGGTCAGCGCTGATGCATTCCCAACACGGCCTCACGCCCCGCCTGAAACCGCTCTCGGCGCGTCGCAGCACCACGCTGTCGGTGCTCGACATCGGCACGAGCAAGGTGGTCTGCCTCATCGCCGAGCTGCAGCCGGCCGAGGCCCTTTCGACGCTGAAGGGCCGCACGCACCTCGCCCGCATCATCGGCATCGGCCACCAGCGCTCGCACGGGCTGAAGGGCGGCGCGATCGTCGACCTCGAAGCCGCCGAGGGCGCGATCCGGCAGGCGGTGCACGCCGCCGAGCGGATGGCCAAGGTCGAGGTCCAGTCGGTCATCGTCAACATGAGCGGCGGGCGCCTCGCCTCGCAGCACTTCCAGGCGCGGGTCAACGTCCGCACCGGCACGGTCACCGGCGCCGACGTGGAGCGCGTCCTCGAGGCCGCAAGCGCCCACGGCGTCAGCCCCGGCCGCGCCGTGCTCCATGCGCTGCCGACCGGCTACGCGCTGGACGGCCAGGGTGCGGTGATCGACCCCTCGGGCATGATCGGCGAGGCCCTCGGGGTCGACCTCCACGTGGTCACCGCGGAGGCCGCCGCCGCCCGCAACGTCATGCTGGCGATCGAGCATTGCCATCTCGGCGTCGAGGCGGTGATCGCCACCCCCTACGCCGCCGGCCTCTCGGCGCTCGTCGACGACGAGGCCGAGATGGGCGTCTGCGTCGTCGACATGGGCGGCGGCACCACGAGCTTCGGCGTGTTCTCCGGCGGGCACCTCGTCCACACCGACGCGATCGCCGTCGGCGGCCACCACGTCACCATGGACATCGCCCGCGGGCTCTCCACCCGGGTCGCTGCGGCCGAGCGGCTGAAGACGCTCTACGGCTCGGCCATCGCCACCCCCTCGGACGAGCGCGACATGATCGCGGTCCACGGCGTCGGCGAGGACGAGGGCGAGACCCCGAACCACGTTCCGCGCTCGCAGCTGGTGCGGATCATCAAGCCGCGGGTCGAGGAGGTGGTCGAACTCGTCCGCGACCGCCTGCGCGCCGCGGGCTTCGCCGCCCAGGCGGGGCGCCGTG
Source organism: Methylobacterium cerastii (assembly GCF_022179125.1). Classification (GTDB taxonomy): domain Bacteria; phylum Pseudomonadota; class Alphaproteobacteria; order Rhizobiales; family Beijerinckiaceae; genus Methylobacterium; species Methylobacterium cerastii. The sequence continues at coordinate 79,134 of NZ_BPQG01000004.1, forward strand.
TGGTGCTGACGGGCGGCGCGAGCCAGCTCGTCGGCCTGCCCGAGGTTACCCGCCGGGTGATGCAGGGCCAGGTCCGGATCGGGCGTCCGCTCGGCATCCGCGGCCTGCCCGAGGCGGCCAAGGGTCCGGCCTTCTCGGCCGCGGTCGGCCTGCTGGTCTACCCGCAGGTGGCGCATGCCGAGCACTTCGAGCCGCGGGGCCAGCGCGCCTTCGCCGGCACGGGGACCGACGGGTACATCGGCCGCGTCTACGAGTGGCTGAAGCAGGGTTTCTAGGCGTTTTCCCGGGCGCCCTCTCGCGCCCGGCCTCGACGAATCGGCGTCTCCTCGACGGAGGCGCTCCGGACAACGCGTTAAAGGTCACGAAGGGCTCGACACCATGGCCATCTCTCTCCAGGCGCCTGACATCCGCGAACTCAAGCCCCGCATCACCGTGTTCGGTGTCGGCGGCGCCGGCGGCAACGCCGTCAACAACATGATCGAGTCGGGCCTGCTGGGCTGCGAGTTCGTCGTCGCCAACACCGACGCCCAGGCGCTGACCTCCTCGAAGGCCGAGCGCGTGATCCAGATGGGCCTCGGCGTGACGCAAGGGCTCGGCGCCGGCTCGCACCCCGAGGTCGGCTCGGCCGCCGCCGACGAGGTGATCGACGAGATCCGCGACCAGCTCTCGGGCGCGCACATGTGCTTCATCACCGCCGGCATGGGCGGCGGCACCGGCACGGGTGCCGCCCCCGTCATCGCCCGGGCGGCGCGCGACATGGGCATCCTCACCGTCGGCGTCGTGACGAAGCCGTTCCAGTTTGAGGGCCTGCGCCGCATGCGCACGGCGGAAGCCGGCATCCAGGAGCTCCAGGCCGCCGTCGACACCCTGATCGTGATCCCGAACCAGAACCTGTTCCGGGTCGCCAACGAGAAGACCACCTTCGCCGACGCCTTCGCGATGGCCGACCAGGTGCTCTACTCGGGCGTCGCCTGCATCACCGACCTGATGGTCAAGGAAGGCTTGATCAACCTCGACTTCGCCGACGTGCGCGCGATCATGCGCGGCATGGGCAAGGCGATGATGGGCACCGGCGAAGCGAGCGGCGAGAAGCGCGCCAGCCGCGCGGCCGAGGCCGCCATCGCCAACCCGCTCCTCGACGACGTCTCGATGAAGGGCGCCCGCGGCCTGCTGATCTCGATCACCGGCGGCGCCGACCTGACCCTGTACGAGCTGGACGAAGCCGCCACCCGCATCCGCGAGGAGGTCGACCAGGAAGCCAACATCATCCTCGGCGCCACCTTCGACGAGAGCCTCGACGGCATCATCCGCGTCTCGGTGGTCGCCACCGGCATCGAGCCGGCGCTGATCTCGGCCAACTCCCCGAACAACAAGGAGATCGCCGAGACCGAGCAGCGCATCGCCGAGGTCGCCGAGCGCCTTCGCTCCGAGGCCCGCTCGCGCGCCGCGCAGAACGCCCCGAGCTTTCGCGCCGCGGCCGAGCCGGCCGTGACCCAGGTTCAGGCGGCCCCCGTCCAGCCCGTGCGCCAGGTGGCGCCCGAGCCGGTGCATCAGCCCGAGATGCGGATGGAGCCGGCGCCCGTGATGCGCGACGACATCATGCTGACCCAGGCCCAGCCCCGCGCCGCCGCCCCGTTCGTGCCCGTCCCGGCGCCCGCGCCCGAGCCGGTCTCGCAGGCCCATGCCGGCCCGTTCATGCCGCCGCGCCCGGCCGCCCCGCTCGCCCGCGCCCCGCGGATGCCGCAGATCCACGAGCTGCCGCCGATCGCCCAGACCCAGATCGCGGCAAGCCGCGGAGAGCATGTCGAGAACCACGGCGACACCAAGCGCACCAGCCTGCTCCGCCGCCTCGCGACCGTCGGCTTCGGCGGCCGCCGCGAGGAAGCCGAGCCGGCGCCGGCGCCCCGCGCCCAGCCGCAGGTCCAGGCTCCGATGCCGCCGGCCCCGCGGGTCCAGGCTCCGGTCGCCCCGACCTACCGCCCGGCGCAGGGCAACCTCGACGCGCAAGGCCGCATGGCGCCCCAGCCGCGGATGATGGACGACGACCAGCTCGAGATCCCGGCCTTCCTGCGCCGCCAGGCCAACTGATCCGGCGATCCCCCGAAGCCCCGCGGGCCAACGCCCGCGGACCTCATCGCGCGACGCGATTTCCGCCCCGGCACCCGTGCCGGGGCGTTTTGCGTTGCAACATGGAGTGGCCTATTTTCCGGGCGCCGCCGGTGATTTTCGTCGCAAAACCGCTCGGCGCGGCCCCGTCCCGGCGTTCGGGCGGGGGGCGTGGTGCGCGCAGGACACAGCGCGAGCGCTTGGTTGTAGGCGTGTTAACCATTCCTTAACGTGTTGAACTGGAACGATATTCCGGAGATCGCGGCGCGAGCGTGTCTGTAACACAGCGTAAGAAAGCGTGATTTGGCCGGGCTGTGCGCCGCAGCTATAAAAATCTCGAACGAACGAATAGCGGCGCGGTTTTCGGACCGACGCCGCACGCAGGGGCTTCAAGCAGCGGACGGATCGGAAGGCGTCGTCACAACGCGATACGCGCGGTGGCGTGGCCGGATCGCGGCCGAGGGCTAAGGAATGCGGACGAACCAACAAACAACACTCAAGGGCGCGGCCGTGCTGAGCGGCATCGGCGTCCATTCCGGAAACCCGGTTGCGATCACGCTGCGCCCGGCTTCCGCGAACCACGGTATCGCTTTCCTCCGCACCGGAATGGCCTCCGGCAACGACCGACTCATCAAGGCCCACCACGCCTGCGTCTCCGCGACCGAGCTCTGCACCGTGATCGGCGACGTCGATTCCGGGGCGGTCGCCACGATCGAGCACCTGATGTCCGCCTTCTACGGATTGGGCGTCGACAACGCGCTCGTCGAGATCGACGGGCCCGAGATGCCGATCCTCGACGGCAGCGCGCTTCCTTTCGTCAAGGCGATCGACGCCGTCGGCATCGCCCAGACCGGCACCGCCCGCCGCTGGATCAAGGTCCTCCGCCACGTCCGCATCGAGGCCGGCGCCGCCTTCGCCGAACTCCGCCCGATCGACCGGGGCTTCCGCCTCGACGTCGAGATCGATTTCGAAAGCCCGGTGATCGGCCGCTCGCGCAAGGCGATGGACCTCACCGCAGCCGCCTACCGCCGCGAGATCGCGCCCGCCCGCACCTTCGGCATGATGAAGGACGTGGAGCGCTACTGGAAGGCGGGCTTCGCCCTCGGCGCGTCCCTCGAGAACACCGTCGCCGTCGGCGAGACCGACGTGGTCAACCCCGAGGGCCTGCGCTTCGCCGACGAGTTCGTCCGTCACAAGTTCCTCGACGCCGTCGGCGACCTGGCGCTCGCCGGGCTGCCGCTCCAGGGGGCCTACCGCTCCTATTGCGGCGGCCACCGCATGAACGTCGGCATCCTCGAAGCCCTCTTCGCCGACCGCGCGAACTACGCGATCGTCGAGGCGCAGGGGACCCGCCGCGAGACCGCGCTCGCCGAATTCGGCGCCGGGCTCGGCATCGCCGCCTTCGCCGGCGACCTCTGAGAGACCCTTCCGGCCTGCCGCCTCCGGGCGATGTGGCCTGCAAGACACAGCCGCCCGCCGATCCGCGCGGGCGCGGAACCGCCGCTTTCATGCCCGAATCTGCCGCCACGGTGAATCGTCCGTGAAGTGCGCGGCAGTCCGGGATGCGGTGGCCGCCCGGACCCGGTAGAGTGCCGGCGCCGACATGAACCCATGATGGCTCAACGGCGCTCCGAAGCGAGGACGCGCCCGTTCGGGGGAAGAACCGCCAATGCCTGTGACCCTTCGGACCCGCGGAGCGGCGGCGGCCGTGCTCATCACCGCCTTCGGCCTCGGTCTCGGCGGTTGCGACGCCCTCGACCCGACCAACCTGTTCGCCGAGAAGTACAAGCCCGAGGTCGTGCAGGACACGCCGGCCGACAAACTCTACAGCGAGGGCTTGGCGAAGATCGAGGACAGCGACTACGAGGGCGCGGTCAAGAAGTTCGATTCGCTCGACAAGCAGTACGCCTATTCCGACTGGTCGCGCCGCGCGCTGCTGATGACGGCCTACGCGAACTACGAGGGCCAGAAGTACGACGACGCGATCACCGCCTCGAAGCGCTACCTGCAGCGGCATCCGGCGAGCAAGGACGCGGCCTACGCCCAGTACTTGATGGCGATGTCGCAGTACAAGCAGATCCCCGACGTCACCCGCGACCAGGACCGGTCCGAGAAGGCGCTCGTCGCGCTGCAGGAGCTCGTCCAGAAGTATCCGACCTCGGAATACTCCACCGACGCCAAGGCCAAGATCCAGATCACCCGCGACCAGCTCGCCGGCAAGGAGATGGAGGTCGGGCGCTACTACCTCGAGCGCCGCAACTTCCCCGCCGCGATCAACCGCTTCCGCGACGTGGTCAGCAAGTATCAGACGACCCGCCACGCCGAGGAGGCGCTGGAGCGGCTGACCGAGGCGTACATGGCGCTCGGCATCGTCGCCGAGGCGCAGAACTCGGCCGCCGTGCTCGGGCACAACTTCCCCGACAGCCCCTGGTACAAGGACGCGCACGCCCTCCTGCAGAACGGCGGCCTCGAGCCGCGCGAGGAGAAGGGCTCGTTCCTCAGCAAGATCTACACCTCGGTGATGGGCCGGACCGCGGCCGCCCAGTAGGCCGCCCGCGCATCACGACGGGACGCGAAAGCGCGGGCGGGGCTTCGGCTCCGCCCGTTTCGCATTTCGGGGGTGCGATCGGCCCGGCATCGGCCTACATGACGGCTTCGTATTTCCCGTAAAGTTTAGGGCACCCGTCCGGATCGACGGACGGGGAGCCGGAGGCACGAAGGCGCGGCATGCTGGTGCAGCTCGCGATCCGCGACATCGTCCTGATCGACAAGCTCGACCTGAACTTCGCCAGCGGGCTCAGCGTGCTCACCGGCGAGACCGGCGCGGGCAAGTCGATCCTTCTCGACGCGTTCAGCCTGGCGCTGGGCGGGCGCGGTGACGGCTCCCTCGTGCGCCACGGCGAGGCGCAGGGCGGCATCACCGCGGTGTTCGACGTCGGCCTCGACCACCCAGCCCGGCGGATCGCCGCGGAATCCGAGATCGACACCGAGGGCGACCTGATCCTGCGGCGCACGCAGATGGCCGACGGGCGCACCCGTGCCTTCGTCAACGACCAGCCCGTCGGCGTGCAGGTCCTGCGCGCGATCGGCGCGGCCCTGGTCGAGATCCATGGCCAGCATGACGACCGGGCGCTCGCCGACGTCACCACCCACCGCGCCATCCTCGACGCCTTCGGAGGCCTGAGCGGCCCGCTCGACGCGGTGGCGAAGGCGGCCAAGACGGTGAAGACCGCCCGCACGACGCTCGCCGAGCACCGCGCCCGGGTCGAGACCGCTCGCCGCGAAGCCGACTTCCTACGCCATGCGGTCGAGGAGCTGGCGGCCCTCGATCCGAAGCCAGGCGAGGAGGCGACGCTGGCCGAGCGCCGCACGGTGATGCAGCAGAGCGAGAAGGTCGCGCGCGAGCTGAACGACGCTTTGGCCGCCGTCGGCGGCTCGCATTCGAGCGTGCCACAGCTCTCCTCTGCCATCCGCAAGCTCGAGCGCCGCGCCGCGCAGCTGCCGGCGCTGGTCGAGCCCTGCGTCGCGGCGCTGGACGCCGCCCTCGTCGCCCTCGACGAAGCCCGCGCCGTCCTCGACGCCGCGGTGTCCGAGGCCGAGTTCGATCCGCGCGAGCTGGAGCGGGTCGAGGAGCGCCTGTTCGCCCTGCGCGCGGCCTCCCGCAAGTACGACGTCGCCGCGGACGACCTCGCGGCCCTGCGTGAGCGCTACGAGGCGGACGTGGCGGCGATCGATGCCGGCGAAGAGGCGTTGGCCGGTCTCGAGGCGACGCTGGCCACGGCCGAATCGGCCTACGCCAAGGCCTCGGAAAAGCTCAGCGCCGGGCGCCGCCGGGCGGCCAAGGCCCTTGACGCGGCGGTGCAGGCCGAGCTGCCGCCGCTCAAGCTCGAGCGCGCGCGCTTCATCACCGAGATCGTCACCGATCCCGAATCGCGCGACCCCGCCGGGATCGACCGCGTCGCGTTCTGGGCGCAGACCAACCCCGGCACCAAGGCCGGCCCGATGATGAAGGTGGCCTCGGGCGGCGAGCTGTCCCGCTTCATGCTCGCCCTGAAGGTGGTGCTCGCCGACAAGGGTTCGGCGCCGACGCTGATCTTCGACGAGATCGACACCGGCGTCGGCGGCGCGGTGGCGGACGCGATCGGCGCGCGGCTCTCGCGCCTGTCGCGGGACGTGCAGGTCGTGGCGGTGACCCACGCGCCCCAGGTCGCGGCGCGCGCCGTCACGCACTTCCTCATCGCCAAGGATGCGGTGAAGGGCGCCGGCCGCGTCGCCACCCGCGTCGCCTCGCTCCCCGTCGCCGCGCGGCGCGAGGAGATCGCCCGCATGCTCGCGGGTGCCACCGTCACCGACGAGGCCCGCGCCGCGGCGGCCCGCCTGCTCGAAGGCGCGGCCGTCTAGGGGGACGCTCCGACGATCCCCGCAAACCGTCGGTTAAGGTTAACACCTTCTTAACCATCGGGACCGACACTGATGCGATCCGGTGGCGACAGCGATTCGCGTACGCCGGCAACGTCCTACTTCGGGGGGGACCATGCATCAGGCCGCAGCCAAGTTCGAAGTCCTCCCGTCGCGCGAGGGCCTCGCGTCGCATCGCGGCGCTGCCAGCGTCGACACCCATCATCTCGGGCAGACCCTACGCACCGTCTATGAGGGCAGCGTCGACAAGCAGCCGATTCCGGACTCCCAGGTCGACCTGCTGCTGCGCCTGCGCCAGAAAGAACGCGACCTGCGCCGCAGCGCCTGAAGCGGGCAGGGGGCAAAGTCCGGGCCGCAAGGCGATCCGACGCAACCTTTCTGGCTCATCGCAGCGAGCCGTAAGGACGCCTCAAGCCATCTACCAGCGCTTGGCGCCCGGGCGCCGCTGATACTCGGCGGCGCGGATGCGCGTCAGCAAGCGGTCCAGGCTCATCAGCATCGAAGCCTCGTCGGCTCGGGCGCGCTCGGCCTCGCCGGGCTCGGTGCTGAAGTTCTGCCGCGCCTTCGCCAGGGCCAAGTCGCGCTCCAAGGCCTCGCGCTCGGCGTGGAGGGCCTGGAAGGCGCCGTCGTCGGGACGCGGCGCACGCGTCGGCGCCGCAGGCGAATCGTGGGGCACGGGAACGTCTTTCCGACCGGGCGAGCCGCGGCGGAATGCCGACGACCGAGCCCGGATCGAACGGAGAACGCGCGAACCCGGCAAAGCGTGCCATCGCCAAGCGATCCCGAACAGATCCCAAGCTGATTTCGCGGCGATCCCGGTCGCCGCGGCGCCGAAGCCGCCCATGTCATGCGGCTGTCATCTGCGTGTCCTAACCGCGGCGGTGTCGAGCCAGGCGGCTGCGGCCGCCGGACTGCCGGACGGCCGGCGCGATTCCGCACCTGCGGATCCGCGCCCCTCGGACGCGCTCGACGGATGACGGAGATCGATGTGAAACCCTTCACCTACGCGCTCGCCCTCGGCCTCGCGACGGCCCAGCTCGCCTTCCCGGCGCTCGCCGCCGACATCACCGGCGCCGGTGCGACCTTCCCGTTCCCGGTCTATTCCAAGTGGGCGGAAGCCTACCGCAAGGACACCGGCACCGGCCTGAACTACCAGTCGATCGGCTCGGGCGGCGGCATCAAGCAGATCCAGGCCAAGACGGTCGACTTCGGCGCCACCGACGCGCCGCTGAAAGGTCCGGCCCTGGAGAAGGACGGCCTCGTCCAGTTCCCGACCGTGATGGGCGGTGTCGTCGCCGTCGTGAACATCCCCGGCATCGAGCCGGGCAAGCTCAAGCTCACCGGCGACGTGATCGCCGACATCTACGCCAACAAGATCACCAAGTGGTCCGACCCGAAGATCGCCGCGCTGAACGACGGGCTGAAGCTGCCCGACGCCAACATCACCCCGGTCTACCGCTCGGACGCGTCGGGCACGACGAACATCTTCACCACCTACCTCAGCCAGGTCTCGGAGGGCTGGAAGAAGGAGTTCGGCGCCGCCACCACCGTGAGCTGGCCCGCCGGCCAGGGCGGCAAGGGCAACGAGGGCGTCACCGCCACCGTCAAGCAGGTCCCGAACGCCATCGGCTACGTCGAGTCGGCCTACGCCAAGCAGAACAAGCTCAGCTACGCGCTGATCCGCAACAAGGCCGGCAAGTTCCCGCAGCCGGACGACAAGGCGTTCCAGGCCGCCGCCGCCAGCGCCGACTGGAAGAGCCAGCCCGGCTTCGGCATCACGCTCACCGACCAGGCGGGCGAGGATGCGTGGCCGATCACGGCCGCGACCTTCATCCTCGTCCACAAGGAGGCCGCCGACCCGGCGAAGTCCGCCGACGTGCTGAAGTTCTTCGACTGGGCCTACAAGAACGGCGACAAGCTCGCCTCCGACCTCGACTACGTTCCGCTGCCGGACGCCGTCGTCGGCCTGATCCACGAGGAGTGGAAGCAGGTGAAGGGCAAGGACGGGAAGCCCGTCCTCGGCATGTGAGGCCGACGGCGCGGGGCGGACTCCACCGCGCGCCTCGATCGTCGACTCGTCGGGCGGCCACCGGGACCACGGTGGCCGCCCGACCCCCGAGCGGACCGGCTTCCTCCCATCCGGTCTCACTCCCATCCGGTCTCACTCGCATCCGGTCTCGCCCTCGCGCCCGGCCGCACGGCGCGCTACCACCCCAGACGGTGAAAAGAACCGCGGATGACCGCCTTGACCGAACAGATCGCCCTGACGCGCTCCGGCACGAGCACGCGCTCGCGAAAGGGGCCGAGCAAGGGCCTCGACGCCCTGTTCCGCGCCGCCTCCTACGGTTCGGCCCTGCTGGTGCTGGTGGTGCTCGCCGGCATCCTTGGGTCGATCCTCTACGGCGGCTGGCCCGCCTTCCGCGAGTTCGGCTTCGGCTTCCTCACCTCCAGCGCCTGGAACATCGGCACGGAGCAGTACGGCGCCCTCGTCGCCGTCACCGGAACCCTCGCCTCGGCGCTGCTGGCCCTGGTGATCGGCGTGCCGATCTCGCTCGGCATCGCGATCTACCTGACGCAACTCTGCCCCGGCTGGGCGCGCAAGCCCGTCGGCATGACGATCGAGCTGCTCGCGGCGGTGCCGAGCATCATCTACGGCATGTGGGGCCTGTTCATCTTCGCCCCGTTCTTCGCCCGCTTCGTGCAGATGCCGGTCTCGAACGTCGTCGAGGGCCTGCCGATCGTCGGCACGCTGCTCTACGCCCGCGTGCCCTCGGGCGTCGGCGTGCTCACCGCCGGCATCATCCTGGCGATCATGATCGTGCCGTTCGTGGCCTCGATCGCCCGCGACATGCTCGACCAGATCCCGACGATCCTGCGCGAGAGCGCCTACGGCATCGGCTGCACCACCTGGGAGGTGGTCCGCCACGTCCTGCTCCCGCAGGCCTCCGTCTCGATCATCGGCGCGATCATGCTCGGCCTCGGCCGCGCGCTCGGCGAGACCATGGCGGTGACCTTCGTGGTCGGCAACGCCAACCGGCTCTCGGCCTCGGTGTTCGACCCCGGCTCGACCATTGCCTCGCGCATCGCCAACGAGTTCAACGAGGCCGACGGCCTGCAGCTGAACTCGCTGATGGCTTTGGGCTGCATCCTGTTCGCGATCACCTTTGTCGTCCTGATCATCGCCCGCTTCCTGACGCGCCGCGTCAAGGTCGCCTGAGGGAGCCCGTCGTGGACGCCAACAACACGATCCGTCCCGCGCCGGCCCTCAAGCCGACCCGCATCCGCGGCAGCCGCCGGGTCGCCGACCGCACCCTGCGCCTCGCCTGCCTCCTTGCCACCGTGCTCGGCGCTGTCGTCCTCGGCTCGATCCTCCTGATGCTGATCATCGAGGGCGCGCGCGGGTTCTCGCCGCTGCTGTTCACCCAGCCGACGCCCGGCCCGGGCTCGGAAGGCGGCGGCATCGCCAACGCCATCCTCGGCAGCCTGGTGCTCACCGGCATCGGCATCCTCGTCGCCACGCCGATCGGCCTGATGGCCGGCACCTACCTCGCCGAGTACGGCCGCGGCTCGAAGCTCGCCGAGGTGATCCGTTTCCTCAACGACATCCTGCTCTCCGCGCCCTCGATCCTGATCGGCCTGTTCGTATACACCCTGATGGTGCGGCCGATGGGGAGCTATTCGGGCTGGGCCGGCGGCGTGGCGCTGGCGATCATCGCGACGCCGGTGATCGTGCGCACCACCGAGGACATGTTGCGCCTCGTCCCCGGGACGCTGCGCGAGGCCGGCGTCGCGCTCGGCGCCCCGATGTCGACGGTGATCCGCAGCGTGACGTGGCGGGCGGCGTCGGCCGGCATCGTCACCGGCATCATCCTGGCGCTCGCCCGCATCGCCGGCGAGACCGCGCCGCTGCTGTTCACGGCGCTCAACAACAACTCGTGGTTCAGCCGCGACCTGATGGGCGGCGTCGCGAACCTGCCGGTGATGATCTACCAGTTCGCGCTCTCGCCCTATCCGAACTGGCAGCAGCTCGCCTGGGCCGGCGCGCTCCTGATCACCATGACGATCCTGCTGCTTTCGGTCGTCGCCCGCGTCGTCATCAAGCCGCAGACCGCGCGCTGATGTCCATGGGGACCCAGAACCCGCCGCCGGCACCCACGAGGAACACGACGATGAACGCCGCCCCCGCGATCAGCGCTTCCCAGTTCGACGGCCGGAACCCGGCCGACGAGCACGCGCCCATCCGCATCGCCGCCAGGGAGCTGAACTTCTATTACGGGCAGTTCCATAGCCTGAAGAACATCAACCTCGACTTCCACGACCGCCAGGTCACCGCCCTGATCGGCCCGTCCGGCTGCGGGAAGTCGACCCTGCTGCGCACCTTCAACCGGATCTACAGCCTCTACCCGGAGCAGCGCGCCGAGGGGCAGGTGCTGCTCGACGGCCAGAACGTGCTCGACGCCAACGTCGACCTGAACGAGCTGCGCTCGCGCATCGGCATGGTGTTCCAGAAGCCGACGCCGTTCCCGATGTCGATCTACGACAACGTCGCCTTCGGCCTGCGCCTCTACGAGAAGCTGCCGAAATCCGAGCTCGACGGCCGCGTCGAGTCGGCCCTGCGCAAGGCCGCCCTGTGGGACGAGGTGAAGGACAAGCTCAAGCAGTCCGGCATGGGCCTCTCCGGCGGCCAGCAGCAGCGCCTGTGCATCGCCCGCACGGTGGCCCAGAGCCCCGAGGTGATCCTGTTCGACGAGCCGACCTCGGCCCTCGACCCGATCTCGACCGGGCGCATCGAGGAGCTGATCGAGCAGCTGCGCAGCGAGTTCACGATCGTCATCGTGACCCACAACATGCAGCAGGCCGCGCGCATCTCGCAGTTCACCGCCTTCATGTATCTCGGCGAGGTCATCGAGGTCGGTCCGACCAACCGCATCTTCATGAACCCGACCGTGCGTCAGACCCAGGACTACATCACCGGCCGCTTCGGCTGAGCCGCATACGGATCGATCGAGGACCAAGCCCATGCCCGGCCACATCGTCACGTCCTACGACACCGACCTCGAGGACCTGCGCCGCTCGATCTCCGAGATGGGCGGCGTCGCCGAGAAGATGATGACCGAGGCGACCGACGCCCTCGTTCGCCGCGACACCCAGCTCGCTCAGGCGGTGATCCTCGCCGACAAGCGCCTCGACACCCTTCAGCGCGAGATCGAGGAGCGCTCGGTGCTGCTCATCGCCCGGCGCCAGCCGATGGCGATCGACCTGCGCGAGACGATCTCGGCGATCCGCGTCTCGGGCGACCTCGAGCGCATCGGCGACCTCGCCAAGAACATCGCCAAGCGCGTCGTCGCGATCAGCGACCAGGCCCAGGCGCAGAAGATCGTGCTCGGCGTGCAGCACATGAGCGACCTGGTGCAGGAGCAGCTCAAGGACGTGCTCGACGCCTATGCCAGCCGCGACGTCTCGGCGGCGCACAACGTCTGGGAGCGGGACGGCGAGATCGACGCGCTCTACAACTCGCTGTTCCGCGAGTTGTTGACGTACATGATGGAAGATCCGCGCAACATCTCGTTCTGCACGCACCTGCTGTTCTGCGCCAAGAACGTCGAGCGCATCGGCGACCACACCACCAACATCGCCGAGACGATCCATTATCTCGCCACCGGCGAGAACCTCGCCGGTGACCGCCCGAAGAACGACGCGTCGAACTACGCGACGGTGACGCCCGGCGCCTGAGACGCCTGTCGGCGTCTCACGGCGGCCAAGGAAGTCGGGCGGCCCGCCCGGGAGTGCCCTGCATGCGTACGCGGATCCTGATCGTCGAGGACGAGGAGGCGCTCACCACCCTCCTGCGCTACAACCTCGAAGCCGAGGGCTTCGAGGTCGATTCCGCCGCCCGCGGCGACGAGGCCGAGCTGCGCCTGCAGGAGCAGGTGCCGGACCTGATCCTGCTCGACTGGATGCTGCCCGGCCTCTCGGGGATCGAGCTGTGCCGCCGGGTGCGGGCGCGGCGCGAGACGGCGTCCCTGCCGGTCATCATGCTGACGGCGCGCGGCGAGGAGGGCGACCGCATCCGCGGCCTCGGGACTGGGGCCGACGACTACATCGTCAAACCGTTCTCCGTGCCGGAGCTCCTGGCCCGGGTCCGCGCGCTGCTGCGCCGGGCCAAGCCGACCCATGTCGCGAACCTCCTGGAGGCCGGCGACATCGAGCTCGACCGCGACAGCCACCGCCTGCGCCGGGCGGGCAGCGAGATCCACCTCGGGCCGACCGAGTTCAAGCTGCTCGAATTCCTGATGCAGAGCCCCGGCCGGGTCTATTCCCGCGAGCAGCTCCTCGACGGCGTCTGGGGCCACGACGTCTACATCGACGAACGCACCGTCGACGTGCATGTCGGCCGCCTGCGCAAGGCCCTGAACCGCACCGGCGAGACCGACCCGATCCGCACCGTCCGCGGCTCGGGCTACGCCTTCGACGAGACGTTTTCGGGCGAGGATTAGGGCACCTTCGTTCCCGCGCCCGCGAGCCCCGCGCTGCGGCCCGTCGCCGTTACGGCGTCCAGCGCGCTCAGCACCGTGCCCTCGGTGAGGATCTGCGGCAGCACCGTCGGCTCGCCTGGCCCTGCGTAGAGCAGGTAGAGCGGCACGCCGCTGCGGCCGTGGCGCTCGAGCAGGCGGGTGATCTCCGGATTCTGGTTGGTCCAGTCGCCCTTGAGGTAGGTGACGTCGCGGGCGCGCATCGCTGCGCCGACCGCCGCCGTCCCGAGCGAGGTGCGCTCGTTGACCTGACAGGTGATGCACCACGCCGCGGTCATGTCGACGAAGACCGGCCGGCCGCCGGCCAGCAGCGCGTCGAGGCGCGCCTGCGTGAACGGCTCGACGCCCTCGGCCCTGGTCTGGGCGCCCGGCGCGATCCGGTCGCGGTCGAGGGTGAGGGCGAGCGCCGCCACGCCGACGACGGCGAGCACCGCGAGGCCGCGGGCGAGCTGCGCCCGCACCGGGCGCGCGTCGCGGCCGAGTTCCCACGCCCAGGCGGAGAAGCCGAGCAGCACCAGTCCGATCAGCGCGGCGAGCAGGCCCTGCGGCCCGACCTGCTGGGCCAGCACCCAGACCAGCCACGCGACCGTGGCGTAGATCGGGAAGGCCAGCGCCTGCTTCAGCACGTCCATCCAGGCGCCCGGGCGGGGCAGGGCGCGGAGCGCCGCCGGCCACAGGGTCAACGCCAGGAAGGGCAGGGCGAGGCCGAAGCCGAGGCTCGCGAACACCACGAGGCCGGCGGCCGTCGACTGCGTCAGCGCGAAGCCCACCGCCGAGCCCATGAAGGGGGCGGTGCAGGGCGTCGCCACCACGGTCGCGAGCACGCCGGTGAAGAACGAGCCTTCGAGTCCGGCCCGCCGGGTCAGCCCGTCGCCGAGCCCGGCGAGCCGCCCGCCGAGGTGGAGCATGCCCGACAGGCTCAGGCCCATGGCGAAGAGCAGGTAGGCCAGGGCGGCCACCACGGTGGGCGATTGCAGCTGGAAGCCCCAGCCGATCCCGGCTCCCCCGGCCTTCAGCGCGATCAGCAGCGAGGCCAGCGCCAGGAACGCCGCCAGCACGCCCGCCGTGTAGGCGAGCCCGTGCAGGCGGACCCGCCCCGGCGCCTCGCCGGAATGCTTCACCAAGCTGAGCACCTTGATCGACAGCACCGGGAAGACGCAGGGCATCAGGTTGAGGATCAGGCCGCCCAGCAGCGCGAGGCCGGCCGCGGTCCAGAGCGTCAGGGTCTCGGCCGGCTCGGTGCGCGGGATCGCCGGCGCCACGCTCGGCATCGCGCTGCCGGCCGCGAGCGGCGCCTCGTCGCCCAGCGCGAAGGCCTGGCGGACGAGACCGTCGCCGGTCTCCTCCTCGATCGCCAGCACGCCGGGCAGGCTCTCGGGCGCGGCGTCGGTGGGCGTCGCGCGGGTCAGCGTCAGGTGGAGGCCGGCCGCGTCCACGGTGAAGGGCTGCGGCGCGGCGTTCTCGATCGCCGTCTCGGAATAGGGAAAGAACGCCACCGCGCGGAGCCTGTCCGCGGCGAGGCCCGGCGCGTCGAGGTCCAGGGCGAGGCGGTCGCCCTGGCTCGACAGCCGCACCGGCCACGGCGAGGCCTTGGGCAGGGCGGCGCGGGCACGCACGAACAGCGCGGCGTTGGCCGGATCGGCCGCGGCCTCGCGGGCGACCGGCAGGGTCAGGGTGAGGTCGGCCGAGCCGGGGATGCATTCCTTCTCGCACACGAGATAGGTGAGCTTGCCCGCAAGCGTCACGGGGGCTGCCGGGTCGAGGCTTGGCGGCGGCGTCACCCGCACGAGCAGGATCGCCTCGCCCTCGTAGCCGAAGTTCATCAGCGTCGCGATCGGGATGCGGTGCGGTGCCGGCCACTGGATCGCCGAGGCCGAGAAGCCGGCCGGCAGCGTCCAGGTCACCTCCGGCGGCAGGCCCGAATCGCCGGGGTTGCGCCAGTAGACGTGCCAGCCCGGCTTCATCGCCATGCGGATGGCCACGGTGAACGGCGTGGCGCCGGCCATTGCCGCAGGCTCCGCCACGAGGCTCGCCCGCACGAGGTCGGCCGGCGGCTTGAAGCCTTGGGCCGCGACGGGCCCGGCGAGCAGCGATAGGAGGAGGGCGAGAAGACGGAGCATGCGGTCCCTTCGCGCGACCGTCCACGACGGTTTCACGCTGCTCTGGTCATAGGCGCGAACCGGCGGAGGGTAAAATCGCGACGGCGCGTCCGGGTGCCGCGCGGAGGATCGATCCTGGGTTCAGAGTGCCGCCGTCGCCCGCTCCAGCCAGGCTCGCGTCTCCGGGTCGAGGTCCGGGTCGAGCACGTCGCGGACGTGGGCGTGGTAGGCGTCGATCCAGGCGCGCTCGGCGGGGCTCAGCATCTCCGGCACGATCAGGCGGCGGTCGTAGGGGACCAGCGTCAGGGTCTCGAAGCCGAGCACCGGGCGTTCGCCGCCGGGCACCTCGCGGGGCTCGACGAGGACGAGGTTCTCGATGCGGATGCCGTAGCCCCCGGCGCGGTAGTAGCCCGGCTCGTTGGAGAGGATCATCCCCGCCTCCAGGGCGACGGTTCCGGTCTTGGCGATGCGCTGCAGGCCCTCGTGCACCGAGAGGAAGGCGCCGACGCCGTGGCCGGTGCCGTGGTCGAAATCGAGGCCGGCCTCCCACAACGGCAGGCGCGCAAGGGTGTCGATCTGCGCGCCTGTGGTGCCCTTGGGGAAGACCGCGCGGCTGATGGCGACGTGGCCCCGCAGCACGCGGGTGTAGCGATCACGCATCTCCGCGCTCGGCGCGCCCACCGCGACCGTGCGGGTGATGTCGGTGGTGCCGTCGGGGTATTGCGCGCCGGAATCGATCAGGAACAGCTCGCCCGGCTCCGCCCGCCGGTCGGTGGCGCGGGTGACGCGGTAATGCACGATCGCGCCGTTCGGCCCGGAGCCGGAGATCGTCGGGAACGAGACGTCGCGCAGGTCGCCGCCGTCCGCGCGAAAGTCCTCCAGCGCCTCCACCGCGGCGACCTCGGTGACGTGGCTCTGCCCGTCGAGCCAGGCGAGGAAACGCACCACGCTCGCCCCGTCGCGCCGGTGTGCGGCGCGGGCGCCGGCGATCTCGGCGGCGTTCTTCACCGCCTTCATCGCGGTGATCGGGTCCGGGCCGACATCGGGGGTGCCGCCCACCGTCGCGACGCGCTCCTTCAGGGCGGCGGCGCCGGTGGCGGCGTCGAGGCGCACGCGCTTGCCGGCGAGCTCGCCGAGCGCCGGCTCGAAGTCGTCCCGCGAGGCGATGTCGGCGACCGGGGCGAGCGCCGCCCGCGCCTCCTCCGTCACGTCGTGCGACACCAGGAACAGCCGCGGCCGGCCCTCGCGCGGCAGGATGGCGTAGCCCAGCGCCAGCGGCGTGTGCCCGACGTCGCCGCCGCGCAGGTTGAACGCCCAGGCGAGGTTGTGGGGATCGGAGATCACCAGCGCGTCGCACTGGCCGGCCTCCAGCTCCACGCGGATGCGCGCGATCTTGTCGCTCGCGGTTTCGCCGGCGAAGTCGAGCGGATGCGCGATCACGCGGCCCGATGGCGGCTTCGGGCGGCCGGCCCAGACCGCGTCCACCGGGTTCTCCGATAGCGCCTTCACCGAGGCGCCGGCCTTGGCGGCGGCATGCTCGAGGCGGGCGACCCCGTCGGGGGTGTGCAGCCACGGGTCGTAGCCGAGCACTGCGCCGCGCCGCAGGGTCCGGCCGATCCAGGCCTCGGCGGTGCTCTCGGCGAGGGGCACGACCGTGACGACGCCCGGATCGACCTGTTCCGGCGCCTGGATGGTGTAGCGCCCATCGACCATGAGTGCTGCGGCCTCGGCCAGGATCACGGCGGTGCCGGCCGAGCCGGTGAAGCCGGTGAGCCAGGCGAGCCGCTCGGCGTTGGCCGGGACGTATTCGGATTGGTGCTCGTCGGCGCGGGGCACGACGAAGCCGTCGATTCCGGCCTCGCGCAAGGCGGCGCGAAGGGCGGCGACGCGCTCAGGCCCCTTGCGGTGGCTCGGGTCGTCGAAGGTCTGGAATCGGGTGCGGGTCATGCGCCCACGGTATCGCCGGCGGCACCCCGCGGGCAACCGAACGCGGGCCGTCCGCCTCGGATCGGGCTCAGCGCCGGGCGGACCCGGCCAGCGGCCGCTGCGCCGCCCCGCCGCGGCGCAGCACCAGGGCGACCCAACCCTCGATCGTCCCCCGCGAGGCGAGGTGGAAGCCCTGGTGGCGGTAGGCCGAGAGCACGCCGGCCACGTCGCGCTCGATCAGCCCCGAGAGCACCAGCACGCCGCCCTCGGCCACCACCGCCGAGAGCGTCGGCGCCAGGGCGCGCAGGGGGCGGGCGAGGATGTTGGCGAAGACGACGTCGAAGTGGCGCGTCCGCGCGGCCATGGCGTTGCGCACCCCCGGGCCCTCGTAGAGCTTGAGGTAGGGTCCGAGCCCGTTGGCGCGGGCGTTGGCGCGGGCGGTGCGCACCGCCTCGCCGTCGAGGTCGCCGGCGATCACCGGGCGGCGCAGGGCCTTGGCGGCGGCGAAAGCGAGGATGCCGGTGCCGGTGCCGACGTCGAGCACCCGGCCGGGGCGGCCACGCTTGAGCACGTCCACCAGGGCCTTGAGGCAGCCGAGCGTCGTGCCGTGGTGGCCGGTGCCGAAGGCCAGCGCCGCCTCGATCTCGATGGCGAGCTCGTTCGGCCGCACGGTGTCGCGGTCGTGCGAGCCGTGGATTCGGAAGCGTCCGGCGCGCACGGGCACGAGGCCTTCGAGCGAGGCGCGGACCCAGTCCTTCTGGTCGACGGTGCGGAACTCGGCGGCGTCCGCCTTCGCGCCGACCACGGGGCGGATCAGGTCGCGGATGTAATCTTCGTCCGGCGCGTCGGCGAAGTAGGCCTCGAGCCGCCACGTCACCCCGTCCTCGGACTCGAAGGCGGCCACCGCCGTCTCCGTCGGGTCGAACATCTCGCCCAGCAGGTCGGTCATCGTGCGCGCCGACCGCTCGTCGGTCATCAGCTGCAGGACGTGGGTCGGGCGGTTCGGGTGCAGGCCTTCGAGCATGGCCGCCTCTACCACCCTCGGATCGGAGCCGCCACAAGCGGATCGAACCGCGGCAAAACCGCCTGGGAATGCGGCAGATTGTTCACGCGTTCATCATATCGACCCCCGGAACCGGCTTCGGCGTGCAACGGTTTCGGTCAGGCCACCACGTCGGCACTCCGCATTGTCGTCCGAGTCGTTCGTTCATCGAGGGTGCGTCCGCGTGACCAAGTCGAGACCTTCCGTTGCCCGGCCGGTCGTCCTCAACGGCCTCGCCCGGCGCCGGCGCCAGCCGGCCCGGCCGCGCGACGCCCTGCTCGGGGCCGAGGCCCTCGAGACGCCGCTGCCGGGCCGGCTCCTCGTGCTGCTGAGCCGCCTGCACCGCGCCGAGGAGGCGAAGCCCGGCACGAAGGACGAGACCGGCGCCTGAGCCGCTTGCGCGCCGCGCATCCCCCGTCCAAGGCTGCTTATCGAGCGGCCGCGACGGTCCGCGGCGCCTCCCGGACCGGACGACCCATCCTTGCTCGACCTGACGCCCGACGAGTGGACCGCCGTGGCGCTGAGCCTGAAGGTGGCCGCCGTCGCGACGTTCGCGAGCCTGCTGCCGGGGATCGCCGTGGCGTGGCTTCTCGCCCGGCGGCGGTTTCCCGGGCGCGCCCTGCTCGACGGGCTGGTCCACCTGCCGCTGATCCTGCCCCCCGTCGTCACCGGCTACCTGCTGCTCCTGGCGCTCGGCCGGCGCGGGCTCGTCGGCGGGTGGCTCGCCGAGGTGGGGATCGTGTTCGCGTTCCGCTGGACCGGGGCGGCGCTCGCCTGCGCAGTCATGGGCTTTCCCCTGATGGTGCGGGCGATGCGCCTGTCGATCGAGGCCGTGGACGCCCGCCTCGAACAGGCGGCCGCGACGCTCGGCGCCCGGCCGCTGGCGGTGTTCCTCACGGTGACCCTGCCGCTCAGCCTGCCCGGCATCCTCGCCGGCGCGGTGCTGGCCTTCGCCAAGGCGATGGGCGAGTTCGGCGCCACCATCACCTTCGTCTCGAACATCCCCGGCGAGACACAGACCCTGCCCGCGGCGATCTACACGCTGACGCAGGTGCCCGGCGGCGAGGCCGCGGCGCTGCGCCTCACGCTGATCTCGGTCGCCCTGTCGATGGCCGCCCTGCTGCTGTCCGAACTTCTGGCCCGCCGCATCGGGCGGCGGCTGGGGGCGGGATGACGGGGAGGCTGCGATCCCACCGCGCCTCATGCATAGGCATACGGCCCGCCGCGCTCCAGCGCGCGCCGGTAGGCCGGGCGGGCGTGGATGCGGGCGAGCCAGTCGGTCAGGCGCGCGCCGGCGCCGGTGCCGCGCGCGGCGAAGGCTTCGAGCGGGAAGCTCATCTGGATGTCGGCGGCGGTGAAGGCGTCGCCGCCAAACCACGGTCGGTCGGCCAGCTCACCCTCCCAGTAGGCGGCGTGGCGGCGCAGCTCCGGGTCGACGAACTTGGCCGTGACCGCCTTGGCGATCCCCCGCACCAGGGGGCGCACCAGCGCCGGGCTGCCCGGCGCGAGGCGCGAAAAGACCAGCTTCAGCAGGAGCGGCGGCATCGCCGAGCCTTCGGCGTAGTGGAGCCAGTAGGTGTAGCGGCGATGCTCTTCGGTGCCGGGGGCAGGCACCAGGGCGCCGCCGCAGCGGGCGGTGAGGTATTCGACGATGGCGCCGGATTCCGCCACCGTCACGTCGCCGTCGGTGATCACCGGCGACTTGCCGAGCGGGTGGATCGCCCTGAGTTCCTGCGGCGCCAGCATGGTCTCGCGGTCGCGGGCGTAGCGCTTCACGTCGTAGTCCAGGCCGAGCTCCTCGAGCAGCCAGAGCACCCGTTGCGAGCGGCTGTTCTCCAGGTGGTGGACGGTGATCATGCGCGGCCTTCCGTGAGGGTGTCGTCGCACAACGCGGGGACGCCGCGAAGGAGCCGGCCGGCATGACGATCGCCGTCGCCGTCGCCCTGCGCCGGGGCGCGTTCACGCTGGACGCCGCCTTCGAGGCCGGGGCCGGGCTCACCGCCCTGTTCGGCCGCTCGGGCTCGGGCAAGACCACGCTGATCGACCTGATCGCCGGGCTGAGCCGCCCCGATCGCGGCCGCATCGTCGTCGCCGGCGAGACGTTGGTCGACACGGAGCGGCGCATCGCCCTGCCGGTGCATCGGCGCCGGATCGGGCTGGTGTTCCAGGACGCGCGCCTGTTCCCGCACCTCAGCGTGCGGGGCAACCTCGGCTACGGTCGGCTCTTCTCCGGCCAAAGGGCGGACCGGGCCGAGCACGACGCGGTGGTCGACATGCTCGGCGTCGGCCACCTGCTCGACCGGCGGCCGGCGGGCCTCTCCGGCGGCGAGCGCCAGCGCGTCGCCATCGGCCGTGCGTTGCTGGCCAAGCCCCGCCTGCTGCTGATGGACGAGCCGCTGGCGGCGCTGGACGAGGCGCGCAAAGGCGAGATCCTCCCCTACATCGAGCGGCTGCGCGACGAGGCCGGCATCCCGATCGTCTACGTCAGCCACGCGGTCGGCGAGGTGGCCCGGCTCGCCAACACCGTGGTGGTGCTGGAGGCCGGCCGCGTCGCCGCCTGCGGCCCGGCCGAGGCGATCCTGCGCCGGGCCGACCTCGTTCCGGTCCACGAGGCCGAGGCCGGCGCGCTCCTCGACATGACCGTTGCCGGGCACGACCCGGAGGCCGGCCTGACCCGCCTCGAAGGCGCGGCCGGGCGGCTCCTCGTACCGCTGCTGCCGCGCGCCGTCGGCAGTGCGTTGCGGGTGCGGGTGCCGGCCCGCGACGTGCTGGTCGCCACCGCGGTGCCGATCGGCCTCAGCGCCCGCAACGTGCTGTCCGGCCGGGTCGCGGCGCTGATCCCGGACGGGCACGCGGTGATGGTGGAGGTCGCCTGCGGCGGCGCGGTGCTCGCCGCCCGCCTCACCGGCGCCGCCGTCCGAGACCTCGACCTCGCGGTCGGCCGCCCGGTCCACGCGGTGATCAAGAGCGTCGCCCTCGATCCCGCCGGGATGGGCGGGCGCCGGGCGATCGAGATCTGAGGCACTTTCGCGCGAGACGGACGCAGGCTCGCGCGAAGGTCATACGGCTGCACGGCGGGTTCGATCGTCTTCCATGATCCGAAGATCGCGGAACAGGCTCTCGTGGCGGCGGATCAACCCGCGATGTCGTTCGTCCTCGACCCGACGCAGCCGCAGAAATCGCTTCGTTCGGTTGGAAGCGAGCGTTCACGGGATGTCAGTTCACGTGTTTTCGGCCCGGTTTCCGCGCCGGAACCGACAATCTTTATAGGATAAAAGTCATATTTAGTGAACCCGATCAGTCGAAATGACTGTAACAAATGTTTAATTCGATTTGATTACCGTGACATGTTGCTTCTTCGCAATGCGTGGATTCCATTGAGCTGAAGTGATGACTGGCATCGACGCGAACGAACAAGCATTCGGTCTTCAAGGCCCGGCCTCTTCAGACACCAGAGTGGCGGGCGCTTTGGGACTGGTACAGGCCGCCACCTATGCTTTCATCACCAACGACAGCAGCGGTCGTATCACCTTCGTGAACGATGCGGCCGAGGCGCTCTTCGGATACGGACCCGGCGCGATGCTCGGCCAAAACATCGATGTCGTCGTTCCCGAACGGTTTCGCGCCAGCCACGCGGCAGGTTTGGCCCGCATGGTCCGTAACGAGCCCTCCCGGATGGCCGGCCGAACGATCGAGGTCACGGCGAGACGTTGCGACGGCAGCGAGTTTCCGGCCGAATTCACGTTGTCGATTTGGAGAGACCGCTTCGGCCTCGGCTTCGGGGCGATCATGCGCGACATCTCGGAATGGCGCGCCCGCGACGCGCATCTGGTCAGGCTTGCGCATCACGACACCCTCACCGGGTTGCCCAACCGCGCCTCCTTCGAAGAGACGCTCGACGCGCGGCTCGTCGCCGGTCAGGCCACGTGCGTCCTCATGCTCGACCTCGACGGGTTCAAGGAGGTGAACGACAGTTGCGGGCACGGCACCGGCGACGCCGTCCTCCAAACCCTCGCCATCCGTCTGCCGGCCTGGCTCGGTGCGGATGCGATCCTCGCCAGGTTCGGCGGCGACGAGTTCGCCGTGATGCTGCCGGGCGCCACCGATCCACTGAAGGTCGCAGCCGGTGCCGCCGCGCTTCTCGAAGCCTTCGCGGCACCGTTCTGCGTCTTAGGTCATACCTTCCATCTGGGCGTCAGCGTCGGAGGGGCCATCAGCCCGACGCAGGGCCTGTCGGCGGGCGAACTCGTCGGCAACGCGGACTTGGCGCTTTTCGCGCGAAGCAGGACGGCAAGCGTGTCTTCCGCTTGTTTCAGCCCGAGATGCGGAGCGCGCTGCTTTCGCGGCTGGCGATGCAGTCGGAGTTGCGCAGGGCGGTCGCGGCCGGCGAGTTCGTGCTCCACTACCAACCGCAGGTGGCGCTCGAGAACCGGTGCATCAACGGGGCCGAGGCCCTCCTGCGGTGGCGGCATCCCGAACGCGGATTGCTGTATCCGGGCGCCTTCCTGCCGCAGCTCGAGGAGCACCCCCTGGCCCTCGAGGTCGGACGCTGGATCCTCGACGAAGCCTGTCGGCAGGCGGCGGCCTGGCGCGACGCCGGGCTCCCGATCCGGAAAATGGGCGTCAACCTGTTCACCGCCCAGGTCCGGTCGGGGACGCTGACCTTGGACGTCGCCGACGCGCTCCAGCGGCACCGGTTGAGCCCGGAGATGCTGGAGCTGGAAATCACCGAAACGATCTTCCTGAAGGTCGACGAACCTGTCCTTCGCCCGTTTCGCGACCTGCATCGTCGCGGAGTCGGCATCTCGTTCGACGATTTCGGGACCGGCTACGCCTCGTTGAGTTCGCTCAAGCGTTTCCCGCTGACGCGCCTCAAGATCGATCGGGGATTCGTCCGGGACCTGATGACCGATCAGCACGATGCGGCGATCGTGCGCTCCATCATCCAGATCGGGAACGACATCGGGTTGGACATCATCGCGGAAGGGATCGAGACCGCGGACCAGGAGGCGCGGCTGCTCGAAATGGGCTGCAAGCAGGGTCAGGGATTCCTGTACGCAAAGGCGCTGCCGGCGGCGCAGTTCGAGGATCTCCTCCAGGGTTTCGGTCCCCGCCAGAAGATCGCGAGCTGATTGACGGGGGGAAACCGGCAAGCTGCTCGGCGTTCACGGATTCCGAGCGTTTGCAGTCGGTGGCGAACGACGGGTTTCGACCCTCACGCCCGCCCGTCGACGAAGGCGCGCATCAACACGTGGGCGATCGCCATCGGCGGCGGGGCGAACAGGTCGTCCGGGTGGCGGCGCTCCAGCATCGCCAGCACCTCGGCGCGGTCGAACCAGCGGGCGTCGGCGAGTTCGGTGGGGTCGGTGACGATGGTCTCGTCGAGGGCCTCCGCCGTGCAGCCGATCATCAGCGAGGACGGGAACGGCCAGGGCTGCGAGGTGTGGTAGGCGACCGAGGACACCCGCACCCGCGTCTCCTCGTAGGATTCGCGCGCGACCGCGGCCTCGATCGTCTCGCCCGGCTCGAGGAAGCCGGCGAGGCACGAGTACATCCCCTCCTTGAAGTGCGGGCCGCGCCCGAGCAGGCAGCGTTCGCCGCGACGGATCAGCATGATCACCACCGGGTCGGTACGCGGAAAGTGGTGGGCGGCGCAGGTCGGGCATTCCCGCCGGAAGCCGCCGGCGCGGAACAGGGTCTGCGTGCCGCAATTGGCGCAGAAGCGATTGCGCCCGTGCCAGCCGAGCATCGACTTGGCGGTGGCGAGCAGGCCGAGCTCCTGCTGCGGCACCGCGCCCTCGGTGGCGATGGTGCGCAGGTCCAGCGTCCGGAAGGTGTCGTCGGCATAGGCCTCGGCCGCCTCGGGAGCCGCGACCGCCGCGAAGATCGGTCGCCCCTCGACGTGCCCGAGGAAGATCCGCTCCTGGGTGATCAGCGGGTTCGCCCGCGCGCCGTCCTCGGCGGAGAGGATCGCGCTGCCGCCGCGCAGCACGAGCGCGTCGCCGGCCATCAGCACGAGGCCGGTGTCCGGTGTGTCGGAGGCCGGCACCGCGCCCTCCGGCTGCTCCGAGGAATGGCGGACGAGCCGGCTCTGCGTGAAGCCGAGCGTCGCGAACGGATCGGGCATCGCCACCTCAGGCTGCTGCGAACTGGGCGCCGGCGCGCTCGGCGAGCTGCGCGCGGGCGTGATGCGGATAGGGCTTGCGCGTCTCGAAGCCCCAGACCGGGCCGGGCCAGGCCGGATCGGACAGGAAGCGCCCGACCACGTGGACGTGGAGCTGCGCCACCACGTTGCCCAGCGTCGCGACGTTGACCTTGTCGGGCTTGGCCAGCGCCTGCATCACGCTCGTGGCGAGGTGCACCTCGCGCCACAGTGCGGCCGCGTCGTCGGCGGCGAGGTCGGTGAGTTCGCTCAGCCCGGGCCGGCGCGGCACCAGGATCAGCCACGGGAAGCGTGCGTCGTCCATCAGCAGGACGGAGCAGAGGCCGAGGTCGCCGACCGGCACGGTGTCGGCGGCGAGCCGGGGATCGAGGGTGAAGTCGGTCATGCGGGCGATGTAGCGCGGGCGACCCGCCCGGCGCCATGCCTTCATCGCTGGCCTGCGATCAGAGGTCGCCGGTCGGGGAGGGCGGCCGGCGTCGCGTCGTGCGGGATGTCACAAGGTCGGCTCGGTCCCCGACCGGCCGACGGCGACGAGGTCGGCGTTGACGACGCCCTCGGCATCCTTGCGGGCGAGCACGACCACGTCGGCCCCGGGGACCAGCAGGGCCTTCTCGCCCGGCGCGATCTGCGCGGTCGGCGTGCCGGGCGGGATGGTGAAGGTCTTGCTGCCGCCCTCGTAGACCAGCTCGACCTCGCGCGGCGCATCGAGCGAGAGCCCGCCGATCCAGCCCGCGGTGAGCCGCGCGTCGGGGGCGGCGTCCCAGGGCTTGGTGCCGGCTTCGAAGCCGCGCTCCGACGGCGAGTAGATCGCGACCTTGATCGGCTTCGGCTTCCCGTCGGGGCCGGGCACCGACACGATGCTGACGTAGCTCTCCGGCTTGATGTCGCGCAGCCGCCCGGCGGTGGCGATGAACAGGCGCGTCTTCACGTTCATCAGCACGGTGACCGTCTCGCCGTCCGGGCGCCGGATCCGCACAGACTCCGCGTCGCGGGCCTCGACGGTGCCGTGGTAGCGGGCGACCGATTCCTTCGGTTGCGGGGCGGAGGTCGGGGCCTGCGGGGCCTGGGCCTGCGCCGCGACGGAGGTCGCGCTCAGCGCGAGCGCGATCAGACAAGCTCGGATCACTGTGGTCAGCCCTCGATCGACCGGCACGGCCCGGCGAGGCGCGAACGCCGGGCGTACGGCCGAGGTTCCGGCCATGACGCCGCGGCGCCGCTCAGTGCGCCATCAGCATCGGCAGGTCGGCGTGGGCGAGGAGGTGGCTCGTCGGCCCGCCGAAGATCATCTGCCGCAAGCGGCTCTGGGTGTAGGCGCCCTTGATCAGCAGGTCGGAGCCGAAGGCCTTGGCCTCGGCGAGGAAGGTCTCGCCCGGCGTCCGGCGCCCGGCGGGGAGCGCCCTGTGCTCGGCCGACACGCCCTCGCAGGCGAGCGAGCGGGCAAGGTCCTCCGCGCTCGGACCCGGCACCGTGCCGCCCTCGACGCTGAGCACCAGCACGCGGGAGGCCGCCCGCAGCAGCGGCATCGCGAAGGCGACCGCCCGCGCGGTCTCGGTCGAGCCGTTCCAGGCGACGACGATGGCGTCGCCGAACCGCGTCGGCGGGGTGGGCGGCGCCACCAGGATCGGGCGCCCGCCCTCGAACAGGGCCGTCTCCAAGGTGGTCATGCGCGGCGTGCCGTCGGCGGCGCCCGGGCGGCCGACGACGGTGGCCGAGAACAGGCGCGCGTATTGCCCGAGGAAGGCGTCGCCCGCGGGCACGTCCTGGCGCCAGCGGTAGCGGGCGCCGGCGCCGGCGACGTTCTCGGGAACGCACAGGCCGTCGCGGGCGTGGCGCGGGATGCCGGCCGCATCCATGAAGGCGACGAAGCGCCCGCCGGCCTTCTCGGCCTCGGCCCGGTCGGCCTCCTCGTCGCGCAGCCAGGTCATGCCGCCGACCATGTCGACGGGCACGTACTCGGCGAGTGCCGGCCGCAGGGACACGCCCTCGATCAGGCTGCCGAAGCGCTGCGCCACGAGGCGCGTCGTCTCCAGCACCGAGGGCAGGGCGTCGTGGAGCGCGATCGGCACCAGAAGGGTCTTCATCGCGTCGCCTCGCTTGGGGTTCGCCATCGTTGGGGCGACGCTAATGCGGATCGCGGCGGCGGGAAACTCGCCGTCCCCCGGCGCTCACACGGTTTTCGGACTCGGATCGGGCGCCGGATCGAGGCGCGCGCGGGCCAGCCGCGTCATCGGGCGCTCGACGAAGGCGTGGACGAGGAGCGCCGCCGCGACGCTGGCCGCCAGCATCAGGGCGAGCGCGGCCCAGGGGTCGAGCAGGGCCGCGAGGTTCGCGCGCACCAAGACCTCGCGCAAGGCGCGCAGGGCGAAGGGGTGGACGAGGTACAGCGCGTAGGAGGCGTCGCCCAATGCGGCGAGCGCCGACACGATCGACGATCGCCGCCCGCCTTCCGCCCGCGCATGGCCGAGCGCGGCTGCGGCGACCAGGCAGGCCGCCGGGATGCCGAGGGCGAGCGGGCGCCAGAATCCGTCGAGGTCTGCGCTTCCTTGCGCGGCGCGCCAGAGCAGGCCGAGCCCGAGGAGCGCGAGCGCCGCCCGCGCCGGCTCCCTCAGCCTCAGCCCCTCGTCACGGGTCAGCGCGATCAGGGCACCGAGGGCGAATTCCAGCATCACCGGGTTCGACCAGAAGGCGAGCGGCACCGAAGCGGGCCGCAGCCATGCCCCCGCCAGAACGATTCCTGCGAGCGCCGCCACGAGCCACGCCACACGCGACCGTCGGCCCCAGCCGAGCCCGACCGCGAAGAGTGCGTAGAAAGCCATCTCGCAGTTCAGCGTCCAGCCGAGGCCGTAGACCGGCTGTACCGCGCCGTCCGCCCGCGCGGCCGGCCAGAACAGGAACGCGGCGACGACCGATCCGGCGTCGAGCGGGCCGCCGGCGCCGCTGAGGGCGGCCGGCGCCGCCAGCCCGACCGCGAGGTAGAGGGCGGTGACCAGCCAGTAGAGCGGCACCACCCGCGCGATCCGGTGGGCGAGGAAGCGCCGCCGGCCGTGCGGCCCGGCGGCGTGGGCCGTCGCCGCGTGGACGATGATGAAGCCAGAGATCACGAAGAACACGTCGACGCCGCCGGCCCAGGGCAGCAGCGCGCTCGGCGCGAAGGCCTGGCCGGTCCGCTGCGCCAGCGCGGCCGCCTCGGATTGCGCATGGTGCATCACCACGAGCAGGGCCGCCGCCGCGCGCAGGATCTGGATCGCGATGAGCTTCACGGGCGGCGGCCTCGCGGCGGACGGGACGGCGCAGGCATGGCCGCTGGCGCGAGGGCGATCAAGCGCGGCTTCGCGCGCCGCGGCCCCGGCAAGGTCAGCCAAGACCAGAGGAACCATGGGCGATCGTCATCGTTGGTCCAGTGAAGTGCTGCCGCCGTCCGCATCGGTTGATTCCGGTCCGGGCGATGCAACGATGACGGCTTGCACGCTCACCATTCGTGACCAGAGGTTTTCAATGCTGAAGAATTACGCAGTCCTGTCCGCCCTCGCCTTCGCCGTCTCGACCCCCGCCATGGCCCAGGGCCTGAGCGATTTCCGCCTGCAGGCGCTGCAGGCGAACGCCTTCGAGATCCAGTCGAGCCAGATCGCGCTGTCGAAGTCTCGCAACCCGCAGATCCGCACCTATGCCCAGGAAGCGATCCGCGACCACCGCTCGGCTAACGTCGCCCTCGTCGGCGGTGACCGCAGCTACGTCGCCGCGCAGGGCGGTGTCGTGGGCGGTCCGGTCGACGGCCTGATCGGCGCGCCGCTGGCGGTGGCCGGTGGTGCCGTCGGCGCCGCGACCGGCGCGGCCGCGGGCGTTGTCGGCGGCACGTTGAGCGGCGGCCCGGTGGGCGGGCTCGAGGGTCTCGGCTCGGGCGCCCAGCGCGGCGCGGCGGCGGGCAGCCGCCTCGGCGGCGTGGACGTCGACCAGACCGCCGGCACCACGGTGGTCCAGCCGAGCCCCGAGCAGCAGGCGATGCTGGCGGAGCTTTCCGCGACCCCGTCGGGCGCGCGCTTCGACCGGCTCTACGTGAGCCAGCAGGTCCAGGCGCACCGGATGACGATCGGCATGACCGAGGCCTACGCCTCGTCCGGCCCGAACCCGGCGCTCCGCACCTACGCGCAGCAGGCGCTGCCGGTGCTGCAGCACCATTACGGCATGGCCCAGCGCCTGCCGGGCGCCCGCGACGCGATGTGATCACAGCGCTTCCGCCCGGCGGCGACGCCGGGCGGGGCTGACGAAAAAGGGCGGCGGGCCATCGAGCCCGCCGCCCTTTTTCGTGTCCGAAACCCCTTGCGCGGGCGCTCCGGTGGACGCGCCCGCTCGATTATCCTCAGTTGCAGCTGATCAGCGCGGACGGGCGCAGCGGCTCGCCGTTCCGGTCCGCCGCCGGCTTGAAGTCGCCGGTCTCCGGATCGCGCACCAGCAGGTCGCCGGTGGCCACGCCGAAATGCGCGCCGTGGAGCTGCAGGCTGCCGTCCTCGACCCGCTCCTTGATGAACGGGAAGGTCATCAGGTTCTCCAGGCTCTGGCTCACCATCCCGTGCTCCAGGCGGGTGAGGTATTCGGGCGCGCTCGAATCGCCCGCCTTGGCCTCGGCCGGCTCGACCAGCGAGACCCACTTGCCGATGAAGTTGCCCTTCGAGAGCGGCTTGGCCTTGTCGGCATAGGCCTTGATGCCGCCGCAGCTGGCATGGCCGAGGACGACGATGTTCTTCACCTTGAGGCCTTGCACCGCGAACTCGATCGCCGCCGAGGTGCCGTGATAGTCGCCGCCGGTCTCGTAGATCGGCACGATCGCGGCGACGTTGCGGATCACGAACAGCTCGCCCGGCCCGACGTCGAAGATCGCCTCCGGCGCGACCCGGCTGTCACAGCAGCTGATCACCAGGGTTTCTGGCTCCTGGGCCGAGGCGAGTTCCTGGAAGCGCTTGCGCTCCGTCGGGAAGCGGCCGGACAGAAAGGAACGGTAGCCGTCGGTCAGCGCGGTTGGGAACATGATGTCTCCTGACAAAGGGAAGATTCCGTCACGGAACGAACAGCCTGAGCACCCTGTTCCACGCTCAAGTTTGTCGCCAATTCAGGATGATCGGGGCCTCCGGAACGTGCCCGGCGACCAAGCGCGCGGCGAGTTCCCCGAGGCCGGCCGGCTCGATACGCGCCTCGGTTGAGAGCAGTTCGGAGACACTCCACCAGCGGGTGCCGTGAAGCGGGTTGTCCTCGGTTTCCATCAGGCGGCTGGTGTCGACGCGGTCGTCGGGGAGCCGCACCAGGAAGTAGCGCTCGCGCGCGTCGCGGGACTGCCGGAACAGGTGGAACGGGCCGTCGCAGGCCGCGACCTGCGGGCCGATCGGGCAGTCGGCGCGGCCGATCTCCTCCGACAGCTCGCGCCGGCAGGCCGTGACGTGGTCCTCGCCGGGCTCCAGCCCGCCGCCGGGCATGAACCAGAATCGCAGCGGCTTGCCGTCCGGCTCGATCGCGTGGACCGATTCGTACTCGATCAGCAGAAGCCGGTCGGCCGGATCGAACACCAGCGCGCGGGCGACGTGGCGGATTCCGAGGGGCTGTGCGCTGGACTGTTCGCTCATGGTCCACGTCGTTAGCAGGATTCCGGCCGCGTGCCTCTTCGAGGGGGCGCCGGCATCCAGATCACCGCCGGCAGGCCGTGCCCGTCGCGCTCCGGCGGGTCGGGCAGGGGGCTCGCGCGTCCGAGGAGGATGTCGCGGGCGACGACGAGGCCGGCCATCGCGTCGAGGTGGTCGTCCGCCCCGACCCCGCGCGGCCGCGCGCCGTGGACCAGCGTCTCCGGCAAACCGGCGGCGACGAGGAGCGCCCGGCGGAGGTCCAGTCCGGCTTGGCGCTGCGGCCCCTTCTTGCCCGCACCGAGCGGCCGGTCGCCGTTGAGGCGGCGGAAGGCGATCTCGGGATGCACCTCGTGCAGGCGCGCCGTCAGCGCGGACCGCGAGTGGAGCAGGTCGTCCACCGCGCGGATGTAGCGGAAGATGTTGAAGCATTGGATCGAGGGCGCGAAGGGTGGCGCGCTGTTGGCCCGCGACAGGGCCTTGGCCGCCGTGTAGTCGTCGGCGAAGATCGCCGCCCGCGGCGGCACCGGGAAGACGCTCGACCGGTTGGCGCCGAGGTAGGCGCGCGCGGCCCGGTCGGCGGCGCGTCCCCCGGCCGTCGCGCGGTTGGGCAGGCCGATCGGCACGTCGATCCCGACCGAGACCGGCGCCTCCGGTCCGTCGAGGCAGGCGGCGACGGTCTTAAACAGGGCCGCCCGGTGACGGCCTGGGTCGTCGAGGTCGAGCAGCACCCCCGCCCAGGCGCCGCGGCAGCCATCGAGTCCCGCGATCCAGCGCGCCATGCCGGCCTCCTTGTCTCGCCGTCCGGGGAACGGTATCGGCGCGTTCGTCTGACCGACCGCCGTGCAAACGAAAAGGGCCGCCATGACCGAGTGTCGTCCGTGAGCGCCGGGCTCCCCGAGGTCGGCATCCGCGGGCTCGATCCGCGGCTGGCGGGCTGGGGCTTTCCCCGCTGGGGCTCGGCGCAGGCCGCCGGCCTCGACCTCCACGCCTGCCTCGACGCGCCCCTCGACCTCGCGCCGCAGGCCGCCCCGGTGCTGATCCCCGCGGGCTTCGCCGTGCTGATCCGCGATCCCGACTGGTGCGGACTCGTCGTCCCCCGGTCCGGCCTCGGCCATCGCGCCGGCCTGGTGCTCGGCAACGGCACCGGGGTGATCGACGCCGACTACGAGGGCCCGCTGATGGTCTCGGCCTGGAACCGCAACCCGAGTGGTGATCCGATCCAGATCGCGCCGGGGGACCGCATCGCGCAACTGGTTTTTACGCGCGTCGCACGGCCGCGCTTGGTGGTCTTCGAGGCGGACGAGACGGCGTCCGGGCGGGGTGGTGGCGGGTTCGGATCGAGTGGGCGATGATGGACATGCGTGCTTCCCTCCCCGCAAAGGGGGAGGAAAGAGGGGGCCGCCGGTCGCAAACCCAGTTTGTAGGCCTATTCCGCCGCCGCCTTAACCGCGGCGCAGCCCTCTTCGGGAAGCCCAAAACGGCCGATCGTGTCCTGCAGGCGGAGGGCCGCGTTGATCAGCGCCATGTGCGAGAAGCCCTGGGGGGTGTTGCCGCGCTGCTCGCCGGTCTTCGGGTCGATCATCTCGGCGAACAGGCCGACGTCGTTGCCCCGTGCCAGCAGGCGCTCGAACGCGGCCTTGGCCTCGCCGGTGCGGCCGTCCAGCGCCAAGCATCCGACGCGCCAGAACGCGCAGGCCGTGAACGTGCCCTCGTCTCCGGCGAGCCCGTCGTCCATCCGATAGCGGTAGATCAGGTCGCCGACGCCGAGCTCGTCCTCGATCGCGGCGAGCGTCTTGCGCAGGCGCGGGTCGCTCGGGTCAATCGCCCCGAACAGGGCCGCGCGCAGCACCGCCGCGTCGAGGTGGTGCGAGCCGTAGGCGCCGGTGAAGGCCTGGCGCTCCTCGTTCCAGGCCTTCTCCAGGTAGTCGGCGCGGATCTCGGCGGCGATCCGCTCCCAGGTCTCGATCTTCTCCGGCGCCACGCCCTCGATGTTGCGGCCGATCCGGGCGGCGTCGTTCAGCGCCACCCACAGCATCGCCTTGGTGTGGAGCTGCTGGCGCGGGCCCGTGCGCAGCTCCCAGATGCCGTCGTCGGCCGCGTCGCGGCAGGCGATGGCGCGGCGGGTGAGGTTGTCGAGCACCTCCGGCAGGCGATCGTTGACCTTCTCCGGCGGGTCGTAGTCGACCGCTTCGAGGAAGACGCACAGCGCCCGGATCAGCTCGCCGTAGATGTCGTGCTGGTCCTGGCCCTCGGCGGCGTTGCCGACGAGCGGCGGGCCGACGTCGCGCCAGCCCGAGAGGTGGTCGAGCTCCTCCTCCGGCGGCATCGCCTCGGCGATGCCGTAGAGCAGCTTCGTGTCGCGGCCGAAGCTGCCGTCCGCCTCGCGCAGGAAGCGCAGGAACTCGGAGGCTTCGCGGACGTAGCCGAGCATGACGAAGGCGGTGACCGTGAAGGTCGCGTCCCGCATCCAGGTGAAGCGGTAGTCGTAGTTGCGGTTGCCCGGCACCGCCTCGGGCAGGCCGGCGGTGGCGGCTGCGACGATGGCGCCGGTCGGCGAGTAGGTCAGCAGCTTGAGGCAGAGCGCCGAGCGCAGGACCGCGTCGCGATAGGGGCCGTGATAGGTGCAGCGGTCGCTCCAGCGCCGCCAGTAGTCGATGGTGGCCTCGGCGCGGCTCTCGGCGCCGGCGAAGTCGTCGATCGCGGCGCGCTCGCCGTCCTCGCCGTGGGTGAGCACGAGGTAGGCGGTCTCCCCCGCACCGAGGGCGAACCGGCTCTCGGCGATCGCGCCGTCGAGGCTCGGCTCCGGCGCGGCGTTGACGCGCAGCCGCTGCTTGCCCGCCTCGAACAGCACCGTCGCGCCGTCGGCGATGGGGATGCCGTCGCAGCGTGCGTAGTCGAAGGTCGGGCGCACGGTGAAGCGCCCGGCGACGTGGCCGTCGAGGCAGGTGAGCAGGCGGACGAGCCGGCTCTCGCCCTCGCCATCGGGGCCCTCCTCGGGCTCGGGGGTCGGCGGGTTGACCGGCATCACGTCGACGAGCCGGGCACTGCCGGTCTCGGTGACGAAGGTCGTCTCCAGCACGTTGGTCTCGGGCAGGTAGCGCCGCGAGGTCGAGCGCAGGCCCTCGAACGCGATCCGGCAGGAGCCGCCCTTGTCGTCGTCCAGCAGCGCGAGGAACAGGGCCGGGGAGTCGTGCCGCGGCCAGCACAGCCAGTCGACCGAGCCGTCGCGGGCGATCAGCGCGGTCGAGTGGGTGTCGCCGATGACGGCGTAGTCTTCGATGGGTTTATACAAGATGCGTTTCCCGGGGGCTCGACCCGTTCTAACGCGCCGCCCGCCCGGTTCGACCGCGCCCGACGAAATGTCACATAGGTTTATAATGCGGGCTCACGCCCCGGCTTGGAATTCCGCGACGTGCTCGGCGACGATCGCGTCGAACGAGGCGTCGGCGGTGAAGCCGAGCGCGCGCGC
The DNA here is from genome assembly GCF_022179125.1 of Methylobacterium cerastii. Classification (GTDB taxonomy): domain Bacteria; phylum Pseudomonadota; class Alphaproteobacteria; order Rhizobiales; family Beijerinckiaceae; genus Methylobacterium; species Methylobacterium cerastii. The sequence goes on from NZ_BPQG01000004.1 coordinate 112,500, forward strand.
GCGGTCGGTGGCGAAGGCTTCGGGCCAGGTCTCGATGATGCGCGCGACCGCGTCGTCGGGGTCGCGGCGGATCAGGGCGACCGCCTTGTCGCCGCCGACCTTGCGCAAGGCCTCGATCTCCTCCGCCACGGTGGCCGACACGCCCGGCAGCGTCAGCGACCGGCGCAGGCCGAGGCGGCCGAAGTCGAGCCCGGCCGCGTGGAGCAGGAAGCCGGTGGCGGCTGAGGGGCTGGCGAACCAGTGCCGCACGGTGTCCGGCACCGGCAGGATCGCCGGCCGGCCGGCCAGCGGCTCGCGGATGATGCCGGAGAAGAAGCCGGACACCGCCTTGTTCGGTTTGCCCGGGCGCACGCAGATCGTCGGCAGCCGTAAGGAGATGCCGTCGAGGAAGCCGCGGCGGGAATAGTCGGCGAGCAGCAATTCGCCCATCGCCTTCTGGGTGCCGTAGGAGGAGGCCGGCGTGACGATCCAGTCGTCGCCGATCACCGGCGGCAGCGGCGGCCCGAACACCGCGAGCGAGGAGGTGAACACCACCTTCGGCCGGTAGCCGTCCGCCGCGTGCGCGCGGCGGATCGCGTCGAGCAGCAGGCGGGTGCCGTCGAGGTTGACCCGGTAGCCGAGTTCGAGGTTCGCCTCCGCCTCGCCCGAGACCACCGCTGCAAGGTGGAACACGATGCCCGGGCGCCCGGCGATGGCGGTGTCCGCCGCCCCCGGAGCTGTGAGGTCGGCGGCCTCGGTGCGGACGGTGCCGGCACAGCCCGCGGGCGCGTCGGGCTGGACCACGTCGATCAGGGTGAGCGCGTCGAGCGGGTGGTCGCCGACGGTGCCCGATGCGACCAGGGCCTTGGTGAGGCGGCGGCCGATCATGCCGGCGGCGCCGAGGATCAGGGCGTGCATGGGAAGCTCCTTGGCTTGCGAGAACGGTTCGGCTCGCCCACCCGCCGACCTCATCCTGAAGGGGACCTGTGGGACGGGCGTGGCGCCCTCACCGCATCAGGTCGAGGGCGCGCAGGAAGAAGTCGCGGCCGCCGAAGTTGCCGGACTTCAGCGCCAGCAGCATCGGGTCGCCGCCGGCGGTGCGCAGAACCGGGACGCCGGCGGCGATCTCGGGCCCGAGCAGGAAGGCCTTCAGCCCGAGGTGGTCGACCACCGCCCCGGAGGTCTCGCCGCCGGCGACGACGAGGCGGCGGACGCCGCGGGCGAAGAGGTCCGCGGCGAGCTGCGCCAGGGCCGCCTCGACGGCGTGGCCGACCGCGGCGACGCCGTGCTTTGCCTGCAATGCGCGCACGGCGTCCGGCGCGGCGCTGCTGGCGATCAGGACCGGGCCGTCGGCGAGGCGCGAGGCGGCCCAGGCGAGGGTCGCCTCGCGTTCGGCGGGGCCGGCCATGAGTTTTTCGATGTCGAGGTGCAGCACGGCCATGTGCGCGGCCGCGGCTTCGATCTGCGCCAGCGTCGCCTGCGAGCAGCTGCCGGCGAGGCACGCGGCGTGGCCGCCGACCGGCTCGCCCGCCATGGCGTCGGCGGCGGGCGCGCCGCGGCCGTCGGCGACGAGCGCGCGGGCGAGGCCGAGGCCGAGGCCCGAGGCGCCGCAGGAGACCCGGTGCCCGAGGGCGGCGCGGCCCAGGATCTCGAGGTCTGACTCGAAGATCGCGTCGGCGATCGCCGCGCCGTGGCCGTCCGCCGCCAGGGCGTCGAGGCGGGCGGCGACGGCCTCAGGCCCCTTTGCCACGGTGGCGATGTCGACGAGCCCGACCGTGCCGGCGCTCTGGCGGGCGAGCACCCGCACGAGATTCGAATCGCGCATCGGGTTGAGGGGATGGTCCTTCAGCGGGCTCTCGGCCAGCAGGGTCGCGCCGACGAAGAGGTGGCCCTGGCAGACGCTGCGCCCGGTCTCGGGGAAGGCGGGCGTGACCAGCGCGATCGGCTCGGCCGCATCCGCCCGAAGGGCGTCGAGCACCGGGCCGATGTTGCCGGCGTCGGTCGAGTCGAACGTCGAGCAGACCTTGAATAGCACGTGGTTCGCGCCGCGGCGGCGGAGCCAGGCGTCGGCCTCGCGCGACCGCGCCACCGCCTCGCCCGGCGCGACGGACCGGCTCTTGAGCGCCACCACCACGGCGTCGACCTCCGGCAGGACGAGGTCGTCGGCCGGCACGCCGATGGTCTGCACCGTGCGCAGGCCCGCCTTGGTCAGGGTGTTGGCGAGGTCGGAGGCGCCGGTATAGTCGTCGGCGACGCAGCCGAGGGCGAGGGCTCGGGAAGGAGACTGCGAAGCGCTCATCGGGCGTTTCCCCGCTGGCCGGCGCGATAGGGCGCGAACCAGCTTAAGCCCTCGACGCTGCCGGCGGCCGGGTTGTACTCGCAGCCGACGAACCCGTCGTAGCCGAGCCGGTCGAGCTCCGCGAACAGGAAGGCGTCGTCGATCTCGCCGGTGCCGGGCTCGTGGCGCGCCGGCACCGAGGCGGTCTGCACGTGCCCGACGATCGGCATCAGCTCGCGCAGGCGCATCGTGACGTCGCCGTGCATGATCTGGCAGTGATACAGGTCGAATTGCAGCTTCAGGTTCGGCAACCCGAGGTCGCGGATCAGCGCCGCCGCCGCCCCGAAGTCGTTCAGGAAGTAGCCCGGCATGTTGCGGCCGTTGATCGGCTCCAGCACCAAATCCCGTCCGGTGCTGCCGACGGCCTCCGCCGCCCAGGCGACGGCGCGGCGGTAGGCGTCGCGCGCGGTCGAATCGTTCGGGTCGGCCAAGCCCGCCATCAGGTGGAGGCGCCCGACGCCGGTGGCCTCGGCGTAGCGGAGCGCTGTGGCGACGCCTTGCTTCAGCTCGTCGAAGCGCTCGGGTAGGGCCGCGAGCCCGCGCTCGCCAGCCTCGAAGTCGCCCGGCGGCAGGTTGAACAGCGCCTGGGTCAGGCCGTGGCGCGCGAGCCGCTCGGCGATCGCGTCGGCCGGATGCGCGTAGGGGAACAGGAACTCGACGGCCCCGAAACCCTGGTCCGCGGCCGCGGCGAAGCGGTCGAGGAAGGGCAGCTCGGTGAACATCAAGGTGAGGTTGGCGGCAAAGCGCGGCATGGTTTCGAACTCTTTCTGCGCCGGTCCCCGACGAGACCGAGCGTTAGATCCCCGGTCGTCCCACCCTTGCCCCTCATCCTGAGGTGCCGGAGCGAAGCGGAGGCCTCGAAGGAGCCCTCCAGGGATGACGGCGGGTTCTGGAGGGCTCCTTCGAGGCCCGCCGAGGCGGGCACCTCAGGATGAGGTGGTGGATCGGACGATCGAACGCCGACGGATGCTCAGCTCTTCGCCCCCGGCAGGGTCGCGCCCGAGACCTGGGCGTAGAGCCGCGCGACGGAGGAATCGTCGTCGCGCCCCATGCCCGAGCCCGAGGCCATCAGGAACATCTGCAGGGCGGCGGCCGCCACCGGCACGGGGTACTTCTCGACGCGGGCCATGTCCTGCACGATGCCGAGGTCCTTGACGAAGATGTCGACCGCGCTCTTCGGGCCGTAGTCGCCGTCGAGCACGTGCGGCATCCGGTTCTCGAACATCCACGAATTGCCGGCCGACTTGGTGATGACCTCGTAGACGCGCGCGAGGTCGAGGCCCTGCTTGGCGGCGAAGCTCATCGCCTCGCACGCCGCGGCGATGTGCACGCCGGCCAGCAGCTGGTTGATCATCTTGAACGCCGCGCCCTGGCCGGCGGCGTCGCCGAGCTCGTAGAGCGTGCCGGCCATCGCATCGAGGGCGGGACGGGCCGCGTCGAAGGCGGCTTGCGTGCCCGAGGCCAGGAAGGTCAGCGCCCCGTCGGCGGCGCGCGCCGCGCCCCCGCTCATCGGCGCGTCGAGGTAGTGGCGGCCGGTCGCCTCGAGGCGGGCGGCGAGGCGCCGGGCGACCGCCGGGTCCATGGTCGCGGAGGAGACGAACACCGCGCCCTCCGGCATCGCCGCCGCGGCGCCGTCCTCGCCGAACAGCACGGTCTCGGTCTGTGCGGCGTTGACGACGACGCAGATGACCACGCCCGCGCCCTCGGCCGCCTCCGCCGGGCTCGTCACGCCGCGCCCGCCGGCCGCCGAGAAGCGGGCGACGGCCTCGTGGTTCACGTCGCAGGCCGCGACCGTGAAGCCGGCGCGCAGCAGCGAGGCCGCCATGCCGAAGCCCATCGAGCCGAGCCCGATCACCGCGGCGTGGCGGGCGGAGGAGGTTGCTGTCATCGCGGATGTCCGGTTGAAGCCTTGGGCGGCGGGTGCCGGGGTCTAGCGGTTCACCAGGCCCTTGGGCGTCACGAAGGTCGCGATCGAACCGAGCACCAGCATCGCGGCGAGCGCGTACATGCCGGTGGCGGTGTTGCCGCTGTAGTCCTTCAGGGCGCCGATCACGTAGGGGCTGGCGAAGCCCGCGAGGTTGCCGACCGAGTTGATCAGCGCGATGCCGGCGGCGGCGCCCGCACCCGAGAGGAAGGCGGTGGGCAGCGACCAGAACAGCGGCGCGCAGGTGAGCACCCCGCCGGCCGCCACCGAGAGCGCCATGATCGCGATCGTGGTGCTGCCGGCGGTGGCCGCGACCACGAAGCCGACGGCGCCGCAGAGCGCCGGCACGATCAAGTGCCAGCGCCGCTCGCGCATCCGGTCGGCGCTGCGTCCGAGCAGGATCATCACGAACACCGCGAACAGGAACGGGATCGCGCTGATGAGGCCGATGTTGAGGTTGCCCTGCACGCCGGTGGATTTCACCAGGGTCGGCATCCAGAAGGTCAGGCCGTACTGGCCGGTGACGAAGCAGAAGTAGATGAAGCTCATGAACCAGACGCGGCCGTTCTTGAACACGGTCGCGATCGAGTGCGGGCTCGTCTCCTTGCCGACGTTGTCGGCGGCGATGTCGCGCTCGATCACCGCCTTCTCGGCGTCGTTCAGCCACTTGGCCTCGGAGGCGCGGTTGTCGAGGTAGAAGAACACCGCGACGCCGACCAGCACCGCCTCGATCACGAACATCCACTGCCAGCCGGCCAGGCCGTGTGCGCCGTTGAACGCGTCCATGATCCAGCCCGAGAGCGGGTTGCCGAAGATGCCCGAGACGGGGATCGCCGCCATGAACACGGCGATGACCTTGGCGCGGCGATGGGCCGGGAACCAGGCCGTCGTGTAGAGGATCACGCCCGGGTAGAAGCCGGCCTCGGCGAGCCCGAGCAGGAAGCGCATGATGTAGAAGGTGGTCGCCGAGTTCACGAACAGGAACGCGCCCGAGATGATCCCCCACGTGACCATGATCCGGGCGATCCAGATCCGTGCGCCGACCTTGTGGAGGATCACGTTCGAGGGCACCTCGAACAGGAAGTATCCGATGAAGAACACGCCCGCGCCGAAGCCGTAGACCGTCTCGCTGAAGCCGAGGTCCTGGGACATCTGCAGCTTGGCGAAGCCGACGTTCACCCGGTCGAGGTAGGCGACGACGTAGCAGAGCATCAGGAACGGCACGAGGCGCCAGAACACCTTCGTATAGGTCTGCTCGACCAAGTCCTTCGACGGCACGGCGCTGCCCGGCAGCACGGCGGCTGGTGAACTCATGGCGTCCTCCAAGGCCGACGTCTTGGCGCGTCGGCGTCATGATTGATTCTGCGCCGTGATGCGGCGCTTGGATTCTGCCTAAAGTATTTTGGCAGCGCTGCCAATCGAGTTGCGGGTGACAGCGATGCTCGATATGTCGCTTCTGATCTCGCCGCGCGAAGGGCCACCATGAACCTGCATCGGCGCCTCGTGACGCTGGCGGACGTCGCCCGGGAATCGGGGTTCGGCGAGAGCACCGTCTCGCGGGTGCTGCGCAACCAGGGCTCGTTCTCGAAGCGCACCGCCGACCGCGTGGCCGAGGCGGTGGCCAAGCTCGGCTACGTGCCGAACCGCCTGGCCGGGTCGCTGGCCGGCAACGCGGCGTCGGCCGGCTCGCAGCTCGTCGGCATCGTGATCCCGTCGCTCGCCAACATCGTCTTCCCCGACCTGCTGCGCGGGCTGACGGGGGCGCTCGACCGCACCGGCTTCCAGAGCGTGATCGGCGTCTCCGACTACGATCCCGACCGCGAGGAGGCGCTGGTCGCCGCCCTGCTGTCGTGGCGCCCGGCCGGGCTCGTCCTCACCGGCCTGGAGCACAATCCCGACACCGTGGCGCTGCTGCGCGCCGCCGGCATCCGCGTCGTCGAGATGATCGACACGGACGGGCCGGGCCTCGACCTCGTCGTCGGCTTCTCCAACCGGGCGGTCGGCGAGGCCAGCGCCGCGCATCTGGTGGCGCGGGGCTACCGCCGCATCGGCTATGTCGGCCACGACATCCTTCGGGATCTCAGGGCGGGGAAGCGGCTCGCGGGGTTCGAGGCGGCCCTGCAAGGCACGGGGTACGGGCTGATCGACCGCGAGATCGTCGCCGAACCGTCCTCCGCTACGGCGGGGCGGGCGGCGCTCGACCGGCTGCTCGACCGCACGCCGGACCTCGACGCCGTGTACTTCTCCAACGACGACATGGCGCTCGGCGGCTACTTCTGCTGCCTGGCGCGCGGGTGGTCGATCCCGCACCGGCTCGCGCTGTTCGGCTACAACGGCCTCGACATCACCGCGGCGATGCCGCAGCCGCTCTCGACGATCCGCACGCCGCGGCTGCGGATCGGCGAAATCGCCGCCGAGCGTCTGGCGGCGGGCGGACCGGCCGAGACGATCGACCTCGGCTTCGCGCTGGTCGCGGGCGCGACCGCATGAGGGATCGGGCATGAGGGATCGGGCATGAGCGAGTCGAAGCAGCGCGAGGACATCTGCCGCCACGGGCGCTCGCTGTTCGAGCGCGGCCTGACGCCCGGCTCCTCGGGCAACATCTCCCTGCGCCTGCCCGACGGCGGCTGGCTGGTGACGCCGACCAACGTCTCGCTCGGCTTCCTCGACCCGGCCCGGATCTCGCGCCTCGACGCCGCGGGTCGGGTGGTCTCCGGCGACAAGCCGACCAAGGAGATCCCGCTGCACACCGCGCTCTACGAGAGCCGCGCCGAGGCTCGCGCCATCGTCCACCTGCACTCGACCCACGCGGTGGCGGTGTCGATGCTGCCCGAGATCGACCCGAAGGCGGTGCTGCCGCCGCTGACGCCGTACTACCTGATGCGCACCGGCGGCACGGCCCTCGTGCCGTACTACCGCCCCGGCGATCCGGCGGTGGCCGATGCGATCCGGGGTCTGGCGGGGAAGTACGCCTCCGTGCTGCTCGCCAACCACGGCCCGGTGGTGGCCGGCGAGAGCCTGGAGGCCGCCGTCTTCGCCACCGAGGAGCTGGAGGAGACGGCCAAGCTCTACCTGCTCCTGCGCAACCTCAATCCGCGCCAGCTCAGCCCGGCCCAGGTCGCCGACCTGGTCTCGCATTTCGGGCTGACGCTGCCGGAGCATGATGGGCACGCGCACGGCTGTTCATGATTTTCACGCCATCCCCGTCATTCCGGCTCCGCTGCGCGGCCCCGGAATGGCGGGGTGGTGTTTCAAAGCCCCGTCCAGCCCGTAAGCGTCGGATAGAGCTCCGACCATTCGGGATTGAAGTCCTCGATGAGTCGGACCTTCCAGTCGCGCCGCCACTTCTTGAGCGCCTTCTCGCGGTCGATCGCGTCGACGATCCGATCGTAGAATTCGTACCAAACGAGGCGATTCACGTCGTAGGTCGCAGTGAACCCGCGATATCTCTTCGTCCTGTGCTCATGAACACGACGCGCAAGGTCGTTTGTCACGCCCAGGTAGAGGGTGCCATGCCGACGGCTGGCAAGCAGGTATACGGCACTCGGCAGGTCCGACGACGGTATCGGTTTCGATGCTCAAGAGCAGTATCGCGAACATCTCAATCCTTCGAGAGCATCCCGCGCCCGATGGAGAACACCCGCCCGTCGCCCAGCAAGTGCGCGGTGAAGTCCTTGGAAAACAGCGGCTCGAACGCCGCGTCGCGGACGTTGAGGCCGCCGGCGTAGGCGCCGAAGGCCGGCATCACCAGGCGGGTTCCGTCGGTGACGAAGCAGCGGCGGCGCACCGCCCGGCCGCGCATCGCGACCTTGCCGCACGGGTGGAGGTGGCCGGCGACCTCGCCGGGCGCCGCGCCCGGGGTCGGCTCGTGGCGCAGCGTCAGGCCGCCGAGCCGCAGCACGTCGGCGTAGCGCCCGCCGACGCCCTCGCTCACCGCGGCGTCGTGGTTGCCGGCGATCCAGACCCAGTCGCGGCCCTGCTGCAGCGCCGCGACCATCGCCCGGTCGCCCGGCTCCATCCGCTCCGGCCCGCGCGCGTCGTGGAAGCTGTCCCCCAAGGCCACGATGCAGGCCGGGTCGAAGCGGGCCACGGCCTCGTGCAGGCAGGCCAGGGTCTCGCGGGTGTCGTAAGGCGGCAAGAACTGGCCGGTGCGGGCCGCATACGCCGAGCCCTTCTCCAGGTGGAGATCGGACACGATCAGGGTGCGGTGCGCGGGCGCCCACAGGCCGCCGCACAGGTCGAGGGTGAGAACCTCGCCGGCGAGCGTCAGGCCGGGGGATTTTTGAGTCTTCTCGAGTCTCAGGCCGAGCGCCAAGATGGTGTCCTCGTCGGTGGGGAAGGGGGCCGTCACCCCAGCGCCTCTTCGAGAAGCTGGGCCTCGGCCTCGGCCAGGATCTCGTCGGCGCCCTCGCCGTAGACCCGTTCCCGCCCGATCTCCAGCATCACGGAGACCGAAAGCGGCGAGACGCGGTCGAGGGCCTTGTGGGTGATTCGCCCCTGGATGCGCTCCAACATCATGCCGAGCCGCCTCACGTCGAGGAGTCCGGTTGCCGCATCCTGGCGCGCGGCGCGCATCAGCAGGTGGTCGGGCTGGTGCTTGCGCAGCACGTCGTAGATCAGGTCGGTGGAGATCGTCACCTGCCGCCCGGTCTTCTTCAGCCCGGGATGGCGGCGCTCGATCAGCCCGGCGATGACCGCGCATTGGCGGAAGGTGCGCTTCATCATCGAGGATTCGTCGAGCCACGCTTCGAGGTCGTCGCCGAGCATGTCCTGCGCGAACAGGTCTTCGAGGAAGCGGGGCTCCAGCGCGATCCGCTCGGAGAGGTCGCGGGTCATGAAGATCGCGATGCCGTAATCGTTGGCGGCGAAGCCCAGCGGCCGCAGGCGGGCGCGCTCCAGCCGCCGCGTCAGCAGCATGCCGAGCGTCTGGTGCGCGAGCCGGCCCTCGAACGGGAAGGCCGTGAGGTAGTGGCGCCCCGCCCGCGGGAAGGTCTCGACCAGGAGGTCGCGCTCGCCCGGCAGCAGCGACCGGCTGCGCTGGAGCAGCAGGTAGTCGGCGACCTGCCGCGGCAGCCGGTCCCACTCGAACGGGTCGGCGATGATCGCGCGCACGCGCGCAGCGAGGTAGGTCGAGAGCGGGAACTTCGAGCCGGCATAGGAGGGGATCGCCGGGTCGGTGCCGGGCCCGGCGCGGGTGGCCATCGCCTCGTCCTCGGCCAAGCCCTCGAAGCGCAGGACCTCGCCGGCGAACAGGAAGGTGTCGCCCGGCGTGAGGGTGTCGGCGAAATCCTCCTCGATCTCGCCGAGCACCCGGCCGGTCTTCGGCAGCACCGTGCCGGGCTTGCCGCGCAGCGAGCGGGCGAGCCGGACCTTCACCTTCGCCGCCTCGACGATGGTGCCGACGTTCATCCGGTAAGCTTGCGCGACGCGCGCATCGCGCACCCGCCACAGGCCGTCCGGCCCGCGCAGGATCTTGGCGAAGCGCTCGTAGGCGCGCAGCGCGTAGCCGCCGGTGGCGACGTAGTCGACGACCGCCTCGAAATCCTCCCAGGACAGGGTCGCGTAGGGGGCGGCCGAGATCACCTCGTCGTAGAGCGCCACCGGGTCGAACGCGTCGGCGCAGGCCATGCCGAGCACATGCTGGGCGAGCACGTCCGGCGCGCCGAGGCGGGCGTCGGGCGTGTCCTGCGCCGCCTCCTCGACGGCATCGAGCGCCGCCCGGCATTCGAGGATCTCGAAGCGGTTGCCGGGGACGAGGTAGGCCTTCGACGGCTCGTCCATGCGGTGGTTGGCGCGCCCGATCCGCTGCATGATCCGGCTCGCGCCCTTCGGCGCGCCGACGTTGATCACGAGGTCGACGTCGCCCCAGTCGATGCCGAGGTCGAGCGTCGCGGTGCAGACGATGGCGCGAAGCGAGCCCGCCGCCATCGCCGCCTCGACGCGGCGGCGCTGGGTGGCGTCGAGCGAGCCGTGGTGGAGGGCGATCGGCAGCACGTCGTCGTTGAGGCGCCACAGCTCCTGGAAGGTGTACTCCGCCTGGAGACGGGTGTTGACGAAGACAAGCACCGTGCGGTGCGCCCGGATCAGGTCGTAGATCGCCGGCATGGAATGCCAGGCCGTGTGCCCGGCGAGCGGCAGGGTCTTGCCGATGTCGAGCAGGTGCAGGTTCGGCGCGGCCCCGCCGCGCACGACGACGAGGTCGGCCATGGGGCTCGACGCGCTCCCTCTCCCAGGAGGAGAGGGTTGGGGTGAGGGGCGTGCCGTATCCGGAGGGGCCACGCCCCTCATCCTTGCCTTCTCCCCCTGGGAGAAGGGACCTGCGCCGTCACCGGTATCCGGGTCCGATTCGGAGAGCGCGTTCTGCGGCACGAGATACTGCCGCAGCGCGTCCGGCTCGCGCACCGTCGCCGACAGGCCGATCGCGGCGAGGCCGGGGCTGAGCCGGTGCAAGCGGGCCAGCGCGAGCGACAGCAGGTCGCCGCGCTTCGAGGTGACCAGGGCGTGGAGCTCGTCCAGCACCACGCAGCGCAGCTGGGAGAAGAAGTCCGCCGCCTCCCGGTGCGCGATGAGGAGGGCGAGCTGCTCCGGCGTGGTGAGCAGGATGTCCGGCGGGCGCTCGATCTGGCGGGTGCGCTTGTGCGCCGGGGTGTCGCCGGTGCGGGTCTCGATCCGCAGCGACAGGCCGATGCCCTCCACCGGTGCCTCGAGGTTGCGCGCGATGTCGACCGCAAGCGCCTTCAGCGGCGAGATGTAGAGCGTGTGGAGTTTTCGCTCGGACGGCTTCGCCCGGCTCTCCGACAGGGCGACGAGGCTCGGCAGGAAGCCGGCGAGCGTCTTGCCGGCGCCGGTCGGGGCCACGAGCAGCGCCGAGCGGCCGGCGCCCGCGATGCGCAGCAGCTCGAGCTGGTGCGGCCGCGGCGTCCAGCCCCGCGCGGAAAACCACGCGGCGAAGGCCGGCGGCAGGACGCCCGTGTCGTCCGTTTTCCCAGGCCCCTTGCGCCCGCTCAGGCGAGCGCCATCAGGAAGCGGTCGATCAGCTCCAGCGCCCGCTCGGACATCGCGCCGGGGTAGCGGATGAAGACGTGGCAGCCACCGGCATAGACCGCCGTGTGGCCGCCGTTGCCGGCCGCGGCCCAGCGGCCGGACATGTAGAGCGTGTCGTCGAGCAGCGGGTCGCAGGTGCCGACGGTGAATAGCGCCGGCGGCAGGCCCTTGAGGTCGGCGTAGATCGGCGAGACGTCCGGCCGGCGCCGGTCGATGCCGTCGCGGACGTAGCCGTTGGCGAAGGCGGTCAGGTCGGTGGTGTTGCAGACAAGACGCTCGTCGCCCCAGTTGCGCACCGACGGGGTCAGCCCGAGGTCGAAGAAGCCGGCGTTGAGGTTCGCGCCGCGGAACGCGCGCGGCAGCGCGTGCCGGTCGCGCAGGCGCAGCAGCACCATCACCGCGAGGTGCGCCCCGACCGATTCGCCGCCGATCGTCAGCGCCGTGACGCCGAACTCGGCCTTGCCCGGCCCCGCGAGCCAGAGCGCGGCCGCCTCGCAATCGAGGAGGGCGGCTGGATAAGGATGCTCGGGGGCGAGGCGGTAATCGACCGAGAGGCAGATGAAGCCGCAGGTGTCGGCGATCCGCTCCAGCCACGGGTCCTGCTCGTCGGCCGAGCCCCAGACCCAGCCGCCGCGATGGATGTGCAGGTAGGCCCCGCGCAGCTTCACGCCGGCCCGCGGGCGGATCACCCGCAGGTCGAGAGGGCCGCCGGGGCCCTCGATCGTCATCGTCTCGGCGCGGGTGCTGCGCGGCATCGCCGGCGAGGCGGGCGTGCCGGCGCGGCGCCGGGCGCGCACCTCGGCGATCGGCAGCGACCACGGGTCGGCCTGCGCCGCGTGCGCGGCGACGATCTCGGCGTTGAGCCGCTTGGTCTCCGGATCGATCGTCGCCGGGTCGAACAAGGCGTGGTCGATCATGGGGCGTTTCGTCTCTTTACGCGTCTCTTGGGGCAACGCGGCGCGCGGGCGGAGGGCGTCGGCGAATCCCGCGCGCATCTTGGCGCGCCGGGGCCGCATTGCCATCTCGTCCCGGGCAGCGAAACCGCCTAACGCCCGAACCACCATCCGGTTTCGCCGCCGGTGTGGTGCATCCGTCACGGTTCCGCCGGCTTCGGGCGGTTGGAAGGGCGTCGTCCTCCGAGGAATGTCGATGATCGTCGAGCACGACCCCCGCCGCCAGGGTCAGAACCATACGGGTGCGTCCTACCGCGAGGCGCCGGGTTATCGCGCCTCGGCTTTGCGCCGCTTCCTCGGCGGGTCGCCGGCCGCGGTGTTCCTGCGGCTGCTGTTCCTGTCGGTGCTCGTCGGCGCCTTCATGGCGATGCTCGGGCTCACGCCCGCGCGCCTGTTCTGGCAGGTCTACGACTCGGCCCGCGCGCTCGTCGACCTCGGCCTCGCCACGTTCCACGATTTCGGCGGGTGGATCCTGGCCGGCGCCATCGTGGTGGTTCCGCTCTGGCTGATCTCGCGTCTGTTCGCGGTCTCGCGGTAACCCCACCGCGATCGGGAGCCCGCGTGACCCCACCCCTTCCCATCACCGGGCGGCGCGTCCTCGCGCTCGCCCTGCCGATGACCATCGCCAACGTCACGACGCCGATGCTGGGCTTCGTCGGCGCCACGGTGATCGGGCGGTTGGGCGACGCCGCCCTGCTCGGGGCGATCGCGCTCGGCGCCGTCATCTTCGACGCGCTGTTCTGGTCGTTCGGCGCCCTGCGGATGGCGACCGCCGGCCTCACCGCGCAGGCGGTCGGCGCCCGCGACGCCGCGGAGGTCGACCGGACGCTGGCGCGCGCCCTCGCGGCCGGCCTCGTCGCGGGGATCGTCCTCGTCGTCCTGCAGGGGCCGATCGCGGCGGCGGCCTTCCGGATCACCGGCGCGAGCCCCGCGGTGATCGCCGGGCTCGCCACCTACGTCCACATCCGCATCCTCTCGGCGCCGTTCGCGCTGGCGAACTACGCCGTGCTCGGCTCGGTGCTCGGCCGCGGGCGCACCGATCTCGGCCTGCTGCTGCAGGTGGCGATCAACGTCGTGAACATCGGCCTGACGCTGGCCCTGGTGCTCGGCCTCGACCTGAGCCTGGCCGGCGCCGCCCTCGCCACGGTGATCGCGGAAGCCGCCGGCCTGGCTCTCGGCCTCGTGATCCTGGTGCGCCTCGGCTCGAAGCCCTGGCGGGTGCCGTGGTCCGAGATCCGAGACCCCGTCGCCCTGAAGCGGACGCTCGCGGTCAACGGCGACGTGATCGTGCGGACGCTGGCGCTCGTGTCGGGCATCGTGCTGTTCTCGGCGCTCGGCGCACGCCAGGGCGACGCGGTGCTCGCGGCCAACGCGGTGTTGTGGAATCTCTTTCTGATCGGCGGGTTCTTCCTCGACGGCTTCGCCACGGCCGCCGAGGCCCTGTGCGGGCAGGCGGTGGGCGGGCGCGACGCCGGCGGGTTCCGCAAGGCGTCGGCGCTGTCGCTGGGCTGGTGCCTCGGCTTCGGCCTCGGCGTGAGCCTGCTGGCGCTGGTCGGCGGCCACGCCTTCATCGACTTCGTCACCACGAGCGAGCCGGTGCGCGCGGTGGCGCGGCGCTACCTGCCGCTGGCGGCGGCCGCCCCCTTCGTCGCGGCGCTGCCCTTCGCCTACGACGGCATCTACATCGGCGCGACCTGGACGCGGGCGATGCGCAACCTGATGCTGGCCGCGCTCGCCGCCTATTGCGCCACCCTGGTCCTCGTCCAGGGGCTGCAGCTCGGCAATGCCGGCCTGTGGCTGGCCTTCCTGAGCTTCCTCGGCGCGCGCGGCATCGGGCAGGCCCTGGCCTATCCGGGCCTCGCCCGGCGGACGTTTTCGCCCGACCGCGCCTGAAACTGCGTCTGAGCTTACCGCCTCAGCGTGGGTCCTTCCACGTGGTCGGCGCGGCGGGGGCCGGCGGCAGCGCCTCGACCCGGCGCTGAACGCTGCGCCGGGCCGGCGCCTCCGCGCGCCGGTGGCGGACGAGGCGGGCGCGCCGCATCCGCGGGCGCCGGGCGCTCTCGGTCGAGGAGCCGACGACGCCCCCGATCACCGCGCCCGCCACCGCCCCGATCGGGCCGCCGACGAGGGCGCCCGCAACCGCGCCGGAGCCGACGCCGACCACCGTGTTGCTGGCGGCAGAGGCGGCGCCGGGCAGGGCGAGGCTGGAGGCCAGCATCAGTCCGAAAAGCGTGCGTCGCAGCATGGGGATGACCTTCGAAATCCGTGGCGTTTCCCCGCCCTTGGCCGCGGAAGGTGACCAAAGCGGGGCTCCGACGTTGCGCGGACGGCACGGTGCCTCCGGTTTCGATCGCGGCGGATTCTCGGAGTTTCGTCGCCGCGGCCCCTGGCAAGGCGAGTGCATTGCGGTAGGGTCGCGCACTTTTCTACGGGGTGACTCGCCGAATGTCCGATCTCCGCCTCCGCCGCAGCGTCCTCTACATGCCGGGCTCGAACCAGCGTGCGCTCGACAAGGCCAAGACCCTGCCGGCCGACTGCCTGATCCTCGACCTGGAGGATGCGGTCTCCATGGAGGAGAAGGACCTCGCCCGCGAGCAGGTCTGCGCCGCGGTCAAGAGCGGCGAATACGGCGACCGCGAGCTGATCATCCGCGTCAACGCCCCCCAGACGCCGTGGGGCGAGAAGGACCTGCGCGCCGCGATCGAGGCGCGGCCCGATGCGATCCTGATGCCGAAGGTGTCCTCGCCGGCCGTGCTGGAGAGCATCGCCGACCACCTCGAGGCCCTCGACGCGCCGGACGGCATCGCCGTCTGGGCGATGATCGAGACGCCGGCCGCGATCCTGAACATCCAGGACATCGCCCGCGCCAGCCGCGACCGGCGTACCCGGCTCACCTGTTTCGTGCTCGGCACCAACGACCTCGCCAAGGACACCTGGGCCCAGCTCGTTCCCGGCCGCGTGCCGATGCTGCCGTGGATGATGTTCACCCTCGCCGCCGCCCGCGCCTCCGGGCTCGCGATCCTCGACGGCGTCTGGAACGACATCGGCGACGTCGAGGGCTGCCGCGCCGAGTGCCGCCAGGCGCGCGACCTCGGCTTCGACGGCAAGACGCTGATCCACCCGAACCAGCTCGAGCCGGCCAACACCTCCTTCGCCCCGACCGAGGAGGAGGTGCGCCGCGCCCGCCTCGTGCTCGAAGCCTTCGACCGGCCCGAGAACGCCAAGCGCGCGGCGATCAAGGTCGAGAACCGCATGTACGAGCGCCAGCACGTCGGCATGGCCAAGCGCGCGGTGACGTGGTCCGAGGCGATCAAGGCCAAGGGGCAATAGCAACAAGGGCCAGTAGCGCCGAGGGCCGGTCGGTCGGAAGCGCGTCGCGCGGGGGCGCCGTTCGGCCTCGTCCCGTCATGGCCGTCGGCTGCGGCGCGCGCCCTCGTCCCTCGTCTCCCACAAGGAGGTTCTCATCGCTCAGACGACGATCACGCCCCCGCCACGGCGCCTGCGCGCGCTGGTGGGCCTCGTGGCGGCCACGGTGCTGCTGCCGTTCCTCGTGATGCTGCTCGGCCTCTGGGAGGGCAGGCGCGCCGACGACGACTGGGCCGCGTTCGCGGCCGAGCATCGCCACCTCTCCGCGATCGTCGCCGACCTGGAGGCGCGGACGCCGCGCGACGGGCGCGTCGACTACACCCTGCAGTTCCGCAAGGGCGGCCAGACCTACGGCGGCCCCCTCGCCCTGGACAAGGCGCGCGACGCGCGCGGCGAGGTCGCGACCATGACCACGCTAATGGATTGGCGCCGCAGCCTGCCGCCGGTTGTGGTCGTGGGCGGCGGGCTCGCGGCGGCGCTCTCGATCCTGGTGCTGCTCGCCGGAGCCGTCCTCGGGCTGGTGGGGCGCACCTCGCGCGACGCGCTCGTGGGCGGGTTCTCCCTGGTGCGCAAACTCCTGCCGGCGGCGCTGGCGCTGCAGATCGTGGCGGCCACCGCCGGGTTCGTCGCCGCCGTGATCTTCGAGGCGGGGATGCTCGCCCAGTCCGGCTTCGACGGCGGCGCGCTGAAGCTGCTCGGCGTCGCCGCCGTGGCGGTCGGCGCGACCGTGATCGCGGCGGCGAGCACCCTGTGGGGCCTGCGCCGCGCGCTCGCCGCCTTCGAGCCCGACCCGCTGCCGATCCTCGGCCGCCCGGTCTCGGCCGCGGAGGCGCCGGGGCTGTGGCGCCTCACCGAGGGGCTCGCCGACCGCCTCGGCGCGCTCAAGCCCGAAGCCGTCGTGGTCGGCCTCACCGGTGGATTCTTCGTCAGCGCCGGCCCCGCCCTGCTGCAGCCCGGCGGCGAGCGCCTGGCCGGCCGGATCCTCTACCTGCCGCTGCCCTACCTCGCCCTGATGCGGGGCGACGAGGTCGCGGCGATCATCGGCCACGAGCTCGCCCACTATGCCGGCGGCGACACCGCCTACAGCCAGCGCTTCCTGCCGATCTATGCCGGCGTCGGGCGCTCCCTCGACGCGGTCGCGGCCGGCCACCAGGGCTCGCTCGGCCTGCTCGGCCCGTCCCTGCGCCTCGGCGTGTTCGTGATGGAGCGCTTCCACCTCGCCGTGCGCCATTGGAGCCGGGCGCGCGAGTTCGCGGCGGACGCTGCCGGCGCCGGCTTGACCACGGCCGAGGCCTCGGCGCGGGCGCTGCTGCGCACCGGTGCCGTGCAGCCGCGCATCGCCGAGACCCTGGACGCCGCCGCCGAGGCGCCGGCTTCCGCGCCCTCAGACCTCGTCGCCGCCGTGCTCGACCGCGCGGTCGCGCAGGGGCTCGACGACCCGGCCGCCCACCTGGAGGCGGAGCAGGCCCACCCGACCGACACCCACCCGCCGACCCGCGAGCGCGTGGCGGCGCTCGGCGTGCCGCTCGGGCCCGACCTGCTCGCCCTGGCCGCGACGGCGCCGCCCGCGCACGCCCTCGGTCAGCTCGGCGCCTACTTCGCCGACCCGGCCGGCCTGTGCCGGGCGGCGACGGCCGACTTCCTCGGCGTGGTCCGCGAGCACGAGGCGGCCGTGCGGGCCGACCTGGAGACGGCGGCGGCAGGCGTCGCCGCCGAGGACCAGGTGCTGCGCGACAACAGCCGCCCCGGCGCCTTCGTGCTCGTCGGCGCGGCCGTCCTGTTCGGCCTCGCGGCGCTCGGCCTCGCGATCTTCGGCTTCCCGAGTCTCTCGGCGCGGGAGGCCGGCTACTTCGCGGTCGTCGTGCTCGTGCTCGGCGCGATCCTCGGGGCTTTGGGCGGCTACCGGCTCTGGCGCGGCGAGCGGGTCACCCTGATCCTGCGCCCCGACGGGCTGGAGGTGCCGGGGCTCGATCGGTCTATCGCCTGGGAGGCGATCGCCGACCTCGACATCAGCGTGAACCAGACCGGCATCGCCACGCGCCTGCTGCTGCCGCCGGAGGCGCCGTTCCCGGTCCGCGTGCCCGGCGGGCGCGGCGTGAAGCTCGACGCCAAGCGCCGCATCGTCACCTTCGCCCTCGGCCTGCCCCGCCGGACGACGCCGCAGGACTTCGCCGACCTGCTCGGCCGCTACCAGGTCGCGGCGCAGGCGCGTCACCTCCTGGCCCAGGCCGAAGCCGCCCGATCCGAAACCCGGACCCTTTGAGGCTCGATGACCGCATCGCCCGACCGCACCGGCCCCTCGACCGGCCCTGCCACGAACGCTTCGCAGGCCCCCCTGCGGCTGCCGCCGGCCAGCGGCGGCTGGCGACAGACCCTTTGGGTCCTGCTCGGCGTCGCCGGCTTGTGCGGCGTCCTGGTGGCCTGCGCCCTCTATACGGCGCCGGCGGTGCTGTCGGATTGGCAGGTGCGCGAGGCGGCCCAACCCGTCCCCGACGCGCGGGTGAGCGACGGGCGGTGCAGCACCAAGCTGGTCGTCCACATCTGCGACGCGACCCTGAGCCTGTCCACGCCCAAGGGCGCGGTGACGCGCCGGGTGAACTACGTGTTCACGGGCGTGCACCTCGGCGATGACAGCATCAGCGTCATGGCCGACCCGGCCCGCCCCGACCTCGTCACCACCGATCTCGGCCTCGACCGCCTGGTGAACCGCACCATCACCCTCGTGGTCGTGCTCCTGGCGACGTTCGCCACCATCGTGGCGGCGCTCGCCGCGCTCGTCCGCAACCGGCGCGCGGGGGCCTGACGGCGACGGCCGGCGACGGCCCGTCCGTTCACGCGGCCGCCGGCCGGTCCGCTGCCGTGCAGTGGAACGCCACCGTCTCGTAGGGGTAGCGGACGCTGTCACGCCCGGCCAGCTCCGGCGTGGCGGCGATCAGCGCCCGCACCGCGGCGGCCATTCCCGCCCTTTCGTCGGTGGGCAGGGCGGCGATGAAGCTTACCGAGAGCGCGCGGCCGACGACCACGTCCTCGGCCGGCCCTTCGTGGTGGTGGGGCAGGCGCCGCTCGTGCAGGGGCCCGAAGCCCGCGGCCGGGAACGCCGCGCGCCAGGCTCCCGTACGATAGCGCGGCGTGTCGTCCTCGTAGGCGTCGACGATCCGCGTCAGGTCCGCGACCCAGGGCACGGATTCGTCGCGCACGTTCCAGACCAGCCCGAGCGTGCCGCCGGGGCGCAGCACGCGGCGGATCTCGGCGAGCGCCGCCGCTGTGGCGAACCAGTGGAAGGACTGCGCGCAGACCACCGCGTCGACCGCGCCGTCGGCGAGCGGGATCGCCTCCGCATGGCCGGGATGCGCTTCGACGCCGGGATTGCACTGGACGAGTCGCGCCCGCATGGCGGCGACCGGCTCGGCGGCGACGACGCGGGCGCCGGTCTCCGTCAGGCGCGGGGTGAACTTGCCGGTCCCCGCGCCGAGGTCGAGCACGGTGCGCCCGGGACCGAGCCGAAGGTCGCCGCGCAGCCAGCCGTCCAGCGCCGGCGGATAATCCGGTCGGCCGCTGACGTAGGTGTCGGCCTGGGCGGCATAGCCGGCCGCGGCCGAGCGGTGGATCGTCTCCATCCCGAGCCCTCGAATTCTTCGAACACAGCCCACCGGACGTGTCGCCCCGGGAGCGTGCGTCAAGCCGGGTCGGCCTCCGCGGCGGCGACCAAGGCGGCGCCGTCCTCGGTCAGCGCATAGTGGGCGCGGCTCGACCGGGCGTCGCGCCGGCCGACCGCGACGAGGCCCGCCTCGTCCAGGGCGGCGACGGCGCGCAGGGCGTGGGCGTGGGCGACGTCGAAGGCCTTGGCGAGGCTGCGGCTGTCGGCGACCGCGCCGACGAAGGCCGCCGCCAGTAAGACCGCCTCGATCGGTTCGAGGCCGGGCCGCCGCCGCGCGACCGCCTCGACCAGCGTGAGGAACGCCGTCTCGTCGGCCGCGCTCGCGTCGTCGGCCGTGCTCAAGCCGCCGCGGCCGCCACCGTCCGCGGGCACACGGTGACCAGAACCGACTTCGAGGTCGGCGTGTCGCTCTCGGCGCCGAAGGTCGAGAGCGGCACCAGCACGTTGAGCTCGGGGTAGTAGCCGGCCAGGCTCCCGCGCGGCATGTCGAACGGCACCAGGCGGAAATCCTCGGCGATGCGCGACGTACCGTCCGCGTGCAGGCCGACCACGTCGACCCGCTCACCGAAGCTTTGGCGCAGGGTGACGAGGTCGTCGGGGTGGCAGAAGATCACCCGGCGCTCGCCGTAGACGCCGCGGTAGCGGTCGTCGAGGCCGTAGATCGTGGTGTTGTACTGGTCGTGGCTGCGGAAGGTCTGCAGCACGAAGGTGTTGTCGGCCCCCGCTGCGACTTGGTGCTCGGTGGCCGCGGGCAGCGCGTCCGCCGAGAAGTTCGCGCGGCCGGTGGCGGTCTCGAACACGCGCTCGGCGGCGAGGTTGCGCAGCATGAAGCCGCGCGGGCGCCGGACTCGGACGTTGTAGCCGGCAAACCCCGGTACCGTGCGCTCGATCCGGTCGCGGATGCGGTCGTAATCCTCGGCCATCGCCGCCCAGTCGATCCGGTCTGAGCCGACGGTGGCCGCCGCCATGCCCGCGATGATCGCGATCTCCGAGCGCAGCTCCTTCGAGGCCGGCTTGTTGATGCCGCCCGAGCCGTGGACCATGCTCATCGAATCCTCGACGGTCACGATCTGGGTCTTGCCGGCGGCGTTCCGGTCGATCTCGGTGCGCCCGAGGCAGGGCAGCACGTAGCCGACCCGGCCCGGCACGAGGTGCGAGTGGTTCAGCTTCGTCGCGATGTGGACGGTGAGCTCGCAGGAGGCCAGCGCCTTGGCCACCAGGGCCGTGTCCGGCGTGGCGCGGGCGAAGTTGCCGCCCAGCCCGATGAAGGCCTTCGCCGTGCCGTCGAGCATCGCGCCGATGGCGGCCAGCACGTTGTGACCGTGCCGGCGCGGGGCGGCGAAGCCGAACTCGCGCTCCAGCGCGTCGAGGAAGGCGGCCGGCGGCTTCTCGTTGATGCCGACCGTGCGGTCGCCCTGGACGTTCGAGTGGCCGCGCACCGGGCAGAGGCCGGCGCCCGGGCGGCCGATGTTGCCGCGCAAGAACATCAGGTTGGCGATCTCGCGCACCGTCGCCACCGAGTGGCGGTGCTGCGTCACGCCCATCGCCCAGGTCGCGATCGACTTCGACGAGGTGATGTAGATCTCCGCCACCTCTTCGAGGATGGCGCGCGACAGGCCGGACTGGTCCTCGATCGCGTCCCAGCCGGTCGCGTCGGCCGCCGCGCGGTAGGCGGCGAGCCCTTCGGTGTGGCTGGCCAGGAAGGCGCGGTCGAGCACCGAGGGACGGCCGGCGGCGAGGGCCGCGTCGTCGGCGGCGAAGACCGCCTTGGCGATGCCGCGGAAGGCGGCCATGTCGCCGCCGAGCCGCGGCTGCAGGTAGTGGCTCGCGATCGGCCGGCTCGCGCCGCGCAGCATCTCGACGGTGTTCTGCGGGTCGGCGAAGCGCTCCAGCCCGCGCTCGCGCACGGGGTTGAACACCACCACCTTGGCGCCGCGCTCGGCGGCCTTGCGCAGGTCGGCGAGCATGCGCGGGTGGTTGGTTCCGGGGTTCTGCCCGACGACGAAGATCGCGTCCGCCTTCTCGAAATCCTCCAGCAGCACCGTGCCCTTGCCGACGCCGATGGCGTGCGCGAGCCCGATGCCGCTGGCCTCGTGGCACATGTTCGAGCAGTCGGGGAAGTTGTTGGTGCCGTAGGCCCGGGCGAACAGCTGGTAGAGGTAGGCCGCCTCGTTCGAGGCGCGGCCGGAGGTGTAGAACTCGGCCTGGTCCGGGTGGTCGAGGCCGCGGAGCGTCGCGCCGATCTCGGCGAAGGCCGTGTCCCACGACACCGCGACGTAGCGGTCGCTGGCTGCGTCGTAGCGCATCGGATGGGTGAGGCGGCCCTCGCCCTCGAGGGCGTAGTCGCTCCAGCCGCGCAGCTCGCTCACGGTGTGGCGGGCGAAGAACTTCGGCGGGGTGCGCTTGTCGGTGGCCTCCCACGAGACCGCCTTCACGCCGTTCTCGCAGAACTCGAACGACGACCCGTGTTCCGGGTCGCCCCAAGCGCAGCCGGGGCAGTCGAACCCGTCCGGCTGGTTCGCCTTCAGCAGGGCGCGGGCGCCCGAGAGCGGGGAGCGGCTGCCGAGGAGGTGCTTGCCGCAGCTCTTCAGCGCGCCCCAGCCACCGGCGGCCGAGGAACGCTTGGGCGTGCTGACGGGGTCGGTCATGACGAGGCCTGGATCGAGGTTCGCGCGTGGCGATCACGCACTTGCGAGATAAGAGACCGCGCGGGTGCTTCTCAATCGTGTCTCGACGCACCCCCCTCATGCGTCCGGCACGCGCGCATTTTTAACGGTTCTCGTTTCCCGGGGGCGGCAAAGGACGCGCGATGCAGGCACGGGTTCGGGTTCTCGCGGCGTTGGCGGCCGGATGCGCCGTCGGGGTCGCGATGATGGCCAACGATCATGCCCGCGACGCTGGCTGGGCCGTCACCGCGAACCAGATCGCCGACGCGCGGGCGTATGGGAAGCCGGGGGTCGAGATTGCCCCAGGCCGCTTCGTGTCCGAGCCGCTCCCGAGCGAGCACGCCGCTTTGCTGCCGGTGAAGTGGCTGCTGCTCGGTGCCGCCGCCGCCGCCGCGGTGTTCGTCGGAACGCGACGGCGGGGGTGAGCTGACTTTCCGCCGCGGCCCCCGACCTCGCGCCTCTTTCATTCCCTGCAGAGGGGGGAGGAAAGAGCGCGTCACGCCTCCCGCGCCAGCGCCTTCGCGTCGCGCCCGACCACGCCGGCGAGGCTCGTCAGCCCCTCCGATCGCATCCGCTCGACCAGGCCGCGCTTGATCGTGCCGACGAGGCCGGGGCCTTCGTAGACGAGGGCCGAGTAGAGCTGGAGAAGGCTCGCGCCGGCGCGGATCTTGGTCCAGGCGGTCTCGGCCGAGTCGACGCCGCCGACGCCGACCAGGGGCAGCCGGTCGCCGACGCGCAGGTAGGTCTCGGCCAGCATCCGCGTCGAGGCCGAGAATAGCGGCCGGCCGGACAGGCCCCCGGTCTCGCCCGCGAGCGCCGTCTCGGCGAGGAAGGCCGGCCGCGCCACCGTGGTGTTCGAGACGACGAGCGCCTGCACCCGGCGGCGAACCGCCGTGGCGCAGATCGCGTCCAGGGCGTCGAGGGTGATGTCGGGGGCGATCTTCAGAAGGATCGCGGCCTTCTCCGATCCGATCCGGGCGGAGGCCGCGTCGCGGGTCGCGACCACCCGGGCGAGCAGGTCGTCGAGGAAGGCCTCGCCTTGCAGGTCGCGCAGGCCCGGCGTGTTGGGCGACGAGACGTTGACGGTGACGAAGTCCACGAGCGGCGCGAGCCGCCCGGTGCAGGCGACGTAGTCGGCGAGCCGGTCGACGGCCTCCTTGTTGGCGCCGATGTTGACCCCGACGATCCCCGGCCGCCCGGCCCGCGCGCGCAGGCGGTCGGCGACCACGTCGAGGCCGGCGCTGTTGAGGCCGAAGCGGTTGATCACCGCCCGGTCCCGCGGAAGCCGGAACACCCGCGGGCGCGGGTTGCCGGGCTGGGGCTTGGGCACCACGCCGCCGACTTCGACGAAGCCGAAGCCGAAGCCAAGCAGCGCGTCGGCCGCCTGCGCGCCCTTGTCGAAGCCCGCCGCCAGGCCGACCGGGTTCGGGAACCGGCGGCCGAACGCCTCGACCGCGAGGCGGGAATCGTCGGCGGGCGGCGTGCGCGGCGGCATCAGGCTGAGCGCGCGAACGGTCAGGTTGTGCGCGTGCTCGGCGTCGAGGCCGTGCAGCGCCGGGCGCAGCAGCGGAAATAGGGCGCCGATCATGCCGGGATCTCCGCCGGCAGCACGTGCGCGCCGTCCGGCCCGAGCGGCATCGGGCTCACGCGGCGCACCGCGTCGAGGGGCAGGTCGCCGTAGAGATGCGGAAACAAGTCGCCGCCGCGCGAAGGCTCGTAGCGCAGCGCCGGACCGAGCGCTTCGGCGTCGACGGCGACGAGCAGGAGCCCGTCGCGACCGGAAAAATGCCGCCGCGCGGTCTCGGCCACCTGCTCGGCTGTGGAAAAGTGGATGAAACCGTCGGCCCGGTCGATCTCGGCGCCGACGAAGCGACCGAGGGCTTCCGCCTCGCGCCACAGCCTCTCGGGACAGATCTTGTAGATCGACGTCATCGGCGCACCCGCTTTTCGATGCGCCGTCGATAGGGCGACGGGCGGTTCCCTGGCAACCGTCCGGCAACCATCCCGACGGTTGTAACGACCTCCGGGAGGCGTGGATTAGCCATTCGGCCGATTGCCTTTCTCGATCCGTAGTTCTACTTTCCTACAACTAGGCCGTGCGTCTCTGCGGTCGTCTTCGCCTTGGTCTCGCATGCTGTCCCACGAGCAGATTTGGAATGCCATCGACCGTCTGGCCGAGCGGCACGGCTTCTCCCCATCCGGCCTCGCCCGACGTTCCGGGCTCGACGCCACCAGTTTCAACCGGTCCAAGCGCGTCGGCGTCGACGGACGCAAGCGCTGGCCCTCCACCGAGTCGGTGTCCAAGGTCCTAGCCGCCACCGGCGCCAGCCTCGACGACTTCCTCAGGTTGATCGAGGCCCGCGAGGGTCCGCCGCGCGCCACCGTGCCGCTGATCGGCCTGACCCAGGCCGGCGCCGGCCGCCAGTTCACCGACGAGGGCATGCCGACCGGCGGCCCCGGCTGGGAGGAGATCGAGTTTCCCGATCTCGGCGAGGAGCGCGCCTTCGCCCTGGAGGTGCAGGGCGAGTCGATGCTGCCGCTGTTCCGCGACGGCGACGTGCTGATCGTCTCGCCCTCGGCCGGCGTCCGCAAGGGCGACCGCGTGGTGGTGCGGCTGCATTCCGGCGAGGTCATCGCCAAGGAGCTGCGCCGCCGCACGGCACGCACCGTCGAGCTCGCCTCGCTCAACCCCGAGCACGACGACCGCACCCTGAACGTCGGCGAGATCGCCTGGATCGGCCGGGTGATGTGGATCCGGCAGTAGGGGGGTCGGGGGCGCTCTCGCGTTTCGCTTCCACCCTCGCTCCGTCGTCTCGCACCCGCGCCCCGTCGTCCCGGGGCTGCGCAGCGGAGCCCGGGATCGAGAGGCGCCGACGGCGCCCAACCGAGCGCAACCTGCGGTCTGGGTTCCGGGCTCGCCTGCGGCGCCCCGGGATCACGCGATCGTGTCGATAGGCCTTCTTTCATTCAACCTAGGTGGAAGGCCGGCACACGAACCCATCCGGTGACCGCCTCACCCCCGGGGCGCCGCTTCAGGCTTGGCCGTCCGGGCCGATGTCGCTATCGCTGAGCGGTCGGAGCCGCGGCTTCGCGAGGCCGGACGAGAGCATGGCAGAGCCCGACGCGGACGGCTTGAACGAACCGGCGCCGGACGCCGGCTGGATCGCGCTGCTCGATGCCGCCGCGCCCGCCTTCCTCGCCGACCCGCGCCGGCCGGACGAGCCGATCGTCCACGCCAACCCGGCCCTGCTGGACCTCGCCGGCCTGGAGGCCGCGGCCCTGGTCGGGCGCAACGTCCGGCTGCTGGCGGCCGACCGGCGCGCCCTCGACGACGGCGCCGAGTTCCTGGCGGCGCGGGGCGACGGCACCACCTTCTGGGCGCGCGTGACGCTGTGCCCTGTCGCCGGCAGCCCCTATCGGTTGGGCCAGGTCTTCGACGTGACCCGGCGGCGCGACGCCGAGAGCGCCCTCGTGCTCTCGCGCCAGCGCGAGGCCCTGGGGTTGCTCACCAACAGCGTCGCGCACGAGTTCAACAACTTCCTCCAGATCCTGATCGGCTACATCGACGGGCTGAAGCGCCGGCTCGGCGACAGCCAGGAGCCGTTCATCCAGCGGGCGATGAGCCGCTCCACCGACGCGACCGAACGCGCCGCCGTGCTCACGCGCCAGCTGCTGGCCTATTCGCGCAAGATCGCCCCCGACGTGCGCCCGATCGACCTCGACGCGCTCGTGGCCGCCACCGTGGAGCGCCTGCGGCCCGGCCTGCCCGTGGGGGTGCGCTTGGAGCTTGCCGGCACGCCCGGCCTGCCGCGGGCGATCAGCAACCCGCTGCAGGTCGAGCTGGCGCTCGGCCACGTGGTCACCAACGCGTGCGAGGCGATGCCGGACGGCGGCACCATCCGGATCGAGAGTTTCCGCATCGCGCCGGGCGACCGCTCGGTGCAGCGTCCGGAGGACGGCGCCGTCGGCATCCGCATCACGGATACCGGCGCCGGCATGTCGCCGGAGATGCTGGCCCGGGCGCTCGCGCCCTTCGCCACCAGCCGCGAGGCCGGGCGCGGGGCCGGGCTCGCCATCGTGCACGGGCTGATGAAGCGGCAGAACGGCACCATCGCCCTCGACAGCCGGCCGGGGGAGGGCACGCAGGTGCGTCTGGTCTTCCCGGCGGCGCCCGAGCGGCCTGCGGCCCCCCTGCGCTGACGAATTGTCAGGGATGACGCGAAAAACATCGCGAGGCGACGGACTAAAACACGCCGCCCGGCGTCACCATCTTATGCGTCGGCGTTCGCGCCAAGACGTTCGACGACGCAAAGGCGTCCGACGACGTCCGGGACGTTTCGAGATGACCAGGGGCCGATCGATGCTCACCTCCACCACGCGCCGCAAGCGTGCGGCGACCTTTCTGGCGCTGGCTGCCGCGTTGACGGTCGCAGCGCCCGCCGTCGAGGCCCGTCCTGGCGGCGGCGGCAGCATGGGGTCGCGCGGCTCGCGCACCTTCAACGCGCCGTCGGCCACCACGACGGCGCCGACCGCCGCGCCGATGCAGCGCACGCAGACGCAGCCCACGCCCGGCATGAACAACCCGGGCATGAGCAACCCGGGGATGCAGGCGCCGGCCGCGCGCCCCCGCTTCGGCGGCGGCTTCATGGCGGGCCTGCTCGGGGCCGGCCTTCTCGGCGCGCTGCTCGGCGGCGGCTTCTTCGGCGGGCTCGGCGGCATCGCCTCGATGCTCGGCCTGCTGCTGCAGGTCGGCCTCGTCGTGCTGCTGGTGTCCTTTGCCGTGCGCTGGTTCCGCCGCCGCAACGGCGAGCCGGCGACGGCGGGCGCGCCCTATGCGCGCTCGGGCCTCGACCCGAACGCAGCGGGGGGCAGCAACGCTGGCCCCGGCGGTGCTGCGGGCGCCGGTGGCATGCTCGGCGGCGCCCAGCGCCCGCCGCAGCAGCGCCCGGTGCAGATCGGCCCGAACGACTTCCAGTCGTTCGAGCGCCTGCTCGGCGAGGTGCAGGACGCCTATTCCCACGAGAACATGGTCGGCCTGCGCAACCTCGCGACGCCGGAGATGGCCGGCTACTTCGAGGAGGAGCTGCGCGGAAACAAGGCCCGCGGCGTCGTCAACCGCATTACGGACGTGAAGCTCCAGCAGGGCGACCTGTCGGAGGCCTGGGGCGAGGGCGCGCAGGAATTCGCCACGGTGGCGATGCGCTACACGCTCAAGGACGAGACGATCGACCGGAACACCAACCGCGTCGTCGAGACCGAGCCGGGCGAGGCGACCGAGCTCTGGACCTTCGCGCGCAACCCGGGCCGTCCGTGGATCCTCTCGGCGATCCAGCAGACCCGCTAACGCGGCACGAATCGGAGAAACGGGCCGGCGTCCCTCACGGGGCGCCGGCTTTCTTCTGCGCGTCCCACAGGTTGGCGAGCCGCACGAAGCCCGCCACCGGCACCTCCTCGGCCCGCGCGGTCTCTGCGATGCCGGCCTCGGCCAGCAGCGCGGTCGGCTCCGGCGTGAGGCTCTTCAGGCTCTGGCGCAGCATCTTTCGGCGTTGCCCGAAGGCCGCCCGCGTCACCGTTTCCAGCGCCCGCGCCCGGCAGGGCAGGGGGACGGCGCGCGGGACGATTCGGACGACGCTCGACGTCACCTTCGGCGGCGGCACGAAGGCGGAGGGCGCCACGTCGAACAGGATGTCGCTCTGCGTGCGCCAGCCGCAGAGCACGCCGAGGCGGCCGTAATCGGCGCGCTCGGTCTCGTCGGCGACGATGCGCTCGGCGACCTCGCGCTGGAACATCAGCGTAGCGCTATCCCACCACGGCGGCCAGGCCGCGTCGTCGAGCCAGCCGGTGAGCAGGGCGGTGCCGACGTTGTAGGGCAGGTTCGCCACGATCCGCGCCGGCCCGTCGCCGACGAGGGGCCGGGGGTCGAAGGCGAGGGCGTCGGCGTCGACGACCGTCAGCCGACCCGGGTAATGCGCCGCGATCTCGGCCAACGCCGGCAGCGCGCGGGGATCGCGCTCGACGGCGATCACCCGCGCGGCCCCCTCCGCGAGCAGCGCCCGCGTCAGCCCGCCGGGTCCCGGCCCGACCTCGAGCACGGTGACGCCCGCGAGCGGCCCGGCCGCGCGGGCGATGCGCCCGGTGAGGTTGAGGTCGTAGAGGAAGTTCTGCCCGAGCGCCTTCTTCGGCTCCAGCCCATGCCGCGCCACCACCTCGCGCAGGGGGGGCAAGCCGTCGGAGGCGGTCATCGGGCGGTTCGCTTGTCAAAGATCGCGAAGGCGTTGGAAGGTGCGCGCGTCCCCTCTCCCCGCGCGGGGGGAGAGGCCCGGCCGCACCTTGCCGTGCGGCCGGGAAGAGGAGGCGAAGCCTTAGCGGCGGTGAGGGGGCGCTTCCGGAAGAGCCTCAACCGGCGTCGCCCCCTCACCATCGGCTGCCGCCTCGCTTTGCCGACGACGAGGTCGGCAAAGCCCTCTCCCCGCGCGCGGGGAGAGGGGATGCGCGCGGAAGCGGGCGCACCGCCTGGCAAGGACCAGCTCACAACTCGTCCTCCGCATCGAAATGCGCGGCCGGCATCGAGCGCGGGCGGCCGACGTAGGCGTTCAGCGGAATGATGTCGGCGGTGCGGCCCGCGCCGCCGGCCCGCGCCGCCGCGGTGCGGGCGAGGCGGTCGGCGAGCCGGATCGCGGCGATCAGGCTGTCGGGGCGGGCGAGGCCCTTGCCGGCGATGTCGAAGGCGGTGCCGTGGTCCGGCGAGGTGCGCACGAAGGGCAGCCCGAGGGTGACGTTGACGCCGTCGTCGAAGGCGATGGTCTTCACCGGGATCAGCGCCTGGTCGTGGGTCGGGCACAGCGCCACGTCGTAGGTCCGTCGCGCCCGCTCGTGGAACAGCGTGTCGGCGGGAAGCGGCCCGCGGATGTCGACGCCCTCGGCGCGCAACCGCGCCACCGCCGGCGCCAGCACGTCGCGGTCCTCGTGGCCGATCGTCCCGGATTCACCCGCATGCGGGTTGAGGCCGGCGAGCACCAGCCGGGGCGCTTCGAGGCCGAAGCGCTCGGCGAGGTCTCGGGCGACGATGCGGGCGGTCTCGACCACGAGGTCCTGCGTCAGCAGCCCGGGCACGTCGCGCAGCGGCACGTGGATCGTCACCGGCACCACCGCGAGCGTCTCGCTCCAGATCATCATCACCGGGCGCGGCGGCGACCGGCCGGGGGCGACCGCGAGCGCCGCCAGGAACTCGGTGTGGCCGGGATGGGCGAACCCCGCCCAGGTCAGCACGAACTTGGCGATCGGGTTGGTGACGACCGCCGCCGCCCGGCCCGTGCGGACGAAGCCGACGGCGGCGGTGATGGACTCGATCGTCGCGCCGGCCGTAACCGAATCCGGGACGCCGGGCTCGGCGAAGGTCTCGTTCCCGCTCGGCAGCGCCACCACGGGGAGCGCGCGGGGGAACACCTCGGTCGCGGTCTCGGGGTCGATCTCGGCGATCGGCACGGCGAGGCCAAGGCGGTTCGCGGTCCGCTCGACGAAGGCCGGGTCTGCCACGAGGAAGAAGGCGGGGAGTGGGTCGGCGGGCGTGCTGGCGAGCCAGGCCGCAAGCACCAGTTCCGGTCCGATCCCGGCAGGGTCTCCGAGCGTCAAGGCGAGGGGGAGCATCGGGGTCGGCGGGGTTTCGCGGCGGGAGGCCTGCCTTAGCAGGAGCCTCCCATCGCCGCGAGCCCGTGCGTCTTAGCCGTCAATGCGCCGAGGCGATGCCGTCCGCCGTGGTGGCGGTGCCGACGTTCTGGCGCAGGTCCGCCTCGCCCAGGGTCTTGAGCTCGACGCGCAGCAGCACGGTCTGGTTGCGCTCGGAGACGCCGGTCACCGTGGCGATCGGCGAGACGATGTAGTTGAGCGAGACCGTGGTGCACTCGTCCTGGTAGCCGGCGCCGACGCTCATGCCGGAGAGGTAGAACCGGCCCGGGTTCTGGTAGGTCGGCAGGTTGCCGACGGGGTTGGCGATGTAGCTCGTCAGCGCCTCGGAATAGAGCGTCCGGGTGTCGAGGTAGTGGGTCAGGTCGACGAGCGCCGAGCCGGTGACGAACCAGTTCGGGGTGATGTTGTAGGTCGCCGTCGCGGTGATGCCCTCGCGGCGATGGCTGAAGCCGAGCAGCGGCTGCGCCTCGTAGTACGAGTAGAACGCCGAGAGCGACAGCGGCAGGAACGGCGCGAACCGGGCGGTGATGCCGGTCTCGAAGCGGTTCACCTTGAAGTCCGCCTGGTCGAAGCGGGCGCGCGTGATCAGGCTGATGTTCTGGTTCGGCGAGACCTGGACGCGGCCGACGAAGTCGGAGGCCGCGGTTTCCAGGCCTGAGTTCAGGCCGACGTTGGCGATGTCGCCGCGGCGGAACGAGTTGACGCCCGCGATCTGGATCGACTCGCCGAACATCGCGTTCGCGTACCAGCCCGAGGCGGTGACCACCGAGTACTGCGCGCCCAGGTTGGTGCGCACGCCGCCCTCGACCCGGTCGTAGCCGGAGAACTTGTCCCACTGGAACAGCGAGGTGTCGTCGAAGACGAGGCTCTGCGCGTCCTCGTTCGGCAGGTGGCCGATCCGGTTCTCGGACGGCCGGGCGATGACCTGGGCGATCGGCTCGAGGGTGTGGACGCCGAGCGGCCCGAAGTCGCTGACGAAGGGATAGCGATAGTCGATGCCGACCGCCGGCATCACGCGGCCGGTGAAGCCGTCGTCGACTGAGGCGATCTGCGGCACCAGGGCGTTCTGGTAGCCCGACAGGCTCGGGTTCACGAAGAACGCGTCGGTGCGCAGGTACGCGAACGGCGTGATCGCCTGGCCGAGGTCGTCGATGAAGGTCCGGCGCCAGGAGAGCTGGGCCGAGGCGCGGGTGTCCGTGCCTGCCAGGCCCCGCACCAGGCAGGTGTTGCGGTTGAAGGTCGTGCAGGTCTCGTAGAGCGGATAGCTGATGCCGTTGACGCTCGGGCTGAACAGGTAGGTGCCGGTGCGCGGCAGGCCCTGGAAGTCGGTCGCCTCGCGGGTCAGGCTGGTGATGTTGGCCTGGAAGCGGACCTCGCCGCCGAGCTCGCCCGGGCCGTTGATGCGCTTGTCGTAGTCGATCACCGGCAGGACGAGGGGCTGCTCCTTCTGCCAGTCGAAACTCGACAGGCCCTTGAAGTAGTAGCCGCGCATCTCGAAGTACGAGCGGTCGCCCTGACCGATCAGGTACGCGGTCGACACCGCCTCACGGAAGTAGTCCGTCGTGATCGACTGGTTGCGGATCCGGTAGTTGTCGAGGAACCACTTGTCGGTCACGCCGACGAGGTCCCAGCCGGTGCGCCAATTCTCGTTGATGTAGAACCGACCCTTGGATTCGATCGAGCCGCGGAAGTCGCGGTCGCCGGCGCCCAGCGGCCCCGGCAGGAAGGCCGAGGGTGTCGTCTGGAAGATGCCGGAGACGCGCAGGTTGTAGCTGCCGTTGTCGAGGCGCTGGCGGAACTCGCCCTGCCCGAGCACGCCCTGGCGGCTCAGGAAGGACGGCGACAGGGTCAGGTCGTAGTCCGGCGCGAGGTTGAAGAAGTACGGCACCGTCAGGCCTGTGCCGAGCGCCGTCGAGTTGATGAAGCGCGGGGTGAGGAAGCCGCTCTTGCGCTTCACCGTCGGGTCGGCGGACTCGAAGTACGGCAGGTACGCCACCGGGATGCCGGCGATCTCGACCGTCGAATCCTCGAAGTAGATCGTGTGCGTCTCGTTGTTGTGAATGATCTTGGCGGCGCGCACCTGCCACAGCGGCGGCTTCTCCGGGTGGTCGCGGCAGGGCTCGCAGGCGGTGTAGGTGCCGTAGTCGAAGCTGGTCTGTTCGCCTTCGAGGCGCTCGCCGCGCGGGGACGAGAACCGCGTGCGGATGGTCTCGCCCTTCTTCACCACCGTCTGCTGGATGCGCAGGCTGTCGATGAAGCCGCTCTTGAAGTCGTCGGTCAGCTCCATCTTCTCGCCGGTGACGACCGCGCCGTCTTGGTCGGTCAGGCGAACGTTGCCCTCGGCGAAGACGCGGCTCGACGCTCGGTCGTAGCGGACGCGGTCGGCCTGCAGCGTGCGCGGGCCGTAATGCAACTCGGCGTTGCCGCGGGCGGTGACGGTGTTCTTGTCGTTGTCGTAGATCAACTCGTCGGCCTCGACGAGGAGCTTGTCGCCGGGCTTTCCGGCCACGGGTTTGCCGGCCGAAGGCTTGGCTGCGCCCGGCAGGCCCTGGGCGTCGGCGGGCACGGTGCCGCCGATCGGCGCCGCGGCGCAGAGGAGCGCCAGCAGCCCGAGGACCTTCGCGATGTCGGCGACCTTACGCAACGCCTGTCCCAACTCCGGTGACGACCGCCGCCACGTTTCCGTCCACGTCCGCCTCCCGCGCCCACGTCCGATACCCGCATCCGAGGCGCGGGCGTCAGCCGTCTTCCTGGTACAGAAGCGTGAGCGTACCGAGAAGGCTTCCTACCACGGCCGGGAACCACGCCGCCACCGGCGCCGCGACGATCCCGGAGGCTCCGAGGCCTTCCATCACTTGGCGGGCGACGTACAGGGCGAACCCCGCCGCGACCCCGCCGAGCACCAGCTTTCCCACACCACCAAAGCGGAAGAACCGTAAGGAAACGGTTGCCGCCACCAGCACCATGGCCAGGAAGAGGATCGGCCTGGCCCAGAGCACATCATACTGGAGACGGTAGCGGGTGGCATCCAACCCCGCCCGCTCGGTGCGTGCGATGGTGTCGGGTAGTTGCCAGAATGGCACGGATTCCGGGGGGGTGAAGCGCTGCCGCACCTGGCTCGGGTCGAGGGTCGATGCGATGAGGTAGGTGCCGAACGAATCCGGCGGGGCGCCTGGCGTCAGCACCCGGGTGTCCGTGAGCTCCCAGTAGCCGTCGTGCAGGCTCGCCCGCGCGGCGACGATCTGGGAGACGAAGCGGCCTTCCGCGTCGAAGGTGAAGACCTGGACGCCGGCCAGCGTCGTCGTGCCCTCGATCGCGGTCTCGGCGCGGATGATGGCGCCGCCGTCGAGGCTCTTCTGGC
This sequence comes from Methylobacterium cerastii, assembly GCF_022179125.1. GTDB lineage: Bacteria > Pseudomonadota > Alphaproteobacteria > Rhizobiales > Beijerinckiaceae > Methylobacterium > Methylobacterium cerastii. The sequence goes on from NZ_BPQG01000004.1 coordinate 145,475, forward strand.
GGATCCACAGGTCCTTGCCCGAGGAGGCCTTGGTCGACTTGGCGAAGATCTTCGCCTCGATCTCGGTGGAGCGCTGCTTCATCATCGCCGAGACCGGGTTGTAGACCCCGACCGTGAAGGCGCCGAGCGCCAGCGCCACGAAGAAGCCCGGCTGCAGGAACTGCCAGGCCGAGATCCCGGCGGCGCGCGCCACCACGAGCTCGAGCTTGCGCGAGAGCTGGAGCAGGGCCGCCATCGAGCCGAACAGCACCGCGAAGGGCAGCACGCCCTCGGCCACCGCCGGCGTGCGGTAGAGCGAGAGCTGGGCCATCAAACCTGTGGACGCGCCCTCCGCGTCGCCGGCGCGGCGCAGCAGCTCGACGAAATCCAGGGTGTAGACGAGCGCGAAGACGGTGATGAACACGCCGAGCACGGTGCGCGCGAAGCGGGCGGCGAAGTAGCGCCCGAGGGTGAAGCCGATCAGCATGACGGCTCAGCCGGCGGCGAGCCGGGGTGCGCGGAAGCGCCCCCGCAGGGCGGATACGATCCGGGCGTTGAGGCCGCGCACCGCGGGCCCCTGGAAGATCACGAGCGACGACAGCGCGATCGCCAGCAGCGGCACCGCGTAGATCGCCACCACCGCGCCGGCGCTGCGGGTCGCCGCGCTGGTTGCGGTGAAGCCGGCGATGCGCAGCGCGACCACCGCCAGCACCGCGCCGGCCATCGCGCCGGCCCGGCCCTGGCGCGTGGTGCGCGGGTCGCCGAGCGCGGCGAAGGCGATGAAGACCAGTGCCAGCGGATAGAGCCAGGCCGAGAGCCGGTCGTGCAGCTCGGCCCGGAAGCGGCCCTTCTGCAGCTTGAAATAGCCCTCGCTCTTGTCGGGGAAGAGCAGCTGCGCGGTCGAGCGCTCGCGCGGCTTGTACACCGTGTCGGCGTCCGGCGGCGCGAAGGCCGCGAGGTCGATCGTGTAGCGCTCGAAGGTCAGGATCGAAGAATCCCGGCTGTCCTTCTGCTGCTGGTGCACGCTGCCGTTCTGCAGGGCGAGGTAGCTGCCGCCGTCCACGTCGATCGCGTTGCCGCGCTCGGCGAGGTAGACCTTGGTCTTGCCGGCCTCGCGCCGGTCCTGGATGAACAACCCGAGCAGGGCGCCGCCGGGGCCGCGCTCGCGGAAGTGGAAGGTGATGCCGTTGTCGAGCTGGGTGAACTGCCCTTCCTTGACGACGTTGGCGATGAAGTCGCCGCGCACGCGGGTGATCACGTCGCGCAGCTCCTGGAAGCTCGCCGGCATCACGACGATGGTGATGAAGCCGACGAGCGCGCTCACCGCGAAGGCCAGCGTGAGGAAGGGCCGCAGGATCGCCCTCGGCTTCATCCCGGCCGCCGACATCACGATCAGCTCCGAATCGCCGTTGAGGCGGTTCAGCGCGTAGACGACGGCGATGAACAACGCGACCGGCGCGATCACCACCACCAGCGTCGGCAGCGACAGGCCGGTGATGAACAGGAAGACCAGCACGGTCTGGCCCTTGGCCGTGATCAGGTCGAGCTCGCGCAGCGCCTGCGTTACCCAGATCGTGCCGACGAGGCCGACCAGGCAGGCGAGGAACGCCGCGAGCGCGATGCGGAAGATGTAGCGCGCGATCTGCGTCATCGAATCATCCCCGCCGCCCTCATCACAGCGCCCGCCGCCCCCTTCCGGTCCCGCCCCGGACCGTGCCGCCGGATCGCCCGGCCCGTCCTCCGATGGCGCGTGAACTGGGGCCTTTCGAGGGCGCCCGCGTCGCGTTGCGTTCTCCGCCTCACCGGCTACACAGGGCACCGGTGGGCGTGCGGCTGTCGAGCACGCTCGTGACAGCGGAACAGGGCAGAAGGCAACGCCATGTCGGACGGCATCACCATCCATTTCGCCCCCCTCGGTCGGGGCGGATCCGGGGACCTCGTGGTGTTCGTCGGCGACGACCTCGTGCTCGGCGCGGGCGCCCGCGACGCGCTCGGTCAGGCGGGCGTCGACCTGGTCTCCCGGGCCGCCGGCAGCGAGAAGTTCAAGGCGCGCGCCTCGAGCGCGATGGTGCTGCCGGCGCCGGCCGGCGTCGACGCGGACCGCCTCGTGGTGGTCGGGCTCGGCACCGACAAGGACCGGGGCAAGATCGACTGGCCGGTGCTCGGCGGCTTCACCGCGGGCAAGGTCGCGGGCCGCGAGGCCCGCGTGGTGCTCGACTGGCCGGGCGCCGCGGCGATGCCGGCGGACGCCGCCGACTTCACGCTCGGCGCACGCCTGCGCAGCTACGCCTTCGACCGCTACAAGACCAAGAAGAAGCCCGAGGCCGAGGACGCGAAGGCCGCGACCACGCTGACCCTGATGCTCGCCGGCCACGCCGAGGCCGAGGCCGCCGCAGGCGCGAGCGCCGCCGTCGCAGAGGGCGTGACGCTCGCCCGCGACCTCATCAACGAGCCGCCGAACGTCCTCACCCCGGAGGAGTTCGCCCGCCGCGCCTCCGAGCTGACCAAGCTCGGCGTCGAGGTCGAGGTGCTGGAGCCGGCCCGCATGCGCGAACTCGGCATGGGCGCGCTGCTCGCCGTGGCGCAGGGCTCGGTGCGCGAGCCGCGCGTCGTGGTGATGCGCTGGAACGGCGGCCCCGGCGGCGAGGCTCCGGTCGCCTTCATCGGCAAGGGCGTCGTGTTCGATTCCGGCGGCATCTCGATCAAGTCCGCCGGCGGCATGGAGGACATGAAGGGCGACATGGGCGGGGCGGCCGCCGTCGTCGGCACCCTGCACGCGCTCGCCACCCGCAAGGCGAAGGTCAACGTCGTCGGCGCCATCGGCATCGTCGAGAACATGCCCGACGGCGCCTCCTACCGCCCGTCCGACATCGTGACCTCGATGTCGGGCCAGACCATCGAGGTCATCAACACCGACGCGGAAGGCCGCCTCGTCCTCGCCGACGTGATCTGGCACGTGCAGGGCGCCTACAAGCCGAAGTTCATGATCGACCTCGCGACGCTGACCGGCGCGATCATCGTCGCGCTCGGCCAGGACATCGCCGGCCTGTTCTCGAACGACGACGAGCTCGCCGGCCGGATCCACGCCGCCGGCGAGGTGGTGGGCGAGATGGTTTGGCGGATGCCGCTGATCCCGGCCTACGACAAGGCGATCGACTCGAAGTTCGCCGACATGAAGAACACCGGTGGCCGTCATGGCGGCGCCGCGACGGCGGCGGCCTTCATCAAGCGCTACGTCAACGACGTGCCGTGGGCGCATCTCGACATCGCCGGCGTCGGCATGTCCTCCACCGCCAGCGAGATCAACAAGAGCTGGGGCGCCGGCTGGGGCGTGCGCCTGCTCGACCGGCTGGTGCGCGACCACTACGAAGCCAAGTAGCGGTCGCGTTTCGTCTAGCGGCCGCGGTCCGGGGGGACGGTTCGATGCGGAATTCCAGTGTTGCCGCCGCCGCCCCCGTGGTGGCGGCGCTACTCGCCCTCGGCCTCGTCGCGGCCACGGGCCTCAGCCAGCGCTCCGACCTGCCTGAATGGCTGGCGCCACGCGCCTACGGGTTCTTCCTCGACAGCTATCCGCTGTTCGCCTTCGCCCTGGCCTACGGCTTGGCCCGCCTCGTCGCGGCGGCCGCGGCGCCGGGGCCGGCCGGCGTCCCGCGCCGGGCGGTGTGGGGCGTCGTCGGGATCGCTGCGCTGCTGCTGGCCTCGCTCTACCCGACCTTCGGCGGCGTGATCCTGCGCGGGGCCTACGGCACCGGCAGCATGGCGTTCCTCACCGGCCAGCCGCTCTGGCTCGCCTACGCCCTCGGGGCCGCGGTCGCGGCGCTCCTGTTCGGCACGATCCTCGGCCTGTTCGGCTGGCTCGCGGCCGGGCGGCTCCGCCCGCGGACCGGCTGGCGCGCCCGCATCGGGTTCACATTCTGCGGTTTCCTCGCCCTGTGGTTCGCCGCCGCCCTCCTCGGGCTCGGCCGGGCGGAGGGCATCGGACCCTGGCCGGGCCGGGCGTTCGACGGGTCGGAGGCGGGCATCGCCGCGCTGCTGGTCCTCGCCGCCGCCCTGCCGCACGCCCTCGTCGTGGCCTTCGGCCGACGGGCGCGTGCCGCGACGGCATAATCCGCCGGCTGTCAGCGCCTGCCGCCCGGGGCCGGCTGCGCTCGCTTGCCGCGGGCGGAGCGATCCCGCACAGTCCCAGCCAAGGGGAGCGAACACGCAAGACCGATAAGCGCGGCCAAGAATGCCGTGCGCGATGGAGAAACGCCGTGATCCAGGAAAGCCGGGCACCGCGCCCGTGGCTCGCCGCCTACCCGCCGGGCATGCCGGCGGAGATCGACGCCGACAGCCTCGGCACCCTCGTCGACCTGTTCGAGACCAGCACCGCGCGCTTCGCCAAAAGGCCGGCGGTGACGTGCTTCGGCTCTTCGATGACCTACGCCGCGATGGGCGCCGCCGCCCGCGCGCTGGCCGCTTGGCTCGCCGCGCAAGGACTCGCCAAGGGCGACCGCGTCGCGATCATGATGCCGAACGTGCCGGCCTACGCGGTCGCGATCTTCGGGGTGCTGGTCGCCGGCGGCACGGTGGTCAACATCAACCCGCTCTACACGCCACGCGAGCTGTCGGCGCAGCTCAACGATTCCGGCGCGCGCATCCTCGTCGTGCTGGAGAACTTCGCCCACACCGTCGCCGAGGCGATGCCCGGCGTCGCCCTCGACCGCGTGGTGCTCGCCGGCCCCGGCGACGGCCTCGGGCTCAAGGGCAAGGTCGTGGATCTCGCCTCGCGCCACCTGAAGAAGGCGGTGAAGCCCTTCGCCCTGCCTGCGGACAAGACGGTGCGGTTGGACGCGGCCCTGCGGCAGGGCAGGGGGCTGAAGGCGCCTGCAATCCAGGTGACGCAGGGCGACATCGCCTTCCTGCAATACACCGGCGGCACCACCGGCATCGCCAAGGCGGCGATGCTAACCCACCGCAACATCATGGTGAACGTCGTCCAGAGCGAAGTCTGGCTCGAGGGGATCGAAGCGCCCGGCCGGGTGATGGTCACCGCGCTGCCGCTGTATCACATCTTCGCGCTGACCTGCTGCTTCTTCTTCTTCATGCGCACCGGCGGCAGCTGCCTGCTGATTCCCAACCCGCGCGACGGCGACGGCTTCGTGAAGACGCTGGCGAAGACGCGCTTCACGCACTTCTCTGGGGTCAACACCTTGTTCAACTTGTTGAACAACCATCCGAAGATCGACACGGTGGACTTCTCGCAGCTCGACTACGTGGTCGCCGGCGGCATGGCGGTGCAGAGCGCGGTCGCCGCGCGCTGGAAGGCGGTCACCGGCAAGACCATCATCGAGGGCTACGGCCTGTCGGAGACTTCGCCGGTGGTCTGCGTGAACCCGTATCGGCTGGGGACGTGGTCCGGCACGATCGGCTACCCGCTGCCCTCCACCGAGGTGTCGATCCGCGGCCCTGACGGGATGCCGGTGCCGGCCGGCACCCCCGGCGAGATCTGCGTGCGCGGGCCGCAGGTGATGAAGGGCTACTGGAAGCGCCCCGACGAGACCGCCGCCGCCACCACCGCCGACGGGTTCTTCCGCACCGGCGACGTCGCCGTGATGGAGGCGGACGGAGAGGTGCGGATCGTCGACCGGATGAAGGACATGATCCTCGTCTCCGGCTTCAACGTCTACCCGAACGAGGTCGAGGACGTGCTCGCCGCCCATCCCGGCGTGCTCGAATGCGCCGTGGTCGGCGCGCCCAGCGCCGAGACCGGCGAGATGGTGGTGGCCCACGTCGTCGTGCGCGACCCCGACCTGACGCCTGAGGCGATCCGCGCCCACGCGCGAACCCAGCTCACCGGCTACAAGGTGCCGCGCAAGGTCGTGCTGCAGGCGAGCCTGCCGAAGACCAACGTCGGCAAGGTGCTGCGCCGGGCGCTCCGCGACGAAGCGCCACCCGCGTGACGCGAAACGCAGGTAACCCCTGCGCCGTAGACGGCGAACATTCAGTTCGCGGCAGGCGCCCGGCACCCGCGAGGGGCGGCGCGGCTGCGGCGGCGGACACGATTCGGAGACGACGATGCTGATCAAGCGGTTGCGCGGCTGGGAGATTCCCGAACACCTCGTCACGCCGGAATCGGTGTTCCTCGACCGGCGGGCGCTGCTCGGCGGCTCCGCCGGCCTCGCGGCGGCGGCGATGCTGGGCGGGCGGGCGCTGGCCGAGACCGGCCCCTATCCGGCCCCGCGCAACGACGCCTACGCCCTCGACCGTCCGCTGACTCCTGAAAAGTTCAGCGGCGACTACAACAACTTCTACGAGTTCGGCACATCGAAGACCGTGCTGCCGGCGGCCGACGCCCTCAAGACTAGCCCGTGGACGATCAAGGTCGACGGCCTGGTGGAGAAGCCGTTCGACATCGGGGTCGAGGACCTGGTCCGCAAGGTCGGCCTGGAGGAGCGGCTCTACCGCCACCGCTGCGTCGAGGCGTGGTCGATGTCGGTGCCGTGGACCGGATTCCCGCTGGCGAAGCTCGTGGCGCTGGCCAAGCCCGCCTCGGGGGCGAAGTACGTCCAGCTGACGACCTTCCTCGACCGCAAGATGGCGCCGGGCCAGCGCACCTTCTACCCGTGGCCCTATGTCGAGGGCCTGACGATGGAGGAGGCGGGCAATGACCTCGCCTTCATCGCCACCGGCATCTACGGCAAGCCGCTGCCGAACCAGTTCGGCGCGCCGATCCGCCTCGCGCTGCCGTGGAAGTACGGGTTCAAGTCGATCAAGTCGATCGTGAAGGTTTCGTTCGTGGCCGAGCGGCCCAAGACCTTCTGGGAGGCGCTCGGCCCGTCCGAGTACGGCTTCTGGGCCAACGTCAACCCGGCCGTGCCGCACCCGCGCTGGAGCCAGGCGAGCGAACGCGTGCTCGGCACCGACACCCGCGTCCCGACGCTGATCTACAACGGCTACGGCGAGCAGGTGGCGGGCTTATACAAGGACCTCCAGGGCGAGCGCCTGTTCGCCTGAGGCAGTCGGTCGCTGCGCATCCCCTCTCGCCGCACGGATCTCGGGCCTGCCCGAGATCCGATCTTGCCTGCCGAAGTCGGGCAGGCCCGACTTCGGTGGGGGAGAGGACTTCGCCGACCTCGTCGTCGGCGAAGCGAGGCGGCAGCCGCCGGTGAGGGGGGCGACGGAAGAGCCTCGTCCGGCACCTCCCCCTCACCGCCGCTGCGGCTCCGCCTCCGCTTCCCGCAGGCACGGCGAGGTGCCTGCGGGCCTCTCCCCGCCCGCGGGGAGAGGGGGCTCCCCGGAAGGCGGACCGACCGAGCCTGGCGAGCCGACGACTCACCCCGCGTCGCGCAGCGCCCGGCGGATGATCTTGCCGGTTGTCGTCATCGGCAGGTGATCGCGGAATTCGATCTCGCGCGGGTATTCGTGGGCCGAGAGCCGGGTGCGGACGAAGGCCTGGATCGCGTCGGCGAGCTCCGGCGAGGGGGCATGGCCCGGGCGCAGGACGACGAAGGCCTTCACGATCTCGGTGCGCAGCGGGTCGGGCTTGCCGATCGCGGCGGCGAGCGCCACCGCCGGGTGGGTGCAGAGGCAATCCTCGATCTCGGCCGGGCCGATCCGGTAGGCGGCCGAGGTGATGAGGTCGTCGTCGCGGCCGACGAAGTGGACGTAGCCGTCGGCGTCGCGTCGTGCCTGGTCGCCGGTGAGCATCCAGTCGCCGGAGAACTTGCGCGCGGTCGCCTCCGGCTGGTTCCAGTAGCGCAGGAACATCACCGGGTCGGGGCGGGCGACGGCGATCTCGCCCGGCTCGTCCACGCCGGCCTCGCTGCCGTCGGGCCGAAGGATCGCCACGCGATGGCCGGGCACCGGCACGCCGGCCGAGCCCGCCCGCCCGACCCCTTCCGCGGGCGCGGCCGAGAGCACGAGGTTGCACTCGGTCTGCCCGTAGGCCTCGCCGACGGAAAGCCCGAGGGCGTCCTTCACCCAGCGATAGGTGTCGGCGCCGAGCGCCTCGCCCGCCGAGGCGACGTTGCGCAGGGACGAGAGGTCGTAGCGCTCCCGCGGCGTCGCGATCGTCCGCAGCATCCGCAGCGCGGTCGGCGCCAGGAAGGCGTTGGTGATCCGCAGGCGTTCGATCAGCCGGAAGGCGGCGTCGGCCTCGAAGCGGGCGGCCCGCGCCACCACCGGCACGCCGTGGCGGAGCGAGGGCATCAGCACGTTGAGCAGGCCGCCGGCCCAGGCCCAGTCCGAGGGCGTCCACATCAGGTCGCCGGAGCGGGGCGGGAAGGCGTGCATCCGGTCGAAGCCGGGCATGTGGCCGAGCAGCACCCGGTGCCCGTGCAGGGCGCCCTTCGCCTGGCCGGTGGTGCCGGAGGTGTAGATCATCAGCGCGGGGTCGTCCGGGCCGGTGTCCCGGGCCGCGAAGTCGGGCGCGGCGCCGGCGAGCAGGTCGGCGAGACTGAGCGCGTCGCCCGCGGCGCCGTCCACCGAGACCAGCAGCGCGAGGTCGGGCAGCCGCCCGCGGATCGGGTCGAGCTTGGCCAGTCCCGCTGCGTCGGTGATGCAGGCGCGCGCGCCCGAATCGGCCAGCCGGTAGGCCAGGGCCTCGGGGCCGAACAGGCCGGCCAGCGGCAGGGCGACGGCGCCGAGCTTGTAGGCGGCGGCGTGCGCCACCATCACGGCGGCCGATTGCGGCAGCAGCACCGCGACGCGGTCGCCGGGCGCGACGCCGTGGGCGGCGAGCGCCCCGGCGAGGCGGTTCGAATCCGTGCGCAGCCGCCCGAAGGTCGTGGTCGCGACCGCGCCGTCGGCGGCGACCTCGAGGATCGCCGGGCGCTCCGGCTCGGCCGCGCCCCAGCGGTCGCAGACGTCGACGCCGACGTTGTACCGGGCCGGGATGTCCCAGCGGAAGCCCGGCCCGGACGCGTCCACCCGCCCCTAGCCGCGGTCGGCGGGGAAGCCGCCGGCGAAGACGAAGTCGGTGATCGGCCGGCGGCCGTTATGGGCCTCCTTGGCGCGCTGGTCCGCGTCGAGCTCGGCCGGCGCCACCGCGCGGCCGACGCCGTAGGCGGCCTCGATGGTGTGGTGCTCGGGTACGTTGAGCACGCCCGGCGCGCGCTCCCGGTCGAACCCGCCCATGCCGTGGACATGCCAGCCCTGGCGGTTGGCCTGGAGCTGGAAGGCCAGCGAAGCCGCGCCCGCATCGAGGGAATGGCTCGCCGACGGCTTGAGCTCGTCGCCGACCTTCATGCGCTCGTTCGAGACCAGGAACACCAGGGCGCCGGTGCCGGCGACCCATTTCTGGTTGCCCGGCAGGATCAGGCCGAAGAACGTCTCCCAGTGCGCGTCGTCGCGCAGGGCGTAGAGGAAGCGCCAGGGCTGGGAATTGTAGGAGGAGGGCGACCAGCGCGCCGCCTCGAACATCCGCATCAGCTCCGCCTCGGGCACCGCCTCGCCGGTGAACAGGCGGGGCGAGCGGCGATCGACGAAGAGCGGGTCGACCGCGTGGTCGGGCCGGCGCGGGTTGTCATCGGTCACGGGCGTGGTCTCCGGATGGTGCGGCGCGTTGGCAACGCTTTGCACGAGCGGCGGCCCTGTCGGCAAGGCCGGCTCAGCCGCGGCCGGACAGCCCGCCCATGCGCGCGCGCCGCCCCTGCTCGACGTGCCAGCGCGCCTCCGCCACGGCGCCGGCGAGGCGGCGGATGCGCCAGCGCCGCCACGGGCGGATCAGCGGATGGCCCGGAAGCCCCGCCTCGTGCCGGCGCAGGCGCGCGAGCAGCCCGGGTATGCAGGAGGCCGCCGCCTCGCTGGTGGCGATCTCCATCTGGCGCAGGGTCTCGCGGAGTTCGGCCTTGTGGTCCGCCATCGTCCCGGCTCGCGCATTCGAAGGCCACGATCCTGAACCGACGCCGGGGCGCGGGCGAGGTGGCACGGGCGCGCGGGTCCCCGAGGCGGGGCCCGGTGCCCATTCAGCGATCGTTTTCGTCAGCGATCGTTCTCGGTGGTCAGGGCGTCGGCGCGGATGCCTTCGCCGCCAGCCGGTCCGAGCCGCACGCCGGAGCTGCCGTCCTCGGTGAAGGCGACGCCGGCCGCCATCAGCGCGCTGCGCAGCACCTCCAGCTGGCCCGAGGGCGGATCGCCGTGGCCCGCCTCGAAGTCGCGCACGAAGCCGGCGTCCAGCCCGGCCTTGCCGGCCAGCTCGGCTTCCGACCATCCGAGCAACCCGCGCGCCGCCCGCGACTGGACCGGGCTCATCGGCCTCGGGGCCGCGCCGCTCTGGCCACCTTCGTCAGATCCCGCCACGCCGAACTCTCCTCACATCCATCGATCCGGTGCGTGACAACGGAGCGGAACCCGGATCGTTTCAGAAATCCCGCGGCGCGTCCGCCGAACTTCGCGTGGGATGCCGGCAAAAGCCCGCCCGCGGTCGCCTTGACCACAATTGCGCTGAAATCCTATCGCATTGGCGCTTCCGCGCGCCGCCACGAGCTTCGGGATGCACAAGCTTCAGGATGCTTGAGGGTGGCGCACCGGGACAACGGGACAAGGGGCGTACCATGAAACCGATGCTGATCGCCGCTCTGGCCTGCGCCGCCGGCGCGCTGGCGCTGACCACGGCCACCGAGACGATGGCGCAGGGCGCGGCCTCGATGAGCGGCTTCGGCAAGGGCAACCGCCGGCCCGGCGGCGAAGAGAAGAAAGAGCAGTACATCCCCGGCGCGAAGCAGACCGAGAAGGTGTTCCCGCTCGATTCGACCTGGACGGCGGTGAGCATCAACGGCAAGCCGTTCGGCGGCGCCGACCGGCCGAGCTTCATCATCGACAAGCAGTACCGCGCCCGCGGCTACGGCGGCTGCAACACCTTCGCGGCGACCGCCTTCCCGCTCAAGGAGCAGCACCTCGCGGTCGGCCCGCTCGCCCTCACCAAGAAGTCCTGCGACAAGAGCCTCCAGGCGGCCGAGCAGGCCTACTTCGTGGCGCTCCGTACCACCGCGCAGTGGGACATGGTCGGCTCGCAGCTCGTGCTCAAGAGCCCCAACGGTGAGCTGAAGTTCGACCGCGCGCTCTGAGGCCCCGTTTAAGGCCCCGTTGACCACGCCGCGAGACGCCGGAGCCGGATTCACCCGGCCTTGAGACGCCCTCGCGCCTTCTGCCCTCCGGTTCACGACGGGGGCGGCGCATGGCGAAGGTCGGTTTCGGGCGGGCGGCGCTCCGCCCCGGCATCCAGGACGTCTCCCGCTACGTCGCGCCGTCGAGCTTCCACCGCGGTGCGGCCTGGCTCGCGGCCGCCCTGCCGCTGCTCGGCATCCTCCTGGTGATGGGCGCACGCTGACGAGGCGCCCCGACCGCCCGGCGCGCGAAGAACGATCTTCCCCGCATCGGCGTCTGCGCAGTCGGGATCTTCCACGCCGCCGCGAGGCATGCCGGCGGAGGAGAAAAAGATCGCCCTGCCCGGCACTTGGCCCGATTGCCCCCGCCCGCCGCACGCGATATCCCGGCTCCGGAAACGCCCGGCCCCGCCCCGTCAGGGGCGGTCCGGCGCGCCGTCACCTGAGCGTCCCTTCGGAGATTCGCGACCATGGCATCCGCCGACACCCAAGACCGCAAGCCCGGCCATGGCCGCGTCTACGGCTCGATCACCGAGACCATCGGCAACACGCCGCTCGTGCGCCTGAACCGCCTGCCGCAGGCGCGCGGCATCGACGCCGAAATCCTGCTGAAGCTCGAGTTCTTCAACCCGATCGCCAGCGTGAAGGACCGCATCGGCGTCAACATGATCGACGCGCTGGAGGCCTCGGGCAAGCTGAAGCCGGGCGGCACCCTGGTGGAGCCGACCTCCGGCAACACCGGCATCGCGCTGGCGTTCGTGGCCGCCGCCCGCGGCTACCGCCTGATCCTGGTGATGCCCGAGACGATGTCGCTGGAGCGCCGCAAGATGCTGGCCTTCCTCGGCGCCGAGCTCGCGCTGACGCCGGGGCCGCAGGGCATGAAGGGCGCCATCGCCAAGGCCGAGGAGCTGCTCTCCGAGATCCCCGGCTCGGTGATGCCGCAGCAATTCTCGAACCCGGCCAACCCCGAGATCCACCGCAAGACCACCGCGGAGGAGATCTGGAACGACACCGACGGCCAGCTCGACGCGTTCGTGGCCGGCGTCGGCACCGGCGGCACCATCACCGGCGTCGGCTCGGTGTTGAAGCCGCGCCTGCCGAACCTGAAAGTGTTCGCGGTGGAGCCGACCGATTCGCCGGTCATCTCCGGCGGCCAACCCGGCCCCCACAAGATCCAGGGCATCGGCGCCGGCTTCATCCCGGACAACCTCGACCGCGCCATCGTCGACGGCGTCATCACCGTCTCGAACCAGCAGGCGTTCGAGACCGCCCGCGAGCTCGCCCGCCTCGAAGGCATCCCCGGCGGCATCTCCACCGGCGGCAACGTGGCCGCGGCACTGGAGCTGGCGAGCCGGCCGGAGTTCAAGGGTAAGCGCATCGTCACGATCGCGTGCTCGTTCGCCGAGCGCTACATCTCCTCGGCCTTGTTCGAAGGCATCGGCTGAGTCTTTAGCCGGGCGGCCGCAATTGTGGCGCCGAGCGGAAGCCCGGCGTCACAGAAAATACAGGATCGGCCGGCATCCCACGGCAACCGCCTGTTAACGACGATCCGCCAACGGTCGTCGCCGGGCCGATTGCCGACCAACGGGGCTGACGGATGACTTTCGACGACGCGCGCGACGACTTCTCCCGTCTGCACCGCATCTTCAGCTTCCACCTCGGGGTCGCCGTCGGCCTTTCGTGGCTGACCACGCTCTACGCCGCCTGCTACGCGCCGTGGGTGCGCAACATCCGCGCGATCCTCGATCCCGCCTCCGGCCTCGACCACATCGAGAGCACGGTGTCCTACCTCTTCGTGATGCCGGCGCTGCTGACGCTGGCCTGGGTCTCGCTGGTCTTCGGCCGCGAGGTGATCCGCCGCTCGCAGACCCTGCCGAACGTCGCCTTGGAGTTCGCGGTCGCGGCGCTGGTCGCCTTCGGCGTCTTCTACCTCTCGATCGACCGCGCCGTCGCCGCGCTCTACGCCGGCCTCTGAGCGGGCCGAAGTCGTTTTCGGCCGTCTCGGCCGCCGCACGCGCGCACCTTTCACTTCAGACAACCCCGGACCCGTCGTTCCGGGGCGCCGTAGGCGAGCCCGGAATCTCCAGAACCGCCGTGGCGCCCGAACCAGTCTCCCTCGGCGGCTCTGGATCCCGGGCTCTGCTGCGCAGCCCCGGGATGACGGCGGCGAGGCTGTCCCGTCGATTCGCAGGCCTCGCCCAGCAGGACCGGTCGCCCCGGGGTGGAGGTGGAAAACGCACCCGCCCGAAGCGCTTGTGAAAGCGGATGGGCCAACCATGCGCGCGCACGCCCTTTCAAACGCCTGCGGCTGCGTGTAGACGCGGGCCTCAACGACAATCCCGCCGCCTGCGCCCATCCGTGCCGCCCGTAGACCGGGGCTGCGCGGCCGGGCACGCGTGACCGTACCGAAGGCGTCCGATGCCGAAGCGCACCGATATCTCCTCGATCCTCATCGTCGGCGCGGGGCCGATCATCATCGGGCAGGCCTGCGAGTTCGACTATTCCGGCACCCAGGCCTGCAAGGCGCTCCGCGAGGAGGGCTACCGGATCGTGCTGGTGAACTCGAACCCCGCGACCATCATGACCGACCCGGACATGGCGGACGCGACCTACGTCGAGCCGATCACCCCCGAGATCGTCGCCAAGATCATCGAGAAGGAACGGCCGGACGCGATCCTGCCGACCATGGGCGGGCAGACCGCGTTGAACTGCGCGCTCTCGTTGCAGCGCATGGGCGTGCTGGAGAAGTACGGCGTCCAGATGATCGGCGCGACGGCCGAGGCCATCGACAAGGCCGAGGACCGGCACCTCTTCCGCGACGCGATGACGAAGATCGGGCTGGAGACGCCCAAGTCCGAGCTCGCCAACGCCTCCGCCCCGAAGAAGGCCGACCGCGACAAGCGCCTCGCCGAGATCGCCCGCATCGAGGGCCAATGGCCCGCGGGCGCGGAGCGGGACGCGGCGATCGCCGCCTTCGAGAAGACCTGGCATGCGGGCGAGGGCGACCGGCGCAAGCGCTACATCGAGCATGCGCTCGGCCAGGCGCTGATCGCGCTCGCCGAGGTCGGCCTGCCGGCGATCATCCGGCCGTCCTTCACCATGGGCGGCACCGGCGGCGGCATCGCCTACAACCGCGAGGAGTTCCTCGACATCGTCGAGCGCGGCATCGACGCCTCGCCGACCAACGAGGTGCTGATCGAGGAATCGGTGCTCGGCTGGAAGGAATACGAGATGGAGGTCGTTCGGGATAAGAACGACAACTGCATCATCGTCTGCTCGATCGAGAACATCGACCCGATGGGCGTCCACACCGGCGATTCCATCACCGTCGCGCCGGCGCTGACGCTGACCGACAAGGAATACCAGGTGATGCGCGACGCCTCGCTCGCGGTGCTCCGCGAGATCGGCGTCGAGACCGGCGGCTCGAACGTGCAGTTCGCCATCGACCCGGCCACCGGCCGGATGATCGTCATCGAGATGAACCCGCGCGTCTCGCGCTCTTCCGCGCTCGCCTCGAAGGCCACCGGCTTCCCGATCGCCAAGGTCGCGGCCAAGCTCGCCGTCGGCTACACCCTGGACGAGATCGCCAACGACATCACCGGCGGCGCGACCCCGGCCTCGTTCGAGCCGACGATCGACTACGTCGTCACCAAGATCCCCCGGTTCGCGTTCGAAAAATTCCCCGGCGCCGAGCCGACGCTCACCACCGCGATGAAATCGGTGGGCGAGGCCATGGCGATCGGCCGATGCTTCGCCGAGTCGCTGCAGAAGGCGCTTCGCTCGCTCGAGACCGGGCTGACCGGGCTCGACGAGATCGAGATCGAGGGGCTGGGCAAGGGCGACGACCACAACGCGATCAAGGCTGCCATCGGCACGCCGACGCCGGACCGGCTGCTCAACGTCGCGCAGGCGCTCCGCCTCGGCATCAGCCACGCCGAGGTCCACGCATCGTGCAAGATCGACCCGTGGTTCCTGGAGCAGCTGCAGGGCATCATCGACCTGGAGAACCGGGTGAAGGCGCACGGCCTGCCGACGACGCCGGGCGCGTTCCGCCAGCTCAAGGCCGCCGGCTTCTCCGACGCCCGCCTCGCGGTGCTCGCCGGCACCGACGAGCCGGCGGTGCGCGAGGCGCGCCACGCCCTGAAGGTGCGGCCGGTCTACAAGCGCATCGACACCTGCGCCGCCGAGTTCAAGGCGCCGACCGCCTACATGTACTCGACCTACGTCGCCCCCTTCGCCGGCGAGGTCGCCGACGAGGCCCGGCCGACGGACGCGAAGAAGGTCATCATCCTCGGCGGCGGCCCGAACCGGATCGGCCAGGGCATCGAGTTCGACTATTGCTGCTGCCACGCCTGCTACGCGCTGTCGGAGGCCGGCTACGAGACCATCATGGTCAACTGCAACCCGGAGACGGTCTCGACCGACTACGACACCTCCGACCGGCTCTACTTCGAGCCGCTGACGCAGGAGGACGTGCTCGAGATCATCGAGACCGAGCGGCAGAACGGGACGCTCCACGGCGTCATCGTGCAGTTCGGCGGCCAGACCCCGCTGAAGCTCGCCCGCGCGCTCGAAGCCGCCGGCGTGCCGATCCTCGGCACCTCGCCGGACGCGATCGACCTCGCCGAGGACCGCGACCAGTTCAAGCGGCTGCTGGACAAGCTCGGGATGAAGCAGCCCAAGAACGGCATCGCCTACTCGGTCGAGCAGGGCCGGATGGTCGCCGCCGACCTCGGCCTGCCCTTCGTGGTGCGGCCGAGCTACGTGCTCGGCGGCCGCGCCATGGCGATCATCCGCGACGAGACGCAGTTCGCCGACTACCTGCTCGACACGCTGCCGAGCCTGATCCCGTCCGAGGTCAAGTCGCGCTACCCGAACGACAAGACCGGTCAAATCAACACGGTGCTCGGCAAGAACCCGCTGCTGTTCGACCGCTACCTGTCGGACGCGGTCGAGATCGACGTGGACGCGGTCTGCGACGGCACCGACGTGTTCATCGCCGGCATCATGGAGCACATCGAGGAGGCCGGCATCCATTCCGGCGATTCGGCCTGCTCGCTGCCCTCGCGCTCGCTCTCGCCCGAGACCATCGCCGAGCTCGAGCGCCAGACCAAGGCGATGGCGCTGGCGCTGAAGGTCGGCGGCCTGATGAACGTGCAGTACGCGATCAAGGACGGCGCGATCTACGTGCTGGAGGTGAACCCGCGTGCGTCCCGCACCGTGCCCTTCGTCGCCAAGGTGATCGGCGAGCCGATCGCCAAGATCGCCGCACGCGTGATGGCCGGCGAGGCCCTGGCCACGTTCGGCCTGAAGAAGAAGGTCCTGAACCACATCGCGGTGAAGGAGGCGGTGTTCCCCTTCGCGCGCTTCCCCGGCGTCGACGTGCTGCTCGGGCCGGAGATGCGCTCCACCGGCGAGGTCATCGGGTTGGACGCTGGCTTCGGCGTCGCCTTCGCCAAGAGCCAGCTCGGCTCCGGCACCAAGGTGCCGCGCTCGGGGACGGTGTTCGTCTCGGTGCGCGACGGCGACAAGGCCCGCATCCTGCCCTCGATCCGGCTGCTCGCCGGCCTCGGCTTCTCGATCGTGGCCACCGGGGGCACCCAGCGCTACCTCGTCGAGAACGGCGTCGCCTGCGACCGGGTGAACAAGGTCCTGGAGGGCCGGCCGCACGTGGTCGACTCGATCAAGAACGGCGACATCCAGCTCGTCCTGAACACCACCGAGGGCGCGGGCGCGCTGTCGGACTCGCGCTCGCTGCGCCGGGCGGCCCTCTTGCATAAGGTGCCGTACTACACCACTCTGGCGGGAGCGATGGCGGCGGCCGAGGGCATTCAGGCCTATCTCGAAGGCGATCTTCGGGTCCGCGCCCTGCAGGAATACTTCGCAGCCTGAAGCCGGGCGGCGACACGACGTTTCGAACCGATCGCGGGACACGCGTTCGGACGGGTTGTTGGAATCTGGCCCGGAGGGCGCGGCATCGCCGCGTCCGGCCGGGCCTCTTCATTGTGGCGCGAGACGATGGCGATAGACAAGGTTCCGATCACGGTGCGTGGCTTCGCAGCCATGGAGGAGGAGCTGAAGCACCGCCAGCAGGTGGAGCGCCCGCGCATCGTCGCGGCGATCTCCGAAGCGCGCGCGCACGGCGACCTCTCCGAGAACGCCGAGTACCACGCCGCCAAGGAGGCGCAGTCCCACAACGAGGGCCGCGTGCTCGAGCTAGAGAGCCTGATCTCCCGCGCCGAGATCATCGACGTCACCAAGCTCTCGGGCGACAAGATCAAGTTCGGCGCCACCGTGAAGCTCCTGGACGACGACACCGAGGAAGAGAAGACCTACCAGATCGTCGGCGAACCCGAGGCCGACGTGCATTCGGGCCGCGTCTCGATCACCTCGCCGATCGCGCGGGCGCTGATCGGCAAGGGTGTCGGCGATTCCGTCGAGGTGACGACGCCCGGCGGAGGCAAGTCCTACGAGGTCGTCGGCATCCGGTACGGGGCCTGACCGGTGCGGATGGCGCGACGCCGGATCGCCGGGCTGCTCGCCCTCTCGGCGTTCGCCGCGTCGGCGCTTGCCGTCGCCGCCCGGGCCGGTGACTTTCCGAGCCTGCGCGGCGAGCGCTTCGCGGACGTGCGCGTCGACGTGCGCCCCCTCCTGGCGCTCGGTGCGGGTGCGCAGGCCGAGGCGCTCCGCGCGGACCTGACCGCGGCCCTGCGCAGCCGCTTCGCGAGCCGCCTCGGCGGTCGCGGCCCCAGCCTCGTGGTGCTGGTGCGCGGCTTCTCGCTGCGGCCCTATGCCGGCGGCGGCACCAACGGCCGCTCCGGCTTCGGCGGCGGCTCGCAGAACGACTACCTCGACGGCGAGGCCCTGTTGGTCGCCCGGGACGGCGCGGTGCTCGGCCGCCACCCGCAGCTCACGGCGACCCCGTCGAGCTTCGGCGGTGCCTGGTACGACCCGCAATCCGAGCGCCGCCGCGTCACGGCCATCGCCGACATCTACGCCGACTGGCTCGTCCGCAACCTGCCCGCCGACTGACGTGGCCGCCCCCAGCGAGACGCTTCCCAGCCCGGCCCTGGCCGGCGCCCGCGCCTGGATCGTCACCGACGGCAAGGCCGGCGACGAGAACCAGTGCGTCGGCATCGCCGAAACCCTCGGCCTGTCCTACGAGATCCGCCGCGTGCCGGCGAACGGCCCGTTCGGCTGGACGGCGCCGTGGGGGCCGATCGACCCGCGCCAGGGGCCGTATCGCCGCCGCGGCGCGCTGGCCGGCCCCTATCCCGACATCCTGATCGCCTCGGGGCGCCGCGCGGTGCCGTATCTCCGCGCCATGCGCCGGGCGGCGGCGGGCCGCACCTTCACCGCCTTCCTCAAAGACCCGCGCACCGGGCACGACAGCGCCGACTTCATCTGGGTGCCCGACTACGACGACCTGCGCGGCCCCAACGTCTTCACCACGCTCACCGCGCCGCACCTGGTCACCGCCGAGCGGATCGCGGCGGCCCGCGCCCGGCCGGACCCGCGGCTGTCGGCGCTGGACGGGCCGCGCGTCGCGGTGCTGATCGGCGGCGACAGCCGGCACTTGAGCTATCGCGCCCTCGACATGCAGCGCCTCGTCGGCGACCTGCGCAAGCTCGCCGGCTCCGGCTGCCGCCTGATGGTCACCGTCTCGCGCCGCACGCCGGACCCGCTGCGCGACGCGATCCGCACGCTTGTCGCCGAGACCGGCGGCTTCCTCTGGGACGGCGGCGGCGACAACCCCTACGTCGCGATGCTGGCTTTCGCCGACGCCATCGTCGTGACCTCGGATTCGGCCAACATGGTCAGCGAGGCGGTCTCCACCGGCGCGCCGGTGCTGCTGTTCGACCTGCCGCGTACCTATATCCGCCATCGGCGGATGTTCGCCGGGCTGGCGATGGCCGGGGCGTTGCGCCCGTTTACCGGGCGGTTGGAGCCGCTCGCGTACAAGCCGATCGACGCGACGCCGGTGATCGCGCGCGCGCTGGCCGACGGCTACGCCGCCTTCCGCGCGGCGCACGGCGCGAGCGTGACGCAGGATCGCCTGGATTAGAGCATTTTCATGCGAGGTGGATGCCGGCTCGCGTGAAGGAAATGCGACCACACAGTAGGTTGGAGCATTCCCCGTGATCCAGGGATCACGGAAAATGCTCTAGAGCTAGGAAGTAGAGGACGCCATGGCCCACACCCATTCCAGGCTGATCGTCGTCGGTTCGGGGCCGGCCGGTTACACGGCCGCGATCTACGCCGCCCGCGCCATGGTCCAGCCGCTGATGATCTCGGGCTTCCAGCCCGGCGGCCAGCTGATGATCACCACCGACGTCGAGAACTATCCGGGCTTCGCCGAGGCGATCCAGGGCCCGTGGCTGATGGAGCAGATGCGGCTCCAGGCCGAGCACGTCGGCACCACGATCCTGTCGGAGTACATCACCAAGGTCGACCTCAAGGTGCGCCCGTTCCGGCTCGAGGCGGATTCGGGCGAGACCTATTCCTGCGACGCGCTGATCGTCGCCACCGGCGCGCAGGCGAAGTGGCTCGGCCTGCCCTCCGAGGCCAAGTTCCAGGGCGGCGGCGTCTCGGCCTGCGCGACCTGCGACGGCTTCTTCTTCCGCGGCAAGCCGGTGGCGGTGGTCGGCGGCGGCAACACCGCGGTGGAGGAGGCGCTCTACCTCGCCAACCTCGCCTCGAAGGTCACGGTGATCCATCGCCGCGACGCGTTCCGCGCCGAGCGCATCCTGCAGGAGCGCCTGTTCAAGCACCCGAACGTCGAGGTGCTGTGGAACCGCGAGATCGACGAGATCTGCGGCACCACCAGCCCCGCCCCGTCGGTGACCCACCTGCGCCTCAAGGACACCCGCACCGGCGAGGCCAGCGAGGTGCCGGTCGACGGCGTGTTCGTCGCGATCGGCCACAAGCCCGCGACCGAGGTGTTCGAGGGGCAGCTGACGATGCGCCACGGCGGCTATCTCAGCGTCCGCCCCGGTACCGCCGAAACCGAGATCCCCGGCGTGTTCGCGGCCGGCGACGTCACCGACGACGTCTACCGCCAGGCGATCACCGCGGCCGGCATGGGCTGCATGGCCGCGCTGGAGGCGGAGAAGTACCTCGCCAACCTCGACATCGGCGAAAGCCCGGTCCAGGCGGCCGCCGAGTAGCCGGACGTCCATCCGCCCTCCCGAATCCGCATTCGGGCGGGGCACGACTGCGCGGATCGAACCCGCTTGACGGTTCTGTCAACATTTTCTTTGTGCCGCGCCTTGCGCGCGACCATGCCCAGGACGCATGAGTGGCAGGCGTCGTGACGGAGCCTGCGCGCCCCGGCACCGTCGGTTTGCGTGAGGGAGTCTCGCCGTGGATTGGGACAAGATCCGGATCTTCCTCAACGTGGCGGAGGCCGGCAGCTTCACCCGTGCCGGCGACGACATCGGCCTCAGCCAATCCGCGGTCAGCCGCCAGATCAGCGCGCTGGAACGCGAGCTCAAGGCGCCGCTGTTCCACCGGCACGCCCGCGGACTGATCCTCACCGAACAGGGCGACCTACTGTTCCGCGCCGCGCGCGACATGAAGCTGCGGCTGGAGAACACCCGCGCGCGCTTGGTCGAGACCAGCGAGCGGCCATCGGGCGACCTCAAGGTGACCACCACCGTCGGGCTCGGCACCGCCTGGCTGGCGCAACGCGTCGCCGAGTTCCTCGACCTGTACCCGGACGTGCGGATCGAGCTGATCCTCACCAACGAGGAGCTCGACCTCGCCATGCGCGAGGCGGACGTCGCCATCCGCATGCGCCGCCCGGCCCAGCCCGACCTGATCCAGCGCCGGCTGTTCACGGTGCACTACCACGCCTTCGCCAGCCAGGATTACGTGAAGCGCTTCGGCGAGCCCAAGACCGTCGAGGACCTCGACGAGCACCGGCTCGTCTCCTTCGGCGGCAACGAGCCGTCCTACCTGCTGGCCGCGCACTGGCTCGCCAACGTCGGCCGCGAGGGCCGCGAGCGCCGCCCGGTCGCCTTCACCGTCAACAACATCGGCGCGCTGCAGCGGGCGATGGAGACCGGCGCCGGCATCGGCATCCTGCCGGACTACGCCGTCGACGGCGACGACCACCTCGTCCAGGTGCTGCGCGAGAGCGAGATGCCGACGCTGGAGAGCTACCTCGTCTACGCCGAGGAGATGCGAACCGTCGCCCGCGTCCAGGCGTTCCGCGACTTCCTGGTCTCGAAGGCCCAGCGCTGGACGTATTGAGGGGCGGACGTTTCGCCGAGCACCGTCGATCCGCCAGCCCTCGAACCCGGCTCCGCTGGCCCTCCGTCCGCCCGCCGGCTAACACCCGCCACGGCCTCGGACGGCCGAGCGGAGCATCATGACCATACGGCCGATCGCCTTCGACCTCACCCGCCTCGTCACCCGTCTGCGCCATGCGAGCCCGTCGGGGATCGACCGGGTCGACCTCGCCTACGCCCGCCACGTGCTCGCGGGCGCGGGGCCGCGCTTCGGGCTGGTCTCGACCGGGCTCGGGCCGCGCGTGCTCGACCGGGCGCATGCGTCCCGGATCGTCGAGGCGGTCGCGGCCGGGTGGATCGAGGACGTGGCGGCCGAATCCGACCCGGTCTACCGCCGCCTGGAGGCGCGGCTCGCCGGCCGGCCGGCGGACGTCGCCGCCGGGCGCGGCCCCACGCGATCGAGCACGCTCCGTCGCCGCCGCATCCAGGCGGAGACCGTGCTCGGCATCTTTCGCGCCGCACCGGTGGCGGCCCTGCCCGAGGGCAGCCTCTATCTCCACACCTCGCACCTGCGCCTCGACAAGCCGGAGCGGTTCGACTGGCTCTACACCCGCGCCGACGTGCGGCCGGTGTTCTTCGTCCACGACCTGATCCCGATCACCCATCCCGAATACGGCCGGACGGGCGAGGCCGAACGCCACCGCCTGCGCATGCGGACCATCGGGCGGCACGCGGCCGCCATCATCGTGAACTCGGCCGACACCGGCGAGCGGACGCTGGCGCATCTTGCCGCCGACGGGTTCGGGCGGCCGCCGCTCGCGGTCGGCCATCTCGGCGTCGAGCCGGCCTTCGGGCGAGAAGGGCCGCGATTCGCGCCCGACCGGCCGACCTTCCTGGTCTGCGGCACCATCGAGCCGCGCAAGAACCACCTGCTGCTGCTGCACCTCTGGCGCGACCTCGTCGAACGGCACGGCCCGGACACGCCCCGCCTCGTGCTCGTCGGGCGCCGCGGCTGGGAGGCGGAGAACGTCGTCGACCTGCTGGAGCGCTGCGAGTCGATCCGCCCGCACGTCGTCGAGGTCTCGGGCCTCTCGACCCACGGCCTCGCCGCGCTGACGCGCAGCTGCACCGCCCTGCTGATGCCCTCCTTCACCGAGGGCTACGGCATCCCGATCGTCGAGGCCGCAGCCTCCGGCGTGCCGGTGGTCGCCTCCGACATCGCGGTCCACCGCGAGATCGGCGCGGGCTTCGCCGACTTCCTCGATCCCCTCGACGGGCTCGGCTGGCGGCGGGCGGTGGAGGACTTGAGCCGTCCGGGGGGCGAACATCGCGAAGCTCTGGCGCGGCGCCTCGACGGCTACGTCGCCCCGAGCTGGCCCGCGCATTTCAAGCCGGCCGACGCGCTGCTGGCCGCACTCTGATCCGCAGCCCACGCCCTGGATGGGGGGCGCGTGTTGCGCCGTGGGCGGCTGACGAATAAGGGAAAGCGTCAGCCCGCGCGCCGGTGCCCGCGCAGCCGGCCTCTCTCCCAGGGAATCGACCGATGCGTGTTGTCGACCTCGACCGCGATGCGATCAAGCAGGGCCTCGCCGACGGTTCGATGCTGGTGATCGACGTGCGCGAGCCGCATGAATACGAGAACGGCCACATCCCCGGCGCGGTGATGCACCCGCTCTCGACCTTCGACCCGACGGCGGTCGCCGCGCTGATCGAGGCGGACGGGCGCCGCCCGGTCTTCTCCTGCGGCTCCGGCGTGCGCTCCGTCCACGCGCTCGACGCGATGCAGGCGACCGGGCTCGATCTGAACGAACACTACAAGGGCGGCTACCGCGACTGGTCGGCGGCCGGTGAAGCGATTGAGTAGGTCCGTCGAAGCGTCGCACCGCGCGCGTCGTTCGTCTCGCGGCGGCGAAGCCATGTGCGGCGGCGCACAACCTGTGTGCGCTTCGGGGAATAGGTGGCGGGCTGCTGGGGAACCATCCATGTACAAGCGTCGGCTCGCAAGCCTCATCGTGATCGCCGCGGCGCTCTCCGCGCCGCAGGCCCGCGCCCAGGCGCCGGGCGGCCCGCCGCCGAAGGTGACGGTCGCCAAGCCCGTGGTCCGCGAGATCATCGAGCAGGACCAATATACCGGCCGCTTCGACCCGATCGAGTTCGTCGAGGTCCGGGCGCGGGTGACCGGCTACCTGGAGAAGATCAACTTCACCGACGGCGCCACGGTGAAGAAGGGCGACGTGCTCTTCGTCATCGACCGGCGCCCCTACAAGGCGGCCCTGGAGCAGGCGCAGGCCTCGCTGACCTCCGCGAAGGCCCGGCTGTCGTTCTCGCAGACCGACCTGGAGCGCGCGCAGACCCTGTCGAAGGGCGGCAATATCTCCGAGCAGGTCACCGACCAGCGCCGGCAGGCCTCGCAGACCGCGCAGGCCGACGTGGACAGCGCCGAGGCGGCGCTCCGCAACGCCCAGCTGAACTTCGACTTCTCGGAAGTGAAGTCGCCGATCAACGGGCGGATCAGCCAGCGCCTCGTCACCGAGGGCAACATCGTCATCACCGACCAGACGATGCTGACCACCATCGTCTCGCTCGATCCGATCTACTTCTCCTTCACCGTCGACGAGAAGTCGTTCCTGAAATACCAGGGCTCGCTCGGCATCGGCATGGGCCAGACCCAGCGCGGCAAGGGCGTCCCGATCCTGATCGCGCTGTCGGGCGAGGCCAAGCCGACCCGCAAGGGCACCCTCGACTTCGTCGACAACCGCGTCGACAACGCGACCGGCACGATCCTCCTGCGCGCCACGGTCGAGAACGCCGACGGCTTCATCAAGCCGGGCCTGTTCGGCATCGTCTCGATGCCCGCGACGAAGCCCTTCCAGGGCGTCCTGATCCCGGACGAGGCGGTCGCCGCCAACCAGGACAAGCGCATCGTCTACCTCGTCGCCGAGGACGGGACGGTGAGCTCCCGGGACGTGAAGCTCGGACCCAAGGTCGACGGCTACCGCATGATCCGCGACGGGCTGAAGGGCGACGAGACCATCGTGGTCAACGGCACGTCCCGCGTGCGCCCCGGCGCCAAGGTCACGCCGGAATCGACCACGCTGCCGCCGAGCAAGACCTAGGGTTAACAAGACCTGAGGCTCATAAGACCTGAGGCCGCGCGAGACCTGAGGCGTAGCAAGACCCGAGGCCGCCCGGCGGTCTCGAGCCGACGAGCGGCACCGGTCCCGACCGGTGCGGCGCCATCGACGACGCCGGTGGCCGGCTCCGCGAGGGGCGGCGACCCAGAGGTTTGACCGATGCGTTTTGCCCACTTCTTCGTCGATCGGCCGATCTTCGCGTCGGTCACGTCGATCATCTTCCTGCTCCTCGGCTTCGTCGCCTACGAGAGCTTGCCGGTCTCGCAATATCCCGAGATCGTGCCGCCGACGGTGACCGTGCGCGCGAGCTTCCCCGGCGCCAACGCCGAGACGGTGGCCGCGACGATCGCGACGCCGATCGAGCAGGAGGTGAACGGCGTCGACAACATGCTCTACATGACGTCGTTGTCCACCAACGACGGCAACATGCTGCTGACCGTCACCTTCAAGGTCGGCACCAACCTCGATATCGCCAACGTGCTGGTGCAGAACCGGCTCTCGGTGGCCCAGCCGCGCCTGCCGCCTGACGTGCGCAACCTCGGCGTCACCGTGCGTAAAGCATCGCCCGACCTGATGCTGGTCGTGCACTTGCTGTCGCCGAACAAGACCTATGACCAGAACTATCTGGCCAACTATATCTACCTGAACATCCGCGATGAGATGCTTCGCCTCGACGGCGTCGGCGACATCACCATCTTCGGCGGCAACGAGTACGCCGAGCGCATCTGGCTCGACCCGAACAAGCTCGCCGCCTACGGCCTCTCCACCACCGACGTGACCGCGGCGCTGCAGGAGCAGAACGTGCAGGTCGCCGCCGGCGCCCTCAACGCGCCGCCGGCCAAGACCGGCGAGGCGTTCCAGCTCGTGGTGCAGTCGCAAGGCCGCTTCCAGACGCCGGAGGAGTTCGCCGACGTCATCGTGAAGGCCACCAACGGCCGCCTCGTGCGGGTGAAGGACGTGGCCCGCACCGAGATGGGCCAGAAGGACTACACCACGAACTCCTTCCTGAACGCCACGCCGGCGGTGGGCATCGGCGCGTTCCAGCGCCCGGGCACCAACGCGCTCGACGCTGCCGCCTCCGTCAAGAAGGTGATGGAGAACCTCAAGAAGAACTTCCCGCCCGACGTCGAGTACCGCATCGCCTACAACCCGACCGAGTTCATCGAGGAGTCGATCCAGGAGGTCTACAAGACCCTGTTCGAGGCGGTCGGCCTCGTGGTGATCGTGATCCTGGTGTTCCTCCAGAGCTGGCGCACGGCGCTGATCCCGGTGATCGCGATTCCCGTTTCGCTCGTCGGCACCTTCGCGGCGATGTCGGCCTTCGGCTTCTCGCTGAACAACCTCACCCTGTTCGGGCTGGTGCTCGCCATCGGCATCGTCGTCGACGACGCGATCGTCGTGGTCGAGAACGTCGAGCGCAACATGGAGGAGGGGCTCTCGCCGGGCGAGGCCGCGCACAAGACCATGGACGAGGTCGGCTCGGCCGTCGTCGCCATCGCGCTGGTGCTGGCCGCGGTGTTCATCCCGACGGCGTTCATCCCCGGCATCTCGGGCCAGTTCTACAAGCAGTTCGCGCTGACGATCGCCGCCTCGACGATCATCTCGGCCTTCAACTCGCTGACCCTGTCGCCGGCGCTCTGCAAGCTGCTGCTGGTGCCCCACCACGCCCGCAAGAAGCCGAAGTTCTTCCTGACGCGGTTCATCGCGTGGCTCGCGGACCTGTTCAACCGCGGCTTCGAGGCGCTCTCGAACGGCTACGCCCGGATCGTCGGCCTGCTCACCGGCTACACCGTCGGCATCGTCGCGGTGATGGTGTTCTACGGCTTCGTCATCTTCGGCACGATCCACCTCGTGCAGACGACGCCGACGGGCTTCATCCCCGACCAGGACCAGGGCTACCTGATCGGCGTGGTCCAGCTGCCGGCGGGCGCCTCGCTCGACCGCACCACCGCGGTGGTGAATCGGGCGGCGGCGGAGGCGCGCAAGATCGACGGCGTGACCAACACGGTCATCATCGCCGGCTTCGACGGCGCGACCTTCACCAACACCACCAACTCCGGCGTGATGTTCATCACGCTGGCCGGCGCCAAGGAGCGGGCGGTCCACGGGCGCAGCGCGGCCGTCATCACCGGCGACGTGCTGAAGGCCACCGCCAACATCCAGGAGGCGCGGGTCATCGTCATCCCGCCGCCGCCGGTCCGCGGCCTCGGCAACGGCGGCGGCTTCAAGATGCAGATCGAGAGCCGGCAATCCTCGCAGACCGGCCCGCTGCTGGCGGCCGCCGGCGAGCTGATCGGCCAGGCCAACCAGAGCAGCGACGTGCAGCGGGTGTTCACCACCTTCGGCAACGACACGCCGCAGCTCTACCTCGACATCGATCGCACGATCGCCCGGATGCTGAACGTGCCGCTGGCCAACGTCTTCGCCTCGGTCCAGGCGGATCTCGGCGGCGCCTACGTCAACGACTTCAACACGCTCGGCCGCATCTACCAGGTGCGCCTGCAATCGGACGCCGCCTACCGGACCTCGCAGCAGGACATCTCGCAGATCAAGGTCCGCTCCTCCACCGGCGCCCTGGTGCCGCTGGGGACGCTCGCCTCGCTGCGCACCGTGGCCGGCCCGCAGATCGTGCAGCGCTTCAACCTGTACTATTCGGTGCCGGTGCAGGGCGTGGCCAAGCCCGGCGTCTCGACCGGCCAGGCGCTGACCGCCATGGAGCAGATCGCGGCCAAGGCGCTGCCGGAAGGCTACGCCTACGACTGGACCGAGATCGCCTACCAGCAGAAGGCCACCGGCAACACGGCGGTCTACGTGTTCGCGCTGGGCATCCTGCTCGTGTTCCTGGTGCTCGCCGCCCAGTACGAGAGCTGGGCGCTGCCGATCTCGATCCTGATGGTGGTGCCGACGGGCGTGCTCGCTGCGCTCTTTGGCGTGCAGTTGCGGGGCCAGGACAACAACATCCTGACCCAGATCGGGTTGATCGTACTGATCGGCCTGGCCGCCAAGAACGCCATCCTGATCGTCGAGTTCGCGCACGACATCGAGGAGGCCGAGCACAAGGGCCCGGTCGCCGCCGCGATCCAGGCCTGCCGCCTGCGCCTGCGCCCGATCCTGATGACCGCCTTCGCCTTCATCCTCGGCGTGCTGCCGCTGGTGATCGCCACCGGCCCCGGCGCCGAGATGCGTCAGGCGCTCGGCACGGCGGTGTTCTTCGGGATGATCGGCGCGACCTTCTTCGGCCTGTTCCTGACGCCGGTCTTCTACGTGATGATCCGGAACATCGTGATCTGGATCGGACGGAAGCGCGGCAAGAAGGCCGACGACGGCCACGGCGGCACCCCGGCCCACGCGGCACCCGCGCACGCCTGACCGGATCACCGGCGACCTTCGGCGGCGACGGCTTGTCGCTGCGAAGACGTCGGGGGGAAGAGCGCGCATGGCACGGGTCGCAGTCGTCACGGGAGGCACCGCCGGGATCGGGCTCGCCACCGCCCACCTGTTCGCGTCCCGCGGCTGGGCGGTCGCCGTGATCGCCCGCGACGCGGGCCGCCTGCGTTCCACCGCCGCCGCCTTGGCCGCCTACGGCCGCCCGGTCCTCACCATCTCCGCCGACGTGTCGGACGCCGAGGCGGTGGATGCGGCCGCCGCCCGGATCGAGGCCGAGCTCGGGCAGATCCGCGCCTGGGTCAACAACGCGATGTCGACGGTGGTGAGCCCGGCCGACCGGATCACGCCGGCCGAGTACCGCCGCGTCACCGAGACGACCTATCTCAGCCAGGTCTACGGGACGCTGGCCGCCCTGCGTTACATGAAGCCGCGCAACCGCGGGGCGATCCTTCAGGTCTCGTCGGGCCTAGGGTTTCGCGCGGCGGCTCTGCAGGCGCCGTACTGCGCGGCCAAGTTCGCCGTCTCCGGCTTCACGGATTCGCTGCGCTGCGAGCTGATCCACGACAAGAGCGATGTCTCGCTCAGCGTGATCTACCTGCCGGCGGTGAACACGCCGCAATACAAGTGGACCCGCAACCGGACCGGCCGCGACCAGAACGCGCCGGACCCGGTCTACGATTCCCGCCTCTGCGCCGAGGCGATCGTCTTCGCCGCCGAGCATCCGCGCCGCGAGGTCTGGGTCGGCCGCAGCACGGTGATGATGGCGGCAGCGCAAGCGCTGGTCCCGGGCTTCGCCGACAAGAAGGCCGCCGAGATGTGGCCGAAGCAGATGACCGACGAGGACATGGCCGACCGGGTGGGCAACCTCGACGCCCCGGTGCCGGGCGACGTCGGAATCGACGGGCGCTTCGGCGACCGGACCAAGGCGACGCGCACCGCGTTCTGGACCAGCCGCGAGCGCGACCTGCTGATGGCGGGCTTCGCCGGAATCGCCCTGGTGGGTCTCGCGAGCGCCGCCGCGGTCGCCCGCGCCCCGCGCCGCCTGCTGCCGCGGCCCTGACGGGCTTCCGTTCGCGATTGCAACGCGATCGGGAACGGTTCTACGAAGCGCTGCGACCATCCCTGCTGCCACGAGGCGACGCGTGCCCGGATACCTGCCCTTTGCCGGCGCCCTCGATCTGCCGGCCTACGTCTGCGACAATTGCGGCTTCTGGCAGCGCCACTTCACGACGCCGCCCGCCTGCCCGATGTGCCTCGATGCCCGCCACGTGGTGCCGCAGGACGGCTGGCAGTTCTGGACCAAGGGGCAAGCCCAGGAGCGCTTCCCCTGCCATTGGCAGGAGCTCGAGCCGGGCGTCTGGCGGTTCTGGAACGAGCCGGTCTCGGGGATCGGCCCGTCGAGCTACCTGATCTGCACGGATGCCGGGAACATGGGCTTCGAGGGTTGCCCGGTGTTCAGCGAGGAGGCGCTCGACCACATCGCGAGCCTCGGGGGCATGCAGGTGCTCTCGTCCTCGCACCCGCACGCCTACGGGGCGCTGGTGCAGCTGCAGGATCGGTTCGACCCGGAGCTGTGCCTGCCGGCCGCCGACTTCACCTGGAGCGCGGCGCTGCAGGTGTCGTGGCCCTACGACGACTTCCTCGAGCCGCTGCCGGGCCTCGAGCTGCACCGCACCGCCGGCCATTTCGACGGCCACGCGGTGCTGTTCGACCGAGGCCGCAAGATCTGCTTCTGCGGCGACGCGCTGAAGTTCGAACTCGACCCCGCGGATTTCCGCCGCGCCGTGACGATCTCGGCGCACAAGGCCTTCGTGCGCGGCGTGCCCCTCACGACGAACGAGCTGCGCCACTACCGCGACGTGTTCGCCCGCCTCGACTTCACCCAGACCTGGACCCCGTTCGAGCCCGCCGCCAATTGCGGCCGGGCCGAGGTGCTCGCGCTGATCGACGGGATGCTGGCGACCCGGCCGCACGCGGCACCGGTGCCGTTGGATGGGCTGAGGCGGTAGGACGCCTCACAGGCTCAGCCGCGGATCAGGGTGGCGCGCCCAACCCGACGCGGCCCCCTCTACCCCCGGGAGAGGGGACCCGCGCTTCGATCACCACACGTCGCGCGAGGCGAACCCCTGATTGGACGACGCGGGTCCGTCGCGCCGTCAGCGCTTGGTGTTCCCGGCCGTCTGCCCGAACATCACCTTCTTGGCGTCCTCGCTCATGGTCTTGCCGTGGTCCGGGTTGACCTCCGGGGCTCGGGCGTAGGCCGCCTTCGTGCCCGGGCGCTCACTGATCGCATGGAACCAGCGCTTGAGGTTCGGGTGCTCGTCGAGGTTTTGGCCCTGCTTCTCCCACGGGACGATCCAGGGATAGGCCGCCATGTCGGCGATGCCGTAATCGCCCGCGACGTAGTCCCGGTCGGCCAGGCGCCGGTCGAGGACGCCGTAGAGCCGGTTGGTCTCGTTGACGTAGCGGTTGACCGCGTAGGGGATCTTCTCGGGGGCGTATTGCGAGAAGTGGTGGTTCTGGCCGAGCATCGGCCCGAGGCCGCCCATCTGCCAGAACAGCCATTGCAGCGCCTCCTGCCGCCCGCGCAGGTCCGTGGCGAGGAACCGGCCGGTCTTCTCGGCGAGGTAGAGCAGGATCGCGCCCGACTCGAACAGCGTGATCGGCGCACCGCCGCCGGCCGGCTCGTGGTCGACGATCGCCGGCATGCGGTTGTTCGGCGCGATCTTGAGAAAGCCGGGATCGAACTGCTCGCCCTTGCCGATGTTGACCGGCTTGATCGTATAGGGAAGCCCCGCCTCCTCGAGGAACATCGTCACCTTGTGACCGTTCGGGGTCGGCCAGTAGTAGAGATCGATCATCGAAACTTCCTCACGTGACGTGGACCGTCGCGCCCTCGATGCCGCAGGTGGGTCGGATGCGCCGCGGATCAAGCGGCGTTCGGAACCGGGCGGGTCCGAAGGTACGACCGCGCAGGTCAGGCCGGCTTGGATCACGTCGGCCATCGCCTCATCGCGAATCGTGTGCCGGGCGTTACTGCCGACTCGATCAAATGCGATCCACTCCGCGGCCGATTCCTTCACGGGCGGCATGGTTTGAGTCGCTGCATCGGGGAGGCGATCCATGATCAGCGCGACATCGATCAGCAGTGCCGGCCTCGTCGCCGCGTCGCAGAGGTTCGCGTCGAGCGCCACGCAGGTGGCCGAGATCGGGACGAGCCTGCCGAGCGCCACCCAGGTGGACCTGTCGAGCACGGCCGTCAGGATGATCGAGGACAAGGCTTCCTTCGCGGCCAACGCCGCGGTCGTGCGCGCCTCCGACGCCATGGAGCGGAAGCTCCTCGACATCCGCGTCTAGGGCCGCCGCGTCCAAGGCCACCGCGTCTTCTCCCGCGACACCGATCGAACCTTGCCGGCATCGCGCCGACCCCGTAAGACCGATGCATGTCGGGGTGTAGCGCAGTCTGGTAGCGCACCTGGTTTGGGACCAGGGGGTCGTAGGTTCGAATCCTATCGCCCCGACCATCGATTTCCGGAGCGGTGTCTGAAGGCCATGTCGAGCGCCCGCATCTTCCAGCCGTCCAAGGACGCGTCGCAGTCCGGCACCGCGCGCACCAAGGTCTGGCACCTCGAGTTCGACCAGACCGCACCGCGCGAGACCGACCCGCTGATGGGCTGGACCGGGTCGGGCGACATGCTGCAGCAGGTCCACCTGAAGTTCGAGACGCTGGAGGACGCAGTCGCCTACGCCAAGAAGGCCGGCATCGC
The DNA here is from genome assembly GCF_022179125.1 of Methylobacterium cerastii. Classification (GTDB taxonomy): domain Bacteria; phylum Pseudomonadota; class Alphaproteobacteria; order Rhizobiales; family Beijerinckiaceae; genus Methylobacterium; species Methylobacterium cerastii. Next base: position 177,061 of record NZ_BPQG01000004.1, read on the forward strand.
CTACCGCGTCGAGGAGCCGAAGAAGGCGCCCCCGCGCAAGGGGCTGTCCTACTCCGACAACTTCAAGTTCAACCGCACGGCCCCCTGGACGCACTGACGGGACGCGACGCGGCGGACCCCGTCACGCTTGGTCCTTGCGCGCCTTCCAGGCCGCGTAGGGTGCCGTGGCCTCCGGTACGTCGAGGTGCTTCAGCCGCATCGGCTGCTCGTCGAGCGGGCGGCACAGCTCGGCGTAGATCTCGGCACCGAGCAGCCCGAATTTGCCGGCCGTCGCGGCGGCGTTGGCGAAGTAGCCCTCGCGTATCCCCGAGAGCCGCATCGCGGCGTGGCACATCGGGCAGGGCTGGCCGCTGGCGTACATCACGCTCCCCGACAGGTCGCGGCTGTTGAGGCGCCGGCTGGCCTCGCGCAGGGCCACCATCTCGGCGTGGCCGGTCGGGTCGTTGGTGGTGTGCACGTTGTTGGCGACTCGGGCCAGGACCTCGTCGCCGCGCACGAGCACGGCGCCGTAGGGCGTGCCCCCGTCGCAGACGTTGTCGGCGGCAAGCTGCACCGCCTCGCTCAGGTATCGTGCGTGGTCGCTCATGGTGGATCGCTCTCCCGAATGCGGACGGGAACGCGGGGCCGGCGAGAACGGTTCGATTTCGCCGTTCAGAACGCGTAGCGCACGGTGCAGTACGGCATCGTCTCGTCGAGCACCGCCTTGAAGCGGGCGAGCCAGCGGCCCTTCCATCCGGCGCGGTAGCGCACGTTGGCGCCGCCGCCCTCCGAGACCTTCGCCTCCTGGATGTCGGGCCGCCACAGCAGGTCTTCGGCGCGCGGGTGCCAGCCGAGGTTGACCGCGTGCAGGCCGGCATTGTGCGTCAGCAGGATGATCTCGCACTTGAGCTGGGCCTTGGCGGCGTCCGAGAGCGTGCCGTCGATCTCCTGGAACAGCGCCCGCCAATCCGCCTCCCAGCCCTCGTAGAGGATGACCGGCGAGAAGTTGACGTGCACCTCGTAGCCGGCGGCCACGAAGTCGTCGATCGCCGCGATCCGCTCCGCGACCGGGCTGGTGCGCACGTCGACGACCTTGGCGATCCGCGCCGGCATCAGCGAGAAGCGGATGCGGGTGCGCCCCTGCGGGTCGTAGGCGAGCAGGTCGCGGTTCACGGCCTTGGTCGCGAACGAACCCTTGGCGTTCGGGAGCGTGCGGAACAGGGCGACGAGGTCGCGGACGTTGTCGCAGATCGCGGCGTCGACCGAGAGGTCGCCGTTCTCGCCGATGTCGTAGACCCAGGCGGCCGGATCGATGGTGTCGGGCTCGGGCAGCGCCCCTTGCCGCGTGGCGTGCCGCGCGATCGCCGCGCAGGCGGCCTCGACGTTCACGAACAGCGAGATCGGGTTCGAGAAGCCCTTGCGCCGCGGCACGTAGCAATAGGCGCAGGCCATGGCGCAGCCGTTCGAGGTCGAGGGCGCGATGAAGTGGGCGCTGCGCCCGTTGGGGCGCATCGTCAGCCCCTTCTTCACGCCGAGCACCAGGGTCGAGCGCTTGATCCGGACCCAGTCCTCCACCGAGCCTTCGTTGCCGTGGAGCGCCGGGATGTTCCAGTGCGACGGCACCGCGATGCGCGTCGCGTCGGGATAGCGCGCAAGGATCTCGCGCCCGCGCGGAAACGTCTCCACCGCCGGCTCGTGGTAGATCGTGGTGACGTCGAGGAGGTCGCCGATCGTGGCCATACGCTGTCCGGCGGACCGGAACGCGGCCGCCTTCGACATATGGGGCGGGCGGGCTCGAACGACCTGTGCGGAACGCCCGAAAGCGGTGCGTTCCGCCCTGTGGCCCAACGGCGCGGCGGGGTTTTGCGGGCGACGCTAGATCCGCGAGAGCAGCTCGGCCTTCTTGTCGGCGAACTCGGCCTCGGTGAGGACGCCGCGGCCGTGAAGCTCGGCGAGCCGCTCGATCTTCGTGAACACGTCGCCGTCTGGCGCCGGCTCCGGCGCGGCCGCAGGCTGCGGTTTGGGGGCGGGGGGAGGGCAAGGTTCGGGGGTAGAGGCGGCGGCGCGTGCGGGCTCGGTCGCGTCGGGGGCGAGGCGGCGCAGGGTGTCGAGGCCGATGCTCCCCTGCGGTCCCGTGAAGCGCAGGGCGCCGTTCGACTGAGAGACGCCCGAGATCCGGTGCTCGCCGGTGTCGTAGAGCGCGACGCCGGAATCGGACTCGATCGCCAGCCGCCTTGCCTCGGGGAAGTAGGCGTAGCGCAGCCCGTCCTGGGCGCCGGCGCTCGACGGCCGGCCGAGGCCCGCCGGCCACCATTCGCCGCCGCCGCGCTCGCCTGCGTTCCATCCCTGGCCGCTCCAGCCGGCGGCGGGCAGCGCGCCGGCAAGCTCGGCGCAGAGGCCGGCGACGCGGGCCTTCAGCTCGGCGTCGAACATCCGTCCGACCATGACCATGCCGCCGGAGAACCACTGGCCCATGCCGCCGAGTTCCGGGTGGTCGAACTGCGCCATCGTGCCGTTGCCGGCCTCCAGCGCCCGCAACAGGTGGCGTACCGCGTCGAGGCCGACGCCGTGGCGGTCGGCCACGATCTGCAGCCCGGAGGCGTGATCGGGGCCTTCGTCGTTCGTTGCCTCGACGCTCATGCGGTCTGCTCCGGAAGGCGCGACGCGCTCGATTGGCGCCGCGATGGGCCGCGAATGCCGGGCCGTGCCCGGGGCGAGCCCTTACTATGGCGCGCCGCACGGGGCGGTGGAAGAACCCAGCTCGCGCAAAAATCGCAGGTGCCGGAACGGGTTCCGCCCGGATCGCGGGCTCGTGTCGCTGCGCTGCAAAAATTTCCGGCGCCCGGGAGCTTCGCCGTCGGCCGCACGTTCACAAAACGGCCCGGGGGCCCCGTCGCCGAACGTCAGGCGGCGGTCGTCGTGATGCGGCCCCGGCCGACGGAGTGAACATGGCCGACCCAATTCGAAACGTAGTCTCGACCCGCCCCGTTCGTTCGCGCATCCAGGAAGGCAAGCCCTATCCCCGCGGCGCCACCTGGGACGGCCTCGGCGTGAACTTCGCCGTCTTCTCCGCCCACGCGACCAAGGTCGAGCTCTGCCTGTTCGACGAGTCCGGCGAGAAGGAGATCGAGCGGATCGCGCTCCCTGAATACACCGACGAGGTCTGGCACGGTTACCTGCCCGACGCGCGGCCCGGCACGATCTACGGTTACCGCGTCCACGGCCCCTACGAGCCGAAGGCCGGGCACCGCTTCAACCACAACAAGCTGCTGATCGACCCCTACGCCAAGGGGCTCGTCGGCTCGATCACCTGGAACCCGGCCCTGTTCGGCTACCAGATGGAGACCGGCGACGACCTGACCTTCGACGAGCGCGACAGCGCGCCGTTCACCCGCCGCAGCCAGGTCATCGACCCGGCCTTCACCTGGGGCGCTTACCGCAAGCCGAACGTCCCGTGGGAGAAGACCATCGTCTACGAGGCCCACGTGAAGGGCCTGACCAAGAACCATCCGCGGGTGCCCGAGCGCCTGCGCGGCACCTATGCCGGCCTCGGCAACCCCGACGTGCTCGACTACATCAAGAGCCTCGGCGTGACCGCGGTGGAACTGCTGCCGGTCCACGCCTTCGTGCAGGACGACTACCTGCAGGAAAAGAACCTCGTCAATTACTGGGGCTACAACACGATCTCGTTCTTCACCCCCGCCCGTCGCTACGCGGCGGTGCCGGACTTCGCCTTCTCGGAGTTCAAGGAGATGGTCGCCCGCCTGCACGGCGCCGGCCTCGAGGTGATCCTCGACGTGGTCTACAACCACACCGCCGAGGGCAACGAGAAGGGTCCGACCCTGTCGTTCAAGGGGATCGACAACGCCTCCTACTACCGGCTGCTGCCGGGGCAGGAGCGCTACTACATCAACGACACCGGCACCGGGAACACCTTCAACCTCTCGCATCCCCGCGTGCTGCAGCTCGTCATGGACTCCCTGCGCTACTGGGCGACCGAGATGCGCGTCGACGGCTTCCGCTTCGACCTCGCCACCATCCTCGGGCGCGAGCCGCACGGCTTCGACGAGGGCGGCGGCTTCCTCGACGCCTGCCGCCAGGACCCGGTGCTGAACGACGTGAAGCTCATCGCCGAGCCGTGGGATTGCGGCCCGGGCGGCTACCAGGTCGGCGGCTTCCCGCCCGGCTGGGCCGAGTGGAACGACCGGTTCCGCGACGACGTGCGCGGCTATTGGAAGGGCGACGAGGGCCTGCTGCCGGATCTGGCCAACCGCATCACCGGCTCGGCCGACAAGTTCAACAAGCGCGGGCGTAAGCCGTGGGCCTCGGTGAACTTCCTCACCGCGCATGACGGCTTCACCCTGCACGACACCGTCGCCTACAACGACAAGCACAACGAGGCGAACGGCGAAAACAACCGTGACGGCCACTCGCACAACCTGTCGTACAATTACGGCGTCGAGGGCCCGACCGACGACCCGGCGATCCGCGCCGTGCGCCTGCGCCAGATGCGCAACATGCTCGCGACCCTGTTCCTGTCGCACGGCACGCCGATGCTGCTGGCCGGCGACGAGTTCGCGCGCACCCAGCAGGGCAACAACAACGCCTACTGCCAGGACAACGAGGTCTCGTGGATCGACTGGGGGGCGATCGGCGCCGAGGAGCGCGACCTCGCCGAGTTCACCCAGCGCCTGATCCTGCTGCGCAACGCCCTGCCGATCCTCAGCCGCGGCCGCTACCTGACCGGGCAGTACGACGAGGAGTTCGGCGTCAAGGACGTGACGTGGCTGCGCCCGGACGGGCACGAGATGGGATCTGAGAACTGGACCGACGGCGGCGCCCGCTCCCTAGCGGTGCTGCTCGACGGGCGCGCCCAGGCGTCGGGCGTGCACCGGCGCGGCGGCGATGCCACCTTGCTGATCATGTACAACGCCTACCACGACCTCGTGCAGTTCACCCTGCCCGAGTCGGTCGGCGGATCGGCCTGGACGCGCCTGCTCGACACCAACCTGCCCGACAGCCAGGAGGTCGCGAGCTTCACGTCCGGCGAGCGCTACGACGTGACCGGGCGCTCGATGCTGATGTTCGTCCTCAAGCCCGACGACACCCCCGGCGACGCGGTGACGGAGATGGAGCGCTCCTACCAGCACGTGATGCAGGCCTTCGAGCGGGCCAACATCCAAGAGGTCCATTTCCACCTCAACGACGAAGATCGCTGAACGCGGCGCCTTCCCCTCGAGCAGATGATCTGCCACGAGGGTTTGAATACAAAAAATCGGACGATCGTGGGCCGCCGCGCGTTGAAGAATCGATGCGCGGCGGCGACGCGTCGGACGGCCGTGCGTCGGGGACCCAACATCCATGCCCAAGATTCTGCTGGTCGAAGATCACGAGGAGATCTGGGATTTCCTGTCCCGCCGGCTCAAGCGTCGCGGGTACGAGGTGATCCTGGCTCATGACGGCGAGGCCGGCGTGCAGCAGGCGCGCTCGGGCCGCCCCGACGTGATCCTCCTCGACATGAACCTGCCGATCCTCGACGGCTGGTCGGCGGCCCGCGCGCTGAAGTCCGGCAGCGACACCCGCGGCATCCCGATCATCGCGCTCACCGCCCACGCCATGTCGGGCGATCGCGACAAGGCGATCCAGGCCGGCTGCGACGACTACCACCCCAAGCCCGTCGACTTCTCGAAGCTGCTCAGCCAGATCAGCGCGGCCTTGGGCGAGACCGCGACGGCGGGCTAGGGCGGTTCTCCTCCCTTCCACCTCATCCTGAGGTACCGCAGCTCAGCGGGCCTCGAAAGAGCCCTCCCGCGGTCTCGGCGGGTCCTGGAGGGCTCCTTCGCAGCCCGCTGCCGCGGGCACCTAAGGATAAGGGGCGTCGATGGGGGAACGCTCGAGCGGTCGAACACAGGCGTAACCGGAGCGTAATCCATGAGCGACGACCCCGTCACCGCGCAGCGCCTGAAGAACGGCCTGCCGGTCTTCGTCGCCCTGGCCTCGCTGCTGCTCGTCCTCGCGGTGATGGCCGCGCTGTATTTCGGACGCGACATCCTCGTGCCGGTGACGCTGGCGATCCTGCTGAGCTTCGTCCTCGTGCCGGCGGTGCGCCTGCTCGGGCACATCCGCATGCCGCGGGTGCCGGCGGTGCTGCTGGTGGTCGTCGTGGTGTTCGGAGCACTGTTCGGGATCGGCAGCCTGATCGTGCGCGAGGGCGGGCAGCTCGTCTCCGACCTGCCGCGCTACTCCCTGGTGATGCAGGACAAGATCAAGTCCCTGCGCGGCGCCACCGCCGACACCGGCACGCTGTCGCGCATCGTCGACGTGTTCCAGGACCTGAGCGCGACGCTGTCGCCGCCGCCGCCGCCGGAGCTGAAGGGCGATCCGGGCTCGACCGGGCATCCGCTCACCGTGGAGATCCGCGCGGCGCGGGCCGGCCTCGTCGAGAACCTCCAGACCTTCGCCGGGCCGATCCTGCACCCGCTGGCCACCACCGGCCTGATCCTGATCTTCACGATCTTCATCCTGCTCCAGCGCGAGGACCTGCGGAACCGGATGATCCGGCTGGCCGGCGGCTCGGGCGACCTGCGCCGCACCACCGCGGCCATCGACGACGCGGCGCGCCGCCTCAGCCGGTTCTTCCTGGCGCAGCTCGCCCTCAACGTGGCCTTCGGCGTGGTGATCGGCGTCGGGCTGTGGTGGATCGGTGTACCGAGCCCGACCCTGTTCGGCGTGCTCGCGGCGATCCTGCGCTTCGTGCCCTATATCGGCGCCGCGATCAGCGCCCTGCTGCCGCTGGTGCTGGCGGCCTCCGTCGATCCGGGCTGGAGCATGGTGATCGCCACGGCGGCGCTGTTCCTCGTGGTCGAGCCGATCGCCGGCCACGTGATCGAGCCGCTGCTCTACGGGCACTCCACCGGGCTCTCGCCGATCGCGGTCATCCTCTCGGCGACGATCTGGACGTTCCTGTGGGGGCCGATCGGCCTCGTGCTGGCCACCCCGCTCACGGTCTGCCTCGTCGTGCTCGGCCGCCACGTCGACAGGCTCTGGTATCTCGACGTGCTGCTCGGCGACCAGCCGGCCCTCGACCCGCCCGAGATCTTCTACCAGCGCATGCTTGCCAACGACCCGGCGGAGGCGATCGACCAGGGCCGGCAGTTCCTGAAGGAGCGCGCGCTCGTCACCTACTACGACGAGGTCGTTCTGGCCGGCTTGCGGCTGGCGCAGGACGACCTGTCCCGCGGCACCCTCGACCGTGCGCGCCAGGGCGAGGTCGGCGCCGCGATTCGCACCGTGGTCGCCCGCCTCGGGACGACGCCGGTGGCCCTGCGCCCGCGCAAGGGAAAGGCGCGGACTGGGAGCTCCGAAGCCGCCGCCGCCGTCGCCGCGGCGGGGCCGGACCGTAAGGTCGCCGCCGTGGTGCTCAAGCCCGCCGACCTCGCGCCGGCCTGGCGCGGCGCGGTGCCGGTGCTCTGCGTCTCCAGCCGCGGCCCCTTCGACGAGGCGGCGACGCTGATGCTGAGCCAGACCCTCGACCGCCACGGATTGCGCTCCGAAGTGATGGCCATGTCGGCGATCCGCGGCGGCGCCCGGCCGAAGGACGCGGCCAGCCTCGCGATGATCTGCTTCTCCTATCTCGAGCCGGTGAGCCTGTCGCAGATCCGCTTCACCGTCCGGCAGGCCCGCGCCGCGGTGCCGGGCGTGCGCGTCCTCGTCGGGTTCTGGGGCGAGCGCGACCCGGCCACCCTCGACCGCCTGCGCCGGGCGACCTCCGCCGACGTCCTCGTCACCACCCTGAACGACGCGATCGAGAACGCCGTCGCCGTGTCGCGTGCGCCCGGCGTCGAGCCGGCGCGGACGGCGGCGACGCCCGTTGCCACCCTGCCGCAGGCGGCGGAGTAGTCCGGGGCGGCGTCAGCCCTCCGCCGGCAGGGCGAGCTTGATCGCGATGCCGTGGGCGTCGTGCTCGAAGATGTGGGCGACGTCGTGCACCAGCCAGCGCGACGCCTCGGCGTCGAACCCGAGGATCACGCACTCGCCGACCCGCGGCACCGGCTCGCCGGGCGCGAAGACGATCGTGCGACGGGCCGACCGGAGGCCGTGACCGGCCGAAGGATCGGGCGCGATGAACACCACGTCGATGTCGGACATGGGCCCGGATAATCTCAGGTTGCAGTCGTCAAGACTGCTGCTCGCCGACGTAGGACGCACGGGGACTTCCCGATTCGGGAAGGCGCGGCGTCGAGATCAATCCCTATCCATCCCGAGGCAAGCTGAACAGTGACGGCGGCGGCCGGATCGCCGGTTCGGGCGACAATTCGCCTTCGATCGAGTTTGGACTCCCGCTAGAAAACCTGGATCGCACGGTCGCCCCTTCGCGTTGTCGCGATGACGTCGGCTCGGAGGCTGTCCGAACAGGGGCAACGCCGCCGTGTTACCCGCCCAGCCGCACCATCACGGAGTCGCGAGACCGATGCCGACGGACGAGACCGCCCCGACATGACCCAGACGCCCGAGACCCCGCCGACCGGCCGCACCACCCGCGTCGGCGCCGGGTCCGCCACCGCCATGTCCGACCCGCGCAACGAGATCTTCTTCGCGGCCGTCGAGACGACCCGCATGCCGATGACGGTCACCGATCCGCGCCAGCCCGACAACCCGATCATCTTCGCCAACAACGCCTTCCTGGCGATGTCCGGCTACGGCCAGGAGGAGATCATCGGCCGCAACTGCCGCTTCCTGCAGGGGGCGGAGACGGACCGCGAGGCGGTGGCGCAGGTCCGGGCGGCGATCGACGAGCGGCGCGAGTACAGCACCGAGATCCTGAACTACCGCAAGGACGGCTCGACCTTCTGGAACGCGCTGTTCGTCTCCCCGCTCTACGACACCAACGGCGAGCTGCTGTACTTCTTCGCCTCGCAGCTCGACGTGTCGCGCCGGCGCGACGCCGAGGAGGCTTTAGGCCAGGCGCAGAAGATGGAGGCGCTGGGCCAGCTCACCGGCGGCATCGCGCACGACTTCAACAACCTGCTCCAGGTCATCGTCGGCTACGTCGACATCCTCAGCGCCGGGTTGGAGAAGCCCGACGCCGACAAGGCCCGGCTGGGGCGCGCCGCCGACAACATCCGGCAGGCCGCGCAGCGCGCCACGACCCTGACGCAGCAGCTCCTCGCCTTCTCGCGCAAGCAGCGGCTGGAGGGCCGCGCGGTCAACCTCAACGCCCTGATCGGGGGAATGCGCGACATGGTCGCCCGCTCCGTCGGCGACGCCGTCACCGTCGCCTACGACCTGGCGCCGGACCTGTGGAACTGCCGCGTCGACCCGACCCAGGCCGAGGTCGCGCTGCTCAACGTGATGATCAACGCCCGCGACGCGATGCCGGAGGGCGGGCCGATCCGGGTCGTCACCGAGAACCTCGACGTATCCGAGCGCGAGATCACCGGGACCGGCCCCCTGCGCGCCGGGCGCTACGTCCAGGTCTCGATCACCGACGGCGGCACCGGCATGCCGCCCTCGGTGCTGACCCGCGTGATGGACCCGTTCTTCACCACCAAGGAGGAGGGCAAGGGCACCGGCCTCGGCCTCTCGATGGTCTACGGCTTCGCCAAGCAATCGGGCGGAGCCGCGAAGATCGAATCGGTTTTGGGGGAGGGCACCACCGTGCGCCTGTCCTTCCCGGTGACCGAGACCGGGGTGAAGGAGGCGCCCAAGCCGCCCGCCCGCACCACCGAGCGCCAGGGCACCGAGACCATCCTGATCGTCGACGACCGCGAGGACGTGGCCGAGCTCGCCCGCACGATCCTGCGCGACTTCGGCTACGTCACGCTGATGGCCGGGAACGGGCGCGAAGCGCTCGAGATCCTCGACGGCAACGACCGCATCGACATGATCTTCACCGACCTGATCATGCCGGGCGGCATGAACGGGGTGATGCTCGCCCGCGAGGCGCGCCGCCGGCAGCCGCGCCTCAAGGTGCTGCTCACCACCGGCTACGCCGAGGCGAGCCTGGAGCGAACCGACGTCGGGGGATCCGAGTTCGACGTGTTGAACAAGCCCTACCGCCGGACCGACCTGATCCGCCGCGTGCGCGCGGTCCTCGACGGGCCGACCGGAACCGGCTGAGGCGCCGTTCGCCGCACCGCACGAGGTTTCGCCATGCCCCAGGGTGACAAGAGCAAGTACACCGACAAGCAGGTCCGCAAGGCCGAGCACATCGCGCAATCCTATGAAAAGCGCGGCGTGCCCGAGGAGCAGGCCGAAGCTCGCGCCTGGGCGACCGTCAACAAGGACGACGGCGGCGGCAAGAAGCCCGGCGGCTCGGGCCGCGGCAAGGCCACCGACCACCCGGCCGCGCATGCGGGCGGCGAGAAGGGTGGCGAGAAAGGCGGAAAGGCCTCGGCCGCGCGCACGCCGGAGCAGCGCTCGGCCTCCGCCAAGAAGGCGGCTGCGACCCGCAAGGCGCGGAAGGCGACCTGAAGCCGCGCCGTTTCGGTCGCCATCACCCCCGGATGGGGCTACCGTGCACGCGGCGTTCGCACCCGCCTTTGGCCAAAAGTCCGGCTTGCCATCGCCGCTCGACTGTCCTTGGCTGTGGCCGGAACGCGAAAAGTCCGAAAAAGAGCCGGCACGCCATGCCGGAGCCGCACGGAGGATCAGCACCATGAACAAGCCGGAATTCCTGGCCGACGCCAAGACCAAGTCGCCGTTCTCGGCCCGCTACGACAACTTCATCGGCGGGCAGTGGGTGGCGCCGGCGAACGGCCGTTACTTCGAGAACACCTCGCCGATCACCGGCCGCGTCATCTGCGAGGTCGCCCGCTCGGACGCGCAGGACGTGGAGAAGGCGCTCGACGCCGCCCACGCCGCCAAGGACGCCTGGGGCCGCACGTCGGCCGGCGAGCGCGCCCGCATCCTCAACAAGATCGCAGACCGGATGGAGGAGAACCTCGACCTGATCGCGCTCGCCGAGACCTGGGACAACGGCAAGCCGATCCGCGAAACGGTGAACGCCGACATCCCGCTCGCCATCGACCACTTCCGCTACTTCGCCGGCTGCATCCGCGCCCAGGAAGGCGGCATCTCCGAGATCGACCACGACACGGTGGCCTACCACTTCCACGAGCCGCTCGGCGTCGTCGGGCAGATCATCCCGTGGAACTTCCCGATCCTGATGGCGGTGTGGAAGGTCGCCCCGGCGCTCGCCGCCGGCAACTGCATCGTCCTCAAGCCCGCCGAGCAGACCCCCGCCTCGATCCTCGTGGTGATGGAGCTGATCGCCGACCTGCTGCCGCCGGGCACGCTCAACGTCGTCAACGGCTTCGGCCTGGAATGCGGCAAGCCGCTGGCCTCCTCGCCCCGCATCGCCAAGATCGCCTTCACCGGCGAGACGACGACGGGCCGGCTGATCATGCAGTACGCCTCGCAGAACCTGATCCCGGTGACGCTGGAGCTCGGCGGCAAGTCGCCGAACATCTTCTTCGCGGACGTGGCCAACGAGGACGACGACTTCTTCGACAAGGCGCTCGAAGGCTTCACCATGTTCGCCCTCAACCAGGGCGAGGTCTGCACCTGCCCGAGCCGCGCGCTGGTGCACGAGTCGATCTACGACCGGTTCATGGAGCGCGCGGTCAAGCGCGTCGAGGCGATCACGCAGGGCTCGCCGCTCGATCCCGCGACCATGATCGGCGCGCAGGCCTCGTCCGAGCAGATGGAGAAGATCCTCTCCTACATCGACATCGGCCGGCAGGAGGGCGCCAAGGTGCTCACCGGCGGCGCGCGCAACGTGAAGGACGGCGAGTTCGCCGACGGCTTCTACGTGCAGCCGACGGTGCTCCAGGGCCACAACAAGATGCGGATCTTCCAGGAGGAGATCTTCGGGCCGGTGCTCTCGGTGACGACCTTCAAGGACGACGCCGACGCGCTCAGTATCGCCAACGACACGCTCTACGGCTTAGGGGCCGGCGTGTGGACCCGCGACGGCACCCGCGCCTACCGCTTCGGCCGCTCGATCCAGGCCGGCCGCGTCTGGACCAATTGCTACCACGCCTACCCGGCGCACGCGGCCTTCGGCGGCTACAAGCAGTCCGGCATCGGCCGCGAGAACCATCGCATGATGCTCGACCACTACCAGCAGACCAAGAACATGCTGGTGAGCTACTCGGCCAAGAAGCTCGGCTTCTTCTAGGCCGGCCTGGCTCCGGCCCACGGGCTGGCGCTTTCGACTTCGAGACGACTTCGCCCCGGCCCTCGCGGCCGGGGCGTTTTCGCTGGCGCCCACCACTGCATTTCGGCGCCGCGCGAACCACATGGGATCGGGAAGGGGTGCGGATGGGAGCGGACATGACGGACACGGCGACGAGCGCCACCACCGCCGAGCAGGCCGGCGTCGACGGGACGCCGCTGCGGGTCACCGCGACCCCGGCCGCCCTGGAGCTCATCGCCGAGCTTCGTGCCGAGCACGGCCCGGTGATGTTCCACCAGTCGGGCGGCTGCTGCGACGGCTCTTCGCCGATGTGCTACCCGGTGGGCGACTTCATCACCGGCGACGGCGACGTGCATCTCGGCCAGGTCGGGGGCGCGGACTTCTTCATCAGCCGCTCGCAGTTCGCGGTCTGGAAGCACACCCACATCCTGCTCGACGTGGTGCCCGGACGCGGCGGCATGTTCTCCCTGGAGAACGGCCGCGAGAAGCGCTTCCACATCCGCTCACGCCTGTTCACGGCGGCCGAGAACGCTGCGCTCGACGGCGCCTGCAAGCTTTAAGCGCGGGTCTGACCACGATCGGTGACAAGGGTTCCTCCCTTTTCCCAACCCACCACCTCATCTTGAGGTGCCGCGTCAGCGGCCTCGAAGGAGGCCTCCAGAGATCGCGCTATCCCTGGAGGCCTCCTTCGAGGCTTCCGCCTCGCGAAAGCGCCTCAGGATGAGGTGGTGAGTGGGATCGGTCGTGGAACGGGCTCTGAGCGACCGCGCTCAGCGCGCCTCGGACCGCTCCTCCGCCAGCCGCTCGGCGCGGGTGCGCTCGTCGGCGGTGAGGCCGACAAGCGTCTGGTCGAGCCAGGCGTCAGACAGGCCCTGGCCGGCCGCGGTGAGGTTCCAGGCCGCGGCCTCGACCATGTTCTTGGGCACGCCGCGCCCGGTGGCGTAGAGCCGGGCGACGCGGTTCTGCGCGATGGCGTTGCCGCGGGACGCCGCGTGCAGGAAGTAGCGGGCGGCGCGGCCCTCGTCCTTCGGCAGGCCCTTGCCGTTGAACAGCAGGATCGCGAACTCGACCTCGCCGGCGAGGTCGCCGTTGTCGGCCGCCCGCCGGAACAGCTCCGCCGCCTTGGTCGCGTCCTGCGGGACACCGCGGCCCTGCAGGTAGAGGACGCCGAGATCGTGCTGGGCCGGGCCGATCTCGCCGTCCGACGCCTTGCGGAACATCGCCGCCGCGCGGGTCTGGTCGGCCTCGGTGCCGCTGGCGAGCAGCAGCAAGGCGAGGTTGTAGGCCGCCGTCGGCGAGCCGTGCTCGGCCGCCTGCTCGAGCCAGCGCCGGCCGGCCTTCGGGTCCTTGGGAACGCCGCGGCCGTCGAGGGACATCAGGCCCAGCGACGACATCGCGCCGGGCTCGCCCTGCGCCGCCGCGAGGCGGTACCAGTCGGCGGCCTTGACCGGGTCGGGGCGGATGCCGAGGCCCTGGTTGTACAACTCGCCGAGCAGCGTCATCGCCGCCGCGTCCTTGCGGTCGGCCTCGATCCGCTTCGTCGCCTCGCGGAACGCGGTCACGTACTGCCCGCGCTGGTAGGCGCCGTAGGCGAAGTCCGGCGTGCGGTCGGTCGGCGGCGGGCGGGCGCCACCGGAATAGCCGACGGTGTAGGGGGTCGGCAGCTCTCGCATCGGCGGCTTGACCGGGTCGGTGCCCGGCGTCCGGGTCGGCTCGATCGCGCTGGGCGCCGCCATCGCCCCGCCGCCGGCCAGGAGCAGCGCGAGGGTGCTCGAAGCGAGCCGCCTCACGAGGCCGCCTCCGAGAGCGCGGCCTGCACGCGGGCGACGCCTGCGGGGTCGTCCATCCACAGCCCGCTCTCCAGCCCGACGAACTCGGCGCCGGTCGCCGCGAGCGCCGCGACCTCGGCCTCGGTGCAGGCGACACCGATGCATGGCGTCTCGAAGATTTCGGCCCACCACGCGGTGCGCTCGTGCACGCCCTCTGCGTCGGCGGCGACGCCGTCGGGGTAGAGGCCGCCGAACATCAGGTAGTCGATGCCGGCCTCGCCCGCATCCATCGCCGCGTGCCGGGTCTCGATCCCGCCGACGCCGAGGATGCGGCCGTCGCGCAGACGCCCGCGCAGCTCCTGCAGCGTGCCTTCCTCCGGCTTGTCGACGTGGATGCCATCCGCCCCGCCCCGCGCCGAGATGCTGACGAGGTCGCCCGCGAAACCCGGGGCGGCGACGACCAGCGCCGCGCCGGCCGCCTGCACCGCGGGCGCGACGCGTTTCACCAGGGCGATCAGGCTGCGCTCGTCCGCGGGTGCCAGGCGCAGGATCACCGCGGCCACGTCGCCCGCGGCGCAGGCTCGCTCCAGCGCGGGCACCAGCGCGTCGACATGCTCCGCCCCGACATGGTGCGGCGTCAGCAGGGTGAGGCGGGGTGCGTCGGTCATGCGCCCTGATACCGCCGCGGAGGGCGTCGGGGAAGCGGAGAGGAGCGTTGCGGCCCTGGCAAAGAGAGGTCGAAGTCTCGCTCGAGCGTCCTCGTACGCGCCCGTCATTCTGGGGCTGCGCAGCAGAGCCCGGAATCCAGAACCATAGGCCGTGATCGAGAATGCACCGTCGGCGGCTCTGGATTCCTGGCTCGCCTCACGGCGCCCCGGAATGACGGTGTCGGGGCGGTGAAGGGGGGCCTTCCCTTACCGCCCCGATCGAAGGCGCCGCCTCAGTTCGCGGTGATCTTCGGGTCGAGCGAGCCGTTGGCGTAGCGCTTGGCCATGGCGGAGACCGAGATCGGGCGGATCTTCGAGCCCTGGCCGGCGGTGCCGAACTCCTCGAAGCGCTGCTTGCACAGCTTGGTCATCGCCTCCATGGCGGGCTTGAGGTACTTGCGCGGATCGAACTCGGCCGGGTTCTCGGCGAGCACCTTCCGGATCTGGCCGGTCAGCGCCATGCGGTTGTCGGTGTCGATGTTGATCTTGCGCACGCCGTGCTTGATCCCGCGCTGGATCTCGGCCACCGGCACGCCCCAGGTCGGCTTCATCTGGCCGCCGTACTGGTTGATGATGTCCTGCAGATCCTGCGGCACCGAGGACGAGCCGTGCATGACGAGGTGGGTCGTCGGCAGGCGCCGATGGATCTCCTCGATCACGTTCATCGCGAGCACGTCGCCGTCGGGCTGGCGCGTGAACTTGTAGGCGCCGTGGCTGGTGCCCATCGCCACCGCCAGCGCGTCGACCTTGGTCGCCTGCACGAACTTCACCGCTTCTTCCGGGTCGGTGAGCAGCTGGTCGTGCGAGAGCGTGCCTTCGAAACCGTGGCCGTCCTCGGCCTCGCCCTCGCCGCTCTCGAGCGAGCCGAGCACGCCGAGCTCGCCCTCCACCGAGACGCCGGCCCAGTGCGCCATCTCCGAGACCTTGTGGGTGATGCCGACGTTGTAGGCGTAGTCGGCCGGCGTCTTGCCGTCGGCCTTCAGCGACCCGTCCATCATCACCGAGGTGAAGCCGTACTGGATCGCGGTGGCGCAGGTGGCCTCGTCGCTGCCGTGGTCGAGGTGCATGCAGACGGGGATGTGCGGATAGATCTCGACGAGGCCGTCGATCAGCTTGGCCAGCACGATGTCGTTGGCGTAGGCGCGCGCGCCCTTGCTCGCCTGCAGGATCACCGGGGAATCGGTGGCGTCGGCGGCCGCCATGATGGCGAGCCCCTGCTCCATGTTGTTCATGTTGAAGGCCGGCACGCCGTAGCCGTACTCGGCGGCGTGATCGAGAAGCTGCCTCAACGTGATCCGCGCCATCGTCCGTGCTCCGTCTTAGGTCTGGTCGGGTCTGTGGGGAGAACGCCGCCGCGGCCCGGATGGATCGTGCGGGACGGCGCGAAAATCGCCGGAAAAGTCGGCTGTTGAAACTCAGCTCTTGGCGCGCAGGGCCTCGACGCCCGGAAGCGTCTTGCCCTCCAGCCATTCGAGGAAGGCGCCGCCGGCGGTCGAGATGTAGGAGAAGGTCTCCGAGACGCCCGCATGGTTCAGCGCGGCCACCGTATCGCCGCCGCCGGCGACCGAGACGAGCTTGCCAGACGCCGTGCGATCGGCCGCGTGCCGGGCGGCGGCGACGGTGGCGGCATCGAACGGCGTCAGCTCGAAGGCGCCGAGCGGGCCGTTCCACACCAGCGTCGCGGCCTCGTCGATCGCCGCGTCGATCAGGGCGACGGATTTCGGCCCGGCGTCGAGGATCATGCCGCCCTCGGGCACCGCGTCGACCGAGACGGTCTCGTGGGCCGCGTTCGCCTTGAACTCGGAGGCGACGACGGCGTCGACCGGCAGGATGATCCGGCACTTGGCGGCCTCGGCCGCGGCGATGATGCGCAGGGCGGTCTCGGCGAGGTCCTTCTCGCACAGCGACTTGCCGACGGGCTTGCCCTGCGCGTGCAGGAAGGTGTTGGCCATGCCGCCGCCGATCACCAGCATGTCGACCTTGGCGACGAGGTTCTCGAGCAGGTCGATCTTCGAGGAGACCTTGGCGCCGCCGACCAGAGCGATCACCGGGCGGGCGGGGGCTTCGAGGCCCTTGGTCAGGGCGTCGAGCTCGGCCTGCATCAGGCGGCCGGCATAGGCCGGCAGGCGGTGGGCGAGGCCCTCCGTCGAGGCGTGCGCCCGGTGGGCGGCCGAGAACGCCTCGTTGACGTAGACGTCGCCGTTGGCAGCGAGCGCGTCGGCGAAGGCCGCGTCGTTCGTCTCCTCGCCGGCATGGTAGCGGGTGTTCTCGAGGAGCAGCACGTCGCCGTCCTTAATCGCCGCGATCGCCGCCGACGCGGCCGGGCCGACGCAATCCTCGGCGAAGGCGACCGCGCTGCCAAGCTTGTCGGACAGGGTGGCGACGACGGGGGCTAGCGAATCCTTGGGATCGCGCTTGCCCTTCGGCCGGCCGAAATGGGCGAGCAGCACCACCTTGCCGCCTTGCCCGGCGATCTCGCGGATCGTCGGCACCACGCGCTCGATCCGGGTCGCGTCGGTGACGCGGCCGCCCTCCATCGGGACGTTGAGGTCGACGCGGAGCAGGACGCGCTTGCCCGCCAGCGAGCCGGAATCGTCGAGGGTGCGGAAGGCGGTCATGCGGTCCTGCTCTGTCGGTGTCGGGTCAGCGCGCGGGCGAGGGGGCGGACGACGTGGCGGGGGCTTGGGCCGCAGGCGCGGTGGCGTTCGCGCGCGGCGGCAGCAGGCTGTCGAGGTTGAGCCGCTGCACGGCGACCATCAGCACCACGGTGAGCACGGCGGTGATGATCGCGGTGAGCACCAGGGCGCCGGTGCCGGGCAGGCGCCGCGTGCGCTCGGTCAGGCCGCGCATCTCGGAGCGGAGCGCGGCGAGGTCGGACTGGCGGGCGGCCTCGTTCATGCGGTTCGAGGCGCCCTCGACCTTGTCCTCGACGCGGGTCAGCAGAGACTCGGAGCGGGCGTACTTGTCCTCGATGCGCGAGGTCTTGTCCTCGATCCGGGCGAGCTGGTCGAACAGCTGGTTGGCGGCGATCGGCGTCGCCACGGAGGCGCCGGGAATCGCGGGCTTCGCCTCCACGCGGGCTGTCTCCACATGCGTGGTCGCCGCCGGGATGAAGTCCTGTCCGGTCGCGGTCTTGGGGGCGTCGGTCATGCGTGTCGGACCCTTGCTCGTCTGCGGTTCGGAAGGCGGCCCGGCGCCTCGTGGAGCTGGGCTTGGTCGCGAAACCGCCGGCCCGCGGGTGGCGCCCGCGAGCCGGCCGGGTGAACGGATCAGATCAACGCGTTAGATCAGCTTGGCCATCGCCACGGCCGTGTCGGCCATGCGGTTCGAGAAGCCCCACTCGTTGTCGTACCAGGCGAGGATGCGGACGAAGGTGCCGTCCATGACCTTGGTCTGGTCGAGGTGGAAGGTCGAGGAGTGCGGGTCGTGGTTGAAGTCGATCGAGACGTTGGGCTGGTCGGTGTAGGCCAGCACGCCCTTGAGCGGGCCGTCGGCCGCCGCCACGATCGCCGTGTTGATCTCCTCGACGGAGGTGGCGCGCTTGGCGGTGAACACGAGGTCGACCGCCGAGACGTTCGGCGTCGGCACGCGGATCGAGGTCCCGTCGAGCTTGCCCTTCAACTCGGGCAGCACGAGGCCGACGGCCTTGGCGGCGCCGGTCGAGGTCGGGATCATCGAGAGCGCGGCGGCGCGGGCCCGATAGAGGTCCTTGTGCATCTGGTCCAGCGACGGCTGGTCGTTGGTGTAGGAGTGGATCGTGGTCATGAAGCCGCGCTCGATCCCGACGAGGTCGTTGAGGACCTTCGCCACCGGCACCAGGCAGTTCGTGGTGCACGAGGCGTTCGAGATCACGTGGTGGTCGGCGGTGAGCTGGTCGTGGTTCACGCCGTAGACCACCGTCAGGTCGGCGCCGTCGGCGGGGGCCGAGACGATGACGCGCTTGGCGCCGGCGTCGAGGTGGGCCTTGGCCTTGTCCTTCGAGGTGAAGATGCCGGTGCATTCGAGCGCGATGTCGACGCCGAGCTCGCGGTGCGGCAGCTCGGCCGGGTTGCGCACGGCGGTGACGCGGATGCGGTTGCCGTCGACGACGATGTAGTCGCCGTCGACCACGACCTTGGCGTTGAACCGGCCGTGGATCGAGTCGAAGCGCAGCAGGTGCGCGTTGGTCTCGACCGGCCCCAGGTCGTTGATCGCCACGACCTCGATGTCCTTGCGGCCGGCCTCGTGGATCGCGCGCAGCACGTTGCGGCCGATGCGCCCGAACCCGTTGATGGCAACCTTCACCGTCACGGCGTGACTCCTTCCCGAGATGGGGCGCCACCTTGCGGGCGCCGCTCGATGATACCGGGGCGGCGCGTCGGCCGTCCGGTGCTGCGGCCGGCTCTATGAACCGCCGAATTGAACCTGGGATGAACCGACGCGAGGACCGGGCACGGGTCGCCGGGGACCATCCGTGAGACGGACGACGCGGGCGAGGGCCTCGGGACTGGCACGGGTCGGATATCCGGGCAGAGGATGCGCGCGAGGACAGGCCCTGCGCGTGCGGCGGGTCTCTAACATGGTGCCTCGGGCTGTCAAAGCGCACGCGGTGGCTGTGCGCGCGCAAGCCCTGACAATCCGGACGGCCTGACCGGGCGGGATCGTCCCGACGCGGATTTGCCTGGGCGTGCGGTCGGAATCGGCTGGAAATCCGCTGCGGCTTAGGGGAAACCTGCCCTCGACCATGAGCGAGCCCGCCAGCCCCCCGACCGATCCGCCCGGCGACGACGCTGCCGGGCCCGACTCCGCCGGGCACGACTCGGCCGGGCACGACTCGGCCGGGGACGCCCTGCGCAGGCTCGATGCGGCGTTGCTGCAGCTCGAGGCCGCCGTCGCGCGCCGGCTCGAGGCGGAGGCGAACCCCGCCGACGTCGAGGCGGAGCGCGCGATCATGGCCGAGGACCGCGCCCGGCTGGCCGCCGCCCTCGACGCGGCGAGCGCCCGGCTCGCCCAGGTCGAGACCGCCGCGGACACGGTCGGCCGCCGGCTGGAGCGGGCGATCGGCACCGTGGAAGGCGTGCTCGGCCGCCCGGACCCTTGACCGGAGGCGGTGGGCGCGCGCCCAATCCTCCGTCGACCCGACCGCCCGCGTCCGTTCCGAAGCCCGCATGCCCCAGATCAGCGTCACCATCGACGGCAAGAGCTACCGCATGGCCTGCGGCGACGGCGAGGAGGCGCATTTGTCCGCGCTCGCCGCCGACCTCGGCGCGCGGGTCGCCGACATGCGCAAGGCCTTCGGCGAGATCGGCGACATGCGCCTCCAGGTGATGGCGGCGCTGACCATCGCCGACGAGGTCTCCGAGCTGAAGCGCCGGCTCTCGGTGGCGGAAGCCGAGGCCGAACGCCTGCGGGCGGAAACGGCCGCCGCGGGCGCGGCGCAGGCCGACCAGTCGGCCCGCGTCGCCGACGGCGTCTCGAAGGCCGCCGAGCGGATCGAGCGGATGGCGCGGGCGCTCGCCGCCACCGCCGGACCGGCAGGCGCCGACTTGCGCTGAGCCAGCCGACTTGCGCCGAGCCAGCCGACCTGCGCCGATCCAACCGGCCTGCGCCGAGCTGCGACGCCCGGTCGATGAACCTTGGCGGGCCGGCGCCGCGTTGACGGGCCGACGCGGCGTTCCCGCCGCCCGAAAAAGGCTCCCCATGACCATGACCATGACCATGACGATCGCCGGCGCGTGCCCCGGCTTCCGCGCACGCCTGCTGCTCGGCGGAGCGTTGCTCGCCGGAAGCGCGCTTGCCGGCCCCGCCGTCGCGCAGGACATGCCCGCACCGCAGAAGGACGCCGCGCCGGGTCTGACCAAGGTGGCGAGCTTCGAGCATCAGGTGACCGGCGTCACCGTTTCGAAGGACGGGCGGATCTTCGTGAACTTCCCGCGCTGGACCGAGGACACCGCCGTCTCGGTCGCGGAGCTGAAGGACGGCACGCTGACGCCGTTCCCCGACGCCGAATGGAACGGATGGCGCAACGCCAAGAAGGACCAGGTGGATGCCCGCAACCATTGGGTCTGCGTGCAGAGCGTCGTCGCCGACCCGAAGGGCAACCTCTGGGTGCTCGATCCGGCGGCGCCAGCGATGGCGGCCGTGGTCAAGGACGGGCCGAAGCTCGTCGAGATCGACCTGAAGACCAACAAGCCGGCCCGCACCATCGCCTTCGACGAGACGGTGGCGCCGCAGGTCTCCTACCTAAACGACGTGCGCTTCTCCCCCGACGGCAAGACCGCCTACCTCACCGATTCCGGCGCGAGCGGCGCCCTGGTGGTGGTCGACCTCGACAGCGGCAAGGCGCGCCGCCTCCTCGACGGCGATCCGACCACCATGCCCGACAAGAGCGTGACGGTGAGTTACGACGGCAAGCCGCTGCGCCGCCCCGACGGACGCGGCGTCGAGTTCGCCGCCGACGGCCTCGCGCTCTCGCCCGACGGCAAGACGCTCTACTGGCAGGCGATCAAGGGCAAGACGCTCTACAGCCTGCCGACCGACGCGCTCACCGGCTGGCTGACGTCCGCGGTGGTGCCGAGTGCGCTCACCGACAAGAGCCTCTCGGGCAAGGTCGAGACGGTGGGCGAGAACGGCCCCGCCGACGGCCTGATCATCAGCCGCCACGACGGCCGGATGTACGTCACCGCGCCGGAGGAGAACGCGGTGAAGGTGCGCGACCTCACGGCCAAGGGCGGGACGCCGACGGTGCTGGTCCAGGACCCGCGCCTGCGCTGGCCCGACACCTTCGCCGAGGCACCGGACGGCACCATCCTGTTCACCACCTCGCACATCCAGGATTCGGCCTTCTACAAGCCGGACGCGCCGGCGGCCCTGCCGACCGAGCTGTGGAGCATCAAGCCGGGCGCAGCCGAGGCGACGGGTTCGACGACGGCACCGAAGTAGAGCGGGCACCTTCCCCTCTCCCCGCAAGCGGGGCGAGGGGGGGGCACGGTGATCGCTCCACCCACGGTCTCGATAGGCGCCAGCCGACATCTTGGTGAATGGGCCTACGGCAAACGAAAAAGGCCCGACCTTCCGGTCGAGCCTTTTTTATCTGAGCCGATGCGAACCTCAGCCCGCGTAAGCCCCACCCGTCGTTTGCGGAAAGCGATCCGCGAGCGCCCGGCGAAGCTTTTCCAACGCGCGGTTCTCGATCTGGCGGACGCGCTCCTTGGAGATGCCGAGGCGGTGGCCCAGCGCCTCCAGGGTGGCCTGGTCCTCGGCGAGCCGGCGCTCGCGCAGGATGCGCAACTCGCGCTCGGACAGGACGGTGAGAGCCTGCTGCAGCCAAAGGTGGCGGCGCTCGCCGTCGACCGTGGCTGTGACGGTCTCGTCGGGCAGGGCCGCACCGTCGACAAGGAAGTCCATGCGCTCGGACGAAGCTTCGCTTTCCTCGCCGACCGAGGCGTTGAGCGACATGTCGGGACCGGAGAGCCGGGCGTCCATCAGCGCCACGTCCTCGCGCGACACGCCGATGGCGGTGGCGATGCGACGGTGGATCTCGTCGCCGACACGCTCCTCGGTCGATTGCATCAGCCGGGCGCGCAGGCGCCGCAGGTTGAAGAACAGCGCCTTCTGGGCGGAGCTGGTGCCACCGCGGACGATCGACCAGTTGCGCAGGATGTAGTCCTGGATCGAGGCGCGGATCCACCAGGTGGCGTAGGTCGAGAATCGCACCTCGCGCTCCGGCTCGAACCGGGCCGCGGCCTCCATCAGACCGACATGGCCCTCTTGGACGAGATCGGCCATCGGCAACCCATAGTGGCGGAAGCGCCCGGCCAGCGCGATCACGAGGCGCATATGCGCGGAGATCAGCTTGTGCAGGGCGCGCTCGTCGCGGTCGTCCTTCCAGCTCACCGCAAGGCCGCGTTCCTCGTCCCGCTGGAGGAACGGCGCTTCCATCGCGGTGCGAATGAACTGCCGACGAATTCCCGCGATTTCCGCCATTCCGCCTGCCTCTTTCTTCCAAGCGCTTCTGCGGCCTCGACCGCGTCCTGCGGACTCACCGGTACGATCCGGGCATCCACGCAAGGCACCGGACAACGGGAAGGCGAAGGCGATGGTTCCGCGGCGATGCAACAGGGCGCGCGATGCCCGGTTCCGCGGCGCGCACGATTCCGCGAGCGGGTGTTGCCGGACGGCTCCAGCCGACATGCGCTTTGGGGGCCGGCCCAAAGAAAAAGCCCGGCGCTGGCGCACCGGGCTCGGTCGACGATGGAAGGGCCGGAAAGGGTCCGGCCGAGTCGGCGCGCCCTCAGGCGGCCTCTTCCTGGATGGCCTCGTCGCCGTCGGTCTCGGCTTCCGCCTCGGCCTTGCCGCGGCGGGGCGACTTCTGCAGGCTCTGGTCGATGAGCTTGAGCGCCTCGGTCTCGGTAATGCGGTTGACGGTCGAGATCTCACGCACGATCCGGTCGAGGGCGGCCTCGTAGAGCTGGCGCTCGCTGTAGGACTGCTCGGGCTGGGCCTCGGAGCGGAACAGGTCGCGCACCACCTCGGTGACCGAAAGCAGGTCGCCGGAATTGATCTTGGCCTCGTATTCCTGGGCGCGGCGCGACCACATCGTCCGCTTGACGCGGGCGCGGCCGGTCAGCACGTCGAGGGCCTTCTTCACCAGCTCCGGCTCGGCGAGCTTGCGCATGCCGACGCTGTTGGCCTTCGCGGTGGGGACGCGCAGGACCATCTTGTCCTTCTCGAAGGAGACGACGAACAGCTCGAGCTTGTAGCCGGCGATCTCCTGCTCTTCGATCGCGGTGATGCGGCCGACGCCGTGGGCGGGATAGACCACCGCCTCGCCGGTCTTGAATCCCTGGCGGCCCGTCGTCGGCTTCTTGGCTGTTGTCATGCGAGAAGGGCCTCCAGAACAAAGCGCGGGGGGTTGCAAGCACCCGCGTGACCATGTCTTCCGGGACGGGACACCCGGCTTCCGACGCCCGACCGACGCCGCCGACCAGACAGGTCGGGCAGGCGGAGGCTCCCAGGCGAGCCGTGCGCAGCCCATGATAGAACAACCGCCGAAGGCAACGCCTCCAGCGGTCGAGCGCGTGCATCCTGTGATCCCGGGTGATCCGGGTTTCGCGTTTTGAACGCGGCAGGCGGCACGTCAGGCGCGAGCGACGGCAGAAGGATTGTCTATCACAAATCAACGGTCGAATCAAAGCAGCGCGACGCACCCCGGACGGTTCGGGACCATCCGGAGCGCGTTATGCACGGGTTCGCTGGGGCCGGCCGCGGGCCGGCGAGGCAAACGCAAGGCAACCCGAAGGCCAGCCGCCGCGTCGATACGCGGGATCGTGCCGGCTTGTTCAGTCGCCGGTGCCGGGGGCGGCGGAGAAGTGGGCCTCGAACTTGCCGGCCACGCCGTCCCAATCCTTGGCGTCGCCGGGCGCGTCCTTCTTCTGGGTGATGTTCGGCCAGTCCTTTGCGTAGTCGGCGTTGACCTTGAGCCAGGTCTCGAGGTTCGGCTCGGTGTCCGGCTTGATCGCCTCGGCCGGGCATTCCGGTTCGCAGACGCCGCAATCGATGCACTCGTCGGGGTGGATGACGAGCATGTTCTCGCCTTCGTAGAAGCAGTCCACCGGGCAGACTTCCACGCAGTCCATGTACTTGCACTTGATGCAATTGTCGGTGACGACGTAGGTCATGGTGCGATTTTCGTCCTCGATCCGCGCTGGCCGCATCCGCGGCCGCCGGGGGCTCGAACGGTCTCGCGGGCGGGCGAAGGCGCGTTCGGCTTGCGTGTCGACGGGCCCTCGTAGGCGGCCCTTGGATGGGAAGGGCTCTAGCCCCTGCCAAAGGGGCTGACAAGCGCAGCCATGCCGCAACCTGGCCGCCGCACGGGACTGTGGCTTGTCTACAATGATTCCAGGGGCGGGCTGGGCTCTACAGAGAGAGGGGCCGGAGCCTCGTCGCCCCCGGCGGCGAGGTCCGCGTAGAGCAGCCGGGCGACCGGGGCCGAGCCGCGATGCGTCCCGAGGTCCAGGACCCGCAGGATGAGAGTGGCGTGGGCGGCGGCGACCGTCAGCACGTCGCCGACGGCCAGCCCCTTGGCCGGCAGGGTGGTCCGCGTCCCGTTGAGGCGGACGTGGCCGTCTTCCACGAGGCGGGCGGCGAGCGCGCGGGACTTCGCGAACCGCGCGAACCACAGCCACTTGTCCAGCCGCTGCCGCCCTTCCTTCATGCAGACCGGCGGTGCCTCAGCGCTTGCCGCCTTCGCCGGATTCTAGCTGCGCCTTCAGGGCGGCGAGCTTGGCGAAGGGCGAATCGGGATCGGGCGCCCGCTCGCGGCGCGGGGGCCGGGCATCCGGTCGAGGGCCGGCATGGCGCGGCTCGTCGCGGCGGTCGGGCCGGGCGCCGGGCTCGAAGCGCTCGCGGCGCGGGCCGTCGTGGCGGCGCGGCCCTTCCGGCCGGCCACCCTCGGGCCGGGGACCATCCTGACGGGGGCCGTCCTGGCGCGGCGGTCGGTCGCGGCCCTCGGTCGCGTGCGGACGGGGCCGGTCGCGGCCGCCGTCGCGGCGCTGCTCGCCCTCGCGGCGTTCGCCCTGGGGCGCGCCCGGGGCGCCGTCGCGGCCGCGGCCGGCGCCGCGCGGGCGGTTCGGGCGCGGGTTGGCCTGGCGCTGGTGGCGCTGCAGCGTCCACACCTCGATGGTCGCCGGCTCCTCGGCGACGGCGTCGGCGAGCAGTTCGGACGCGGCCTCGGCGGGAATTTCCTCGCCGGCGGGTGCGGCTGAACCCTCGTCGGCGGTCTGAAGTACGTCGGTCGAAGCCGACTCCGTGGAAGCCGCGTCGTTCGTCGGCGTGTCGGCGTGCTCGGAAGCGGTCGCCTCGACGCCCGCATCCTCCTTCGCCGGCTCGACGGCGGCGTCCTCGGCGGGCGCTTCGTCCGGCGCGGCTTCCGCAACGGGCTCCTCGGCGGCGGGCGCCGCCTCGGGCTCTGGCGTTGCCTTGGGAGCGGGGACGGCCTCTCCGGCCTCCGCCTCGTGCGCGTTCGGCTCGGCCGGTTCCGAGACGGCGTCCGAGGTCGCCGCCTCGGCGGCCGCAGCCTCGGCGGGGCCGGTCTCGCCGGCTTCAGCTTCAGACGTGGCCTCGGGAGTCGCCTCGGTCGCACCGTCCGTCGCGCGTGCGACGGGCTGGACCGGCGTCGTCGGGGCGGCGGGCAGCAGCGGCACGGTGATCGCCGGGCCGGGCCGGGTCTCGGCGCTGTATCCGAGCGAGGTCAGGATCGAGGCGAAATCCTCGCCCGAGCAGCCGACCAGCGAGGTCATGCCGACGGTGGCGACGAACCCGTCCTTGTCGGCGGCGCCGGGGGGCGGCGCGCCCGGCGTGGTGCCGGGGCGGTAGGAGACGGCGGGACGGATCAGGTCGGCCAGCCGCTCGAGGATGTCGACGCGCACCGCGCGCTCGCCGCAGACGCGGAAACCCGCGGCGCGGTAGAGGCCCTTGGCGATCTCGGGATCGACCTTGATCGAGGTGCGGCCGGAGCCGGCGAGGTGCCCGATCTCGTCGAGGCCGCGCTGCTCCAGTCCGCCGTTCTGCAGGGCCCAGAGCTGGGCGGCGAGCGTCCGCGGCGCCGGCTTCAGCAGGGCCGGCAGGAACAGGTGGTAGGCGCCGAAGCGGACGCCGTGGCGGCGCAGCGCCCCGCGGCCGTCCTGGTCGAGGGTGCGCATCTCCTGCGCCACGCGGGCGCGCTCCAGCACGCCGAGCGCCTCGACGACCTGGAAGCCGATGCCCTTGGCGAGCCCGGTGAGGTCGGCGGCGGTCTCGATCTCGATCAGCGGCCCGAGCAGGCGCGTCACGTGCGCCTTCAGCCAGGCGTCGAGCCGCGCCACCACCTTCTCGCGGGCGGGGCCGGCAAGCGCGTCGTCGGCGAGGAGCCGGATCTGGGGGGCGAAGATCTTGTCGCCGGGCGCCAGCTTGGCCACCGGCGCGCCGGTCCAGCGGATCACGCCGTCGTGGCTCAGCACCAGCGAGGCGTCGGCGGCGGCGGAGAACCGCTCGGCGCGCGACTCGATCTCGCCGGCGAGCCCCTTCTCGGCGGCGCTGCGCAGCGTCTTGGCCTCGTGGCCTTCGGCGCTGGCATCGGGCACGAACAGGAAGCCGTGGAGGTGGCCGACATGTTGACCCTC
This sequence comes from Methylobacterium cerastii, assembly GCF_022179125.1. Taxonomy (GTDB): domain Bacteria; phylum Pseudomonadota; class Alphaproteobacteria; order Rhizobiales; family Beijerinckiaceae; genus Methylobacterium; species Methylobacterium cerastii. The sequence continues at coordinate 203,855 of NZ_BPQG01000004.1, forward strand.
GACGGTCACGTCACCGTCGGGGGTAATCTGGGCTTCGAGCATCGTGTTCTCTCTCAGGCGCCGCATCAGGACGCTGGTGCGCCGATCGACGAAGCGGCTCGCGAGGCGTTCGTGCAGGGCGTCGGACAGCCTGTCCTCTACCCGACGCGTCTCGCCCTGCCAATGTTCCGGATCGCGAAGCCAGTCGGGGCGGTTGGCGACGAAGGTCCAGGTGCGTCCGTGGGCGATGCGGCGGGACAGGGTCTCGATGTCGCCGTCGGTGCGGTCGATCATCGCCACCTGCTCGGCGAACCAGGTGTCGGGGATGCGCCCGGCCATGCCCTTCATCAGGAAGCGGTAGAGCTCGGCCACGAGGTCGGCATGCACTTGGGGGTGGACCTTGCGGTAATCCGGCACCCCGCAGACGTCCCAGAGGCGGCGCACCGCGGACGCGCCGCTCGCCATGGCACGGAAGTCGTCCTCCTTCATCAGGATCTCGAGGGCCTGCTGGTCCTCGCCCATCGGCGCCCGCGTCAGGCCGGGCTCGCTCGGGTGCACGTCGAGGCTCGCCTGCAACGCGTCGAGCGAGCGGAAGTCGAGGTCGGGGTTGCGCCATTGCAGGATGCGCAGGGGATCGAAGTCGTGGTTCTCCAGCCGCTCGATCATCTCGGGCTCGAACGGGCGGCAGCGCCCGGTGGAGCCGAAGGTGCCGTCCGAGAGGTGGCGGCCGGCCCGTCCGGCGATCTGCCCGAGCTCGGCCGGCGTCAGCTTGCGGAAGCGGGTGCCGTCGTACTTCCAGGTGGCGGCGAAGGCGACGTGGTCGACGTCGAGGTTGAGGCCCATGCCGACGGCGTCGGTGGCGACGAGGTAATCGACGTCGCCCGACTGGTAGAGCTCGACCTGCGCGTTGCGGGTGCGGGGCGAGAGCGCGCCGAGCACCACCGCCGCGCCGCCGCGCTGTCGCCGGATCAGCTCGGCGATGGCGTAGACCTCCTCGGCCGAGAACGCGACGATCGCGGTGCGCCGCGGCATCCGCCCGAGCTTCTTCTCGCCGGCATAGGTCAGCGTCGAGAGGCGCGGGCGCGTCGTGGTGTGGACGTTGGGGATCAGCGACTGCACCAGCGGCAGGATCGTCGAGGAGCCGATCAGCAGGGTCTCCTCGCGCCCGCGCTGGTTCAGCAGGCGATCGGTGAAGACGTGGCCGCGATCCATGTCGGCCGAGAGCTGGATCTCGTCGATCGCCACGAAGGCCACGTCGAGGTCGCGCGGCATCGCCTCGATGGTGGAGATCCAGTAGCGCGGCCGGTCCGGCTTGATCTTCTCCTCGCCGGTGACGAGGGCGACCTTGTCGACCCCGACGCGGGCGACGACCCTGAGGTAGACCTCCCGGGCGAGCAGCCGCAGCGGCAGGCCGATCATCCCGGTGGGATGGGCCAGCATCCGCTCGATCGCCAGGTGCGTCTTGCCGGTGTTGGTCGGCCCCAGAACCGCCGTGACGCCGCGCGCGCGGGACGAGGGCGGGAGGGAGCGGCGGTGCTGGAGGATCGGAGCCATCCCTTCGGCGCTGGGTGCCGCGCGAGCCGTCGAGGCACCGCATGGCGACGCATCCCGCCCCGGGGGGACGAGGCGTCAGTCGGCCGACGGCCTGCGCCGGAACGAGCGATCATATGGGGCGGGCGCCCGCTCTCCGCCAAGGCCGTAGGCCGATCCGTCGCGATCGGGGATGCCGTAGAGCTCGATCCGCGTCGACGGCCGCCCCGTCTCGATGTCGGCGCAGAGCGTGTCCGGCACGGCGGTGAGCGGCCCGCGGCGCCGGCCGCGCCCCTCCGTCACCTCGGCCGAGGAGTAGGCGTTTCCGCCGCAGGCGCTGGCGCCGGCCTCGAGCGGTTCGGCCGCGACCGGGCGCAGGGGGGCGAGCAGGGCGGCGCCCGCCAGGAGCGCAGCGCGCGCGACGCGGCGCATCCTCAGCGGCTCGCGAGGCTGCCGGTGGTGGCCGGCGCCTCGGCGGTGGCGGCGCCGCGCACCCAGCGGGTCGCCTCGATGATGTTGGTGCCGACCGTGGTCCGCACCGAGATCCGGATCGGCACCAGCATCCGCGTTCCCTCGACGGGCGCGAGCCAGACCGACATGTCGCGGTTCTCCTCCATGAAGCGCACCCCCGGCCGGTCGGGCCGGTGGCCGGCCACCGCCTGGTAGCGGGCGTTGCAGACCAGCACGGGGCCGGAGTAGCCCGGCTTCTCCACCGCCCGGGTCTCGCCGTAGCTCAGCACCACGTTGAAGCGGGTCGCACCGTCGAAGACCGGCAGCGTGCGGTTGCAGTTGTCGGGGTTGGTCAGCTCGCCCGAGGCCTGGGCCGGCATCAGCAGGGCGCTGGCCGGGTCCATGATCCCGCGCTTGTTGGCGGCGGTCACCGGCACGCGGTCGTCCACGTCGACGAGCGGCGGCGTCACCTCGGACTGGGTGACGTTGCCGTGGGCGAGCGCCATGCGCACGGCGATGCCGGAGTTGGCCGTGCGCGTCGCGATCGAGAAGGTGTTGGGCTGCGGCGCGGCGGCGATGATCCCGGCCGAGCGGGCCGAGCCCTGGCCGCCGGTGATCGCGCCGACGAGGCCGGTCAGCGTCGCCGAGACGTCGACGCGGTACTTCGCGCTCTCGAAGGTGCCGGCCAGCCGCGCGGTGCCGATCGGCAGGCCGGCGAGCGCGATGCCGTAATCGACGGCGATGCTGGCCGGCGCGGCCTTGCGCTCGCGCGCCTCGGCCGGCGACAGGGCGCCGGCGCCGAGGGCGGCGGCGAGAACGAGGCGCATCAGTGGGAAGGCGCTGCGGTTGGGGCGGGCGCTCATGGTCCGAATCGCATCCTCACGAGGTCGTCCGGGCGCCGGGCCCGACGACGCGGCGCCCTGGGGCTGCCCGGGGGTTGGTTATCGAAGCGACATGGTTAACAGGCCGTTCCGCCGACGCCCAGGGTCCGGGGGCGCGCCGCGGCGCGAGGGCGCCTGCGTTCAGCCTGTCGCGCTGCGTGCGCCGGCGCCTTCATGACGACGCGATGTCGGGTTTCGCCTTGACGGTCGCGGGCTGTCTCGCCTATAGGCCGCCACTCAGACACGACTGCGCAAGGCCTGGAACGACGTTCGGGTGGGGCTGGCCAGTCGGCGCACCCAGCCCATGAGGGCGGGTCGGGATCGCCCAGGAACGAGACAGGATAGCGTTATCATGGCACGCCGCTGCGAACTCACCGGCAAGGCCGTTCAGGTCGGCCACCTCGTGAGCCATTCGAACCGCAAGACGAAGTGCCGGTTCCTGCCGAACCTCTGCAACGTCACGCTGACCTCGGACGCGCTGAACCGCCGCGTGCGCCTGCGCGTCACCGCGCATGCGCTTCGCTCGGTCGAGCACCGCGGCGGCCTCGACGCCTTCCTCGTGAAGGCTCACGAGGTCGAGCTGTCGCAGACGGCCAAGCTGCTCAAGCGCGAGATCCACAAGAAGCTCGGCGAGACCGCGGCTCCGGAAGCCGTCGCCGCCTGAAGCCCTCGCCCTCGGGCGACGCGAGATCATGAACCGCCGCATGGACCCCCATGCCGGCGGTTTTTTCGTGCCCGCCACGGCGTTCGCCGGCGCGCCGCTCGACGCGATCAAGGGCGCGGCGGCCGTGCTGATGGTCGGCGACCACGTCGACACCATTCTGCTCGACGGCCACGCCGTCGCCCTGTGGCGGCTCGGGCGGATCGCCTTCCCGCTGTTCTGCGTGGTGTCCGTGCTGCACGTCGTGCGCGGCGCCGATCCCGGCCGCTACGTGCTGGCGCTGCTCGCCCTCGCGGTGCCGACGCAGGCCATCTACGCTGCCGCCTTCCCCTTCGGCACCACCGAAGGGTCGATCCTGTTCACCCTGGCGGCGGGCATCGCGTTCGCGACCGCGCTCGACCGGGCGGGCACCGGGCTTCGTCATGCGGCCCTGGCGCTCGGCCTCGCCGTGGTGCTCCTCGCCCCCGCACTCGCCAAGACGGCGGTGGATTTCGGCCTCGCCGGCATCCTGCTGCCGGCGGCGATCCTTCTCGCGCTTCGCGAGCCGCGCGCCTACGGCGCCTGGCTCGTCGCCACAATCGTCGGTCTGAACTGGCACGGCTGGCACCCGCGGGGCGAAACTCCCTGGATCTCCGCCCTCATCGACGCCGCGACGATCCTCGTCGGCGTCCCGCTGGTGCTCTTCGTCGCCCTGCGGCTGCGAGGCCGGCCGCGCTTCCTGCCGCCCTACGCGCTCCAGGCGTTCTACCCGGGGCACCTCGCCGTGCTGGTCGCGCTGCGGGCTCTCACCTGAAGCATTTTCGAGCGAGGTGGATGCCGGCTCGCGTGAAGACAATGCGATCACACAGTCAGTAAGGGCATTCCCGTGATCCGGGGATCATGGAAAATGCTCTCAGGCGTCAGCGCCGGCGTCCGCCGAAAGCCCGCATCGGGGCGCGGCCGCCGGCATCCTCCTCGAACAGCTCGGCGAGCTTTTCGGTCATCGCGCCGCCGAGCTCCTCCGCGTCGATGATCGTCACGGCGCGGCGGTAGTAGCGGGTCACGTCGTGGCCGATGCCGATCGCCAGGAGTTCCACCGGCGAGCGCTGCTCGATCTCCTCGATCATCCAGCGCAGGTGCCGCTCGAGGTAGTTTCCGGCGTTGACCGACAGGGTCGAATCGTCGACCGGCGCGCCGTCCGAGATCACCATCATGATCTTGCGCTGCTCGGGCCGGGCCAGGATGCGCTTGTGCGCCCAGTCCAGCGCCTCGCCGTCAATGTTCTCCTTGAGCAGCCCCTCGCGCATCATCAGCCCGAGGTTTTTCCGCGCCCGGCGCCAGGGCGCGTCGGCCGACTTGTAGACGATGTGGCGCAGGTCGTTGAGGCGGCCCGGTGCGTTCGGCTTGCCGGCGGCGAGCCACGCCTCGCGCGACTGGCCGCCCTTCCAGGCGCGGGTGGTGAAGCCGAGGATCTCGACCTTCACGCCGCAGCGCTCGAGGGTGCGGGCGAGGATGTCGGCGCAGGTCGCCGCCACGGTGATCGGGCGGCCCCGCATCGAGCCCGAGTTGTCGAGCAGCAGCGTCACCACCGTATCGCGAAAATTGGTGTCCTTCTCCTGCTTGAAGGACAGCGGCTGGAACGGGTCGATGACCACCCGCACGAGGCGCGCCGGGTCGATCTGGCCCTCTTCGAGGTCGAAGTCCCAAGCACGGTTCTGCTGGGCGAGCAGCCGGCGCTGCAGGCGGTTGGCGAGCCGCCCGACGACGCCCTGGAGATGCGAGAGCTGCTTGTCGAGGTAGCTGCGCAGCCGCGCGAGCTCCTCGGCGTCGCACAGGTCCTCGGCGTGGATCACCTCGTCGAACTTCGGATTGAACACCCGATAGTCCGGCCCGCGCAGCTCGTTGGCGGCCTTCGACGGCGGGCGCCAGGATTCGGAGGCTTCTTCCGAATCGGCGTCCTCGGATTCCTCCGGAAGCTCGCCGGACGGCGCGTCGGCCGCCTCCTGCGCGCCCTCCTCGATGTCGTCGGAGGCCTCTTCCGAGGTCTCGACCTCGGCGCGGTCGCCCTGGCTCTGCTCCTCGGCGTCGCCCTCGCTCGGGGTCTGCTCGTCGTCCTGGGCCTCGTTCTCGTCGTCGTTCTCGTCGTCCTCGGGGTCGAACGGCGTCTCGTCGGCCATGTCGAGGGAGGACAGCAGCTCGCGCACGGAGCGGCCGAACCCGCGCTGGTCCTCGATCGAGCCGATCAGACCGTCGAGGTTCGGGCCGGCCTTGTCCTCGATGTGCGCGCGCCACAGCTCGACGATGCGCTTGGCCGCCTCCGGCGGCTGCTGGCCCGTCAGGCGCTCGCGCACCATCAGGGCGACGGCGTCCTCCATCGGCGCGTCGGCCCGGTCGGTGATGTTCTCGTACTTGCCGCCGCGGTGGTAGCGATCCTCCAGCATCGCGGAGATGTTCGAGGCGACGCCCGACATCCGGCGCGAGCCGATCGCCTCGACGCGGGCCTGCTCGACCGCGTCGAACACCGCACGCGCCGCGGAATTCTCCGGCGCGAGCCGGCGATGGACCGTGATGTCGTGACAGCCGAGGCGCAGCGCCATGGCGTCGGCGTTGCCGCGCAGCACCGCCACGTCGGCGACGGTGAGCTTGCGCGGCGGCTCGGGCAGGCGCGCCTTGTCGCCGGTGAGCGCCGGCCGGTCGGTGGCGTAGGTGACCTCGACCTCGGAGCGCTTGGCGATCGCGCGCAGGCACCCGGCGACCGAGCGCTTCAGGGGCTCGGCGACCGGCTCGCGGCGTTCGCCGGGCTTGCGGTTGGAGATGGACATGGATGCTACTTCTTAACGGAATCGAGGTCGAAGGGACGCTCGCGGATATCGTCCCAATCGTAGGGGCAAGTGTCCGGAAACTCGTCGGGGTCCAGATGGGTCTCGTTGGAGGCCCAATCCCGCGCATCCTGATAGGCGCCGTCCCGCGCCTCCACGATCCGCGACCTCAAGCCGGGATTCTGCTGCAGGATGCGACCGACGCGGCGGCGCTGTTCGCGGATCGAGTAGATCCAGCTCGGCGTGCGATGCTCCGGTTGCTGGTCCCATTTCAGCATGTGCATGAGGAGGACGCGCAGGCAGCTCTGGAGCTTGGAGAACTCGCTCTTCGACAACCCCTCCAGCTCCTCGGCGACGTGGTCCAGATCGAGGTCGTCGAACCGGCGGGCGCGCAGGAGGTCGGCCTGTTCGAGGAGCCAGCCGTAGAAATCATCTTCGTAACGAGGACGCGACGGAGCCGATCCGCCGGCCTTCGCGACGACGGGGGCGTCTTTCAGGGCCGGCTTACCCATCGCATCCTCTCCATCAAGCTCAGCTCAGCGCGACGTTCATCGCGCTCTCGGGCAGCTCCTTGCCGAAGGCGCGCTGGTAGAACTCGGCGACCAGCGTCCGCTCCAGCTCGTCGCACTTGTTGAGGAAGGTGACGCGGAAGGCGAAGCCGATGTCGCGGAAGATGTCGGCGTTCTCGGCCCAGGTGATCACCGTGCGCGGGCTCATCACGGTCGAGAGGTCGCCGTTCATGAACGCGTTGCGGGTCAGGTCCGCGACGCGCACCATGCGGCTGACGACGTCGCGCCCCTGGTCGCCCTTGTAGTGGGTCGCCTTGGACAGGACGATGTCGACCTCGCGGTCGTGCGGCAGGTAGTTGAGCGTGGTGACGATCGACCAGCGGTCCATCTGGCCCTGGTTGATCTGCTGCGTGCCGTGATAGAGGCCCGAGGTGTCGCCGAGGCCGACCGTGTTGGCGGTGGCGAACAGCCGGAAGGCCGGGTGCGGGCGGATGACCCGCTTCTGGTCGAGCAGCGTCAGGCGGCCGGACAGCTCCAGCACCCGCTGGATCACGAACATCACGTCGGGGCGGCCGGCGTCGTACTCGTCGAAGACCAGCGCGACGTTGTTCTGCAGCGCCCAGGGAAGGATGCCGTCCTGGAAGGCGGTGACCTGCTTGCCGTCCTGCAGCACGATCGCGTCCTTGCCGACGAGATCGATGCGCGAGACGTGGCTGTCGAGGTTGATCCGCACGCAGGGCCAGTTCAGCCGGGCGGCGACCTGCTCGATATGGGTCGACTTGCCGGTGCCGTGATAGCCGGTGACCATCACGCGGCGGTTGCGCGCGAAGCCGGCCAGGATCGCCAGCGTGGTCTCGCGGTCGAAGATGTAGTCCGCATCGAGATCGGGCACGTGCTCGCTGGTTTCCGCGAAGGCGGGCACCTGGAGGTCGATGTCGATGCCGAAGGTGTCGCGGACGGAGACCGTCCGGTCGGGGAGCATGGCGGGCTTGTCGTCAGAGAGCATACGGAACCTCGTAGGGCGGTCTTCCGACGGGCATCGGATCGAAAGCCGCGCGGAACTTGTCTCGGGCCTCGCCTCGCCGGGCGAACGCCGCCGGGATGCAGGCCCTTCCTTAACCGTCGTCGCGCCGGGGCGCCACAGACGGGCAGGCGTTCAGGGCAAGGCCCACATATAGGTCGGCGTTCGGAGAATTCCGGTCGTTCGCGCGCGAAAACCGCTCGCCGCGTCGCGACGCCCGGCTTTGCATCGATCGTGCCGGCCTCAGCAGAGGCCGGCCGCGCGCAACACGTCGTGCGCCCGGATGATGTCGCGCAGGCGCTCCTCGAAGGAGCGGTCGCCGCCGTTGGCGTCGGGATGGAAGCGCTTCACCAGGGCCTTGTACTGCGCCTTGATCGCGGCGGTGTCGGCCCCTTCCTCGAGACCCAGCACGTCCAGCGCCCGGCGCACGGTCGCCGACAGCTTCGGCCGCGCCGGCTCGGCCGGGGCCTGACGGCCGCGGGTGCCGCCGACGCCCTCGGCGCGTAGCACGCCGAGCGGGTCGACGTAGGCCCAGTCGCGCGTCGGCGCGTCGGCGGCCTTCGCCGCCGCCGGGCGGTTCACGCCCATCGCCCAGGTCGGGCGGTGGCCGATGATCGCGTCCTTCTGGAAGGCCTGGACGGCGTCGTCGTTCATGCCGTCGAAGTAGTTGTACGTCGCGTTGTAGGCCTTCACGTGGTCGATGCAGAAGTTCCAGTACTGCCCCTCGGCGCGTCGCCCCTTGGGCGCGCGGAACAGGCCGGCATGGGTGCAGCCCTCCGCCTCGCAGGTGCCCGCGGGCTTGCCGCTCGCAGTCTTGCCGGCCGAGTTCTTGCCGGCCGAGTTCTTGCCGGCCGCGGTCTTGCCGCCGGCCGTCTTGGGCTCGTCGCAGGTGCGCCGGATGCGGATGCTGTCGAAGAGGGGCGAGTTGAGATCCATGACGGGGCGATTATGAGGGGGTGGACCCGAGACACAAGGGCGCCGGGCCTGATGACGCATGCGGGCGAACGGGCTTGACGACCCGGCCGCCAGGTGACGCGGCTGCGACGCAACACGAGGGATGGACGGATGACGGGAACGGCGACGCTGCGGGACTGGATCGAGGCCAAGCTGGCGGCGGAACTCGCGCCGGCCCGCCTCGACGTGGTGGACGAATCCCACCTCCATGCGGGCCATTCCGGCGCGCGGCCGGGGGGTGAGACGCATTTCCGCGTCGATGTGGTCTCGGACGCCTTCGAAGGGAAGAGCCGCGTCGACCGCCACCGCGTCGTCAACGCGCTGCTGGCCGAGGCGTTCGCCCGCGGGCTGCACGCGCTGGCCGTGAAGGCGCGCACGCCCTCGGAAGCCGGCTGAGCCGGAAGGGGAGGGGGCCGTGGCCCTGGTCTGCACGCCTCAGATCGCCATCGACGAGGCCGAGCTGCACGAGACCTTCGTGCGGGCCTCGGGCCCCGGCGGCCAGAACGTCAACAAGCTCTCGACGGCGGTGCAGCTGCGCTTCGACGTGCGCCGCTCGGCCGCCCTGCCGAACGCGGTGGCGGTGCGCCTGATGCGGCTCGCCGGGCGGCGGCTCACGGCCGACGGCGTGCTGGTGATCAGCGCGCAGCAGTTCCGCACGCAGGAGCGCAACCGCGCCGACGCCCGCGAGCGGCTGGCCAAGCTCGTCGCCGAGGCCGCCGTGCCACCGGTTCCGCGCCGCGCGACGCGCCCGACGCTGGCCTCGAAGAAGCGGCGGCTCGAAGCCAAGACCCAGCGCGGCGCGACCAAGCGCCTCCGTGGCGCGCCGGTGGATTGACCACGCCTCCTCCCGTTCCCGCAGAAGCGACAGGACTCACGCATCCCCGCGTCTGGCACCTCTTTTGACGCGCATTCCCTCGCCCCGCGTGCGGGGAGAGGGCTTTGCCGACCTCGTCGTCGGCAAAGCGAGGCGGCAGCCGAAGGTGAGGGGGCTGACCCGGAGGAGGCTCATCCGTTCGCGCCCCCTCACCCTCGCTTCGGCTTCGCCTCCGCTACCCGTCTGCACGACGGGATGCAGCCGGGCCTCTCCCCGCACGCGGGGAGAGGGGGAACCCGCGGGTCATCGGTGTCCGCAGCGAAATAGGCAAAACGATCGCCCGTTCGGAGGAGGGGATGTCCCGACTCCGCGGTCAGTGGATCGCGTCGATCGCCTTCGCGTCGGGGCTCGCGTCCGGCGCCGGCGAGGAGCCGGCCACCAGCTCGCTGCCGGGCTTGGCGATCGTCAGGACAACGGCGATGAAGGCGAGCAAGGCCGCGAGCGCCGCCGGGAACAGGAAGGCGCTCTCGCCGTAGCGGATCTGCAGCAGGCCGCCGACCACCGCGCCCGACGACAGGCCTGCCCAGAGCGGCGCCTGGATCCAGAACGACGAGGCCACCGTCCCGAGGATCAGGTTGGCCATGCCGGTGCCGAAGCGGACCACCGCGCCCGTGACGTAGGTGAGCGCGATGCTGCGACCGCCTTCGTCCTGGAGGATCGCGTTCTGCAGGCCGAGCGCCAGGACGATCGGATAGGCGTGCAGCGGGAAGGCGAAGGTGCCCCACGGCATCAGCAGGCCGAGCGCCAGCAAGGCGGCCTCGATCGTCAGCAGCACCGAGAGCCGCCAGCGGCCGACCCAGGCGGCGATCAAGGTGCCGAGGAAGGCGCCGAAGCAGAAGACCAGCAGCACCGTGACGACGCGCAGGGTGTTCTCCCAGTCCGCGTTCGCCACCGCCACGCCGAAGCGCGTGGTGTTGCCGGACATGAACGACATGAACAGCTGCGAGAACTCGAGGAAGCCGATCGAGTCCGTGGCGCCGGCCAGGAACGCCAGCACGATCGCGAAGGGGATGCGGGTCGCCGCGCTCGCCGGGAAGGCCTTGTCCGGCGGGTCCCCGGGGGCGGTCTTCTCGTTCACCATGTAGGGCCTCGAAACGTGGTGGGTCGCGCCCGCTTCTCCCGTGAGGGCGCAGGGGGTCGAGCGGGCGGCGGTGGGATCGACGGCTATAAAGAGCCGAGCACGGCCAAGGTTCAACTATGCACGGCCGGCAGGGTGATATTCCTCACCTCGCTCTCCGGCGCCGGGATTAAGCGGCCTCCACTCCCGTGCTTGCACTACGTTTGACTGCGATCACGGTGCGTCCGGGAACGTCCGCGCCGTTCTCGCGCCGGACCACCGCTGAACGGATCGCGAGGTCGCCGAAGCCCGCGGCCTCGGCGGCGGCCGCGAGGTAGGCGTCGGCGTGGGCGTAGCGGCCGTCCGGCCCGAGCACGACGCCGTCGCCGTCGTGCGATTGCACGGTGAAGGCGGCGCGCCCGTCCGGGCGCAGCACCCGCGTCATGCCGGACAGCACCGTCGCGAGCGGCCCGAGATAGATGAACACGTCGGCCGCCACGCAGAGGTCGGCGGAGGCCGCAGGCTCGCCCGCGAGGAAGTCCTCGATCCCGGCCTCGACGAGGCGCGCATAGAGGCCCTTGCGCCGGGCGAGCGCCAGCATCGCCGGCGCGATATCGACCCCGGTGAGCGTCCCGACGCGGGCGCCGAGCGCCGCGCCCATCAGGCCGGTGCCGCAGCCGAGGTCGATCGCGTGGCCGTAGCGGGGGGCGCCGCCCGGCTCCCTCTCCCGTGCGGGAGAGAATTGGGGCGAGGGATGAGAACTGTCCGGAGAGGTCACGCCCCTCATCCCACCCTTCTCCCCCTGGGAGAAGGAGCCCCGCGGCGGTTCCCGCGATCCATCGTAGGCGTCGAGCGCCGCGCAGAGCAGCGCGGGGCCGCAATAGCCCAGGCCCTCGACGAGGTGGCGCTCGAAGCGGCCGGCATAGCCGTCGAACAAGGCGCGCAGGTAGGCCGGCGACAGCACCGGCAGCGCGGCGTCGCCGGCGATCCGCGCCAGGTGGACGAGGGTGCCGAGCGTGTCCTCCGGGTCGAGGTCGCGTCCGGTCTCGTAGGCACGGAGCGCCGCCTGGAACAGGGCCGGGTCGGCGGCGCCGGCCGCGGCCTCGGCGGCGTGCCGCGCCTCGCGGGCGCGCCCGAGCAGCACCCAGGCGGCGGCGAAGCGCGGGGCGCGTTCCAGCGCCTGCTCGGCCATCTCGGCGGCGCCGACGCAGTCGCCCTCGGCCAGGCACGCCTCGGCGTAGGCGAAGCGACGGTCGGCCAGCAGGTCGCCGGAGCCGGCCTGGTGCATTGCGAGAATCGATTTCACGGCGGGGATCGATTCGATGGCGGGGATCGATGTCATGGGGGATCGATCCGGGTCTCGTCGGGACGACGCCCTATATCGTCGGCGACGCCACCCCTCGGTAGACCCATCCTCCGCCAGACCCAACCCTCGACGAGACGGGACCGATGACGCTTCGCGCCGGCGACCTCCTGACCCTGACCCGCGAGGGGCTGTACTGCCCGCTCGGGCGCTTCCACGTCGACCCCACCTGGCCGGTCGAGCGGGCGCTGATCAGCCACGGCCATGCCGACCACGCCCGGGCCGGCCACGGCAGCGTGCTCGCCACGGGCGAGACCCTGCGCATCATGGCGGTGCGCTACGGCGAAGATTTTTGCGGTGCGCGCCAGGAGGCCGTGCTCGGCGCGGACGTCCGCGTCGGCGACGTGACGGTGCGGTTCGCCCCCGCCGGGCACGTCCTCGGCTCGGCGCAGATCGCGATCGAGGCGCAAGGCGTGCGCGTGGTGGTGTCGGGCGACTACAAGCGCGCGCACGATCCGACCTGCCGGCCGTTCGAGGTGGTGCCCTGCGACGTGTTCATCACCGAGGCGACCTTCGGCCTGCCGGTGTTCCGCATGCCCGACACGGCGGCAGAGGTGCGCAAGCTCCTCGATTCCGTGGCTCTGTTCCCCGAGCGCGCCCACATCGTCGGCGCCTACGCGCTCGGCAAGGCGCAGCGGGTGATGATGCTGCTCCGCGAGGCCGGCTACGACCGGCCGATCCACCTGCACGGGGCGATGGAGAAGCTGACCGAGCTGTACAAGCGCGAGGGCTTTGCGCTGGGCGACACGCCCAAGGTGGCCGCCACCGACCGCGCCGGCCTGAAGGGCGCCATCGTGCTGTGCCCGCCCTCGTCGATCCAGGACGTGTGGTCGCGGAAATTCCCGGACCCGGTGACGAGCTTCGCCTCGGGCTGGATGCGGGTGCGCGCGCGTGCCCGCCAGAAGGGCGTCGAGCTGCCGCTGGTGATCTCCGACCATGCCGACTGGCCCGACCTCTGCCGCACCATCCGCGAGACCGGGGCCGGCGAGGTCTGGGTCACGCACGGGCAGGAGGACGCGCTGGTGCACTGGTGCGGGACGCAGGGCATCAAGGCCAAACCGCTGCACATGCTGGGCTACGGCGACGACGGCGACGCGGAGCCGGCGCCCGTCGAGGCGGCGCAAGACGCCGCTGATGAGGTCACCGACGAGGCCGCCGCGTGAACGATTTCGCCGAGCTTTTGGACCGCCTCGCTTACGAGCCGCGCCGCAACGCGAAGCTGCGCCTGCTGCAGGACTACTTCGCGAAGACCCCGGACCCGGAACGCGGCTACGCGCTCGCGGCGATGACCGGCACCCTCAGTTTCCGCGAGGCCAAGCCCGCGCTGATCCGCGGCCTCGTCGAGGCGCGGATCGACCCGGTGCTGTTCCGGCTCTCGCACAACTACGTCGGCGATCTCGCGGAGACGACCGCGCTGATCTGGCCGGGACCCCTCGCGGACGAAGCGCGGGTCCCCGCTCCCGAACGGGAGAGGGAGCCCGTCGGCGCTCCCGGCCCCGGCCACAACAACCCGCCTCCGCACGTGCCGACGCTCGCCGAGGTGGTCGAGACCCTGTCGACCATCCGCAAGGCCGACCTGCCTCAGCACCTTGCGACCTGGCTCGACGCGCTCGACGAGACCGGGCGCTGGGCGCTGTTGAAGCTCGTCACCGGAAACCTGCGCGTCGGCGTGTCGGCGCGGCTCGCCAAGACCGCGGTCGGCGCGCTCGGCGGCCACGAGGCGGACGCGGTCGAGGAGGTCTGGCACGGGCTCAAGGCCCCGTTCGAGACCCTGTTCGCCTGGGCGGAGGGGCGCGGCCCGCGGCCCGAGACCCTGAACCCGGCCCCGTTCCGGCCGCCGATGCTGTCGCACCCGATCGAGGAGGAGACCGACTTCGACAAGCTCGCCCCGGCCGACTTCTCCGGCGAGTGGAAGTGGGACGGCATCCGCGTGCAGCTCGTCGGCGGGCGCGACGCGGCGGGCGAGCAGGTGGCGCGGATCTACTCGCGCACCGGCGAGGACATCTCCGGCGCCTTCCCGGATTTGGCCGAGGCGGTCACCTTCACGGGGACGCTCGACGGCGAGTTGCTGATCCTGCGCGAGAGCCGGGTGCAGAGCTTCAACGTGCTGCAGCAGCGCCTCAACCGCAAGGCGGTGACGGGCAAGCTGACGGAGGAGTTCCCGGCGCATGTGCGCGCCTACGACCTGCTCACCGCCGACGGCGAGGACCTGCGCGGGCTCGGCTTCGTGGAACGCCGCGCCCGGCTCGAAGCGTTCGTGGCGACGCTCGACCACGTGCGGATCGACGTCTCGCCGCTGGTGCCGTTCTCGACCTGGGAGGACCTGGCCGCGGCCCGCGCCGACCCGGCGGCTTTGGGAGCCGGCTTGGATGCCGACGCCATCGAGGGCGTGATGCTCAAGCGCCGCGACAGCCCCTATCTGCCCGGCCGCCCGAAGGGCCCGTGGTGGAAGTGGAAGCGCGAGCCGCACCTCGTCGACGCGGTGATGATGTACGCCCAGCGCGGCCACGGGAAGCGCTCGTCGTTCTACTCCGACTACACGTTCGGCGTGTGGCGGGACGGCGCCGACGGGCCCGAGCTGGTGCCCGTCGGCAAGGCCTATCACGGCTTCACCGACGCGGAGCTGGCCAAGCTCGACCGCTATGTCCGCAACCACACGGTGAAGCGTTTCGGCCCGGTGCGCGAGGTCGCCTACGGGACGGAGGGCGGATTGGTGCTGGAGATCGCCTTCGAGGGCGTGCAACGCTCCACCCGGCACAAATCGGGCGTCGCCATGCGATTCCCCCGCGTCAGCCGCATCCGCTGGGACAAGCCGGCAGCCGAGGCCGACCGGATCGACCTTCTGGAACGCATCCTGGCGCGGGGCGAGCGCGAGACGATGCCGGGCACGACCTTGGAGATCGCGGAATGAAGCGTGGCACGGTGGGGATGGTCGAGGCGCTGTTTTCCGGCTCCGTCCGGCGCCAGGCCGGCGGGCGGCTGACGATCGCCACGCCGGGGCCGGGCTTCACCGAGTTCACCGACGCGGTCGCCGCCTTCGTGCGCGACAGCGACGTCTCGGACGGCATCGTCACGGTGTTCTGCCGGCATACCTCGGCCTCGCTGACGATCCAGGAGAACGCCGACCCGGACGTGCAGGCCGACCTGATGACCGCGCTGGACGGCTTCGCCCCGCGCCACGCGGCCTACGTCCACGGCGCCGAAGGACCGGACGACATGCCCGCCCACATCCGCACGATGGTCACCGACGCCACCCTGTCGATCCCGGTGGTGGACGGCCGCCTTGCGCTCGGCACCTGGCAGGGCGTGTACCTGATCGAGCACCGCGACCGGGCGCACCGGCGGGAGATCGTCTTGGTGGTGGTGGGGACGTGAGGCGGACGCGCTGATCCCGCGATCACACCCGCCCCGTCATTCCGGGCTCTGCTTCGCAGCCCCGGATTGACCGAGGTTGGAGGGACGCCGTCTTGTCCGCTTCACGCGTACACCACCCCCCGCATCAGCGGCCGGGCCGTGCGGAAGAACGAACCGCGCGTCGTGCGGAACCCGTCCCCATCCTGGACCACGTCGGCGTCGGCGGTGAGGACGCCTGAGGGCATGCCGACGCGCAGGGTGTCGGCGGTTTCACGGGCGACCTCGGCGACGACGCTGCCGGGGAGGCGGGCGGCGACCGCGAGGCACAGGGTGGCGGTGAGTGGCAGCGCCTGATGCGGCACGCCGTTCGAGATCACCCGGGCGGTGAGGTCGACCGCGGCGGCGGTCACGCGCTCGCCCGAGAGGGTGCCCGCGTCCTGCGGCGGCGCCACCAGGCCGACGAAGGGGACATGGACGATGGTGGCCGCGTGCGCGTCGTCGCGGGCGATGCCCATCGCCACCGAGGCCGCGCGGCGGATGCGGCCGAGACGGTCGAGCAGGCCGGGTACGGCCTCGATCGCCGCCGGCAGCTCGGTCCCCGTCAGCCCGAGGGCGGTGGCCTTCACGAAGACGCAGGCGTTGGCGGCGTCCACCATCGAGACGTCGAAGTGCCCGAGCCCCGCCACCGCGAGGCGCTCGCGCACCGTGCCGATGGGGAGCAGCCGGCCGGTGGTGGCGCCGCCGGGATTGACGAAGTCGAGGCGGATCGGCGCGGCCGTCCCCGCGACGCCGGGAATGGCGAGGTCGCCGCGGTAGACCGCGCGTCCGCCCGCCACCGCGAAGGCGGCGTGGACGACCTTCTTCGTGTTGGTGTTGAAGATCCGGATCGTCACAGGCCCGTCGGGCGCCGAGACCAGCCCCTCGTCGATCGCGAAGGGGCCGACCGCCGAGAGCATGTTGCCGCAATTGCCCGACAGGTCGATCCGCGCCTCGCGCACCACCACCTGGACGAAGGTGTAATCCACGTCGGCGTCGTCGCGGCGCGAGCGCGCGACGACGCAGATCTTCGAGACCGACGACACGCCCCCGCCCATGCCGTCGAGCTGGCGCCCGAACGGATCGGGGCTGCCCATCGCCGACAGGAACAGCGGTTCCCAGGCCGCGACGTCGGCCGGCACGTCGCGCCGGTGCAGCATCAGCGCCTTGCTGGTGCCGCCGCGCATGAACACGGCCGGGATCGCGGTGAAGCTCATGAGGCGGGCCTTCGTAGAGGGACGGACATCGGACGTGGCCTGCCGGCGGCGGCGGCATCATCCCGCCAAGGCCGGCGCAGGGCATCCGTTCAGGCTCCGAACAGGTCCGCATGGGTGCCGGCGCGGACGAAGACGACGAGGCCGGAGCCGCGTTCGTCGTCGATCGTGTAGGCGAGCAGGAAGTCGCCGCCGACGTGGCATTCGCGATGTCCCGCCCAATTCCCCTTCAACGGATGATCGAGCCACTCGGGGCCTGGGGGCCGTCGTTGGCGATCAGCAGCAGCATGACCTGTTTCAGACGAGACATGTCGTACCGGCCGGAGCGGGACAGGCGTTCCCAATCCTTGCGGAAGGTCTTCGTGTAGTCCGACGCCCGCGGCGGGGCGGCGCGCTTAGAGCATTTTCCGTGATCTCTGGATCACGGAAAATGCTCTAACCTGCTGTGTGGTCGCATTTTCTTCACGCGAGCCGGCATCCACCTCGCTTGAAAAATGCTCTAGCGGATGCCGGCGTCTTCAAGGTCGGCGATCAACGCGTCGGCGTTCGTGAAGCGGCTCCGGTGCCGGCGGGCGATGGTCTCGGCTTCCTCCATCGCAGCCCGGGTCTCGGCGTTCGGAACCCCGAGTTCGAAGGGAAGCGCTCGATCCGTGGCGACGCGGTGCAGGACCAGGCGCACCGCATCCGACATGGACAGGCCGAGGGCATCGAGCGCGACCACGGCGCCGGCCTCGGTCTCGTCATCGACGCGGATGTGCAGGACGGATGTGGGAGCGGTCATGCCAAAGCCTCTCGCTCCTGAGAATGGCGATCGCCACCCCGGCCGTCAACGCGCCGCGTCCTCGCGGCCGCCTTACAAGAACTTCAGCGGGTCGGTCTCGGGCGGGGGCGGGGCGACGTCGGCGCGGTTCCACCAGCCGCCGCCGAGCGCCTGGAACAGGGCCGCGGTGTCGGCGTACTGCGTCGCCCGCGCGCCGGCCGATGTGACGAGCGCCGAGAGGTAGCCCTGCTGGGCGATCAACACCTGCGTCGAGTTCACGGCGCCGGCCGAGAACTGCTTGCGGATCAGGCCGAGGCTCTGGCCCGTCGCATTCTCCGCGGCCGAGGCGGCGGCGACCGCGGCGGCGTCCGATTGCAGGGCGCGCAGCGCGTCGGCCACGTTCTGGAACGCGGCGATCACCACGGCGCGGTACTGCGCCTGCGCCTGGGTCAGGGTCTCCTCGGAGGCGCGCTGGCGGCGGTAGAGCGTGCCGGCGTCGAAGATCGGCGCGGTGGCTTGCCCGAGGATGGTGAAGAACCCGGCGCCCGGGTTGGTGATCTGCGCCAACCGCACGGCGCTCGAACCGCCCGCGGCGGTGATCGAGAATTGCGGCAGCCTGTTCGCCACCGCGACGCCGACGCCGGCCGAGGCCTGCTGCACCAGGGCCTCGGCCGCCTTCACGTCCGGCCGCTGCTGCACCAGGCGCGAGGGCAGGCTGACGGGGACCTTCGTCGGCAGCCGCAGGGCCGAGAGGGTGAAGGTCTCAGCCACCTCCTCGCTCGGCAGGCGTCCGGCGAGCGCGGTCAGGAGGTTGCGCTGCTGCGCCAGCTGCTTCTCCAGCGGCGGCAGCAGCTGCTGCGACAGCGACAGGGCCGCCTGCTGCTGGATCACGTCGGCGCCGGCGATCTGCCCGAGCGAGAGCTGCTTGTTGTAGAGGGTCAGCACCTCGGTCTGGGCCTGGATCACCCGCTTCGTCGCGTCGATCTGGGCGCGGAGGCTGGCCTCCTGGATCGCGGCGGCGACGACGTTGGCGGTGAGGCTGAGGTAGGCGGCCTCGAGCTGGAAGCGCTGGTTCTCGGCCGTCGCCTCCAGCCCCTCGATCGTGCGGCGGTTGAGGCCGAACACGTCGGGGTTGAACGCCACCGTCACCTGCGGCGTGTAGAGGCTGTAGAGGTAGTTGTTCTGGTTCTGCAGCGGCGATTGCAGGTCGAGCCCCGGCGCCCGCGCGCCCAGCGCCTGCGGGTTGGCCGAGAGCGAGGGATACAGCGTGCCCTTCTGCGCGAGCACGTTCTGCTGCGCGATGCGCAGGCTCGCCTGGGCCGCCTCCAGGTTCGGGTTGTTGGCCAGCGCCTCCTCGACCAGGCGGTTCAGCGCCTTGGAGCGGAACAGCGTCCACCACTGGCCGGGGATGTCGGCGCCCGAGACGAAGCTCTGGTCGGCCGAGCCGCCCTGGCGCGTGGCGACCTTGTCGGCCGCGCTCGGGTTCGCCAGGGGCTCCTTCGTGTAGCGGGCGACCGGCGGATCCTCGGGCGCGATGTAGTTCGGGCCGACCGCGCAGGCGGACAGGCTCAGGCTCGCGGCAAGCGCCGCCGCCCGTGCGGATCGCCGGTACAGGGCCGTCTCGATCATCGCGCCCCAGCGAGTGCCGGCCCGCGCGGTCGCGCGAACCCCCGCCCGGTAGAGCGCCGCGGGAGGGCGTCGAGTCAATGCGGCGTTGGCCGTGACGGGCGGGGAGGGCGGGGGTTGTGGTGCCCGCGCCACGGGTTTCGAAGCCGACGCCATCACGCCGCCGCCCGGTGCAGGACGGGCGTCGCCAGCGGGTTCGGCTGGCGGCGGGAGAACAGCGAGATCAGCACCGGCACCACCACGAGGATCAGGTTGGGCGCGAGCAGGATGCCGCCGACGACGACGAGGGCGAGCGGCTTCTGCACCTGTGAGCCGATGCCGGTGGAGACCGCCGCCGGCAGGAGGCCGACGCAGGCGGCGACGCAGGTCATCATCACCGGCCGCATCCGCACGATCGAGGCGTGCCAGACAGCCTCCTTGCGCGGCCATCCCTCTTCCATCAGCTGGTTGTAGTAGGCGAGCAGGATCACGCCCTCCATCGTCGAGATGCCGAACAGCGCGATGAAGCCGATCGCCGCCGAGATCGAGAACGGGGTGCCGGTGAGCGCCAGCGCGAAGATGCCGCCGATCATCGCCATCGGGATCACCGACAGGCCGAGCAGCATGTCGGCGACCGAGTTGAAGTTGATGAACAGCAGCAGCGCGATCAGCACCAGGGTGATCGGCACCACCAGGCTGAGGCGCGTCACCGCGTCCTGCAGGTTGGTGAACTGGCCGACCCATTCGAGGTGATAGCCGGCCGGCAGCGTCACCTCGTCGGCGACGCGCCGTTGCGCCTCCAGCACGGTGCCGCCGAGGTCGCGCCCGCGCACCGAGAACTTCACCGGGATGTAGCGCTCCTGGTCCTCGCGGTAGATGAACGACGCGCCCGAGACGAGGTCGACGTCGGCGATCTCGGAGAGCGGCACCTGCACCACGCCGCCGTTCGGGTTGGCGGCGCCGATGGTGATGTTGCGGATGGTGGCCAGCGACGAGCGGTATTCCTTCGCCAGCCGCACGCGCATCGGGAAGTGCCGGTCGGAGCCGTACTCGTAGAGGTCGCCCGCGGTCTGTCCGCCGATGGCGGCGGCGATGGTGGTGTTCACGTCGCCGATCGAGAGGCCGTAGCGGGCGGCCTTGTGGCGGTCGACGTCGATCCGCACCGTGGGCTGGCCCAGCGAGGCAAAGACCGAGAGGTCGGTGACGCCGGGGACGGTGGCGAGCACCGCCTTCACGTCGTTGGCCGCCTTGGTGATCGCGGCTAGATCCGTGCCGTAGACCTTGACCGAGTTCTCGCCCTTCACCCCCGAGGCCGCCTCCTGGACGTTGTCCTCGATGTACTGGGAGAAGTTGAACTCGATGCCGGGGAACTCCGCGTCGAGGCGCTTCGACAGCCCGGCGATGAGCTGTTCCTTGTCGAGCCCCTTGCGCCACTGGTCGATCGGCTTCAGCGGCGCCAGGATCTCGACGTTGAAGAAGCCGGTGGCGTCGGTGCCGTCGCTCGGCCGGCCCTGGTGCGAGATCACGGTGACGACCTCGGGCACCTCGGTGAAGATCTTGCGCAGGCGCTCGACGTAGGCGTTGCCGGCCTCCAGCGAGATCGAGGCCGGCATCGTGCCGCGCACGTAGAGGTTGCCCTCCTCGAGCTTGGGCAGGAACTCGAGGCCGAGGTTCCGCGCGACGAGCCCCGACACCAGCAGGATCGCCACCGTCACCGCGATCGAGAGGATGCGGTTGCGCAGGCCGAAGCCGAGGATGATCTCGTGGCCGAAGCGCAGCACCTTCACGATCAGGGTGTCGCGCTCCTCCACGTGCTTCGGCAGGATCACCGCCGAGAGCGCGGGCGAGACCGTGAAGGTCGCGAGCAGGCCGCCGACCAGCGCGTAGGCGTAGGTCTTGGCCATCGGCCCGAAGATGTGGCCCTCGACGCCCGACATCGTGAACAGCGGCAGGAAGCCGACGATGATGATCGTCGCCGAAAAGAAGATCGCCCGGTTCACCTCGGAGCCGGCGATGGCGATGGTGCCGAGCCGTCCGGTGAGGCCGCCCGGCGCCGGCTGCCCCTCCGAGTGGTGCGGCTCGGCCAGGTGCCGGAACACGTTCTCGACCATGATGACGGTGGCGTCGACGATCAGCCCGAAATCGATCGCGCCGAGCGACAGGAGGTTCGCGGAATCGCCGCGCACCACCAGGATCAGGATGGCGAAGCCGAGGGCGAAGGGGATGGTCGCCGCCACGATGATCGCGCTTCGAAGCGAGCCGAGGAACAGCCACTGCACCACGAAGACCAGAACCACGCCGAAGACGAGGTTGTGCATCACCGTGTGCGTGGTGGTGTGGATCAGCCCCGACCGGTCGTAGATCCGCTCGATCTTCACCTCGGGCGGCAGGATCGTCGAGGCGTTGATCTTCTCGATCTCGGCTTCCACGCGCTTGAGCGTCGGCAGGCTCTGGCCGCCGCGGCTCATCAGGACGATGCCCTCGACGATGTCGTTCGAGCCGTCGTGACCGACGATGCCCAGCCGCGGCGCGTTCGAGACGCGCACGTCCGCCACGTCCCGCACCAGCACCGGCGTGCCGGCGACCTGGGTCAGCATCGTATCCTTGATGTCGTCCATGTCGCGGATCAGGCCGACGCCGCGGACCACGGCCGACTGCTCGCCGACGTTCAGCGTCTGGCCGCCGACGTTGATCGAGGAGTTGTTGAGGGCCGAGACGAGCTGCACCAGGGTCATGCCCTGGGCCTGGAGGCGGTTGAGGTCGACCGCGATCTCGTATTCCTTGGCCTTGCCGCCGAAGGCGGTCACGTCGACGACGCCCGGAATCGCCTTGAAGCGGCGCTGCAGCACCCAATCCTGCAGGGTCTTCATCTCGGCCGACGAGAAGCCCTTCGGCCCGACGAGCTTGTAGCGCATGATCTCGCCCACCGGGCTCGTCGGCGAGATCTGCGGCGTCGCGCCGTTCGGCAGGGGCGGCGCCTGCGACAGGCGGTTGAGCACCCGCTGCAAGGCCTCCTCGTAGGTGAACTCGTAGTTGAACTGCACCTTCACGTCGGACAGGCCGAACAGCGAGATCGTGCGCACCACCTGCGCGTTCGGGATGCCGGCGAGCGCCACCTCCAGCGGGATCGTGATGTAGCGCTCGATCTCGTCGGCCGACTGGCCGGGATTCTGGGTGATCACGTCGACGAGCGGCGGGACCGGATCGGGATAGGCCTCGATGTTGAGCTGGGTGTAGGCGGCGTAGCCGAGCGCCAGCATCACCAGGAAGCCGAGGCACACCAGCACGCGCTGGCGCAGAGAGAAGACGATCAGGCTGTTCATCGCGTCATGCCCCCCGGCCGTTCCCGTCCGGTCAGGACGCCTTGTCGCCCGACGCGGCGCGGTCGATGAACAGCGCGCCGCGGGTGACGACCTCCTCGCCGGCGGCGAGCCCGTCCACCACCTGCGCGTTGTCGCCGTTGATCAGGCCGAGCGTGACGCCGCGCGCCGCGATGGCGCCGTCGGGCCGGGCGACCCAGACGTGGGCGCTGGCGCCCTCGTAGACGATCGCCGCGAGCGGCACGGCGGGCGAGGGCTGCGGCTTGCCGGTGACGATGGTGAAGGTGGCGAACATCTCCGGCCGCAGCGACCGGTCCGGGTTGTCGACCTCGCTGCGCACGGCGAGGCGGCGCGTCGCCGGATCGAGGCTGGAGGCCATGTAGTTCACCCGCGCCTTGAACACGCGGGTGCCGAAGCCGGCGACCCGCGCCTCGACCTCCTGGCCGATGCGGATCTTCGGGATCTCGCTCTCGCGCACGTTGGCGATGAGCCAGACCGTCGAGAGGTCGCCGATGACGAAGGCCGGGTCGCTCGACGTGGTGAGGTACTGCCCGATGCCGACCTTGCGCTGAACGATCGTCCCGGCGATCGGCGCCTGGATCTGCGTCTCGGCGCTCATCGTGCCGTTCTTCTCGAAGGCGGCGATCTCGGCGTCGGTCTTGCCGAGCAGCTTCAGGCGGTTGCGCACTGCGTCCAGCGAGGCCTGCGCCGTCTTCAGGTCGCTCTGCGCCGCGATCACGTCGTTCTGGGCCGACTGGTAGTCCTTCAGGGCCACCGCCTTGGCCGCGAACAGCTCCTGCTGCCGGCTGGCGATGGTCTGGTCGAGCTTGAGCAGCGCCTGCTGCTTCTGGATGGTGTTGAGCGCCCCCTGGTAGTCGTTCTGGGCCTGGACCATGTCGGTGGCCTCGATGACGAGGAGCACCTCGCCGGCCTTCACGTCGTCGCCGGCGCGCTTAAGCACCTTGGTGACGCGGCCGGAATAGGGCGAGGCCACGGGCACGTTGTCGTCGTCGTTGAGCGCGATGCGGCCTTCGGCCGAGCCCTCCGGGCGGAACGTCATCGTCGCCACCGGGTGGATCTCGAAGGCGGCGCGCTGCTCCTGCGTCGGCCGGAAGGTCCGCTCGGCGGAGGTCGCGGGGGCTTCGGCCTCGGCGGTCTCGTCCTGCGCCGCCCCGCCGAACATCCCACGGACGGAGGTCGCCGCGGATTCGAGCACGCCGCGCACCGGCTGCGGGAACACCGCCACCACGGCGACGGCGGCGATCACCAGCGACAGCACCACCGCGATCGGCAGCAGCCCCTGGCGGCGGGGACGCTGGGTCCCGCCCGTCGGCGCGTCGGTGTCGGGGTCGAGAGGCGTGCGGGCGTCCATCGCGCTGTCGTCTTCGGGTCGTGGTCGCGGGAGGGGCGGAGCGATCGGACGGAGGTGGAACCCGTCACCCCGCACCGAACCGATCGATGGTGCTTTTCTAAGGCAGGCCGGGCCTAGGGCCGTCCGGCGACGCGTGCGTTGCTGCAGCGCCGATATCCCGCGCGCCGGGGGCGCACAATGGCCGCGCCGGTGTCGGGCGCCGCCGCAGGACGATTGCGGCGCGCTGTGGCGATCACGTTCG
The DNA here is from genome assembly GCF_022179125.1 of Methylobacterium cerastii. GTDB lineage: Bacteria > Pseudomonadota > Alphaproteobacteria > Rhizobiales > Beijerinckiaceae > Methylobacterium > Methylobacterium cerastii. Next base: position 227,834 of record NZ_BPQG01000004.1, read on the forward strand.
GGATATCGGGCACGAAGGACTCGGATACAAACGAGGATCGACCGGCCCGCGGCGGCGCCGGGGCGGGCGTCGCGCGCCAGCTTCGAACGCGGCAGGTCTCCAGCGCTCCCTGACAGGCGTTCGCGACAGCCTTGCGACGGGACGGCCTCGCTCAAGGGACGAGCCCTCGCGACGGACATGGGCGCCCAGACCGCCGCGCCCGCGCTCGGGTGCTTCCATCCGCGGGCCGATGATACGATATGACAGGTCGTCGGCAGCCCGGCTCCGCCCGGGCGCCCTCCGCGTCACCGCCCCCGAAAACGAGTCGCCCCATGTCCGGATCGCAGAGCCCCGCCACGTCCGAGCCGACGACGTCCGAGTCGACCACGTCCGGGAAGATCCCGGTCACCGTCCTGACCGGCTACCTCGGCGCCGGCAAGACGACGCTGCTCAACCGCATCCTCACCGAGAACCACGGCAAGCGCTACGCGGTGATCGTCAACGAGTTCGGCGAGATCGGCATCGACAACGACCTCGTCGTCGGCGCCGACGAGGAAGTGTTCGAGATGAACAACGGCTGCGTCTGCTGCACCGTGCGCGGCGACCTGATCCGCATCATGGACGGCCTGGTGAAGCGGCGCGGCAAGTTCGACGCGATCATCGTCGAGACCACGGGGCTGGCCGACCCGGCCCCCGTGGCCCAGACCTTCTTCGTCGACCAGGACGTGGGCGAGGCCGCCCGCCTCGACGCGGTGGTGACGGTCGCCGACGCCAAGTGGCTGTCCGAGCGCCTGAAGGACGCGCCCGAGGCGAAGAACCAGGTCGCCTTCGCCGACGTGATCCTGCTCAACAAGGCCGACCTCGTCTCCGAGGCCGACCTCGCGCGCGTCGAGGGCGAGATCCGCGCCATCAACCCCTACGCCAAGCTCCACCGCACCACGAACTGCGACGTGCCGATCGACGCGGTGCTCGGCCGCAACGCCTTCGACCTCGGCCGCATCCTCGACCTCGAGCCCGACTTCCTGGAGGAGGGGCACCACCATCACCACGACGACGACATGCAGTCGTTCTCGGCCCGCATCGACGGCCCGGTCGACCCGGAGAAGTTCATGCCGTGGATCTCGAACCTCACCACGATCCAGGGGCCGGACATCCTGCGCTGCAAGGGCATCGTCTCGTTCCCCGACGAGCCGCACCGGTTCGTCTTCCAGGGCGTCCACATGATCCTCGACGGCGACCTGCAAGCCGAGTGGAAGGCGGGCGAGGACCGCTCCTCGCGGGTGGTGTTCATCGGGCGCAAGCTCGACGCCGAGGCGATCAAGGCGGGTTTTTTGGATTGCGCCGCCTGACGCTCAGGTAAGCCAGATCGTGACCGACCCGCGCGTCACGATCCGATCAGCTTGACGAAGGCGGCGCCGGCGCCGAAGAACGCCGCGTCCGCCGCCATGCCGGAGAGCGCGATCTGCCAGGGGGCGAGCATCCGGTCGCGCTCCAGCTTTCGCGCTTCGTGTTCGAGCTTCATCGACTCGGCCATCAGCTTCTTCTACTCGGCGACGAACTTCTCGCTCTCTTCCCGCTGCTGGTGGATGCGCCCGAGCTGCTCCTCGAGATCGGAGTTGAGCGGCACAGTGGTGCCCGACATCGGGTCGCGTCCTCGATACGGTGATGGCCGGTACCGATGATACGGTCTGGCCCGGTTCCGGTCGAGCGGCGCCGTCGGCCGAATCTCGATCCTTCGGGGTCACAAAAGGCCGACCGTCGTTCGATGCTGGGCGTGTAGCTCGGCATCGTCCCGCAGGCTGCTTCAGGCCGCCCGCTTCGCCTCAAGGGTCGGGATTTCCGCGAGGTCGGGGCCGAGCCGTTCCGCCGCCTGCCAGAGGCTGTAGGCCTCCTGCATCCGGCTCCACAGCAGGGGGCCGTTGCCGCAGAGCTTGCCCAGCCGATGCGCCATCTCCGGCGAGACGTCGGACGATTCCGACAGCACACGATGGATCTGCTGGCGGGTCACCTTCAGATGGCTGGCGAGCTGGGTAACCGTGATCCCCAGGGCCGGGAGCACGTCCTCCCGCAGGATGGCGCCGGGGTGCGTGGGGGCCCGGTTCGGGCGTTTGGCTGCGAATTCCTCGGGCAAATCGCCTCTCCTCACCGTCAATGATACTGCTCGAAGTCGACGCGCGCGGCGTCGTCGTCCTCGAACTCGAACGTGATGCACCACGGACCGTTCACGTGGACGGTGTATCGGGTCGGCGTGAACCCGTGCAGGGCGTGGAAGTCGTAGCCCGGCACGTTCATGTCCGCCGGCTTCGAGGCCTGGTCGAGCGCGTCCAGGATGCGCAGGCAGCGCGCCTTGAGATGAGCGGCGATCTTGGCGGAACGGCCGGACGCGAACAGCTCCTTGAGACCCTTGTGCCGGAAGCTGACGATCATCCCGGCACGAGCCTCTCGCTGCCGATCGCAGGTCTGACGACAGGCGAGATATGGCATCCCGTCCGTAAACTGTCAAGTGACACGCTACAGTTTCGACGGCCGGAGTCGCGGCGCAAGTCTCCGCACGGCGACGATGCGGCCCGCGGGCCGGTATCGCGGCATCGAATGGCAGCGAGGGCTTGTCAGCCGAATCTCAACCTTTCCGGATCATGAAGGGCCGAACGTCGTGCGGGCCCGCGTTCCAGGCCCGCGGAGTCCGCGTGAGCCATGGCCAGCACCGCCGTTCCGGGCTTCGTCCTGCCGTATGCGGACCGGGTCCCGCTGATCCGGGTGATCCATGGTTTCGCCCGCGCGCTGTTCGCGGCCTTCGTGTTCTTCGCCTGCTTCGCCTTCTCCGAGACCTCGCCCTACGACGTCATCGCGATCCCGACGATCCTGCTCTGGGCCTGCCTCGGCATCCGCCTGCATCGCGGCGCGGTCCCGCTGGTCCTGCTGCTGCTGCTCTATCTCGGCGCCATCGTCGTCGGGCTGCTGCCCTTCCTCGACGAGGAGTTTCCGGTCACCTGGACGATCCAGCTCGTCTACCTCTCGGTGACGTGCGTGTTCTTCGTGATGTTCTTTTCCGACGACACCCGGGCACGGGTCGAGCTGGCGCTGAAGGCCTACACCGCGAGCTGCGTGTTCTCGGCGGTGCTCGGCATCGTCGGCTACCTGCAATGGCTCGGGATCGAGGACCTGTTCTACAAGTACGACCGCGCCTCGGGCACCTTCCAGGACCCGAACGTGTTCGGCTCGTTCCTGACGCTGGGCGCCCTCTACCTGATGCACGGGCTCATCACCGCGACGAGCCGCCGCCCGGTGCTCTCGCTCGCCGGCCTGCTGATCATCCTCGTCGGGATCTTCCTGTCGTTCTCGCGCGGCTCCTGGGGCGGTACCGTCGTCGCCGCGCTCCTGATGATCGGCTCGGTCTACGCCTCCTGCGGCTCCGCGCGCCTGCGCCGCCGCATCGTGCTCCTCAGCCTGGCGACCCTGGCGCTCGGCGCCGTCGCGATGGCGGCCTTGCTCTCGGTCGACAGCGTCCAGAAGATGTTCGCCACCCGCGCGGCGGTGAGCCAGGACTACGACGAGGGCGAGACCGGCCGCTTCGGCAACCAGCTGCGCGGGATGGAGATGCTGCTGGAGCGCCCGCTCGGGATGGGGCCGATGCACTGGCGCCTGACCTTCGGGCTGGAGCCGCACAACTCCTACATCGGCAGCTTCGCCAACGGCGGCTGGCTCGGCGGCGCCGTGTTCCTGGCGATCGTGGCGGCCACGGGCTTCGTCGGGTTCCGGCTGCTGGCGCGGGCCTCGCCGTTCCGCGCCCACGCGCAGGTGATCTGGCCGGCCCTGCTGATGTTCTTCCTTCAGGCGCTGCAGATCGATATCGAGAAGTGGCGACACGTCTACATGATGCTCGGCATGGTGTGGGCGCTGGAGGCGGCGCGCCGGCGCTGGGCCGCCGCGGGGGCGCGCGAACCGGATGAGGTCATGGGCCGGCGCCCCGAGGGGATGCCGGCAGGGGGCGCGCGATCGTGAGCAGCACAGAGGGGCTTGGGGACGTGGCGGACGCGGGGCGCGAAGCCGAGCGCGTCGCGGTCCTGCACGCCCTCGGCATCCTCGACACGCCGCAGGAGGCCCATTTCGAGGCGGTGTGCCGTACCGCCCGCCGCCTGTTCGACGTCGAGACCGCCTTCGTCGGCTTCATCGACGCCGACCGGCAATGGCTGAAGACGCCGTGCGTGGTGGTCCCCGGCGAGATGCCCCGGCAGGAGAGCTTCTGCAACGCCACCATCCAGTCGGACGCGGTGCACGTCGTGCCGGACGCGCGGCGCGACCCACGCTATCGGGGCAGCCCGCTCGTGGACGGCCGGGAGGGCAGCATCCGGTTCTACGCCGGCACGCCGCTCATCCTCGCCCCCGGCATCCGCGTCGGCACCCTGTGCCTCGTCGATTCGCGGCTGCGTGACTTCTCGGACGAGGACGCCGCGGCGCTGCAGGGGCTCGCCGAGATCGTGGTCGCGCACCTGCGCCTGTCGGAGGCGAACACGGCGCTCGGGCGCGAGATGGTCCTGCGGAGCGCGCACGAGACGCAGTTGGAGCGTCAGGCCGACGAGATCGCGGCGCGCTCCGCCTCGCTCGCCAGCGCCAACCACCTGCTGACCATGGCCGAGCAGCTCGCCCACGTCGGCAACTGGCGCGTCGCCCTGGCAGACGGCCAGCCGGTCTGGTCGGTCGGCCTCTACGAGATCGCCGGCCGCGACCCCGCCAACCCTCCGCCGCACCTCTCGTCCTTTGCCGAGGTCTACCACCCGGACGACCGGGAGCGTCTGGTGGCCGCCGTGGGCGGCGCGATCGCGGGGGCTCAGAACTTCGACTTCGATGCCCGCATCCTGCGACCGGACGGCACCGAGCGCGACGTCCTGGTGCGCGGCACCTGCGAGACCGACGCGTCCGGCGCGACCACCGCCCTGTTCGGCGTCATGATCGACGTCACCGACCGGCGCCGGGCCGAGGCCGACGTCCACCGCAGCGAGAGCCGCTATCGCGGGCTTGCCGACACCCTGCCGCTGCTGGTCTGGACGATGCGCCCGGGCGACGGCGAGATCACCTACGCCAACCCCCAGTTCCACGCCTATTACGGGCCGATCGGCTCGGGCCGCGCCGCGCGCGTGGGCTGCAACCATCCCGACGACGCCCCGGCCATGGCGGCGGCGTGGCGGGCAGCCCAGGCGGGCGAGACCACCTATGCCGGCGAGTGGCGCCTGCGCCGCGCCGACGGCGCCTACCGTTGGCACAAGATGTCGATGACGCCGGTCCCCTTGATGGACGACGGCACCGTGATCGAATGGCTCGGCACGGCGCTGGACATCGACGAGATCGTCGCCGCGCGGATGGCCGAGCAGGACGCCCGCGGCCTCCTCCGCATCGCGCTGGAGGCGGCCGACGCCGGAACCTGGGATTGGGACATGCAGACGGGCATGTGCCGGCTCTCGCCCGAGAGCCTGCGCATCCACGGGCTGCCCGAGGACGGCGATCCGCGCGCCGTCACCACGGCCGCGTGGACCGCCCTGGTCGACCCCGAGCAGGTCGGCGAGGTCTGGGACGCGATTCGCCACGCGATCGAGACCCGCTCGACCTACACCGCCGAGTTCCGGGTCGGGCCGCGCTGGGTCTACGCCCGCGGCCGGCCGCTGTTCGGTCCGGACGGCAGGCCCAGCCACATGGTCGGCCTCCACATCGACGTCACGGAGCGGAAGTCCGCGGAGGCGGCGCTGCGCGCGATCACCGCCGAGGCGCAGGCGGCGCGCGCCGAGGCCGAGCGGGCGAGCGAGGCCAAGAGCGACTTCCTCGCGGCGATGAGCCACGAGATCAGGACGCCGCTGAACGGCATCCTCGGCTACGCCGACATGCTCCTCGACGAGACCCATCTGCGGCCGGAGGACCGGCACCGGCTGGAGCTGATCCAGGGCTCGGGCGCCGCGCTCCTGACCGTCGTCAACGACATCCTCGACTTTTCCAAGATCGAGGCCGGGCAGCTCACCCTCGACCCGGTCTCGTTCCCGCTGGTCTCGGTGATCGACAACACCGTCTCGATCGTCCGGGGCGGCGCCCGGAAGAGCGACCTGCGGATCGAGACCCGGATCGACCCGGACCTGCCCGCCTTCGTCCACGGCGACGCGAGCCGCCTGCGCCAGGTGCTGCTGAACCTCCTGAACAACGCCGTGAAGTTTACGCCCCACGGCTCGGTGACCCTCGCGGTCTCGCGCGAGGGCACGGGCGCGCGCGGCTACGACCTGCGCTTCGAGGTCACCGATACCGGCATCGGCATCGACCCGGCGCAGCAGGACCGGCTGTTCAAACGCTTCAGCCAGGTCGACGGCTCGATCAGCCGCCGCTTCGGCGGCACCGGCCTCGGCCTCGTCATCTGCCGCCACCTGCTGTCGCTGATGGGCGGCGAGATCGGCGTGGTGAGCCGCGAGGGCGCCGGCTCGACCTTCTGGTTCACCCTGACGCTGCCGCCGGGCGAGGAGACCGTCCCCGCGGCGGTGCCGTCCGCGGTGGCCGCCGCGGATAGGGCCGGGGGCCCCGTGCGCCTGCTCCTGGCCGAGGACGTTCCGCTCAACCAGGAGCTCGCCTGCGCGGTGCTCGAGGCGCAGGGTTACGTCGTCGACGTGGTCGAGGACGGCGCGGCGGCGGTGGCCGCCGTCGAGGCGGCGCTGACGCGGGGGCGGGGCTACGACCTCGTCCTGATGGACGTGCAGATGCCGGTGATGGACGGCCTCACCGCGACCCGCCACATCCGCGCGCTGCCGCCGCCGGCCTGCGAGATTCCGATCGTCGCGATGACCGCCAACGTGCTCCCGAAGCAGATCGACGACCTGCACGCGGCCGGCATGGACGACCACGTCGGCAAGCCGTTCCGCCGCGCCGACCTCTACGCCACCATCGCGCGCTGGACCGGCCCGCAGCGCGAGGCCCGCCCGGCGCCGGCCTCCGCCGCGACGGACGGCTCCAACACCGTGCTCGACGGAGCGGTGTTCGGCGCCCTGAAGGACGGGTTCGGGGCCGAGCGCGTGGCGGCGCTCCTCGACCTGATGGGTGCTGAGCTGCGCGACCGCTTCCGCTCCGAGGCCGACCGGGTCCAGGTCGCCCACGACGCGCACGCCCTGGTCTCGGCCGCCGGCATGCTCGGCTTCACCCGCCTCTCGCGCCTCTGCCGCGAGATCGAATCCGCCGCCCACGGCGACGCGGACCTACGCCCGCTCATCCACCGCCTCGAGGTCCAGCGCGCCGAGGTGCTCGGCACGATCCACAAGCTCAAGGCGGCGTGAGGGCAAGCTTAAGGCGGCGTGAGGGGAAGTGTCATCCGTCCGATGCGAAATGACTGAATTCCGGCATCCCTGCCGGCGGTTCGCTGTGTGCGCATCCCCTCGCCCCGCCTGCGGGGAGAGGGCTTCGGCGACCTCGTCGTCGCCGAAGCGAGGCGGCAGCCGAGGGTGAGGGGGCCGAGCCGGAGGAGCCTCCTCCGCTCGCGCCCCCTCACCGTCGCTTCGGCTTCGCCTGCGCTCCCCGGCTGTACGACGAGGTGCAGCCGGGCCTCTCCCCGCGCGCGGGGCGAGGGGAGCCCGCGAGTGATCCGCGGCCGTCCCGAATCGTGTGAGTACGGTGGCCCTCATGGCGGGAGGGCGGGGCGCTCCCGGGCCTTCAGCCCTCCGGCGCGGCCTCGTCGTCCTCCGGCTCCGGGTCGGCCGTCCAGGCGGTGGCGAAGGCGGCCAGGTGCTGGGCCTCCGCGAACGCCATCACCGTCACCGTGCGCTCGGCCAGCATGCCGCCGGGATAGGGGGCGAGCAGGATCGACTTGCGCAGCAGCCGGGCGCCTGGCGCGTTCTCGGCGAGCCAGGCCTCGGCCTCGGGCACCAGCGCCTCCGGGCTCGCCAGCGCCCGGGAATCCGAGCGCAGCACGATGACCCTGGTGCCGAGGCTCGGATCGGCGGCCTGGACCGCCTGGACGATGTCGATCACGCGGATGCCTCCGGCAGCTCGTTGATCTGCACCGCGGCCTCGGCGTCGGTGAACTTCGGGATGTCGCCGAAGATCTCGGGGCCGTGCTGGGCGGCGGCCTTGGCGAAGGCGTCGGCGGAGTCCCAGGTCAGCAGCACCATCACCTGGAACGGGGCCGGCTTGCCGTCCGGCGTACCGACGCCGCGCACGACCTTGGCCTCATGCAGGCCCATCGGCGACCAGCGCTCGCGCACCAGCGGCATGTGGTGGCCGAGATAGTAGTCCATGTCGAACCGGGGACCGGCCGGATACATCACGCTGACGAGGATCATGGCTGACGAACTCTCCCTGGCGGCACGTCTGAACGCGCGCGGCGGCGGCACGGAACCACCGAATGCCGGGGCTGGCAACGGGGGGGCGGTCCTGGTGCGCCGACCTCTCTCCCGCACAGGTCGTCACATCCACCCGTGGTGCAGGTGAAGCGCGGGTCCCCTCTCGCGTTCGGGAGAGGGCCAGGGTGAGGGGCGAGGATTGTCCGGAGAGGACGCACCCCTCACCCCAGCCCTCTCCCGAACGGGAGAGGGGGCCGCGTGGCGCTTCGCACGATCCGTTCGGGGTGCCCTATGAAGTGGCGTGATTGCCCCCTCAGTGCAGCTTCACCCGCGCCTCGGTGCGGCGGGTGAGCGCGCGGGCGGCGGCGTCGAGCGCCGTCTTCATCGTGCCGTGGAGCGCCTGCTCGTGCATCTTGTAGAGCGAGCGGTACATCATCCGCGCGAACAGCCCGGCGATGAGCATGTTCTTGCCGCGGATGAAGCCCATCAGGCTGCCCACCGTCGAGTATTCGCCGAGCGAGACCAGCGAGCCGAAGTCGCGGTACTTGAACGGCTTCAGCGGCTTCCCGGCGATGCGAGCCGGGATCTGCTTGATCAGGTGCGACGCCTGCTGGTGCGCCGCCTGGGCGCGGGGCGGCACCGGGCGGTCGGAGCCGGCCTCGACGAGGTAGGCGCAGTCGCCGATCGCGAAGATGTCGGGGTCGTGGGTGGTCTGCAGCGTCGGCGTCACCACGAGCTGGTTGGTGCGGGTGGTCTCCAGGCCGCCGATGCCCTGCAGGAACGGCGGCGCCTTCACGCCGGCCGCCCAGACCACGAGCTCGGACGGGATGAACGAGCCGTCGGCCAGCGCAACGCCGTCGGCGCGCACCTCGGTGACGCGGGCCTGGACGCGGACCTCGACGCCGATCTTGGCGAGCAGCGCCATCACCTCGGACGAGAGCCGCGGCGGCACCGCCGGCAGGATGCGGTCGGCCGCCTCGACCAGGGTGATCTTCAGGTCCTTGGCCGGATCGATCCGGTCCATGCCGGTGGAGACCACGTCGCGGACGGTGCGGTGCAACTCGGCCGCGAGCTCGGTGCCGGTGGCGCCGGCGCCGATCACCGTGACGTGGAGCTGGCCCGGCCGCACCGGACCGACCTGGGTGTGGGCCCGCAGCATTCCGTTCACGAGCCGCTGGTGGAAGCGCACCGCCTGATCCTGGGTGTCCAGCGCGATGGCGTGGTCCTTCACGCCAGGCGTGCCGAAATCGTTGGTGGTCGAGCCCACCGCCATGACCAGCGTGTCGTAGCCGACCGCGCGAACCGGCGTGATCTCGCGGCCTTCCGCGTCGTGGCTCGCCGCGAGCTGGATCGTGCGCGCGGTCCGGTCGAGCCCGGTCATCTCGCCGATGCGGTAGCGGAAATGGTGCTGGTGCGCGTGGTGCAGGTAGTCGACCGCGTGGTGGCCGACGTCGAGGCTGCCGGCGGCGACCTCGTGCAGCAGCGGCTTCCAGATGTGGGTGCGGGCGCGGTCGACGAGGGTGACGTGGACGTCCTTGCTGCGCCCGAACTTGTCGCCGAGCTTCGTCGCCAGCTGCAGGCCGGCCGCGCCGCCGCCGACCACGACGATGCGGTGGAGGCCCTGTTCGTTCTCGCCCGGTACCATGCCTGTCTCGTCGCTCCTCGGTGCGGCCGGCGCCGCCTCATCGCCCCCGGTGCCCCCGTGCGCAGGCACCGACCGTGCCGCCCGCCCGGGCAGGGTATCTCGGAACCGGTCTAAACCATGCGAGGATGGCCGTAATCCGGCCGCGGCGATCAAAAATTTTTGGCGGGACCTCAACCCGAGAGTGGCCTCAACCCGAGAGCGGCCTCGAGCGTGCGGCGGCCTCAGGCCGCCGGCGCGCCGGGCTGGCGCTTGGGATGGGCCTCGGCGAAGGCCGGCAGCGCCAGGCAGGTCTCGGCGATGCGCGCCACGGTGGGGTAGGGCGCGGTCTCGACCCCGAAGATCGCGGTGCCGACCCAAAGGCTGACGAGGCAGAGGTCGGCATGGCTCACCGCGTCGCCCTGGCTGAACCGGCCGGTGCCGTCCTCCGTCGAGAGCCGGGTCTCGAGGGTCTTCAGCCCGGTCTCGAAGGCGTGGCGGACGAAGCCCATCATCCGCTCCTTCGGAAGGTCGTAGGCCTCCATCAGGTAATTGCGCACCCGCGGCACGTAGAGCGGATGGGTGTCGCAGGCGACGAGCTGCGCCAACGAACGGGCCCGCGCCCGCTCGCGCGGATCGGCCGGCAGCAGGGGGACGCCGCCCTTGGTCTCCTCCAGGTAGTCGAGGATCGCGAGCGACTGCGTCAGCGGCGGCCCGTCGCCGTCGAACAGGGCCGGCACCGCGCCCTGCGGGTTGATCTTGCGGAATTCCGGCGCGTGCTGGTCGCCCGCGTCCAGGTCGATGAAGGTCTCCTCGTAGGCGAGCCCCTTCAGCTTCAGCGCGATCCGCACCCGGAAGGCGGCGGCCGAGCGCCAGTTACCGTACATTTTCATCATGCCCACTGGCCCCACATCCGTTTCGCACGGGACCACATCGCACAACGGCGTCCTTCGCAAGGGCGAGGCGGGGGCAAGCCGTCGGCGAACGGGGCTTTGGCCGTGATCGTGCATTGCCCCGCGCGCGCGATCCCGCGATAGGAAGCCGGACCCGCGGCAGCGCGCGCGAAGGGATGACGGCCGATGCAGATCGAGACGCCCTATCTGATGTTCCTCGGCGACGTGCCCGATCGGCTCGCCGCCAAGACCGCCTACGGCATCGTCGACTGGCGCCCCGAATGGTGCATCGGCCAGATCCGGCTGCCGGGCTGCGCGGCCGACCTCGGCATCCCCGACCTCACCCTCGACGAGGCGCTGGCCAAGGGCTGCCGCACGATGGTGATCGGCGTCGCCAACGCCGGCGGCGTGCTGCCCGAGCACTGGGTCGCCGAGATCGTCGCCGCCCTGGAGGCCGGGTTCGACGTCGCCAGCGGCCTGCATGCGCGGCTCGGCGCGGTGCCGGCCATCGCCGAGGCGGCCGCACGCCGCGGCCGGGCGCTCCACGACGTGCGCCACACCGACGAGACCTTCGCCACCGGCAAGGGCACCAAGCGCCCGGGCCGCCGCCTGCTCGCGGTCGGGACCGATTGCTCGGTCGGCAAGAAGTACACGGTGCTGGCGCTGGAGAAAGGCATGCGCGCCCGCGGCATGGACGCGGATTTTCGCGCCACCGGCCAGACCGGGGTGTTCATCTCCGGCCGGGGCGTCGCCATCGACGCGGTTGTGGCCGACTTCATCTCCGGCGCGGTCGAGTGGATCGCACCCGCGGCCGACCCGAAGCACTGGGACCTGATCGAGGGCCAGGGCTCGCTCTACCACCCGTCCTTCGCCGGCGTCAGCCTCGGGTTGCTGCACGGGGCGCAGGCCGACGCCTTCGTGGTCTGCCACGAGCCGAGCCGCACGACGATGCGCGGCGTGCAGCACCCGCTGCCCTCGATCCGCCAGGTGATCGACCTGACGATTCAGCTCGGCAGCCTGACCAATCCCGGCATCCGCCCCACCGGCATCGCCGTGAACACCCAGGCGCTGGAGGAGGACACCGCCCGCTCGCTGCTGGACAAGCTCGGCGCCGAGTACGGCCTGCCCGCCACCGATCCGGTGCGCTTCGGCGTCGACGGGCTCGTGGACCGGCTGATCGCCGAGTTCCCGGAGACCGCGCCGTGAGGCGGCTCGCCGTCGCCATCGAGCGCTTCCCGATCGCCGGCGCGTTCACGATCAGCCGCGGCAGCCGCACGGAGGCCGTGGTCGTCACCGCGCGGATCGCCGACGCGGAGCGCGGGGTCGCCGGCTGGGGCGAGTGCGTGCCTTATCCGCGCTACGGCGAGAGCGTCGAGAGCGTCGCCGCCGCGATCGAGGCCCAGGGCGACGCGATCGCCGCCGGCCTCACCCGGTCCGAGATGACGGAGCGGATGAAGCCGGGCGCCGCCCGCAACGCCCTCGACTGCGCGCTGCTGGATTTCGAGGCCAAGGCGCAGGGGCGCCCCGCCTGGGAGATTCTGGGCCTGACGGCGCCGGCCCCGGCCACCACCGCCTACACGCTGAGCCTCGGCTCGCCCGAAAGCATGGAGGAGGCCGCGCGCAAGGCGTCGGCCCGGCCGCTGCTCAAGGTGAAGCTCGGCGGCGAGGGCGACCCCGCGCGGATCGCCGCCGTCCGACGCGGCGCGCCGGACAGCCGCCTGATCGTCGACGCCAACGAGGCGTGGCGGGCCGAGACGCTGGAGGCCAACCTCGCCGCCTGCCTCGCCGCCGGTGTGACGCTGATCGAGCAGCCGCTGCCGGCCGACGACGACGGGCTGCTCGCGACGATCGATCGCCCGATCCCGATCTGCGCCGACGAGAGCCTGCACGACCGCGCCGGCCTCGACCGCCTCGCGGGGCGCTACGACGCGATCAACATCAAGCTCGACAAGACCGGCGGGCTCACCGAAGCCGTGATGCTCGCCCACGAGGCCCGCGCTCGCGGCCTCGCGCTGATGGTCGGCTGCATGGTCGGCACCTCGCTCGCCATGGCACCCGCGATGCTGCTCGTCCACCACGCCGAATACGTGGACCTCGACGGCCCATTGCTGTTGGCGCGCGACCGCGAGCCGGGGCTGGTGTTCGAGGGCAGCACGATCCACCCGCCGGAGGCCGCACTCTGGGGGTGAAGGGCGCTACACCGCCGCCGCCTCGATCAGCACCGTGTCGATCCAGAAGCTCCCGTCCGGTTCGATCCCGAAATGCCGGGCGACCTCGTCCGGGGCCGAGGCCTGGAGCGAGCGGATCGCCGCGACGTGCGGCTCGGGCGTCCGCATCCGGGCGATCCAGGTGGAAAAGTCCATGCGCAGGCGGCCGTGGGTGACCTTGTCGACGGTGAAGCCGGCATCCGTGAGCATCCCCAGCCATTCGGGCACCGAATAGTCGCGCACGTGCGAGGGGTCGCGCAGCAGCTCCACCGCCTGGAGGTGGGTGTCGAGGAGCGCGTCGTCAGGGGCGACGACGTCGGCGATCAGCGTCGGCGCGCCGGGTTTGGCGACGCGCCGCGCCTCGGAGAGTCCGGCGCGGACGTCGCGCCAGTGATGCGCGCTGAACCGGGTCGTGACCGCATCGAAGCTCGCATCGGGGAAGGGCAGCGCTTCGGCCGATCCGGCCTCGGTCGCGATGTTGGAGAGCCCGCGCCGCGCGGCTTCCGCCGCCACCGCGGCGAGCATGTCGGGCGAGAGGTCGAGGGCCGTGACCGAGCCGGCTTCCGGCGCGATCGCGAAGGCGACGTGGCCGCCGCCGCAGCCGAGGTCGAGGGCGCGGGCCGGGCGCGACCCGTGCAGGCGCCGCGCCATGCGGTCGAGGTCGGCGCCCGCGGCGTGGACCGCGCTGGCGACGTAGGCCGCGGCCTGCGCGCCGAACCGGTCGGCGACGTGGTCTTCGTGGCGGCGTTGGGTGCCTGTCATGGCGACCTCCTTCAGGGGGCGGGCGCGAGCGGCGCGAGGCGCGAGAGCCGGAGCGCGACGGCGAGCGCCAGACCGTAGAGGACGCCGACGAACGCGACCACGCCGGTCCAGCCGGAATGGGCGAAGAACCAGCCGCCGGCCGTGCCGAGCACCGACGAGCCGAGATAGTACAGGCACAGGTAGACCGACGAGGCCTGGGCGCGGTCCCGCAGGGCGCGCCGGCCGATCCAGCTGCTCGCCACCGAGTGGGCGCCGAAGAAGCCGATGGTGGTGACGACGATGCCGAGCACCACCAGCCACAGGTTCTCGGACAGGGTCATCAGGATGCCGGCGAGCGCCACCGTGATCGCCAGCCACAGCACCTTGCGTCGCCCGAGCCGGCTCGCGACCTCGCCGGTGAGCGTCGAGCTCAGCGTGCCGAACAGGTAGACGACGAAGATCGCGCCGATCGCGGTCTGGCTCAGGGAGAACGGCGGATCGAGCAGGCGGAAGCCGATGTAGTTGTAGACGCACACGAAGCCGCCCATCAGCAGGAACGCTTCCGAGAACAGCCACGGCAGGCCGGGATCGCGGAAGTGCTGGCCGAAGGTGCCGGGCACCTCGCGCCAGCGCATCCGGTGGGCGACGAAGCGGCGGGACGGCGGCAGCGCCCACCAGAACGCGAAGGCGGCCGCCAGCGCCAGCACGCCGATGGTGCCGACGCCGAGCCGCCACGTGGCGTGGTCGGCGATGATGCCGGCGATGAGCCGGCCGCACATCCCGCCCACCGCGTTGCCGCCGACCAAAAGCCCCATCGACAGGCCGATCGAGCGCGCGTCCATCTCCTCGCCAAGATAGGCCATCGCCACCGCCGGCAGCCCGCTCGCGGCGAGCCCCGTGAGCGCGCGGAGCGCCAGGAACCCGTGCCAGCCCGGCACCATCGCGGCGACGATCGTCAGGATCGCCGAGGCGAAGAGCGAGGCCAGCATCACCGGCTTGCGGCCCAGGACCTCCGAGATCGGGCTGACGACCAGCAGCGCTACCGCGAGTACGCCGCAGGGCAGCGACAGGGCGAGGCTGCTCTCGGCCGGCGAGACGCCGAAGTCGTCGGCGTAGACCGGCAGCAGCGGCTGCACGCAGTAGAGCACGGCGAAGGTGGAGAAGCCGGCTGCCGCCAGCGCGAGCGCCGTGCGGCGGAAGGCCGGCGTGCCCGATCGGATCAGCTCGACGCCGTCGCTCATGCGTTTTCCGGTCCCGGCCTCGTCCTCGCGACACAGGCCTGACGCCTGGACGCGGCGACCGTCAACCGCTGGGGCGCGGAAAACCGACCTTCGTCGTGACAGGCAGAGGACGCGTTCCCCTGAAGCATGCGACGGGACTCGCCATCCGGCAGGACGCCGCGCGGGTTCCCCCTTCGCGTTCGGGCAGGCCGATCACAGATTGTGCCACGCCGTCATTCCGGGGCGCCGGAGGCGAGCCCGGAATCCAGAACCGCCGCCGGTGCCAAGTCCTGCTCGTCCTGCGGTTCTGGAGCCCGGGCTCCGCTGCGCGGCCCCGGGATGACGACGGTGCTGCCCGTAGGGGTCCGAAGAGCACATCACGCTTTACGATCACCTTGCCCGATCGAGAGCGGGACAAGGGGAGGGGCGTGCCTTTCCCGGACGGACTTGACCGCTCGCGCCAGCACCATCCAGCCGGACGCCACCGCATTCACGAATCCCAGCTATGGCGGATCGATGGGCGCGCATCCCCTCGCCCCGCGCGCGGGGAGAGGGCTTTGCCGACCTCGTCGTCGGCGAAGCGAGGCGGCAGCCGAAGGTGAGGGGGCGCGAACGGAAGAGGCTCATTCGTCGATTCCCCCTCACCCTCGCTTCGGCTTCGCCTCCGCTCCCCGGCTGCACGACGGGGCGCAGCCGGGCCTCTCCCCGCCCGCGGGGCGAGGGGGACCCGCGCGTTGGCTGCAGCCGTCGAACATCGTGGGACTACGGTCGCTCATCCGGGCAAGGGCCAAGGTCAGGACCGTCCCCTTTTCGGCTCGACCTGACCCCTCACCCCAACCCTCTCCCGAACGGGAGAGGGGGCTGCGTCGTGCTTCGCGCGATCCGAACGCCGGCAGACGGGGCGAGCCGCTACCGCGGCGGCGGAGCCGCGGCGCCCGCGTTGCCCTGCTGCAGCAGCGGGGTGATGCGGCGGACCGTGACGCGGCGGTTTTCGCGGGAGGCGCTCTGCGTGTTCACCTTCAGGTACTGCTCGCCGTAGCCCTGCGTCGTCAGGTTCTCCGGCGGCACCTGGAAGTTCTGCGTCAGCACCGTGGCGACCGATTGCGCCCGGCGGTCCGACAGCGACAGGTTGTCGACGTCGGCGCCGACCGCGTCGGTGTAGCCCTCGATCAGGAAGACCTCCTGCGGGTTGGCGCGGATCGCCTGGTTGATCGCCGCCGCGATGGTGGAGAGCCGGGCCGCCTGGTCGGGGGTGACCGTGAACGACGCGGTGTCGAAGTTGATCGTGTCGATGTCGACGCTGCGCATGCGGGCGCGCAGCTGCGGGCTGTAGCGGACCTGGTCGAGGGTGTAGCGCCGGTCGATCGCCACCACCGGCGGGGCCGACAGGGCCTCGTAGACGGCGCGCTCGTCGGACGCGCCGTAATCCACCACGTAGCGCTCGCGCGGGATGCGGATGTCGGGCGGCGGCAGGTCGACCACGTCCTCGTAGATCGGGCGCGGGGCGCCGCCGTAGCTGTTGTCGATCAGCACGACCTCCCGGCCGTCGCGGAAGCGGCGGGAGCGGCGCAGCATACGGCCGTCGTCGTCGATCACCGTCACGATCTGCTCGCCGCCGGGGCGATCGAGGTAGGTGTAGGTTTCCGGCCCTCGGCGCTCGCTGCGGTAGCCGCGCCCGCCGATGTCGCGGAAGCGCTCGTTCTCGTCGTGGCGGATGAAGTAGTTGTCGCGGTCGCGCACGATGATGCGGCCGGGCTCGCGGATGTAGGTCCGCCCGTCCTCGTTGAACTCGCGGCGGTCGCGGCGCACGCGGTCGTAGTCGCGCACCTCCTCGTCATCCGTGTTGAAGCCGCCGGAGATGTAGCCGGGGCGCCCGGGCCGGTTGAAGCCGCCGCGGTCGTCGACGCGTCCCGTCGGGACGCCGCGCGGGTCGTAGCCCGGCTGCGTGTCGGAGCCGCGAAGCCCCGGCTGGCCGGGGCTCGGCTGGCCGGGAAGGCCCTGCCCGGGATTCACTTGCCCCGGATTGCCTTGTCCCGGATTGCCTTGGCCGGGGGCGAACTGGCCCGCGCCCGGCGGTTGCACCGGCCGACCGGGCACGCCCGGGGCGGCGTTCGGCGCCACGGCCGGATCGCCGGGGCGGCCGGGCGGCGTGCCCGGTGCAGCGCCCGGCGGCGTCGCCGGCGGCGCCACGCGATCCTGTGCGCCGCCTTCACCCGGACGTTCACCTGGGGGCTGGACCGGACGGCCGGGAACGCCGGGCCGCGCGTTCGGCGCGACGGCGCCAGGCTGGCCGGGCGGCGTGCCGGGCGCAGCGCCCGGTGGCGTCACCGGGGGCGCGGCACGATCCTGTGCGCCGCCCTCGGCCGGGCGTGCGCCCGGGGGCTGCACCGGCCGGCCGGGAACGCCGGGTGCCGCGTTGGGCGCGGCGCGCTCGCCGGCATTGGGCTGCGCGGCGGGCGGCGTCGGCGCGCCGGGGGGCGGGGCCGCGGGCCGGCCCGGCTCGGTGCCGGGCCGCGCGCCCGGCGGGGTGCGGGGCG
>NZ_BPQG01000005.1 GCF_022179125.1 Methylobacterium cerastii
CAGTGGCGGCCGGCAGCTTGAACGATGAAGGCGCCCGATCGGGCCCCTTCATCGTTCAAGCTGCCGGCCGCCACTGGCCTGGTTTTACTCCGCCACAGCGGCCTGGAATTGGTCCGCCCTTTACAATCTCGGGTGCCCGTCATGGCACCTGCCTCGGTGCGTGCCGATGGAATGCGGGAAACCTTCGGTATTCCGGGTTCGGCCGGCCATGACGGCTGCCCATCACCCCGCAACCCGCACGCTAGGGGGGCTTGCGTAGGCCTCGGAACGTCGTGCGAACCTCATCGACGAACGTGGCCGGCTGCTCCCAAGCAGCGAAGTGCCCGCCCCTGGCCGCTTCGTTGAAGTGTACGAGTTGCGCGAACCGAGGCTCGGCCCATCGCTTCGAGAGGCGCAGTGTCTCGCCCGGAAACATGCTGATCCCGGTGGGCGTCGGCATCGGCTCCTGGATCGTCGCCATCCGAGGGGTCTCGCGGGCCGTCTCCCAGTAGAGGCGCGCCGCGCTCGCCCCCGCGTTGGTCAACCAATAGAGCATGATGTTGTCGATCATTCCGTCGAGGGTAAAAACCCGCTCGGGATGGCCGGAGCTATCCGATACGTCCTGGAGCATCTGATAGATCCAGGCGGCGAGACCGGTAGGTGAGTCGGCCAAGCCGTAGGCGACGGATTGCGGATGCTTGCTCTGTATCTGGGAGTAACCGGAGAGATGATCGACGTATGATTGCAGGTCGGCAAGCATCTTCCGCTCGGCGACCGTGGGGTTCGCACGCTCCGCTTCGGTCAACTCGAACTCGACGAGGTTGAGGTGTATCCCGATCAGCCCGGGAGGCCTCATGAAGCCGAGCCTCGTCGCGATCTGGGCACCGCGGTCCCCGCCCTGCGCCGCCCACCGGTCGTAGCCGAGCCTCTTCATCAGGACGATCCAAGCCCTGGCGATACGCTCGTTGTTCCATCCGGTCTCGGTCGGCTTGCCGGAGAAGCCGTGCCCCGGGAGAGACGGGATCACGACGTGGAACGCATCCGATGCCTGGCCGCCGTGGGCGACCGGATCGGTCAGCGGCCCGATGACATCGCGGAACTCCAGTACCGAACCCGGCCATCCGTGGGTCAGGAGAAGCGGAACGGCACCGGGCTCCGGCGAGCGGACATGCAGGAAGTGGATGTCGAGGCCGTCGATCCTGGTAAGCGACTGGCCGGATGCGTTGAGGAACCGTTCGCAGGCTCTCCAGTCATAGCCATTCCTCCATCGCTCGACCAACGCTCGAACGTCCGCGAGTGGCGGTCCCTGGCTCGTGTCCTCGACGGTCTCGGCGTCCGGCCATCGCGTCACGGCAAGCCGAGCCTGCAGGGCGTCCAGGTCGGACTGGGGCACAGCCAGGTGGAAAGGGCGCACGAGGTCGCCGATTGGTCTTGGCGCATCGGACGCCGCGGGCGCTTGTCCGCCCGGCGTCGCCCCGCTGGCCATGGCGGGCAGCAGGGCGACGCTGGCGGCCGTGGTGAGCGAGTGGATGAACTGGCGACGATGCATGCCTCGGCCCTCGAACGATGTTCACGTCACGCAGGCTTCATCGCCCGACGCCCGCGTCGATCCGGATGTCTCCAGCAGCGCTACATGTTGATCGTACGGACCAAGCGGACGCCCCAATCCTCGTCAGGGTTCGTGGTGCCGTCTCCGAGACGCTCCTGCATCACGGCGACGCCCAGATCCCGGCGCTTGGGCAGGCGGGACCTGTCAGCCGCGGCGAGAGCCGCCCCGATCTCGTCACGCGACAGGTCGGTGCAGTAGACGGGTGCGCCAGGCTGTTGCCGCCAAGAATCCGCAAGGGTACCGGCGTCGAACGCATCCAATCCCGTGTCCTCGACAAGCGCCATGGCGACTTGCCGGTCCCGATCACGGTCGGCCGCCACGGGGATGGCGATGCGGCCGGGCGTTCCGGCAGGTTGCCCCTTCTTGGCGAAGGACGCCGATCCAATCGCGTTCCAGGCCTTGGCTATCGGACGACGAAGCTGCTGGGTGACCCAGACGCTCTCGATCTCACCGGCCTCTATCGCGTCGATCCGGTCGTCCCGGAACGGGTAGTAGTTCGAGGTGTCGATCACCACCGTCGCTTCGGGAAGCCGCGCAATACGAGGAGCGATCTCGGGAAGGCGATTGAGTGGAATGGAGAGAATGACGACCTCGACGTCGGCGAGCACATCCTCCGCCGTCACGGCCCGAGCGCCCGAGGTGAGGATCTCCGGGTCGATGGTCTCGGGGCCTCGGGAGTTGGCCACCTTCACATCGTGCCCTGCCTTGCTCAGCTGTCGAACCAACGTCTTGCCGATGTTTCCCGTGCCGAGGATGCCGATCTTCATGCCTTGAACCCAATCCGCTTGGTTGCTGTACGGCAGGAATTAGGGGTAGGTTGATTTATCGGCAAGAACCTACCGAAAGGTGGGGTACCCACCTGGAGGTAAGTATGACCGTGGTTCGGGATTGGCAGTGTGCGGACCCGAAGCAGCAGCTCGTCTGGGCCGCCGCGACGAGCGAGGCCCTGCGGGTGCTGGAGGGGAAGTGGAAGATCGTCATCATCTTCCAGCTCTTCGCCGCGAAGGGACCGCTCCGCTTCTCGGAGCTGGAACGACGTGTCGAAGGCGTGAACCAGAAGATGCTGATCCAGCAACTCAAGGAGCTGGAGAAGGACGGCATCGTCACCCGGACGATCTTTCCCCAGGTCCCGCCGAAGGTCGAGTACGCGCTCAGCCAGATGGGGGTGGCGCTCGGGCCCTCCATCGAGGCGCTGGTCGATTGGACCCTGATGCGGCGCGAGGCGTCGGAAGGTACCTCCCAACCCCTCTGATCGCCTCCACCAAAGGCCGCGGATCCGTCAGCCCTTCACGGCTTCAGCAGGATCGTCCCGGCCGAAGCGCCTTGCTCCAACGCGGTATGGGCGGCCACGACCTCGGAGAGAGGGTAGGTCTTCCAGATCGCCGGCTTGATGATGCCGTTCGCCACGGCGGAGAAGACGTCCGCCGCCCGCTGCTGGTACTCGGCGACATCGGTGGCGTGCGTCGCCAACGATGGCCGAGTCAGGAACAGGGAGCTCTTGCCGAGCGTCGAGATCTCGACCGGCGGAGGCGCGCCCGTCGAGGCGCCGAACGAAACGAAGACCCCGCGGGCTCCGAGGCTGTCCAGCGAAGCCTGGAAGGTGTCGCGCCCGACCGCGTCGTAGACCACGTTGGCCTTCCGGCCGTCCGTGATCCTGGTGACCTCCGCGGGCAGGTCGCACGCTCCCCACACCAGGACGGCGTCGCATCCGGATGCCTTGGCGCGCGCGACGCTGGCCTCCTTCGAGACGACCCCGATCACGGTCGCGCCGAGATGCTTGGCCCAGGGGGCCATCAGTTGCCCCACGCCGCCGCCGACGCCGTAGAGCAGGACGACGGTGCCGGCCCCCACCGGATAGGTCGTCTTCAGGAGGTACTGCGCCGTGATGCCCTTGAAGAGGATCGCGGCGGCGTCCTCGAAGGTGAGCGACTCCGGGATGGGTACCAGACGTTCGGCGGCGTAGAGCCGCCCGGTGGCGTAGCTGCCAGGCCCCCCGAGGATGTAGGCGACCCGGTCCCCGACGGCGACGTTGCCGACGCCCGGGCCGACCGCGCCGACACGTCCGGCTGCCTCAAGCCCAAGCCCGCCGGGGACAGGGAGTGGCACGGCGCCCTTGCGCTGCATGACGTCGAGGTAGTTGACCCCTATGGCCTCGTGATCGACCCAGACCTCGTTCGGACCGGGGGCGGCCTGATCGACATGTTCGAGGGCCATGACCTCGGGGGGGCCGGTGCGCGTGAGTCGTATTGCCGATGCCATGTGTGCTTTCCTCGTTGTCGTGTTGATTGCGTCGTTTCCGGACCCGTACCCCGCGATCCCGGTTCAGATCGCGGATACGCACAGGGTTTGGGCGACGCCCCAGTTCGTCGGTGCCGACGGATTGGGAAGGCACTTGTTCGCGTCCTCGTCCGTGGCCGGCGGGACGACGGGCCCAGCAGACTCGCCTGGCTTCCCGACTGCCGGCGGGCACGAGGCCGCGTCACGTCCTGGAACCGACCTCGGGCGACGGTCATCTCCGATAGCCACGAAGGTGAAGGTCGCCTCGGTCACCTTCATGGTCGCCTCGCCCGCTCGCTCGCGTCGCCAAACCTCGACCTGGATGCGCAACGACGTGCGGCCGACCTTCAGGAGCCACGCGTAGAGGCTCACCTCGTCCCCGACGAAGACCGGGTGGTGGAAGGTGATCGCGTCGACGGCGACGGTCGCGCAGCGCCCCCGTGACCGCCTGGCGGCGATGTTCCCGGCCGCAAGATCCATCTGGGCCATCAGCCAGCCGCCGAAGATGTCGCCGGCCGGGTTCGTGTCGGCGGGCATCGCGACCGTCCGGATGACCGGCGCGCCGCGATCCGTCGGCTGCGTCGACCGACTGCCCGCTTCGGTGTCGGTGACTTGCTCGCTGGCCATGACCCGCTTCCTCAAAAGATGGGGCGGCGCGAGCCGCCCCATCGAGACCTCAAGTCGAGGGGCTTTCCTTCCCGCCTAGACACGGTGGAGGGACAGGTTTTCAGGTCGTCTTGAACGTATCGATGTTCCGATCCTTGGTTTCCGGAAGGAACAGCAATCCGACGATGCCGGTCATGGCGGCGATCACAATCGGGTACCACAGGCCGAAATAGATGCTGCCGGTCTGAGCGTTCATCGCGAAGATGGTGGCCGGAAGCAGGCCGCCGAACCAGCCATTGCCGATGTTGTAGGGCAGGGACATCGCCGTGTAGCGGATACGAGTCGGGAAGAGTTCCACCAGCGCCGCGGCCATCGGGCCATAGACCATCGTGACGAAGATCAGCAGCACGCAAAGTGCGCCGATGATTCTGATCGATTGTGAGCCCAGGACGTCCAGGGGGCCCGAGATCTTGACCACGGACGGGTTGGACGCCGCCGGATATCCGACCGCCGTCAACGAGGAGGACAGATCGGAGGCGAAGGTCTGCGCCGTGGGATCAATCGTCCGGTCCCCGATCCTGACCTGCGCCTTCGAGCCCGGCGCGGCGTCTTCCTGGGTGTAGGTGACCGATGAGCGAGCGAGCGCGGCCTTCGCGATGTCGCAACTGCTCTTGAACTTGCTCACCCCGGTCGGATTGAACTGGAACGAGCAATCAGCCGGATCGGCGACCACCGCGACCTTCACGCTGTTCTGTGCGCGGTACAGGTCGGGGTTCGCGACCTCGGAGAGGTACTGGAAGATCGGGAAGTAGGTGACGGCCGCAAGAAGGCATCCTGCCATCATGATCGGCTTGCGCCCGACCTTGTCCGAGAGCCAACCGAAGAAGACGAAGCCCATGAAGCAGATCGCCAGCGACCAGACCACCAGGATGTTGGCGGTGAATCCGTCGACCTTGAGGACGCTGGTCAGAAAGAAGAGGGCGTAGAACTGGCCCGAGTACCAGATGACCGCCTCGCCGGCGACCATGCCGAACAGCGCCACGAGCGCCCATTTCAGGTTCTTCCACTGGCCGAAAGCTTCCGAGATCGGCGCCTTCGAGGTGGTGCCTTCGTCCTTCATCTTCTGGAAGGCCGGGCTCTCGCTGAGCTGCGTGCGTATCCAGACGGACACCGCGAGGAGCAGGATGGAGACGAGGAACGGGATGCGCCAACCGTACGCCTGAAAGTCGGCCGCGGTCATCGATGCCTGGACCCCGAGGATGACGAACAGCGAGAGGAAAAGCCCTAGCGTCGCGGTGGTCTGGATCCAGCTGGTGTAGAACCCGCGTCGGCCCGGCGGTGCATGTTCCGCCACGTAGGTGGCGGCTCCGCCATACTCGCCGCCGAGCGCGAGTCCCTGGAGGATGCGTAGGATGACCAACACGATGGCGGCGGTGATGCCGATGCTGTCGGAGGTCGGCAGGATGCCGACGATGAACGTCGAGGCTCCCATGAGCAGGATCGTGGCCAGGAACGTATACTTCCGGCCGATCTTGTCGCCGAGCCTGCCAAAGATTAGCGCACCAAGAGGGCGAACGATGAAGCCGGCGGCGAATGCCAGAAGCGCAAATATATTCCGCGTGACCTCATCGAACTGGCTGAAGAACTTGGCGCCGATGATGACCGCCAGCGACCCGTAAAGAAAAAAGTCATACCATTCGAAAACCGTCCCTAGGGACGAGGCGAAGACGATCTTTTTATCTTCCCGCGACATCGACCGTTGGGGCGGCGCCATGACGGCGACGTGCTGTTGGCCCACGTTCATCAGCTTCCTCCATGATATGACGACTGCTATGCTGCAGCTTTTCTCCGAAGGTCACTTTTTATAAGTCTACATCCGGAGCCTCTTTCTTATTGCTTCCCTGGCAACCGAACAGACGTTTCTATCGACATGCGTTGGGCATTAATCGACTAGCGCGGCGCAGCTTTTCCGTGAATTATTTCGCATCGCTTCGAACCGGGTACAAGCTGGCGAAACGTAGTGTTTCGAAGTCTCGATGCTCAAGCGCCGCGCTATAGCTTGAGTTATCGCCTGATATCGAAATCAAGCGAAACCAAAAACAAGATCATGCTCGACAAAGGAGAGGAAAATGGCGACCATAGCCTGGATCGGGCTTGGCCTCATGGGATATCCCATGACCAATCTGATGAAAGAAGCCGGTCATACCGTGATCGGCGTCGATATCGACCCGGCGGCGCAGAAGCGGGCCCGCGAAAACGGCATCATCGTCGTCGACACCATCGCCGAGGCGTGTTCCAACGCCGATGCGGTCCTGTCGATGCTGCCGACGGGTAAGGAAGTCCGCGAGGTCATGGCGGGCCACAACAGCGGTGTCTTCGCGAACCTGAAGGCCGGAGGCGTGGTCGTCGATTGTTCGACCATCGGCATCGACAATGCCCACGAGCTCCATGCCGCCGCGGAGAAGGCGGGCGTCGCGTTCGTCGAGGCCCCCGTCTCAGGCGGCACCGAAGGTGCCGCGGCCGGCACCCTGACCTTCATGCTGGGCGGCGCCGACGAGCACATCGAGCGCGTACGTGAACTGCTCAAGCCCCTCGCAGGGTACGTCGCCCATGTCGGCGGGCCCGGCGCGGGCCAGAGCGCCAAGGTAGTGAACAACCTCATCATGGGCGTCTGCGTCGCGGTGAACTGCGAGGCCACGGATCTCGCGACACGCCTCAACCTGGATCTGAAGGCTCTCTTCGAGATCGTGATCCGCTCGTCGGGTGACAACTGGGCCTTCCGACTGTGGAACCCCGCCCCCGGCATCGTGCCCGACTCGCCGGCGTCGAAGGAGTACAAGCCCGGCTTCAAGTCCTGGCTCCTGGCCAAGGATCTCAGCCTGGCCCTGGAGGCGGGACGCAGCGTCGGGGCGAACATCGCCACGGCGGGTGCCGCCCATGCCATCCTCGAACGCCACGTGAAGGATGGCGGCGCCGACATGGATGTCACATCGCTTCTGCTCTCGCTGGCGAAGCAGTGAGAAACACCGTTCCATAGGGATGCGGCATCCCGCCCGCGGCCGGCCGACCACACGCCGGCCTCGATGGTGGGATGCCGTCAGCAACAAGCGCGTCGATGATGGGGCGGCTTAGGCTTCGGACGTGTCTCGGACGCACGCGCCATGGGACGGCGTGCGCCCGGACATCCGATCCGGCCCGTGCTCAGTCACCGGACATAGGGAGACGGCCATGTCAGCATCCAAGATGAACGTTCCTCACGAGGTTCGCCGGCAGCCCATGCTGATCAACGGCGACTGGGTCTGGTCCGCATCCGGCGAGTCCCTGACCGTCGACAATCCCGGCCGCCGGACGGTCATCGCCGAGGTGCCGCGCGGCGGCGAGGCGGACGTCGACAACGCGGTCCGTGCGGCGGGCAAGGCCTTCACGACATGGAAGAAGGTCGCTCCCATCGAGCGCGGCCGGATGCTCCTGCGGATCGCCGACGAGATCGACCGGCGCAAGGAGGAACTCGCTCGCGCAATCGCCGAGGAAACCGGCAACGCGATCCGAACCCAGGCCCGGCCGGAGGTGCAGATCGCCTCCACCATGTTCCGCTACTTCGGCGGGCTCGCAGGAGAGCTGAAGGGCGAGACGCTCCCCCTCGGGCACGACCTGCTGAGCTTCACGCAGCGCGAGCCGCTCGGCGTGGTCGCGGCTGTCATTCCGTGGAACGCCCCGCTCATGCTGGCGAGCGTAAAGATCGCGCCCGCCCTGTGCGCCGGCAACACCATGGTGATGAAGACGGCCGAGGACGCGCCGCTCGCCGTGCTGCTGCTCGCCGAGATCTGCCAGAACCACCTTCCGCCGGGCGTCATCAACATGCTGTCCGGCACCGGCACCGAATGCGGCGCCCCGCTCCTGAACCATCCGGAGGTCGCCAAGCTGTCCTTCACCGGCTCATCCGGGGTCGGCAAGATCGTGATGGAGGCAGCCGCCAAGCGCATCCTGCCGGTCTCCCTCGAACTCGGGGGCAAGAGCCCGTCCATCGTCTACCCGGACGCGAACGAGGATTGGGTGGTCGACGGGATCGTCGCTGCGATGCGATTCACGCGTCAGAGCCAATCCTGCACGGCCGGTTCGCGGCTCTTCCTGCACCGGGACATCTATGACGATTTCCTGGAGCGCCTCGCGGCCAAGACCCGGGACCTGCGGGTCGGGGACCCGCTGGACGAGGAGACCGACATCGGCTCGATCATCAACGAGCGGCAGTTCCGCAAGGTCTGCGGCTACGTGCAGGACGGTCTCGACCAGCCCGGGTCCCGCCTCGTCATGGGTGGCCTTCCGGACTTCGACGGCCCCCTCGGCGAGGGCTACTACATGCGCCCGACCGCCTTCGCCCAGGCCGGCAACGACTGGCGGCTGGCGCGCGAGGAGATCTTCGGGCCGGTGCTGGTGGCCATCCCCTGGACCGACGAGGACGAGGTGATCCGGATGGCCAACGACAGCCATTACGGCCTCGCCGCCTATATCTGGACGCACGACATCGGCCGGGCGATGCGAGCCGCCCGCGACGTCGAGGCGGGATGGGTGCAGGTGAACCAGGGCGGCGGGCAGATCGCCGGCCAATCCTACGGCGGCTACAAGCAGAGCGGCCTGGGACGCGAGTTCTCCCTGGCGGCCATGCTCGACAGCTACACGCAGGTGAAGAACATCACCGTCAATCTCACCCGTTGATGGGCGAGTTGGCGGCGGCGGACCTGTCCCGCCACCGCCAGGGAACCCTCGAAACTCCCTCTCCGGATCGGACGATACCCATGCACTTCGCGATCCACTGTCTTGACGTCGCCGACCGCTCCGTCCGGCAAGCCCACTATCCGGAGCATCGGGCCTATCTCGCTTCCAGCCCCATAAAGATCCTCGTCGCGGGGCCGATCCTCGATGAGGATGGCGAAACGCCAATCGGGAGCGTCCTCATCGTCGAGGCAGAGGATATCGAGGCGGCGCGGGCGTTCGCAAAGAACGATCCGTTCGCGGTACACGGGGCTTGGGAAAGGATCCAAGTCTGGCCGTTCAAGAAGTCGGTCGACAATCGATGACGCCAGCCATACGGCACATCGACGGATTCGGGGGCCGCTTAGACAAGGCACCGGTGCGGAAATGGGCAATAGGCTCCTCGACAACAGTTGGGACGAATACCGGTATTTCCTCGCGGTCGCTCGGACGGGGACGCTGTCCGCCGCCGCAGCGCTGCTCGGTACGGAGCATTCGACCGTGGCGCGTCACATCCGGATGCTGGAGGAAGAGCTCAGGGTACCGCTCTTCCATCGCAGCAACGTCGGCTACGAGTTGACGGAGGCGGGCCAGCGCATGCTGTCGAACGCCGAGACCATCGAGAGCGCCGTCGTATCCGCCCGCTCGACCGTGGTCGAGGAGCAGGTCATCTCGGGAACGGTGCGCGTCGGAGCGCCCGATGGCTTCGGAACCGTCTTCCTCGCGCCTCGTCTCGGCGCGCTGGTTCGAAAGCACCCCGGCCTCGACATCGAGTTGCAGGCGACGCCGCGGTTGTTCAGCCTGAACAAGCGGGAGGCCGATATTGTCATCAGCCTCTCGGCTCCCGAACAGATCCGTGTCGTGTCGCGGCGCCTGACGGATTATCGCCTCTACGTCTACGGTTCGGCCGAATACCTGCGGAGCCACGCACCCATCGAGACCGTGGAAGACCTACGGACCCATACGGTCATCGGATACATCGAGGATTTGGTCTTCGCCCCGCACCTGAATTACCTCGACGTCATCGGCCCCGGCACCGAAGCGCGCATTCGCAGCACGGGCCTGGTCGCTCAGGCCCATGCGGCGCTCGGCGGCGGGGGGCTCTGCATCCTTCCGGCCTTCATCGGTTCGACTTACCCCGCCCTGATCCCGGTCCTGCCGGACGAGGTCAACATCCTGGGCACCTTTCACATGCTCATCCACGAGGACTATCGAAAAGCCAGTCACGTCAGGGCCGTCGCCAGCTTCATTGCCGATGAGGTGAAGAAGAGCTCCGGCTTGTTCAGCGACCCCAAGCCGACCTCGCGGACCAATCTCCTGACCGGCCCGTACGGGTGAAGGGGGCCTGCGTCGGTTCGCGACGGCATCCTCGCCCGGCTCCATGACACCAGGGCGTTTGAGGTCCGGCCTCCGCCCCCGGCGGGATCGCATCGAATCCCGCGAAACGCCGAAACGTCGAATTGATCTCAGCGAAGTGGTGATGCCATGACCGAAAACCTCTACGATTTCCTCCTCCCCGCCGCTCCGGAACGGGCGTCGGCGCCGGTGCTGCTGACCGAGACGGGCGAGACCTGGACGCGCGGTCGGATCGAGGAACTGACCGGACGCATCGCGGCACTCCTGCTTGAGACCGGCGTCAGGCCGGGAGACCGCGTCGCGGCCCAGGTCGAGAAATCCGCAGCGGCGGTCTGCCTCTATCTCGCCTGCCTCAAGGCCGGGGCGGTCTATCTTCCGCTCAACACCGCCTACCCGGTGCCGGAACTCGCGCATTTCCTCGGGGATTCCGAGCCGGCCCTCATCGTCAAGGGCGCCGACTATGCGGAGATCCCCGCAGTCGCAGCGCACCTCCCGAGCTTCACCCTCCGACCGGACGGCACCGGCAGCCTCGTGGACGCCGCCAGCGCCCTGGAGCCGCTCGCCGCCTCCGCACCGCGGGATGCCGATGACCTGGCGGCGATCCTCTACACCTCGGGCACCACGGGGCGCTCGAAGGGCGCGATGATCACCCACGGCAACCTCGCCTTCATGGCGGACGCCCTTCGCTCGGCCTGGGACATCCGCGAGAGCGACGTCATGCTCCACGCCCTCCCGGTATTCCACGCCCACGGGCTGTTCATTGCCTTGAACACGATGTTGCTTGCGGGCGGGCGCATGCACTTCCTGTCCAAGTTCACGGCGGACGTTGTCCTGGAGCGGCTGCCCGCCTCGACCGTGTTCATGGGCGTGCCGACCTTCTACACCCGGCTCCTGGCCGACCCCCGCCTGGACCGGGAGGTCTGCCGAAACGTCCGCCTCTTCGTCTCCGGCTCGGCGCCGTTATCGGTGCCGACCTTCGAGGCCTTCCTGGCCAGGACCGGGCAGTCCATTCTCGAACGCTATGCGAGCACCGAGACGACGGTGATCACCACGAACCCGCTCCATGGGGAGCGTGTCCCCGGCACGGTCGGCTACGCGCTGCCAGGTGTCTCGGTGGGGATCATCGACAAGGCCGGACAGCCGCTGCCGGCCGGTGAGGTCGGCGAGATCGCCCTGAAGGGACCGAACGTCTTCAAGGGCTATTGGCGTCTCCCCGAGGCGACCGCCAAGGAGTTCACCGCCGACGGCTATTTCCGCTCCGGCGACCTCGGACGCATGGAGCCGGATGGGCGGGTCTCCATCGTCGGACGCGACAAGGACCTCATCATCTCAGGTGGCTACAACGTCTATCCCGGCGAGGTGGAGGCCGTCCTGGCCCGGATCGAGGGTGTCGCCGATTGTGCGGTCATCGGGTTGCCACACGCGGATTTCGGCGAGGGCGTCGTCGCCGTCGTCGAGCGGCAGGGCGGACGCACGGATCTGACGGCCGAGGCGATCCTGGCCGGCCTTGCGGGCCAACTCGCGAAGTACAAGGTCCCGAAGGCCGTTGTGTTGCGGGACAGCATGCCTCGGAACGCCATGGGCAAAATCCAGAAGAACGAGCTGCGTCGCCTGCACGCGGATGCCCTGGGACGCTGACTCCAGGAGCGCTGGCGGTCCATTCCACCTTGCCGCGCCGGTCGCCGGCGTTTGCAGGGGCCGGCCGGTAAGCGCCTCCGGCTTTCCTGCGCGATACGTTTGCGACGTGCGCTCCGATCTCGTCGCGGATACCTGATGTCCGCTCGTGCCGCCTCGGACGGACGAGCGTTCGACGAAGTCACCAGGGCCGATCCGGCTCCTTGGATGACCCGTAGGCCGCGCGCTCGACGGTGGAGTAGGTCGCACATGCATCGTAAATGGCCCGCCAGGGCGGGATGAGCCCCCCACGGCATGAGAGTGCTCGTGGTGTTCTAAAGGTTCAAAATTGACTGATGGTACCCATCCGAAATGTCTCTGATGGGTGGTTTCTTGCCGGTCTGCTTCTGAAGAGGTAAAAATTGAAAGCTGACTTTTGGTCGTCAGGAGATTGGGCACGGTTTGCGGCGTTCAGTTCCAAAGGCTCTAGTCCAGCTCGCGTGAGTTAAGACGTTCGGCGTTTCTCGAAAAGCCATCTCGATTGTCCTTGAGATGCCGCGACGTAGCGGCAGTCATAGTCGGAGAGCTGGAGGGCTTCCGTCATGTGCGATCCGGATTTACCCGAGAACCGTCATGAGCTCCGCAAGATGGGGCGAAGGTTTCTATCGGTAGGAGCAACGGGGACGCTCGTCAGCGGAACCTTCCTGATCCTGACCGATGATGCCTGGGCGTCCAACAGCCTGTGGTGGGGCGGCCTGTTCGGTGGGATCATGATCAGCGGCTTCGGCGTCATGATGTGGCGGGATGCCGTGTTTGCTCCGCCGCTCACGCCGGTGCAGAGGCGCTATCACGAGTTCCTACGAGAATGGGGATTTTACGATCATTCGTGATGCTGACCGTGGCGGGTCCGAAGTGCTGGTTGATGGGGGGCATGCTTGCCTGACCATCGCCAGTGACAACGGGAGCTGCGATCTGACGCTCCTTTCGATGTCATCAGGACCATTCTTCCACTGCAAGTTCGCGTTTGCCCAACGGATGATATCGTCCAAGGCCTCCGGGGATGAGACAACGGCGTCACGCGCCGCCATCCCGTCGGCGCCGCGTCCGCGGCTTCGGGGCAGCCAGACGATGGGCGGCTGCGAGAGCCGAGCGCAGGGTCGCCTCATCGACGGCAGAGAGATCGCATCTGGTCGCCCCCATCCGCCCCCATCCGCCGGGTACCGGGCGGAAAGCCTCTGGCACCAGCTCGCAGAAAAAATCGCGATGATCCGGGTCGAACATCAGGTTGATGTCGAGGGCGGCCTCATCCAGCGTCGCGAATGTCTTGCGCGGCGTCCGGAACGCGGTCCTGTGGAAGTGTGGGCCAGAGGTCACCGCCTCAAGCGTCGCGATGAGCGTCTTCACGTGTTCGATGTCGACGCCCATCGCTGCCCTCTTCCTTTCAGTCAGTGACTGATCGAAGCGACCGGTTCTCCAGTCACCCGGCGCGGCGCTCGCAGAAGCGCAGCCGGTTCCCGAACGGGTCCGCCACCTCCAGCACGTCGCCCCAGGGTGCGTGCTCGATGCCCGGCCGAGCATAGCCGTAGCGCTTGTTGGTCAGTTGGCGGTGATAGGCATGGACACCCCGCATTGGCACGAACACCGTCGAGCCAGGGCTGGCATCGCCATGGTGCTCGGACAGGTGCAGCCGCAAGCCGGCGCGGGCGACCTCCATGTATAGGGGCAGACTTGGCTCGAACCGGTGCTCGAACCCAGCCTCGAAGCCGAGGAAGCCGCAGTAGAACTCGCGCGCTTTGGCCTCGTCGAAGATACGTAGGATCGGCACCGCCTCCAGGAATCGTGGCACGTTCTCCGCAGGGCGGTCGAGGGCGGCGGAAGCGGTGTTCCAGTCGTCGTGGCCGAGGCTGGCGGCGACGAGTTCGAGGGTGGTCGCGTGCGAGACGGCGAGGTCCCGGGCGGACAGCGCGGCGCGCAGCCGCTTGGCCATAGCCTTCGCCTGGTCGACGGTCGTCATGGTACTCTCCCCAAGCCGGCGTCGGTCCGTCGGTGCTCGCATTGCCGACCCGTCGCCGGTCAGGGATCCGGTGGGGGTGGTCGTCCGCGATGCATTCACCATCCCGTTCCCGGGGCGAGCGGCAGGCAGCATCGGCCTGGCGCCAGGCTAACCGAGGTCGGTTTTAACGCCAAGACGGCCGCTCGCTCTCGGCAGACTACGACCCCGTGCTAGCGGTGATCTCCTCGAAAGACCCGCTCGCCGCGAGGCGCAGGATGCCCGCTGCGCCACCGTGTGCGTCGAGCCACCGGCTGACTTTGCAGGCGGCCCTGGCGTAGAGGCCCGCGCTCTCTGCTGTCTCTATCCAGGCCGCACGCGCGGTCGGCAGGTCGCTGCCTGGTTCCACAAGACAGCGCTCCGCGCCTGGTGCGAGGTAGCGTGGATCGTCGGACACGACCACGGCAAGCCCCTCGTCGAACCATTGCGGCACGGTGCGCGCGAGCGTTGCCCTAAGGCCGATCCGCCTATGGAGTTCGGCGTGAGCCAGCTCATGGGCCGCGATAACGGTATCGGCCCCCCGGGGTGACAGGATCAGCGCTCGGTCGAGCAGGGTGACGCCGCGCGAACCGCCGCCGAGGGGCCGGTAACAGGCCTCGGTCGCGCAGAGCAGCACGCGGGGGGACGACCGCAGGTCGCCGTAGAACTCGCGTACCCGGGCGCGCGCCGTCTCGATTGTCGCCTTGGCAGCGGCGCGACGGTCCGGAGACATGTCACCCTCGACGTAAACGCCGTCGCCCAGATCGGTGAAACCGTAGCAGGACGGGCAACCCGCGGTGGCTGCGGCCGGGTAGGTAAAATGGAGGACCGCAGTCGCGGCGGCTCCCACGATGACGAGCAGAGCGATGATTCTCTTCATCGGTTCCTCTCCCCCGTTGCGGGCAACAAGGACTGCCGGAAGGCACAGAAGTCGATCCTGCCGCGGCGCCATCTCTCGCGCCAGCCTAGCGACGGTCTCAGCCAGAAGGGGCTCACGGTGAAGTGATCCGGCCTGTCGCCATCGCCCGACCTGCCGGCCAGCTCATTCAACGTTGACCGGCAACGCCTCTGACGGCGAGCTGCCAGTAGACCGCCCCGCCCACCGCCCCGGCGACCGCGGCTTGCACCAGGTGATCGACCGTGACGGGCAACAGGCGCCCCAGGACGAGACCGATGGCGGCACCGCAGGCCATGTGGATGGCCGGGTGGCGCAGGCCCAACCGGACCGAGACGGCCAGGCACAAGAGGAAGCCCGGCATCGCGAAGACCGTCACGAACAACGTGGCCATGACGAAAGTGATTGCGACCGAGCCCCAGTCGGATGGGAACACTGGCTCGGCGACGGTTGGGGGTGAAGGCTCGACCAGCGCGGCGGACGCTCCCACCAGCATCAAGACCGTTATCGCCGCCGCCACGGCGGCGAGGTAGCCGCCGAGCACCCGCACGACCGGGTCTCGGCGTTGGTCTGTCGTGGCTCGGTTCGGCGTCGTAGCCTCCCAAGGTGTGTTCTTGGGCGACGTTAGCCCGCCATGTTACCACCGGCAAAGTCTCGGGCACGGCCGCGATGATGGTTCTGTCCGCAAGGAGCCTCGCAATGAAGCAGGCATGCCTCGCTGTCCTGATGCTCTGGTCGACGGCGGCGGCGGCGGAGGTGCCGACGCTCTGCGCGGACGCCCCGAACCAGATCGAGGGGACGCTATGCGCCAAGCGCAAGTTGGACGATGCTGAGGTCGGCCTCGCGAAGGTACAGGATGCCCTGCAGGCCAAGCTCGACCCGAACGGGCGGCGCAACCTCGACCTTGCGCAGAAAGCATGGCGGCGCTTCCGCGACCTCGAATGCCAGCTTGAGACCGGCTACGACGCTGAGCACCCCGATAGGAACGGCTCGATCATGCCCATGCTCATCGGGGAATGCGAGACCGCCATGACCGAGCGCCGGACCCACGACCTGACGGACCAGTTGGCTTGCCCGGGCGGGGACATGTCATGCGAGCGGTAAGCGTCTTGCGGCACTCGGCGACCTACCTCGGGGCATCCGCGGCATTCGCTATCGTGGCGCCGGCTGCCTACGCGGCAAGCTTTGACTGCGCCAAGGCGTCGACTGGAATGGAGCGCCTCGTCTGCGGGGATGCCGCCCTCGGTGCCCGGGACGAGATCATGGCGAGGCTTTACGCGGCCGCCCTTAAGGCCGGCAAGCGCGATGGGGTCGAGGCGCGGCAGCGAAAGTGGCTGAGGACCGCTCAGATCTGCAACGCCTCAGTCTGCCTGGCCGAGGCCTACGACAGGCGGAACGCCGAACTACAACGGTCCGAGGTAGGGACCATCGTCGGCACGGACTTCTTCAGCGAGGAGCCCAAGGGCAACCACGCGACCCTCAACGTCGTGGGGCCGGTCCACGGCTTCGCCAGCGTGTCCCTGTCGTCGACGTACATCGGGGCCGGCGGCGAGGAGGCGGGCGATGTGTTCGCCATCGGGACTGACGCCTTGTTGGACCTCCGGGAAGGGCGCGCCACCTTCTCCGATGGCCCCTGCAGGCTGGCCTTTGCGCCGCTGAATGCGGACCGTTGGGAGGTCACCCAGTCCGGCACCTGCGAACTGCCGGGCGGCACGGTATTCGCCGGCGTCTACCGTCGCCTGCCTTGACAGGACTGCGACCGGCCGCCGGTCGCCATTACGCTCGCGACCCCTGACAATCATCGGCTGACAGGCGGTCGATGATGGAAGACGCACCAGCGCGGACGCTCATCAAGGCGGGGCGGGTTCGCTGAGCGTCCGTCCGCCTGCGCCCGGCACGTCCGCTTATGAAAAGAGCCCTGAACTCGTTCTACGTCTGGCTCGGGTCGGATGCGGTCCATCTGCTTCCGGACGCAAGGCCGGGGTCCGCTTGCCACCCGCATTACCGTATCGTCGGACAGGGTCCCACCGTCGGGCACGCCATCTCGAAGCGACATCCACCGAGGGGACCGTCGCCAACGGAGAGAGGAAATCCGTGCAGCTTGGCGATGGCCGCGACAAGGCCTAGGCCGAGCCCGTTGCCCTCTGTCTGCCTGGCACGTTCCGCACGATAGAAGCGCTTGAAGACGTGGTCGCGTTCGCCTGCGGCGATGCCCGGACCGGTGTCCTCTACGGACACCACAGCGACGCCGTCGCGCCAGGCGAGACCGATACCGACGCGCCCCCCGGTCGGGGTGAACTTGATCGCATTATCGAGGAGGTTCGAGACCGCTTCGAAGATGAGGCTGCGGTCGCCCCGGACCGCAGACGCTCCCTCCTCGATGCCGATGCCGAGGGCGATGCCCTTATCGTCGGCCAAGGGTTCGAACAACTCCGCGGCCTCGCTAACCACGAGCTTTAGGTCGACCGGGCCGAAGGCGGCGCAGCGCCGTCCGTGCTCGATCTCGCCGATGCGCAGGACCGCCGTGACCATCTCCAACGTCTGGTCGATCCAGATCAGCCCTTGGTCCACCGCCTGCCGCAGTTCCTCGACGTCGCGGGCTTGATCCCGGCCTCGCTCAAGACGCAGCCTCAAGCGCGTGAGCGGCGTCCGGAGATCGTGGGCGACGGCGTCGCCAACCCCGCGCACCTCCTCCATGAGGCGCTCGATCTCGTCGAGCATTACGTTGACGTCCCGTGCCAGACGGTCGAACTCGTCCCCGGCCTCGCCGACCGGTAGGCGCTGGCGCAGGTCACCCCGCATCACCCGCGCGACCGCCGCCTCCGTGGATGCCAAGCGTCGCCGGGCGCGTCCGGCGAGCAGGACGCCTCCGAGGATGGAGAAGGCCAGGGTCGGGACGAGGGCGAGGCCGAGCGCCCGGATCACCGTGGCCTTGGCGCGGTCGATCTCGTCGGTATCGTGGGCCACGACCACCACGGTCCCGTCCTCAAGGGACCGGGCGGCCGACCAGAGCTCCTCGTGCAGGCGCCGTCCCGCGATGGCCACCTGCGTGCCGATCCGGTGGACCTCGCCGTCGAGGGGCAGTTCCGGTGGGCGGGCGTCGAGGTTGCCGGCAAGCTTGCGGCCATCCGCACCGAACAGGCCGGCAAAGTGGACGCTGTGCAGGTCCTCGCTGACCCACGTCTCGATGCGAGCGGCTGCCTTGGCCGTATCCCCGGCGGCGTACCGGGCCTCGTGGCGTAGGACCTCGGCGAGCTCGTCCTGCATGAACGCCGCGGTCTGCCAGTACACGAAGGCGAAGAGCAGCAGCGAGAGGAGCGTCGACCACAGGGCGATGCCCAGGGCCCACCGGAACGCGAAGGAACGGACGAGCCTAGACATCGGGGGTCAGGGTGAAGCCCTCTCCCCGGACGTTCTGGATCAGCATCGGCTCGCCTTCGGCCTCAAGCTTCCTGCGCAGGCGTCCGACATGAACGTCGATGAGGTTGGATTTAGGCGCGAAGCGATAGTTCCAGACTTCCTCGAACATCATCGCCCGGGTCACGACCTGCCCTGGCCGCCGCATGAGGTATTCGAGCAGCTTGAGCTCGCGCGGCAGCAAGTCGAGATCGCGCACGCCCCTGCGACCGGTGCTGGCGATGAGGTCGAGCTCCAAGGTCCCGACCCTGAGGACCGTCTCGCGGGAGTCCGTCGGCCGCCGCAGCAAGGCCTCGATCCGGGCCGCGAGTTCGGCGAGGACGAAGGGCTTGCCGAGGTAGTCGTCCCCCCCGGCGCGCAGGCCGCGGATGCGCTCATCGACGTCGCCGAGCGCGCTCAGGACGAGTGCGGGCGTCCGGTCTCCGGCGGCGCGCAGGTCACGCAACAGGGTGAGCCCGTCCAGGCCGGGAAGCATCCGGTCGAGGAGGATGGCGTTCCAGATCCCCGAACGGGCCGCATCCGCGCCTGCGGGCCCGGTAGCAGCCCATGCAACCTCATGCCCACGCCCCTGCAGGTCGGCGAGGATCTCCTCGGCCGTCGCGGCGTCGTCTTCGATCAGCAGCAGCTTCGCCAACCCGGTGCACTCCCGGGCTCACGCCCCTGTCCCGTTGCATGATGTGGTTCGGAGCCGGCCTCGGGACCACGAGTGTGAACGCGAATTTAATGGCGGGTGCGGTCGCACGCCCTATGTCTTAGAATAACTCTAATCTGGTTTGGATCGATATCTTGCTGAGGGAGGCGGAGACCGACATGCCCGGGACCGGCGATGCCGAGATCGTCGACCGTGGCGGTGTGCGCACGTCGGTGAATGCCGCTGCATCGGGCACGACGGAAACACCCATCGGCTCCGAGGCACCCGGTCCCGCATCCACGAAGATCGGGTTCCGTTCGCGGTGGGTCTTGGTCGTTTGTCTGGCCGCGCTCGGGTTGGCCGGCTGGTGGTATCGCGACGCTGTCCGGCCTTATGTCGAACCGCTTCTCCAGACGGTCGGGTTGGCGCCGGCGGCGCCAGATGCTCCGACGACGACCCCTGCCGCCTCAGAGCAGCCGACCGATGACAACGTCGTCCGGCTCGATGCCGACGGCCAGGGCCGCCTCGGACTGGCCTTCGGGCAATCCGAGACTCGCCGGATCATCCTACCCGTACGAACCCCCGGCATGGTCGCCTTCGACGAGCGTCGGGTTACCCGCCTGAAGCCCCGCACCTCGGGTCGGGTTCTCAGCCTCTCTGTGCAGCCCGGCGACCGGGTGAAGGCCGGCCAGACGCTGGCCACCCTCGATGCCTCCGGCGTTCTCGATGCGCGCAACGGCCTCGCCGCGGCGCAGGCCAGCCTCGGCGAGGCGCAGGCGACGGAGAAGGTCGCCGAGATCAATCTCAAGCGCGGCAGCGACCTTGTTCGGATCGGCGGCGTCGCCCAAGCCGAGGTCGACCGGCGGCAGGTCGAGCTCGCCAAGGCGCATGCCGCGACCCTGTCCGCAAAATCGCAGGTCGACCTCTACCGCGCGCAGTACGAGCGCCTCGCCCCCGCGCCCGGACAGGCCCCCGGCACCAGCGCCATCGTCTCGCCGATCGACGGCGTGGTCACGGCAGCCGGGATCACCTTGGGCGAAGTGGTCGACACCAACCGCGACGCCTTCACGGTCGCCGACCCCTCGCAGATCCAGGTTCTCGCCAACCTCTACGGCCACGACATCGCCACTGTGAAGGCCGGCGACCGGGCGACCATCGAGGCCCCTGTAACGGCCCATCCCCGCTTCGAGGGACGGGTACGCTCGGTCAACGCCGCCATCGACCCGATGACCAACACCGCCCCGGCCCGCATCGAGATCGCCAACCCCGATGGGAGCTTGCGCGCCAACATGTTCGTGTCCGTCGAGATCGCCGCCGACCTCGGGCGCGAGGGCGTCACGGTGCCGGCCGGTGCGATCCAACAGACCGAGGGCGGCCCCATCGCCTTCGTGCGGACCGGCGACGACCGCTTCGAGAAGCGGGACCTCAAGCTCGGTATCCAGCGTGCCGACTGGGTCGAGGTGACGTCCGGCGTGGCGGCGGGTGAGACGGTGGCGACGCAGGGAAGCTTCGGCCTCAAGGCCATCCTGATGCGCGCGCTCCTCGGCTCGACGGACTAAGGCCGCCATGAACGCTTGGTTCGCCCTCCTCATCCGCCGCCGCTGGCTCGTCGTGATCCTGGCGCTCGCCGGGGCGGTCGGCGGCATCGTCAACCTCGAAGGCCTGTCCATCGACGCGGTCCCGGATGTGTCGCCCAAGCAGGTGATGGTCCTGACCCTCTCGCCGGGCCTCGGGCCGCTTGAGGTCGAACGCCTCGTGAGCTTCCCCGTCGAGAACGCGATGGCCGGGGCGCCGGGCCTGTCGGGCATCCGCTCGACCTCGCGCTACGGCGTCTCCGCGGTCTACGTCACCTTCGACGACGCCATGTCGATCACCGAGGCGCGCTCGCAGGTGTTCCAGCGACTGCCCTTGGCCAAGACCATGATGCCGGCCGGCGTCGGTGATCCCGAGATGGGGCCGATGGCAACGGGCTTAGGCGAGATCTACCAGTTCGAGGTGCGCGGCCCGGGCTACTCGCCGATGGCCTTGAAGCGCATCCTGCAATGGACCATCGCGCCGAAGCTCAAGCTGACCCCCGGCATCGCCGACGTGAACGTCTACGGCGGACAGATGCCGACCTACGAGGTCCGCATCGCCGCCGAGAGCCTGCACCGCTACGGCGTGACCATGGCTCAGGTCTACACGGCGCTTGGCGAGAACAACGCCGCACGTGGTGGCGCCTACATCGAGCACAACGACCAGCAGGAGGTCATCCGCGGCCTCGGACTGGCCAAGGACACGAAGGACCTTGCCAACATCGTCGTGACCACGGGCCCCGGCGGGGTGCCGGTAACGGTCGCGACCCTTGGCGAGGTGGTGGAAGCCCCGAAGGTGCGTCTCGGCGCCGTGACGCACGATGCGGCGGGCGAGACCGTCGTCGGCATCGCCATGATGCAGCAGGGCGAGAACGCCAGCGCCGTGGTCGTGGCCGTGAAGCAGACCATCGAGACCCTGCGCCCGCAGCTGCCGCCGGGCGTCGACATCGTGCCGTACTACGACCGCAGCACCCTGGTGGCGCGGACCATCCGCACCGTCGAACACAACCTCATGGAGGGGGCGGTGCTCGTCATCGTCGTACTGCTCCTTCTGCTGGGCAACCTGCGGGCTGGCCTGGTGGTGGCGGCCGCCATCCCGCTGTCCATGCTGATGGCGTTCGCCGGGATGCGGCTGTTCGGGCTGTCGGGCAACCTCATGAGCCTCGGCGCCATCGACTTCGGCCTGATCGTCGACGGCGCCGTGGTGATGATCGAGAACGTCCTGCGCGCCCGCGGGGAGCACCCCGGGCGTCCGGCCGAAGAGGTCATCCGCAAGGCAACCGTCGAGGTAGCGCGCCCGATCCTGTTCGCGGTCGCCATCATCATCATGGTGTACCTGCCCATCCTCGCCCTCGAAGGGGTGGCGGGCAAGATGTTCAGGCCGATGGCGCTCACCGTGATCCTGGCGCTCGCCGGCTCGCTGGTCCTTACGATGACGCTGATGCCGGCGCTCGCCGCCATCGTGCTGGCAGGCCCTGGCATCGGCGAACGCGAGACCCGCCTCGTCCATTGGGCGCGAAGCGCCTACACGCCGGTCCTTCGGCTCGCCGAGCGCCGCACCGGCCTCACCGTCCTCGTGACGCTCGGCCTTTTTGCCGGAAGCTGTTGGCTCGCGACGCGCCTGGGGGGCGAGTTTCTGCCCAAGCTCTCGGAAGGCTCCATCGTCATCACGTCGGAGAAGCTGCCCGGCATCAACCTCGACGCCTCGCTCAAGGTCATGCACCGGATCGAGCGGACCCTGAAAAGCTTCCCAGAGGTGAAGCGGGTCGTCTCGCTGACCGGCAGCGCCGAGATCCCCACCGACCCGATGGGCGTAGAGTCCACCGATAGCTTCATCACCCTGGCCGACCCGTCGACCTGGACGACGGCGACCACCCAGGAGGGGCTCGTCGCCGCCCTCGACAAGCGCCTCCAGGCGGAGGTGCCGGGGGTGTCCTACGCGTTCTCGCAGCCGATCCAGATGCGCATGGACGACCTGCTGGAGGGCGTGCGCGGCGACGTGGCGATCAGCCTGTACGGCGACGACCTGAAGGTGCTGAAGGACAAGGCGGACGCCATCGTGCGCGCGGTCTCAGGCGTCTCGGGCGCGGCCGACGTTAAGGCCGAAGCCCAGGCCGGCATGCCGGCGCTCTCGATCCAGGTCGACCGGGCCGCGGCCGCCCGCTACGGCGTCAACGTCAGCGACGTCCTCGACGTGGTGGAGAGCATCGGCGGGCGAACCGCCGGCATGATCTACGGCGACGACAACTCCATCACCGACATCGTGGTCCGCCTGAAATCCGCCGACCGTAGCGACATCGCCCGCATTCGCGACCTGCCCGTGGGGCGCAGTGGAAAGGCGCTGGTACCGCTCTCGCTGGTCGCCTCGGTCGACGTGGCGACGGGACCGGCCCAGATCAGTCGAGAGAAGCTCCAGCGCCGGATCTCGGTCCAGGCCAACGTTCGCGGCCGCGACGTCCAGAGCTTCGTGAGGGACGCGCAAGCCGCGGTCCAGGCGCAGGTTCCCCTTCCGCCGCGGTACTCGCTGCAGTGGAGCGGGCAGTTCCAGAACTTGCAGGAGGCCACGAGCCGGCTCTCCGTCGTGGTGCCGGCTGCCATGGCCGCGATCCTCGTGCTCCTCGTGGTGATGTTCGGGGACATCCGGCTTGCGGGCCTGATCTTTCTGAACGTGCCCATCGCAGCGACCGGCGGCATCGTCGCCCTGTACCTGCGGGGGTTGCCGTTCTCGATCTCGGCGGCGATTGGATTCATCGCCACCTTCGGCATCGCCATCCTCAACGGCGTCGTGCTGACAAGCTACATCCGCGACCTCGAACGTGTCGGCCTCGACCCGCGCGAGGCAGCCTTTCGAGCTGCAGAGATGCGACTGCGGCCTGTCCTGATGACGGCTCTGGTCGCGGCACTGGGGTTCCTGCCGATGGCGCTTTCGACCAGCGCCGGCGCCGAGGTGCAGCGCCCGCTCGCGACGGTGGTGATCGGTGGCATCGTCACCGCGACGCTCCTCACCCTCGTCGTGTTGCCGGCCGTTTATCCGTACCTGGCGCATATTCGGCTTCCGTGGCGACCTCGCGGTGATACCGAGCCGGAATTGGAGGCGCATGGCGGTCGCCGGGCGGCCGCCGATGGCTAGGGGCCTTCGGGTCGCGCCGGCGACGGCCCTCGCTACCGTAATGTTGCTGTTACCGGGCATGCGATCCGCGACCGCCGCCGACTTCGATTGCGTCGGCTTCCTCAGGATGCACGGCCTGCTGCGCAGGGCTTCGACGGCTTGTGGCTTCACCGAATACAACCCGGCCATCGTGGATCGGGCCCGCATCTGCTTCGACGCCCTCGGCAGCCGCCGCGGCACCGAGGAGGTTCAATCGGGGGTAGCGGAGTTCGAACAACTACGGTCCACACGCCATCACGATGCGGTCTGCGCGATGCTGGCCGCCAAGTTTTCCATGGTCGTCCGGCCGTGAGGCCCCCATCGTTCGGGCAGATGGACGACGGCCACCCCAAGCTCAGCATGCGGGCGCTCACGAAGCTCTTATCGATGGCGTCGCCGGCCGCCTGCATTGAAGAGCCGACCGCCCCGCCGCCGTGATGCCCATTAGCGGAAAGTGGTGCGTATGCCGACGGATGATGACGGCGGCCTCGACAGGGCCGAACGGACGCGAGGGATGCTGAAGCGCATCGCGGATTTGCTCGGCTGCGATCCATCGGCGCTAGCCGATGGCGGCCCGCAAGGCCGCGGCCACGAAACGGTCGGGGCGCGGGAACTGGTTCTCGCTTTGCTCGACATCGAAGACCCGGATGAACGACGACGCGTCGTTGACCTTGCACGTGCGCTCTCGCGGTCGAGTACAAAACCCGGGCCTGATGCCCATTGAAAGGAATGGCGCGCCGGCACCTTCGCCCGCCCATCGGGCAAGAGGAGCTTAAGGTGAGAACTTGGATGACTCCCAAGTCCTAGATCACGGCTCAGCGCCGCGCCGCGCCCATCGGATGGCTACCCGGCACCAAGCGCGGGCAGCCAGAGCGCCAGCGCCGCCAGGCTGACCAGGAGGACCGGCGGGGTGATGACCAGGCCGACGCGCATGTACTGGCCCCAGGTGATGCGCTGGCCCTTGGTGTCGAGGACGTGGAGCCAGAGCAGCGTCGCCAGACTGCCGATGGGGGTGAACTTCGGGCCGAGGTCGCAGCCGATGACGTTGGCGTAGACCATCAGCTGGCGCATCAGCGGCGACAGGTCTGGGGCCTGCTGGATGGTGAGCGCGCCCACCAGCACGCTCGGCATGTTATTCATCACCGAGGACAGGATCGCGGCGGCGACCCCCGTGCCGATGGTGGCCACGAACGGTCCGTGACCCGAGAGCCAGGTCAGTCCCTGAGCCAGGTAATCGGTCAGGCCGGCGTTCTTCAGGCCGTAGACGACGAGGTACATGCCGAGGCTGAACAGCACGATCTGCCAGGGCGCACCGGCGAGGACCGTGCGGATCGGGATGGCCTGGCTTTGATTGGCCAACGCCAGCATCACGAGGGCGCCGGCGCAGGTCACCACTGAGACCGGCACGCCGAACGACGCGGTCAAGAAGTAGGCCACGAGCAGCAGGGCCAGGAGGGGGAAGGCCGCCTTGAAGACGAGCGGATCCTTGATCGCGTGGCGCGGCGCTTCGAGCTCGGCCACCGGGTACGTAGCTGGCAGATCGCGACGGTAGAACAGCCACAGCACCACCAGGGTCGCGGCCAGCGAGACGAGGTTCACCGGCACCATCACCGCGGCGTAGCGGCTGAAGGAGATGTCGAAGAAGTTCGCCGAGACGATGTTGACGAGGTTGGAGATCACCAGCGGCAGGCTGGTCGAGTCCGCGACGAACCCGCAGGCGACGATGAAGGCCAGGGCCGCCGTCGGCTTGAAGTCCAGACGCAGGAGGATCGCGAGGACGATGGGGGTGAGCAGCAGCGCCGCGCCGTCGTTGGCGAAGACCGCGGCGATGGCTGCACCGAGCAGGATCACCAGCGGGAATAGCAAGCGCCCCCGGCCCCCGCCCCAGCGGGCGATGTGCAGGGCCGCCCAGTGGAAGAACCCGGCCTCGTCGAGGAGGAGCGAGATGATGATGAGGGCGACGAAGGTGAAAGTGGCGTCCCAGACGATGTGCCAGACGACCGGGATGTCGCCGGGGTGGATCACACCGGTGGCCAGCGCCACGGCAGCCCCGATCAGGGCACTCCACCCGATCCCGAAACCCTTCGGCTGCCAGATGACGAAGACGAGGGTGACCACGAAGATGGCGAGAGCGAGCATCGGGACCGTTTCTTGTTCTTGGAAGCTCGGGACGGATCAGGCGGTGGCGACGCGCCGCCGCTGCTCGTCGATCACGCGCTCGCCGTCCTCCTTGACGAACTCGCCTTGCTGGGCCGGCAGGAGGTCGAGGACGGCCTCGGAAGGTCGGCAAAGGGCGACGCCGCTGGGGCTCACCACCAGGGGGCGGTTCAATAGGATCGGGTAAGCCTCGATGGCATCGAGAAGCCGGTCATCCGCAAGCGCCGCGTCGCCCAGGCCGAGCTCGGCATAGGGCGTGCCCTTCTCCCGCAGGAGGTCGCGCACGGTGATGCCGGCGCGCTCCGCGAGCTGGCGAACCAGGATGCGGTTCGGCGGCGTCTTGAGGTACTCGATCACGTGCGGCTCGATGCCGGCGTTGCGGATCAGGGCCAGGGTGTTGCGGGACGTGCCGCAATCCGGGTTGTGATAGATCACGACGTCCATCAGGCGGTCTCCTCGCAGCAGGCGGATAGGGCGGCGACGGCCGGGGCGCAGACCTCGGGGCGGCCCTGGCAGCAATCGCGCATCAGGAACTGGATGAGCTCGGACAGGTCGAGGTACGCGGCGCTGTAGATGATCGAGCGCCCCTCCCGCCGGGAGGTGACCAGCCCGGAATGGCTGAGCTCCTTCAGGTGGAACGAC
The DNA here is from genome assembly GCF_022179125.1 of Methylobacterium cerastii. Taxonomy (GTDB): domain Bacteria; phylum Pseudomonadota; class Alphaproteobacteria; order Rhizobiales; family Beijerinckiaceae; genus Methylobacterium; species Methylobacterium cerastii. The sequence continues at coordinate 26,684 of NZ_BPQG01000005.1, forward strand.
AGGTTGGTGCCCGACACGCCGACCGCCTCTGCCAGCATGCCGGCTGCCATGCCCTCCGGCCCGGCGGTGACGAGCTGGCGCACGATGCGCAGGCGATGCTCCTGCCCGAGGGCTGCGAAGGCAGCGACGGCTTGCCGTTCGTCCATCATGATGTCAATATCTCAATCATCGTCGAAACGTAGAGGAACGACACGTTTTGGACAAGCCCCGACAGCCCTTCGCTGATGGATTGCCCAACCTCAGCCAAGGGCATTTCGTGATCCCGACCGGCGCCGACCAGCAATTGGCGTCGCCGTTCACCCACGCCCCCCGCTTCCTGATCCTGTACGGTTCGCTGCGGGAGCGCTCGTTCAGCCGCTTCCTCGCCTACGAGGCGGCACGCTTGCTGGAGGCCATGGGCGGCGAAGTCCGGATCTACGACGCCCATGGCCTGCCGCTGCCCGACGACGCCACGGCCGATCACCCAAAGGTCCAGGAACTCCGGAACCTCTCGATCTGGTCGGAGGGCCACGTCTGGGTCAGCCCCGAGCGCCACGGCGCCATGACCGGGGTCATCAAGAGCCAGATCGACTGGCTGCCACTGTCGGAAGGATCGGTGCGCCCGACGCAGGGGCGGACGCTCGCCGTGATGCAGGTCTCGGGCGGGTCGCAGTCGTTCAACGCGGTCAACGGCCTGCGCGTGCTCGGGCGCTGGATGCGAATGATCACCATTCCCAACCAGTCCTCGGTCCCGATGGCCTACAAGGAGTTCGACGACGCCGGCCGGATGAACGCTGGGCCGCTCTACGACCGGGTCGTCGACGTCTGCGAGGAGCTGATGAAGTTCACGCTCCTGACCCGCGAGCGGGCCGAGTACCTCGTGGACCGCTATTCCGAACGAAAAGAACAGCAGCTGGAACGGCTCAAGGCTGCAGGCGCGGACATCGGGTTCGTCAAGCGCTGAACCACCGTCGTCGGCTCAATATCCCCATGCCCCCAGCAAGGGCCAAGTCATCGGCGACGCCGGAGTAGGTCCTCCGGCGTTGCCTCTCCGGCGGGACGGACTTTCCTGGCCGTAGGGCGGTTGGACCCCGCCCGGATCGGTTTCACCGGAGGCGATGTCACACCGGGTGGGACCGCTCTCGTCTTTGTTTCGAACGTCCCCACCAGGACCGGACACAAGACGGAGCGTCACATGAAGATCGTTGTCATCGGCGGCACGGGGCTGATCGGCTCGCAGGTCGTCGCCACTCTGAAGGCCGCCGGCCATGACGCCCTCGCGGCCTCGCCGAACACCGGCGTCAACGCCGTCACGGGCGAGGGGCTCGCAGTAGCGTTGAAGGGGGCCGCCGTGGTGGTCGATGTCGCCAACTCGCCATCGTTCGCGGACGACGCGGCCATGGACTTCTTCGTCCGCGCCGGACGGAACCTCGCCGCGGCCGAGAAGGATGCCGGCGTCTCCCACCACGTCGCGCTTTCGGTCGTCGGGACTGAACTCCTGCTCGACAGCGGCTACTTCCGGGCCAAGCTTGCCCAGGAGGAACTGATCGCCTCGGCGGGCGTGCCCTGGACCCTCGTCCGCGCCACCCAGTTCTTCGAGTTCGTCGCCGCCATCGCGGGAGCCGCGCTCGTCGACGGCGTCGCGCGCGTAACCTCCGCATCGATCCAGCCGATCGCGTCGGCCGACGTGGCCGCGAAGGTCGCCGAGGCCGCGCTGGCGGCACCGAGAAACGGCATGGTCGAGATCGCCGGCCCCGAGCGGCTGCCGATGGTCGATCTGGTGAAGCGTCATTTTCAGGGCCTCGGCGAGACGCACGAGGTCCGCACGGACGACACCGCACCGTATTTCGGGGTGGTCCTCGGCGGCCCCTGGCTGACGCCCACCGGTGACGCGTGGCTTTCGGAACGGCGTTACGACGACTGGCTGGCGGCACAGCCGAAGCGCGGGGCCTGAGGCCTCCCGCCGATGGATGCAGCCTATTTTCCGGCGCTGTCTGCGCTGGCCGGGTCGGCCATCGGCGCGATGGCCTCCTTCGCGACCACTTGGCTGACGCAACACAGCCAGGAGCGCGCGACGCTCCTGGTGCAGGACCGTGCGCGACGGGAAGCACTCTACGGCGAGTTCATCCGGGAGGCGTCGACCTTGTTCGGCGACGCCTTCCAGCACGACCTCGACGACCCGGCCAAGCTGGTGAACCTCTATGCCATCGTGAACAAGATCCGGCTCTTCGGAGAGCCGGAAACGCTCCAGGAAGCCGAGCGCGTCATGCAGCGCATCGGCGAGACCTACTTCGCCCCAAACAAGGATCTCGCCGCCTTCGCCGACATTCGCCACGCCAGCGACCTCGACCCGCTCTGTGCGTTCTCGACGGTTTGCCGCAGGGAGCTGGCGATCGCCCGCCGGTGAGGCTCATTGAGGCATCGGCGCTCCCGGCAATCCACCGAACGAAACCGCCATTTTCTGGAGCTTGTCCGGGTTGCGGGTGAAGTAGATGCCGACGATCAGCCCGCCCTGGATATCCAGGGCGACGGTCTGGAGCATCCCGCCCGGCTCCAGGCTAAGGTAGCCCGGCAGGCCATCGATCCAGAGGTCCTGCAGCTTCCGGGCATACTGGATCCACGACTTGCGCACGACCCCCTCGAACATGCGCGTGACCTTGTCGATTCCGATGATGGGCCGCGGGAAGGCGAGTACCTTTCCACCTCCGTCGGAGTGCACAGCGACGGCATCGGCGAGCATGCTGCGAAGCGCTGCGACGTCGCCCGTCGTCGATGCTTCGAAGAAGGCCTTGGCGATACGCGCCCCCTCTTCTCGCTCGACGGGGAAGCGAGGGCGTGCGGATTGCACGTGTTTCCTGGCCCTTGCGGCGAGTTGACGGACCGCCGGTGGCTCTCGCTGAAGCGTCTCGGCAATCTCATCAAGCGGGACCGCGAAGACGTCGTGCAGGAGGAACGCGGCCCGCTCAAGCGGCGAGAGCCTCTCCAACGCGAGCATCAGCGTGAGCGTCAGGTCGTCGCCAGGGGCTTCGTCGGGCACCAGGGCAACGGGCTCGGGCAACCAGGTTCCGAAATAGGTCTCACGCCGGACCCTGGCGGACTTCATGACGTCCAGGCAGAGCCTTGTGACCGTCCGCGAAAGGAAGGCGCCGGCCGAGGCGACCTCGGCATGGTCGACGTGTCGCCAGCGCAGCCAAGCGTCCTGTACGACATCCTCGGCCTCGCCGAGGGACCCGAGCATGCGGTAGGCGAGCCGGATGAGCCGCGTACGCTCCTGCTCGAAGACGCGGGTCGGATCATCAATGGTCGGCATGACGGAACGACCAGACGCTGAGGGCGACTGCGATAAGCGCAGGAAGTGTCACCGCGGGAAAGTCGCGGGGTAGAACCTCCGGCCCGCAGACGCCCACCGCAACCTCCCAGAAGTGGAACAGCGCGTGGCCCGAGAGCCAGACGGCACCGACAGTCCAGAGCAGCGAGCGCGGTCCGAGTCGGAACGCGCCGTACACGAACCCACCCCCGATCAGCACGAAGATCAGGCCGATATCGCGTAGGAAGTGCTGATTGAACGGCCCTGTCGTCGTCACGCCCGGGACCGCGAAATACCATGCCTCGGGCGCGGTGAGCATGAAAACGCCGTTCCCGGCCAGTCCTGCGCCGAGGATGCCGGCGAGCACCGGAATGGCTTTGGTCATCGAGCTCTTCCCACGTGATTGGTTCACGTGAGTGACGATGCACAGCCGCCCAATGTGACATCGGATGGAAGTTTCCGCTGGGCACCTTTCAGAACCTCGGGCTCGCACAGTTCATATCACCGAACACCGGCTGCCTGACCCGATGGTCGAGCGTCGCTACGAAACATTCGATCAAGCCAGGACACGGAACCCACGGACACCCCGACCGTAACGATATCCATCGACGAACGACTGCTTTTGAGATGTCCAAATGTAGGCATCTAAGGCAACGTTGGGTCGACACCTGACGGTCCGTTCTACGACCGAGTCGGGTGGATTTTTGCCTGTCCGCTTTCGGAAGGCAATTCGCTGAAGCGGACGTCTGACGGAATCTCGAAGCGCGACAGTTCACCGCCTCAAAGCGGTCCACAGACGTGTTGTGGGATCAGTCAACAGCTTTGAAATCTTCCAGCTAAAGCGGCGCTCACCCTTCCCGCGAACGTATCGATTTCGAAACCGTGGTTCCCAAGTAAAACTGCAAAGCGCCAGCCGATCTGGCGATGGCCCGGACGCTTCCGGCCCAGATTGCGCCCTGCCTAGGCCTAACGGCAAGAAACAGGCTTTCACTGCTCCGTTGCGCCGCTAAGGAGCGTTAAAATTATCTATCGACTGCCGAGATACATATTCACGCTTATTGTAATCCCACCTATGGCAATGACAAACCATAATGCAGTGCTAACGTACGCGCCATCTCTGCTTTCATAAAATTAAGCTCAGATCATTCCACTAATATATTCGTAGAAGGGCAAAGATGTGGCGCCACTTCTATCATTGGGGAAGGCAGGCCTAGCAGGGTGGCAATCTCGATCCCGTCACTTCCACCCAGCAGATCGGCGAGGGTGTAGCCGTCCAGAACCGCGAGAAACGCCGCCAGTGCCTCGCCGAGCGCCCGCCGTAAGCGGCATGGGGCCGTGATCGCGCAGGCTCCGCCCGCGAAGCACTCGACAAGCGCGAGGTCCTCCTCGGTCTGCCGCACCACGGCCCCGACGATGATATCCGCCGGTGGCTTGGCGAGCCGGAGGCCGCCGCCACGACCCCTGGTGGTTTGGATCAATCCCAGGCGCCCGAGCTGGTGCACCACCTTCGTCAGGTGGCTCTCGGAGATGCCGTAGGCTCGGGCGATCTCGGCAATCGAGCTTTGCCTCCGCTCGTGCAAGCCCACGTAGATCAGCGTCCTGAGGGCGTAGTCGGTGTAGCGCGTCAGGCGCATGGCAGCTCCTATAAATGCATAAGATGTATCTCGGTTGCACCTTTTAAAGCAACGAGTCATAAGGTTCATCGATAATGAAGCTTATGGGAGATGCAGATGCCGAACCCGCTTGCCCCGGCCACCATCGCGCTGATCAAGGCCACCGTACCTGCTCTGGAAGGACACGGCCTCACCATCACCCAACGCATGTACGAGCGCCTTTTCGTGGACGCCGAGATGCGTGCCCTCTTCAATCAATCGCACCATGGCGAGACCGGATCTCAGCCGAAGGCGTTGGCGCAGGCCGTGCTCGCCTACGCCCGCAACATCGACAACCTCGGGGTGCTCGCGGGCGCCGTCGAGCGGATCGCCCAGAAGCACGTCGCCCTGAACATACTGCCGAAACATTACCCCCACGTGGCCAATGCCCTTCTTGGCGCGATCCAGGACGTGCTCGGCGAGGCCGCCACGCCTGAGATCTGCGCTGCCTGGGGAGAGGCCTACTGGTTCCTTGCCGAACTGCTCATCGGACGCGAGGCCACGATCTATCGCGACCTCGCAACGAAGCCCGGCGGCTGGAATGGCTGGCGCGAGTTCGTCGTCGAGAGCGTCACCCAGGAGAGCGAGACGATCCGCTCGTTCGTGTTGGTACCGTCCGACGGGCAACCGATCCTGCGACATGAGCCGGGACAGTATCTCGGCTTCCAGTTCGACCTACCCGGCCGGGGGGTGCTCAAGCGCAACTACTCCATCTCCTGCGCCCCGAACGACCGCGCCTATCGCATCACCGTGAAGCGGGAGGCATCGACGGGCGTACCGGCCGGCATCGTCTCGAACTGGCTGCATGACCATGCAGAAATGGGCACGCTGGTCAGGGCCGCTCCGCCGGCCGGGGACTTCTTCCTCGACCGAAGCACGGACGGACCGGTCGTTCTGGTCAGCGGCGGCGTCGGGCTGACCCCGATGATCAGCATGCTGGAGACGATCTCAGCCACCTCGCCGGAGCGTCCGACCTGGTTCGTCCACGGTGCCCTGAACGGACGGGTCCACGCCATGGGTGCACATGCACGGGCCCTGACGAAGGGCCATGAGAATCTGCATTCCCGCTTCTTCTATGCGGAGCCGGATGGGCAGGATCCCGCCAAAAGGCAACTCGCGGAGACGGGCCTGGTCACGGCGGAGTGGCTGGCCGCGAACACCCCGCGGGAGGAGGCGACCTACTACCTGTGCGGCCCCAAGCCCTTCCTGGCGGCGCTCGTGCACGGGCTCGGACGCCAAGGCATCCCCACCGAGCGGATCCGCTTCGAGTTCTTCGGGCCGGCCGACGAACTGGTCGAGGCGCCGAGACAAGCCGCCTGACCGCCCGCGCGCCGCGGCTCGCCGTGCGGGCCGCCTCGAACACCCCATGGGACCTCGCCGAAGCCAGGCGAGGTCCACCGGAACGGAAATCCATGAGTACCCAATCGGCATCATCCCCGGTCACCGACCGATCCGCCTGGATGGTCGTCGGCAGCGGCCTCGTCGCCCTTGCCGTCGCCATGGGCATCGGCCGCTTCGCCTTCACGCCGTTGATGCCGCTGATGATGCGTGATGGCACCCTCAGCGCTGCGGCCGGTACGGAGTGGGCCGCCGCCAACTACGGCGGATATTTCGTGGGTGCCGTCACGGCGTCCTGGTTCTCGTCCAACCCGCGCCGCGGGCTTCTGCTGAGCCTGCTCGGCGTCGCGCTGACCACGCTCTGCACCGCCGAGGTTGGTGCGGGCGGGGCGCTCGCCGGCGCCCTGCTTCGGGCCGCAGGCGGTCTCTTCAGCGCCTGGGCGTTGATCTGTGCCAGCAGTTGGTGCCTGGCGGAGTTGGCGCGGCGGCAGGTCTCGCACCTCGGAGCCTGGATCTACACGGGCGTCGGCCTCGGAATCGCGCTGGCTGGGACGTTGTCCTGGATCGGCGGTCGACAGCCGGCCGTCTGGCTTTGGTTGGAACTCGGCGCCGCCGCCGGCGCGGGCGCCCTGTTCGTCTGGATGCGTTCGCGCGGCCAGGGCGTGAGCCCGGTGCCCGTGGAGGAACGCGAAGCGACGGCAATCGCGGATACAGCCCGCGGCGGAAACCTATCCCTGGCGCTCTGCTACGGCGTCTTCGGCTTCGGCTACATCGTGCCGGCAACTTTCCTGCCCGCCATGGCGCGCGCGCTCACGCCCGACCCGCTGGTGTTCGGCCTGATGTGGCCTCTGTTCGGACTGGCCGCCGTGCTGTCCGTCGCCGCGGTGGCGCGCTGGCTGCCGCGATGGTCGCGCAAGCGGCTCTGGGCCGTGGCGCAGGGGACCCTGGCGCTCGGAACGGCATTGCCGCTGATCGCCCATGCCCTTTGGGCCATCGCCGCCTCCGCGGTCCTCGTGGGCGGCACGTTCATGGTCGTCAGCATGGCAGGCCTGCAACTCGCGCGCGAGGAGCGTCCCGACAACCCGACGCCGTTGCTGGCACGGCTGACGGCTGCCTTCGCCGCCGGTCAGATCTGCGGACCGGTTTTGATCTGGCTGATCGGGAGCAGGGAGTTGGCCAGCTGGGATGCGCTCGGAATGGTCGGCGCGGCTGCCACGGTGCTGCTGCTGCTCACCTCCGCTTGGCTGTGGCACGATGCCCGGGAGCCGACCTAGTCGTTGAAATCCGACGGACGGAACCCTTGCCTCTGGGATCGCCCCCGACCCGACCCGGTCGTGCCAACGGCTAAGGGCCCTTTCCGAAAGCGGCCAATGGTCAGCCGTCCAACAACATCGGCTTGGGATGGAAAGCAGTCTTTGACCCTTTATCCCGAAGCGGACGGGCCGTCCGCGATCACTGAGAACGCTTGCGGTCAGGCAGGCTGCGAGAGATGGGCTGACGCGCGAAGCTGCGTGCTATGTCCGCAAGAGGTCGAGCATGTTGAGGGTATCGGCGACCTTGCGCCGAGCCATCTCATTGAGCGGCAGGATTGGGCGCGGTGGTACGGCACGGCAGAGGTCGAGCAGATCAACCAGCGCGTAGATGACCCGCAAGCTTGAGAACTCTTTGAACAACTCCCAGAGGGGTTCAAGGCTGGCGTTCAGTCGTCGCGCTTCGGCTATCTCACCGGTTTGGACCGCCCTGACGATGTCCATGCCGATCTTCGGAAACAAGCCCGCGACCACGCTATACCAAGTATCTCCGCCTGCGATCAGCGCCTCTACCGAGTTCCAATCGCCGCTGTAGCCGAGCAAAAATCCTTCCGGTACCGCCTCGCGCAAGCTCCTCAGGTGCTCAGCCACGGCCTGCGGCTCCGGAGCGGGGCTTTTCACCGCGACGACACCCGAAACCCGGCTCAGACGCCCCACCAGCGCGGGACTGAACCTGAAGTGGGTGGTTCCGGGATTGTCGTAGATGCAGAGCGGCAGACCACTTTCGCGTGCCACGGTCGCGAAGTGCTCGAATACCTCATCCTCGGTGAGCGGCGTATATGACACGGCAGCGAGAAGGCCGAGATCGGCTCCGGAAGCCTTTGCGTCCTGAGCGATCTGCACCGCCTCGTCGGTCCGGAGCGCACCAACTCCGACCAGAAGCGGTACGCGCCCCGCGACCTCTTCCACGGCCACCTCGACGGCCCGTCGGCGCTCTTCGCGAGAAAGGAAGGGATAGGTGCCGGTACTGCCGAGAAGACCGATCGAGTGGACTTCCGCAGCCACTAAGGGACGGAGCAAGGCGCGCAGGGCGGTCACATCCACCTGACCTTTGGCGTCAGAAGGCGTGATCGGGAAGGCGGATAAAGTCGTCATGGATACTCCGGTAGTGGTCTTCATCCACTCCGAGTGGTCCGGTGGCCAGTGCCAATCTTGAAATTCTTACTAGACCGATTTTTGAAACTCGCTGCGCTCCCGCTTCAATGCATCCATCGTCCAGAAGCGGACAGGCAGGAAACCACCCCTCGCGGACGTTCGTAGCGGGTACCGAGCATCAGATCTGCACCGTGAGGCGGTTGGAAGCCGGTCTTGGAGGGTATCTTCGTCGGGTCAGGCCTATGCCGTCGCAAATTCAAGTCGCACACCGCCGGGCATCGAGCAGATGAAATGCCGGACGGGCGAGCCAGGCCGCATCGGTTCGGGGGCGAACTCGACCGTGACGCCGGGATAGGTCCGGATCCTTTCATGGACGGCGGCAAGGGCGGCCTCGTCGATGACCTTGAGCGCGAGGTGATGCAGCCCGACATTGGTTCGGCGGTCGAAGGGCACTGCCGTCGATGGATCGGCGACGCGCCAGAGCGTCACCATGACCGTCCCATCGGAGACGAAGACTGCGGGATAGGCGGCCACGCCGCCGACGACGGCCCATCCGAGCGCATCGACGAAGAACCGTTCTGCGGATTCGAGATCCGGCACCGCGAGCCCGACATGGTGCACTCCGACGGTGAGGGGTTGCGTCATCGCTGGTCCATCCTTGCAACGGGTCCGGGCGCGACCGGCAGCGAAAGCCGCCGGCTGCCGTGTGGGTTAGCCTATTCCATTGTCGGCATGACGAAGTCGGCGCCGGCGCGGATGCCGGTGGGCCAGCGCGTCGTGATGGTCTTCAGGCGGGTGTAGAACCGCACGCCCTCGGGGCCGTGCATGTGATGGTCGCCGAACAGCGAGGCCTTCCAGCCGCCGAAGGAGTGGAAAGCCATCGGCACCGGGATCGGCACGTTGATGCCGACCATGCCGACCTCGATCTGGTGCGCGAACTCGCGCGCCGCGTCTCCGTCGCGGGTGAAGATCGCGGTGCCGTTCCCGAACTCGTGCTCGTTGATGAGGCGGGCGGCGGTGGCGTAGTCCGGCGCACGCGTCACCGCGAGCACGGGCCCGAAGATCTCCTCCTTGTAGATCGTCATGTCCGGGGTGACCCGGTCGAACAGCGAACCGCCGATGAAGTAGCCGTCCTCGTAGCCCTGGAGCTTGAGGTCGCGGCCGTCGACCAGGAGCTCGGCACCCTCGGCCACGCCCTGGTCGATGTAGCCGCGGACCTTGTCGTGGTGCTGCTTGGTGACGAGGGGGCCCATCTCGGCCTCCGCGTCGGTGCCGGGGCCGACCTTGAGCGCGCGCACCTTCGGGATGAGCTTGGCCACCAGGGCGTCGGCGGTCTTCTCGCCCACGGGAACGACCACCGAGATCGCCATGCAGCGCTCGCCGGCCGAGCCGTAGGCGGCGCCCATCAGCGCGTCGACCGCCTGGTCCATGTCGGCGTCGGGCATGACGATCATGTGGTTCTTGGCGCCGCCGAGGCACTGGGCACGCTTACCGTTGGCCGTGGCGGTGGCGTAGATGTACCGGGCGATGGGGGTCGAGCCGACGAAGCTCACGGCGCTGACGTCGGGATTATTGAGGAGCGCGTCCACTGCCTCCTTGTCCCCCTGGACGACCTGGAACACGCCGTCGGGAAGCCCGGCTTCCTTCAGCCACTCGGCCATCAACAGGGCGGTTGAGGGGTCGCGCTCGGAGGGCTTGAGGATGAAGCAGTTCCCGCAGGCCAGAGCCACCGGGAACATCCACATCGGCACCATGGCCGGGAAGTTGAACGGCGTGATGCCGGCCACCACGCCGAGAGGCTGGCGCAGGGAATGGCTGTCGACGCGGGTGCCGACGTTCTCGGTGACCTCGCCCTTGAGGAGTTGGGGGATTCCCGTCGCGAACTCGACCACCTCAATGCCGCGCTGGATCTCGCCGGCGGCGTCGGAGAGCACCTTGCCGTGCTCGGCGGTGATGACGGCGGCCATCTCGCCGATGCGGTCCTGCAGGATGCCGAGGAATTTGTTGAGGATGCGGGCACGGCGCAACGGGGTGGTGCCCGCCCAGCCCGGGAATGCGGCGCGGGCGCTGGCCACGGCGGCGTCCACCTCGTCGCGGCTGGCCAGGGCGACGGCCCCGGTCTGCTCGCCGGTGGCGGGGTTGAAGACCGGTGCGGTGCGGCCGGAACGACCCGTGACGCGGGCGCCGCCGACGAAGTGCTCGATGGAATGAACCTGGGCCATTGTTTCCTCCCGGTACCGGCGACGCGCGTCGTCGCCTGTTTTGGTCGGCCCCTTCTCGCCCTTGGTTTTTTGCTGTTCAATGACCTTGTCCGCCGAACCGATGTGCGAAAATTCATGTCCTTGAACTGGGACCATCTTCAGGTCTTCCTCGCGGTCGCCCGGCAAGGTCAGATGCTGGAAGCCAGCCGCAAGCTCGGCCTCAACCACGCCACGGTGGCACGCCGCATCGAGGCCTTGGAAGCCACGCTCGGCACCCCCCTGTTTCATCGTCGACCCAATGGTTCGGCGCTGACCGATGCCGGCGAGCACCTGGTGCCCACGGCCGAACGGGTCGAGGCGGAGATCCTGGCGGCCCTGGCACGGCTGAGCGCGACGGAGGCCGAACCGAGCGGGACCGTTCGCATCGGCGTGCCGGACGGCCTGGGCAACCTGTTCCTGGCGCGTGAGCTCGGCCTGTTGGCGACGCGCTATACGAACCTGGTCATCGAGCTCGTCCCGTTGCCCCGTTCGTTCTCGCTCTCAAGACGCGAGGCCGATCTCGCCATCGGCCTCGACCGTCCGACGCACGGGCGCCTGACCATTTCGAAGCTCACGGATTACACGCTCGGTCTCTACGCGGCGCCGGCCTACCTCCGGCGTGCCGGGCCGGTGGCGAGCGAGGATGACCTGTCCAACCACGCCGGGGTCATCGGCGTGGACGACTACGCCTATGCGTCGGCCCTCGACTACATGGCTTTCCTGCAGGGTCGGGTCCGAAGCGTGTTCCGGTGCGCGGGTGCCATCGGTCAGTTGGAGGCGGTTCGCGCCGGGGCCGGGATCGGCATCCTCCACGACTTCGCCGTGGCCGACTGCCCGGACCTTGTCCGCGTGCTGCCGGCCATCGTCTTCCAGCGAACCTATTGGCTGCTCTCGCACCCCGACAGCCATGAGGTCCGCCGCGTCGCGGCCTGCCGCGAATTCATCACGCAGTGTGTCCGCGAGGAGAGGGGACGTTTCCTGCCCCGGGGAGCAGGGGCTATTCCGCGGCCTGAAGGCCGTTCCGGGCCGTAGCGAGTTCGAAGGCGTCCTTGGGCAAGAGATCAAAGGACTCGTAGGTGCAATCGAGGAAGCGCTCGAACGCGGCGGTGAGCAGACTGTCCCGGCGATGGACGATCAACGTCTGCGTGAAGCCCGCGCCGTCCGGAAGGGAATGGATCGAGACCCGGCCGTTGCGCTGCATTGGTTCGGCGACGACCCGTGGCAGCAACGAGATGCCCATGCCGGCCTCGACGCAGCCGATGATCCCGTCCAGGGTGCCGAACTCCATCCGGCGAACGTGCACCAGACCCTGGGCGCCGAGGAAGGACTCCAGCCGCAAGCGGTAGGAGCAACCGGTCTTGAACACCAGCACGCGCGCTTCCTGCTTGCTCGCCAGCATCGCCACGACCTCGTCGTGGCTCCTGAGCTTCGTGCCCGCGACGAGCACCAGTTCCTCCTCGAACACCGGGACGGTCGTGAGGTCGTCCTGACTGATCGGCCCGGAGACGAACGCTGCCTCGATCCTTCGATCCAAAACCGCGCCGATCAGCGCCTTGGTCGGCCCGAGCTCCAACTCGATGTCCACCTCGGGATACTTGCCGGTATAGGCCGTCAGCAGCCGGGGCAGCCGGAGCGCCGCAGTTGTTTCCATCGAACCGAGGCGCAGCGTCCCGCGTGGGGTCTCGTCGGACAGGACGGCCTGCTCGGCGTCGGCCAGCAGACGTGCCACCTGGGTGGCGTAGGGAAGCAGCCGCTCGCCGGCCCTCGTCAGCGTGACGCCCCGCGTGCCGCGATAGAACAGGGGAGTGTGCAGGGCCTGCTCCAGTGCCCGGATGCGACCGGTGACGTTGGATTGCACCGTGTTGAGAACGACCGCGGCCCGACCGATCCCGCCCGCCTCGGCGACAGCCGCGAAAAACATCAGGTCTGCACTATTCATGACATCTCAATCCGTGATGGGTGTCATCTGAAGGAATCATTATTCCTGAATTCCTCGTGCGGCTACATAATTCTTCCCAGCACCGAGTCGGCAAATCGGACCGACGGGCCCTGGGGGCAATCATGGCAATGCGAACCCGTCTGACCGAGGCGTTCGGTATCCGTCATCCCATCGTCCTCGCGCCCATGGACCCGGCTTCGGGAGGTGCCCTGGCCGCCGCGGTCAGCGCCGCCGGCGGTCTCGGTCTCATCGGCTGCGGCTACGGCAACCGCGAGCTTTTGGAGAGCGAGTTCGCCAAGGCGGGCAATCAACGCGTCGGTTGCGGGTTCATCACCTGGTCGATGGCGAACGATCCGGTGCTGCTGGACATGGCACTGGCGCACAAGCCCGCGGCGATGATGCTGTCATTCGCCGATCCCGCCCCGTTCGCCGAGAAGGTCCGTGCGGCTGGCGTCCCGCTGATCTGCCAAGTGCACAGCCTTGAGCATGCCCGTCGTGCGCTCGATGCCGGCGCCGACGTCCTGGTGGCCCAGGGTACCGACGCAGGCGGTCACGGCCTGACGACCCGGGGCACCATCACCCTCGTCCCCAGCGTGGTCGACATGGTTGCACGCGAGCGCCCGGAGGTCCTCGTGCTGGCCGCCGGCGGCATCGCCGACGGGCGCGGCATCGCCGCGGCGCTGATGCTCGGGGCGGACGGCGCGCTGCTCGGCACCCGGTTCTGGGCCACGCAGGAAGCCTTGATCCACCCCTCCGCCAAGGCGCGTGTCCTCGCGGCGACAGGCGACGAGACCGTGCGGACGTCGGTCTATGACATCGTGCGCAATCGCGCCTGGCCGGCCGCGTACACCGGCCGCCTGATGCGCAACCGGTTCATCGAGACCTGGCACGGCCGCGAGGACGAGCTGCGCGGCCTGGCGGCCGAGGAGCGCGAGAAGGTCGAGGCTGCGGACCGCAGCGGTGACCACGACGTCTCGAACGTGACCGTCGGCGAGGCAATCGGGCTCGTCAGGGACCTGCCGCCGGCGGGGGCCCTGGTCGAGCGCCTCGTCGCCGAGACCGCGGCGCAGTTGGCGTCGGTCTCCCGTACCTTGAGCGCCGCCTGATTCCTTTCAACACAACGAGGTGACACATGCCCCTTCTCCGCTTTGACCTGGTCGAGGGCCGCAGCCCCGCCGAGATCCAGACGCTGCTCGACGCGACCCATGAGGCGATGCTGGAGGCTTTCCAGGTGCCGCCCGGCGACCGCTACCAGATCGTGCACGAGCACCCGCCTAAGCACCTGATCGTCGAGGACACGGGCCTCGGCATCCCGCGGACGGACAAGTGCGTGGTCCTGCAGGTGACGACCCGGCCCCGAAGCCGGGAGATGAAGGAAGCCTTCTATCGGCTTCTCTGTGGGCGCTTGCAGGAGAAGTGCGGGATCCCGGCCACCGACGTGGTGGTCTCGATGGTCACCAACACGGATGACGACTGGTCGTTCGGACACGGACGCGCGCAGTTCCTCACCGGCGAGCTCTAACGCTGCCCGGAAGTTCCAATCGGATTTCTCATGGCCCACAGGGCTTATGACCAAGTAATAAGAAGCTGTAAAAACATGTATTGAATAGCAGTTGGCACGTGATGTGCCTTAGCGATCCACATCATCAGATCATCGGGGGCAGAACATCATGGAGCTATACAAGCCATCCCTGCGTGTGCCTGACACGCAGGACGTCAGTCTCGGGGTGATCCTTACCATCATCCTCATGGTGGCCTATTTCGGGTTCGTGGCGATGGGGGCGTTCGCGCCGGCCGTGCTGGCCAAGCCCGTCCTATCGGGCGGAACCGTCAACTGGGCGTTCGCCTATGGCTTGTTCGTCATCGTCCTCGGCGTCGTGCTGACGGGCATCTACGTGCTGGCCGTCAACCGCGCCGACGCGCGCCTGTCGGGGAAGTGAGCGCCATGCCCATGCATCGACACGCGGCCCGCGCCGCCCTCACCGTCGTGGCCCTCCCGCTCGCCACGCCGGCGTTCGCGGCGGCAGCCGAGACCTCCAGCCTCAACCTGACGGCAATCAGTCTCTTTCTTTGCTTCGTCCTGTTGACGCTTTGGATCACGTGGAAGGCCGCCCAGCGCACCAAGTCGACCGACGACTTCTACGCGGCGGGCGGGAACATCACCGGATTCCAGAACGGCCTTGCCATCGCCGGCGACGCGATGTCGGCCGGCGCCTTCCTCGGGCTCACGGCCTTGGTGTTCACCTCCGGCTTCGATGGGCTGATCTACGCCATCGGTTACACCACCGGCATGCCCATCGTGGTGTTCCTGCTGGCCGAGCGCCTGCGCAAGCTCGGACGCTACACCTTCACGGACGTGGTCTGTTCGCGGCTCAGCGAACGCCCGATCCGGATCTTCGCGGCCTGCGCCTCGCTCGTCGTGGTGGCCTTCTACCTGATCGCCCAGATGGTCGGCGCCGGGCAGTTGATCCAGTTGCTGTTCGGCCTGGACTATCTTTACGCGGAGTTCCTCGTCGGCGTGCTGATGGTCTGCTACGTCATGTTCGGCGGCATGGTCGCAACCACCTGGGTACAGATCATCAAGGCCGGCCTGCTGATGGCCGGCGCGACGCTGATCGTGTTGCTGGTGCTTGTGACCTATCGCTTCGACTTCGGGGCGCTGCTGGCGCAGGCCGCAGCGGTGCATCCCAAGGGCACTGCGATCCTGGCCCCGCAGGCCGCACCCAAGGATCCGCTCTCGGCCCTGTCCCTGGGTCTGGCGCTGATGTTCGGGACGGCGGGTTTGCCGCATATCCTGATGCGCTTCTTCACCGTGCCGGATGCCCGGGCGGCGCGCGTGTCGGTGTTCTGGGCGGCGACGTTCATGAACTACTTCTATGCCCTGGTGTTCGTCCTCGGTTTCGGCGCGCTCGTCATGACCGCCGGTAATCCGGCCTACATCGGCGTGGGCGGTGCGCTGCGCGGCGGCGGCAACATGGCGGCGATCCACCTCAGCCATGCGGTGGGCGGCGATGCGATGATGGGATTCATCTCGGCGGTCGCGTTCGCAACCATCCTGGCGGTCGTCTCCGGCCTGACGCTTGCCGGCGCCTCGGCGGTCAGCCATGACCTCTATGCCGGCGTCATCCGCCGGGGACGCCTCGACGAGAAGAGCGAGTTGCGCATCTCGCGCATCGCGACCTTCGTGCTCGGCCTGGTCGCCATCGGCCTCGGCATAGCCTTCAAGGGGCAGAACGTCGCCTACATGGTCAGCCTCGCGTTCGCGGTGGCCTGCTCCTCGACGTTCCCGGTGCTGCTGCTGGCGCTCTACTGGCGCGGGCTCACCACGACGGGTGCCGTGGTCGGCGGCACCGTCGGCCTCCTGAGCGCCCTTGGACTGACCCTGGTCGGACCGGCGGTCTGGGTGAAGGTGCTGGGCAACCCGGCGCCGTTGTTCGCCATGGACCCACCGACGCTGGTGACCCTGCCGCTGGCGTTCGCGACCTGCTGGCTGGTCTCCCGTCTCGACCGGAGCGCCCAGGCCGCCAACGACCGCGAGCGATTCGACCTGCAGCAACAGGCCGCCTGATCCGACGATCCACCCCCTTCACGTACCGGCCGCGGTCCCCACCGTGGCCGGTACGGCTTCATGCCGAAGGCATCGGTATTTCCGATGAGGGGGGTCTGCAGGAACCATTTTTCCCCGGCGGGCGCGGCGACTATAGGCCGGCCCACGCGGTCGCCTGCACCACCATGAGGCCACTACAGGGATGCGAGCATGACCTTCAAGCTGTTCGCCAGGCGGGCCATCGCGAAAAGCGTCGAGGCGCGGGTCCGCGAGATCATCTCCGCGCTCGACGAGGACAAGGTCGCCCATGATGCCGGGGCGCTTCCGGGCGAAGGCTCCGCCCCGCGTCTGATCGAACATCTGCGCACGGACGTATCGGTATCCGGCGACGCGGCGGACTGGGCCGAGATCATCGTAGGGTTCGGTTCGCTCGATCCCGGCGTTGCCGGCGAGCTTTGGGGTCTCATTGTCGTGCCGCGAACGATGCGTACGTTCAGCCCGGCCGAAGTGACGTTCGTGGACCCGACCTACCTGTCTTCGGGACGGAAGTGACGGGACCCGAGCGGTGATTGACCTCCGGATGGGCGGTCACGTCGATGGAAGGGTTGAACATCATGTCTCGAACGGTGCGCTTGACCGATCTGCTCGGGCTCAAGCACCCCATCGTGCAGGCGCCGATGGCAGGCGTCTCCACCCCGGAGCTGGCGGCGGCCGTCTCTAACGCCGGGGGGTTGGGCTCCATCGGCATCGGTGCGAGCACGGCGGAGCAGGCTCGCGGGATGATCGAGGGAACGCGGGCCCGGACCGACCGGCCATTCAACGTCAACGTCTTCTGCCATCCGTCCGCCCGGCGCGACACAGCGCGCGAGGCCGCTTGGCTGGCGCATCTGGCGCCTCTGTTCACGGAGTTCGGTGCGCCCGTGCCGGAGACCCTCAACGAGATCTACAAGAGCCATCTCGACGACGACGAGGCCCTTGAGTTGCTGCTGGAGACGCGACCGGCGGTGGTGAGCTTCCATTTCGGGCTTCCAAGGGCCAAAAGCTTGGCCGCCTTTCGCGAGGCCGGCATCAAGACCATGGCCAGCGCGACGAATCCCGACGAGGCGGCACGTATCGAGGCCGCCGGCATCGACGTCGTCATCGCCCAGGGCATCGAGGCCGGTGGGCATCGCGGCATGTTCGACACCGAAGCCCATGATCCGGGCTTGAGCACGTCCGTACTCGTCAGCTTGCTGGCGCGACGGACAAGCCTGCCGATCCTCGCCGCCGGTGGGATCATGGACGGGCGGGGTATCCGCGCCGCGCTCGAACTCGGCGCTGCCGGCGCACAATTGGGCACGGCGTTCATCCTTTGCCCGGAAAGCGCGGCCAACGATGCCTACCGCGCTGCGCTCCGAAGTCACCGAGCCTATGACACCCGCCTGACCACGGCGATTTCCGGTCGTCCGGCACGTGGCCTGGCCAATCGCTTGATCCTGCACGGCATCGCCCCCGGCTGTCCGCCGGCTTGCGATTATCCGGTCGCGTACGATGCTGCGAAATCTTTGCACGCGGCCGCGGCGGGGCGTGGGAGCGATGCCGCCGCTGCGCAATGGGCTGGACAAGGGGCGCCTCTCGCTCGTGAACTGCCGGCGGCGGAGCTCATCGCAAAGCTCGTTCAGGAGGTCCGCGGGTCTTGTCCGTAGCTGAGATGCCGCTTCGTCGCTCTTCAATCAGGGAGAAGCCGGTCGGGTAAGGATGTGACCTTCCGGACCATCGAACGGGCCAACTATTGGGTGCCGGAGGAGAACGCCAAGGCGCTCGTCAGCGCCATCACGGATTTCAAGTAGGAAGGCTTATGTCCGCTTACGGGCGACGAAAGCGTCCGGCCGAACGACTATGTTGGGTCGGGACCCGTCCGTCCGCTCTACGACTGGGATGGGTGGCAAGCGGACCTGAACCTTTTACCCCGGAGCAGACGTTGCGCCGTCGATCCACCTTGCCGCTGTTGCTCATCCAAGCTGACCTCGAAACAGCAAACGGGACCATGTTCCACCGTGTGTACCGCCGCTAGGTCGACATCGCGTCGACGATCTCGAACCATTCCGTCGCGGCGTGATATGAGCTCAGCCCTGAGAAGTGTGTCTTCGGCGGTCCGACCTTGTCATGCGTGTTCTGCTCATCGCGAGCCTAATGCTGTTCGGTTTCGTCCAGGCTGTCCTCGCC
>NZ_BPQG01000006.1 GCF_022179125.1 Methylobacterium cerastii
CTCTTGGTCTTCCTCGACCATTCCGGTGCCGTCGAACCGACCAACAACGGCTCGGAACGGCTGCTGCGTCCGGCCGTGGTCCAAAGGAAGATGACCAACGGCTATCGCGCGATGTGGGCCGCTGCGGGCGAGGCCGACATCCGCACCGTGGTCGATACCGCCCGCCTCACAGGCAGCACCTCCTTCGGCACCATCCTCAAAACCGTTGGCGCCTGAACCCAGCGGCCACAGGGGTGGGTAATTACACACCGCGTTTATCGGTGCTGATGCCAAGGGATTTAGCCTTGCGGCATTATTTTCGATTTTGGTGAGCAGGCATTAGAGGGTCCTCCGCCGGGTGGACTAACGGCTGTTAAGGTCACGTTGGTTTCCCGAAGTTGCTAGTGCAAGCTCTCTGCGAGCAAGAAGCTGAACGCCTGAGGCGGATCGTAGACGGTCTTAAAGGCCTCGGCTTCGTGGCCGACAACAAGGACATGATAAGGATGCGGCAGTGCCAACACGCATTTATGTTCTACCGGACAAGCCGCGCCGGCGCTTTTACCAAAGTCTGCTTTAAGATAACACTCGCTCAAGAGCAGACGGCCTGCCTCCCACCCATCGCGGACGTTCGTGGTGGGTTCCATCCGTCAGGTTTTCACCACCAGCTCATTTCCGAGCAGGCGGACCGGGTTGGCAGGCCCGGATCAGCGCGATCCTTCTCGATGCGATCGAACGCGAAAGACCCGCCGGCTGATCGCAGCCGACGGGATGGGGCGACGACCCACGCGTTTCAGCCGCCCAGAATCGTGCCCACGCTCAAGCCGCCGTCCTGGGCGAACTCCGTCGCGGAGAGCTTCTTGCCGCCCTCCGGCTTCACCTTGAAGATCTCGATCTGGCCGCCCTGCGCGGTGACGCGGATCGACTCGTCGCCGACCGCGATCACCTCGCCGACCTTGCCCTTCACGCCGCCGAGCGCCCGCACCGGGTGCAGCCGCGCGTCGAAGATCTGCAGCTTGGCGCCGTTCATCGTTGTCCAGGCGCCGGGGGCGGGGTTGGCGGCGCGGATCAGGTCGTAGATCTGGTTGGCGTGGGCGGCCCAGTTGATCGCCGCCTCGCGGGCGCGGAACCAGCCCTCGTAGCTCGCCGCGTCCTCGTCCTGGTCGACCTCCATGTGCCGGCCGGCGACGACGAGGTCGGCCGCCTCCAGCATCGCCGCGACGCCCATCGGGAACAGGCTCTTGAAGTAGACGTCGCCCAGCGTGTCGTCGGGGCCGATGTCGCAGGTCTTCTGCAAAATGACCGGGCCCTCGTCGAGGCCGTCGGTCGGGCGGAAGATCGTCAGCCCGGTCCGGGTGTCGCCCTTGGCGATCGGCCAGTTGATCGAGGACGGCCCGCGATACCGCGGCAGCAACGAGGGGTGGTACTGGATCGTGCCGTGCTTCGGGATCGTGACGAAGTCCTGCGGCGCGAACTGCAGCACGTAGGCCATCACGCCGATGTCGGCGTCGAGCCCGCGCATGGCGGCCTCCGCCTCGGCGCTCTTCAGGCTCGGGAACTGGAACACCTGCAGCCCCTGCTCGAGGGCGGCGGTCTTCAGCACGTCGGGCTTGGCGCCCTCCTTCTCGGGGGCGCAGAACACGCCGGCCACCGTGTCGCCGCGCTTCAGGAAGGCCTCCAGCACCGCCTTGCCGAAATCCTGCTGACCGATGAAGGCGATGCGCATGGAAGCCTCGTTGTCGTCGCGATGGGACGGTCCGCCCCGGACTCTGCTCGACCGCCGATCCTGCCCACCACCTCGTCCCGAGGCGCTTTCGCGAGGCGGCAAGCCCCCAAGGAGGGCTCCGGTCGTCGCGCGCCCGCCGGAGGGCACCGTCGAGGTCCGCTGTCGCGGGCCCCTCGGGATGTCGGTGTCAGTGGTTGGGCAAATGCCGGTCCGTGTAGATGGATCGATAGAAGTGCAGGAACGAATCCGCCGTTTTTCGGCGACCGCCTACTCCGCCGCGATCTTCTCGATGCGGCCGACCGCGCCTGAATTCGCGATCTCGTCCACCTCGGCGTCGGTGTACTTGAGGACGCTGCGGAGGATCTCGTCGGTGTGCTCGCCGAGCAGCGGCGAGCGGGTCACCTCGCTCGGGCTCGCCGAGAGCTTGATCGGGTTTCCGACGGTCAGGTAGGTGCCGCGCGTGGGATGCTCGACCTCGACGATCGTGCCGGTCTTGCGCAGGGACTCGTCGGCGGCGATCTCCTTCATCGACAGGATCGGGCCGCAGGGGATGTCGTACGCGTTGAGGATGTCCATCGCCTCGAACTTGTCGTGCTTCATCGTCCAGGCTTCGATGCGCGTGAAGATCTCGTTCAGGTGCGGCAGGCGCGCCTTGGGCGTGGCGTAGCCCGGATCGGTCTTCCAGTCCGGCTCTCCGATGATGTCGCAGATCGGCGCCCAGACCGCGGCCTGGGTGATGAAGTACAGGTACGCGTTGGGATCGTGCTCCCAGCCCTTGCACTTGAGGATGCGGCCGGGCTGGCCGCCGCCGGAATCGTTGCCGGCGCGCGGGGTCGAGTCGCCGAACGGGATGCCCTCGCCGAACTGGCTGTACTCGGTGAGCGGGCCGTGATCGAGGCGCTGCTGGTCGCGCAGCTTCACCCGGCAGAGGTTGAGCACGCTGTCCTGCATGGCGCAGTCGACCTTCTGGCCCAGCCCGGTGACGGTGCGGTGGAACAGGGCGGTGACGATGCCGAGCGCGAGATGCAGGCCGGTGCCGGAATCGCCGATCTGCGCGCCGGTCACCATCGGGATGCCGTCGCGGAAGCCGGTGGTGGAGGCCGAGCCGCCGGCGCACTGGGCGACGTTCTCGTAGACCTTGCAATCCTCGTAGCGGCCGGGACCGAAGCCCTTCACCGAAGCCAGGATCATGCGCGGGTTGGCCTCGTGGATCTTCTCCCAGGTCAGGCCCATGCGGGCGAGCGCGCCGGGGGCGAAGTTCTCGACGAGCACGTCGCACTCCTTCACCAGGCGCCAGAGCACGTCCTTGCCCTTGGCCGTCTTCGAATCGAGGGTGATCGAACGCTTGTTGTGGTTCAGCATGGTGAAATACAAACTGTCCACATCAGGAACGTCCTGAAGCTGCGCGCGCGTCGCGTCGCCGGCGCCGGGACGCTCGACCTTGATCACGTCGGCGCCGAACCACGCGAGCAACTGCGTGCAGGTCGGGCCGGACTGGACGTGGGTGAAGTCCAGGATTTTGACGCCTTCCAGGGCCTTGCTCATGGGTCTGTCTCTGATCGTTCCAGGTGGGTCGGGATACCGGCGATGCCGCTCGGCTTCGAAGGTGTCGGGCCGCGGTCCCGTCAGGCCTCATGCCTGCCGGGCGCGCTCGCCAATGGTCAAGTCAATAAAAGTCCGCCTTCGGCCAAGCCGCGCTTCTGGCTAGGGCCGGTGCGCGGCTCAGCGCGCGTCGCGGCCCGAAGGCACGCAGATGGGAAGCCCTGCGGCCCGAAAGGCAGGCAGCCCTGATGGCGCCCGAGGGGCATTGCGACGCTCCATCCCTGTTGCTTCGTCTAAGTCGGCCTTGTCGGCCGTTGCCCCGCAGGATGGCCGAAGTGACGATGGCATGCAATATGCCAAACGACGTGACCCACGGCGCGATGTTCGTCCGGCCCGATGTCTTCGGTTGCACGGTCTTCGCTCGTCCAACGACCGGCCTGATGTCTCACAACTGCAGAATGCCTCATCGAAAATTGATCAGATTTCGGGATCACGATCGAATATCGGTCTATTCCGCCATACGAATGCATGGCACCTTACGGTTTCTTGCGGAGCCGTGCGATGAACGTTCCCGCCGCCTTGGCCGTCCAGTCGATTCCCTTCGCATGGCTCGTGCTGTCGATGCGTCGCGACAACGCCGACCTGTTCGCGATCCTCGACATCGCCGGCCTCGGGCTTCTCCTGTCGCTGATCGTTTGGCTCGGCGATCAGCTCATCTTCGATCAGGTGATGTCGGCGGTCGGTGACTTCGACTGACCGGGCGGACGTCACGCTTGGCCATTGCCGCCAAGCCGTAGGTTCCCGGTGCTGGCGACACCTTCCGCGTTCGCGCCCCTTGGCAGCGACGGAATACGGGTTCATCCTCCCGATCAAACGGCGCTCGGCAAACAAGCGCAGACCGACGGAGGTACGCCCATGCTTTCGAGTTCCCGCCTGATCAAGTCATCCTGGATCGCCGTCGAGGTCACGCAGGAGCGTGCCGAGCGGGTGCTGGTCGTCGAGACCTACATCGCGGTGAGCCCGCTCGAGCGCAACTACGAGGCATCGCAGTACGAGAAGGTCGTCGATTGCGTCCGCCACGTGCTCGCGGCGCACCCGGAGATCGACCGGGCCTCGATCCTGAGCATGCATCGTGGCTCGGGCTGCGCCAGCCTGTTCCGGGCTTCGGCCGAGGCGGCTTGAGCCTCGGTCCCGTGCGAGGTCTGGCCGTGGTGCGATGAACGCGGCGGCCGGGTATGCGCTGCCGGACGACGGCGTCGTCGAGCGCGGGCCGTGGAATCCCGGTATCGAATCGACGCTGCCACGGCGCTTTCTCGCGCTGACCACCCTGTACCGGCCCGAGAACGTTGCGACGCCCCTGGCCGAGGCGGTCGAACTCGCCGCCTTCTCCGGCCTGCCGATGCCGGAAATCGTCGCCTTCCGGCCCGAGCGCCTCGTCGTCCACGAGGTGCTGATCCGGGTGATGGCCGACCTCTCGGTCCCGGTCGGCGAGACCTATGGCGACCTTGGCGTCAACTTCCGTGCGATCGTCGCGCACATCCTCGCCGACGCGGTCGCACCGCACGCGGCGGCCGTCGCTGAGACTCTGAGCGCCGTTGCGGAGACGGCGCGCACCCGCATCACGGCTGAGCTCGACGCGGCGTTCGCGCCGCCCGCTCCGGCGCCGGCAACGCCCAAAACCTGGCGCCACGTGCTGGGCCTAGCGCCGCGGCCGGAGCCGCCGCCCGTTGACGGGCGGTCTCCTGAAGAGCGTGTGCTGGCCAACTGCGCCGATTGGTGCGTCCGCGCCGGGCAGGGCGAGGATGCCCTCGAGCAGGTGGCGAGCGCGGCGCTTCACAGGGTTGTGTCGGGGATCGTCCGGCACCGGGGCAAGCTCATCGGGGATCGCAGCTTGCTCGCGAGCCTTGCTACCACGCTCGTGGCCAATGACGAGGGCAGCCGCCGCATCGGCTGCCTGATCGAGCCGTGGTTCGCCGAGGCCGTGGCGCGCGAAGGCTACGTTCCGGTCCGCGCGCAGGCGGCGCCGATCGTGATGAACGTCAAGGGCGCCTCGGCCTCGGGCAAGAGCACAATGCGCCCGCTGCAGCGCGCTCTGGCCCGCCGGCTCGGCGAATCCTGGTCGGACTTCGCGGTGATCACCCCCGACATCTGGCGCAAGTTCCTGCTCGACTACGACTCGATCGGCGACGCGATCGGCTATGCCGGCACGCTCACCGGGCACGAGGTCGAGATCGTCGATCGCAAGCTCGATCGCTACATGGCGCGCAAGGCCCGCGAGGGGCGGATGTCGCATCTGCTGATCGACCGGTTCCGGTTCGACAGCTTCAACGCCGATTCCCGTACGCAGGACGGTAGCCAGTTGCTGACCCGCTTCGGGCACCGCGTCTTCATGTTGTTCATGATCACGCCGCCTGACGCGACGGTCGAACGCGCCTGGATCCGCGGACGGATCTTCGGTCGCTACAAGGCGGTGGACGACCTCCTCGCCCACAACGTCGAGGCCTTCACCGGAATGCCGGAGCTGTTCTTCACCTGGGCGGCCAAGGCCGACAAGCAGGTGTATTACGAGTTCCTCGACAACAGCGTGCCGCTTGGCGAACGCCCGCGCACCGTCGCCTTCGGCGAGAACGGCAACCTGACCGTCCTCAACGCCGGCTACCTGATCGACATCGCCCGCTACACCAAGATTAACATCGACGCGCTCTCACCGGCGGAGGTCTACCCGGACGCCGCCGCCCTGGCGCCGGAACGGAACACCGGCTTCCTGCGCCAATGCGCCCGGCGCCTCCGCTCGGTCCGCTTCGCGGAAGCCGGCTCCGGCCTGGTCTACGCCTGCTTCGAGACTGGGCGCCTCACCTGCCTCGACCGCGCGGCGTTCGCGCGCGCCTGCGCCGACCCCGAGACCCGCGTGGCGCTCGCCGCCTTTGGGGCCGACAATCCGGAGGGGACTCCGTGCGCTGAAGCGCCTACGGAAATCCTGTCGCAGGCGCGCACCGAGACGCTGGGCGCCTGGGTCGACCCCAAGCGGGCGTCGCCGCCGGCCTGATTTGAGGCGACCAGGCGCCCGCGAGGTGTCACCGATTGAACACAGCCTGGCAGCTTATGCACCGGCAAGTTGCGTCGCGGGCACCATCCTGTCTGGGCATGCAGAGCGCACGAAACCGCCCACGCCCCTGTGCATCGTCATCCCGCGTGACCGTGCACGTCGAGATAGCCTGGAACCTTTCGAAGTTACTCTGGAACGCTTCCACAAGATAGAAATTGTGCTGGGGCGAGAACTTAACGATAAGCCGATCACGCCGCCGTGATGCGCAAGTGCATGTCGCGGGTCTTCGTCGTTACGTGTCGCGTCTGGGATCAACTAGATGATTCATTACTGCCCGTGCGCCGCAGGGCCAGCTTCCGTGCGCCCGTTCCGCACCGTGCTGGGGCTGGCTCTACTATCCACGACCTGCGCGATCCTGTCGCCGTCGGCCGCCTCGGCGCAGACCGCGCCGACGACCGACATCGAGCTCGGCGAGCTCAGCGTCACCGGCGAGGGCGCCGGCCGCAGCCTCGGCGGCACGCTCTACGGATCGGGCGGTGCGTCCGGTGCGGTCCCCGGTTACGTCGCCAGCCGCAGCACCGTCGCCACCAAGACCGATACGCCGATCATCGAGACCGCGCAGTCGATCTCGGTGATCGGGCGCAAGCAGATCGAGGACCAGAACGCGCTCACCGTGAACCAGGCCCTACGCTACACGCCCGGCGTCACCACCGAGCAGCGCGGCGGCGCCGGCTCGACCCGGTTGGAGCAGTTCCTGATCCGTGGGTTCAACGCGCCGATCTTCCTCGACGGCATGGCACTCATCGCCGGCCGCGACGCCAACGCCACCATCGACCCCTATCGGCTGGAGCGGGTCGACGTGATCAAGGGGCCGGCCTCGGTGCTGTACGGGCAGTCGGGGCCTGGCGGCATCGTCAACCTGGTCTCGAAGATCCCGCAATTCGTCCGGCACGGCGAAGTCTTCGTCCAGGGCGGCGGCTTCAACGAGGTCCGCGGCGGCGTCGACGTGGGCGGGCCGATCCAGTCCGAGGTGCCGTGGCTCGCCGATCAGTTCGCCTACCGCATCGTCGGTTCCGGCTGGAACGGCGACGGCCCGGTGGACACGACGCGGGTCGAGCGCGCCTTCGTCAATCCGAGCGTGACTTGGCGGGCCTCGACCGACACGCAGCTCACGATCATCGGCAACTACCAGCGCGACCCGTTCTCTGGCTTCTACGGTGGCTTCCCGGCGGTCGGCACGGTGTTCCCGCGTGACTTCGGCAACGGCGTGATCGGGCGCCTGCCGGTCAACTTCTACGACGGCGACAAAAGCGTCGAGCGCTCGGACCGGACCCAGGCCTCGATCGAATACCTGTTCGACCACCGCTTCAACGAGAACCTGCGCTTCCACTCGGCCGGACGCTACCTGCGTACGCAGGGCGATTATCGCAGCGTCTACAGCGCGTTCAACCCGCGAAACGGCCCGTTCGCCAGCGGCCCGCTGCTGCCGCGCGCAGTGATCGGCAACGTCGTCGCGGCCGAGGCCTACACGTTGGATTCGAACGTCGTGGCCAACTTCGACACCGGTCCGATCGCCCACACGGCGCTGCTCGGCGTGGACCACCGCACCTTCAGCACGCGCACCAGCGGGACGCCGTTTCCGAACGCGCCCGACCTGAACGTGCTCGCGCCGAACTACGCGATGAACATCCCGTTCCCGGCCTTCACCACCACCTCGCGCATCGACGCGCAGCAGACCGGCGTCTACTTCCAGGACCAGATGAAGGTCGACGGCCTGATCCTGACCCTCGGCGGACGCTACGATGTCGCCCGCCAGTCCGGGCCGACCCGCAGCTTCACCGCCACCGGCAGCACGCTGACGCTGCAGGACGCGCCCTCCGACGCCTTCACCGGCCGGGCGAGCCTGCTCTACCTGTTCCCTTCGGGCGTCGCGCCCTACGTGTCCTACAGCCAGGCCTTCGAGCCGATCGTCGCCGGCCGAGTGTTCGACACGGCCTTCGGCACGGTCGGGCGCATCCCCGACCCGCAGCTGAGCGACCAGTACGAGGCCGGCATCAAGTACCAGCCGCCGGGTACCGACATCCTGCTCACCGCATCGGTCTTCGACATCCGCCAGTCGAACCGGACCACCGCCGACACGACGCTCGGCCGCCCCACCGGCTTCGTGCTGCAGACCGGCGAGGTCGGCGTGCAGGGGGTCGAGTTCGAGGCGCGGGCGAACCTCACCGAGGGCATCACCTTGATCGGCGGCTTCTCGCTCCTCGACATCCGCAACGTCCGGGACGATGGCCGGACCGCCAACGACCTCACCGGGCAGACGGTCCCGCTCCAGGGCCGGCGGCCGGTGTTGGTTCCGGATACCACCGCCTCGCTGCTCGCGACCTACCGATTCCTCGACGGGCCGTTGCTCGGCCTGGAATTCGGCGGCGGCGTCCGCTATCTCGGCACCTCCTGGGGCGACGCGGCCAACACCTTCAAGGTGCCCGAAAGCGTGCTCGTCGACGCCACGGCCTCCTACGACCTGCGCAACCTCGACCCGACGCTGGCCGGCTTCTCCGTGCAGGTGAACGCCACCAACCTCCTCGACGAGACCTACGTCAGC
The DNA here is from genome assembly GCF_022179125.1 of Methylobacterium cerastii. Taxonomy (GTDB): domain Bacteria; phylum Pseudomonadota; class Alphaproteobacteria; order Rhizobiales; family Beijerinckiaceae; genus Methylobacterium; species Methylobacterium cerastii. The sequence continues at coordinate 8,893 of NZ_BPQG01000006.1, forward strand.
GGCTGCAACGGCTACACCAGTTGCTATTACGGGCTGCCGCGCACGGTCTACGCCACGCTGCGTTACCGCTGGTAGGGCGCGAGACCATGCGAACCGGCTTCCGGCAATCGATGGCGTGGCTGCACGCGTGGTCCGGCCTCGTGGTCGGCTGGGTGCTGTTCGCCGTCTTCGTCACCGGCACCGCGAGCTACTACCGCTCGGAGATCTCGCAATGGATGCGGCCGGAGCTGAAGGCCGCGGCTCCGATGAGTCCGGCCGCCCTCGGCCACGCCGCCGACCTCGCCCGCCTCCATCTCGACACCCATGCGAAGGGCGCGCGCAGCTGGTTCATCACCCTGCCGAGCCCCGACCGGCCGACCCTCGACCTGTTCTGGCGTCGCAAGCCCGGCACGCCGCCGGGCCAGGCGACGCTCGATCCCGCGACCGGCGCGCCAGCCTCGGTCCGCGATACGCGCGGCGGCGACTTCCTCTACCGCTTCCACTTCGAGCTGAGCATGGCGCCCCTGTGGGGTCGCTGGGTTGTTGGCATCTGCGCGATGATTATGCTCGTCGTACTGGTCTCCGGAATCGTCACGCACCGGCGGATCTTCGCCGACCTGTTCACCTTCCGGCGTCACGCCAAGTCGGCGCAGCGCGGCTGGCTCGATGCGCATAACGTCACCGGCGTGCTGGCGCTGCCTTTCCACCTTATGATCACCTACACCGGCATCGTCACGCTCTGCGTGATGTACATGCCCTGGGGCGTCACAACCGCCTATCACGGCGACGCCCAGGCCTTCTACGCGGAATCCGGCCAGATCACCGCTACGCGGCCCCCCGCCGGACGGCCGACGCCGCTGGCACCCCTCGGGCCAATGGTCGAGCGCGCGCTGGCGATGAACGCCGAGCCGCTGGAGCGGATCACGGTGCAGAACCCGGGCGACGCCAACGCCGTAGTCGTCGCAGTGTTCGAGGAGCCGCACGGCCTGATGCACCGGCACCCGCAGGTGGCGTTCGACGGCACAACCGGCGCGGTGATCGAGACTCTGGGGCCGATGCGTCCGGCGGCGGGCGCCTTCACCACGATGGTCGGCCTGCACGAAGCGCATTTCGCAGGGCCGGCCCTGCGGGTGCTGTTCTTCCTCAGCGGCGTCATGGGCGCGACCATGGTGGCGACCGGACTGATCCTGTGGACCGTGGCGCGGGTACCGAAGCCCGGCAGCGGGGCGAGGGCGCATCTCGGCCTGCGGCTGGTCCAGGCACTCAACGTCGGCACGATCGCCGGCCTGCCGATCGCCATCGCCTGCTACTTCCTGGCGAACCGTCTGCTGCCGCTCGGCATCGCCGAGCGCAAGGAGACGGAGGTGACGGCCTTCTTCGCCGCCTGGGTCGTCGCCGCCCTGGTGCCTCTGGTTCTGACGCCGCGCGCCGGCTGGACGGCGATGCTCGCGACCGCGGCGGCCCTGCTCGCTGCGGTGCCGGTCGTCGGCGGGCTCACCACCGGTCGTCACCTCGTCGCGAGCCTACGCGCGGGCGACGCGGCGTTCTACGGGTTCGACCTAGCGCTGCTCGGGCTCGGCGCCGCCTTCGCCTTCGCCGCCTACAAGGCCGCCGGGCTCAGCCGCCGCACTGTCGTCGAGCGGCCGCGGCCCAGGGCGGTCGCCGCGGCACAGCCCTGATCGAAGGGTCGGAAGACGGCGCTACTGCAGCGCCAGGGGCATCGGGTCGACGCCGACCGAGGGGATGCCGCGCCGGTCGAGCGAGGCGCGCAAGGCCTCGGTCAGCGTGGCGCCGCCGGTGAAGGCGCCGAGCACTGGGCCCTCGTCGGAGCGCGCGTCGCGCGGGGTGCTACCGAGCAGCTGCGTCACCCGGCGGGCGATGGCCGGGGCCGGGTCGATCCAGGTGACGGGCCAGGGCGCGAGCCGCTCGAAGCGCGGGCGCAGCAGCGGATAATGCGTGCAGGCGAGGCAGACGACATCGGTCCGGCGGCCGTCCTCGGCGGTGACGAAGCACGGCGCGATCTCGGCGGCGATCGCCGCGTCGTCCACCGGCGTGCCGGCGAGCTCCGCCTCGGCGTAGTTGGCCAGATGGTGCGAGCCGACCGACGTAACCGAGCAGGCGGCGGCGTAGGTCGCGATCAGGTCGCGGGTGTAGGAGCGGGCGACGGTGCCGGGCGTCGCCAGCAGCGTGACGAGGCGCGAGCGGCTTGTCTCGGCCGCCGGCTTGATCGGCGGCACCACGCCGACGAAGGGCGTCGGGAAGCGCTGGCGCAGGGCCGGCAGCACCAGCGTCGAGGCGGTGTTGCACGCGATGACTACGAGGTCCGGTCGGTGCGTCGCGATCAGGCGTGCCATCACGTCGAGCACGCGCTGGACCAGGACCGGCTCCGACAGGCGGCCGTAGGGGAAGGCGGCGTCGTCGGCGGCGTAGACGTATCGCGCGTCGGGACGGGCGCGGCGCACCTGCTCCAGCACCGTCAACCCGCCGAGGCCGGAATCGAACACAAGGATGGTGGGCTCGGGCGCCCCGCGCAGGACGGCGGCCGACAGGCTCGCTCCGGCCATCAGATCGATCCGCATCAGAACGCGTACCCCAGCATCAGAGCCTCGCAGTCTTGGGCGAGAGGGTTAAGGCCACCTCACTGCGGCTGCAAAAAGGCTATCGATTTCGCTGGGGCTGGCTTGTTGTCCCGTAATCCACCGCTCCGGCGCGATCGCAGACTGAATCGTCGCGCTGCCGTTGTCTGCGAGACCTTCGACCATATCTCCACCGTCCATGACCGCCGGTCGAACGGACGACGGGGAGAACAGACCATGGCTGCGACAGCCGCACTTCGCGACCCGGCCTTCCCGGCTCAAGCCTTCCCGCCGCCGCCCGTCTCCGCCCGCCCGGTGGACCGGGACGCCTGGATCGCCGCCTTCCGCTTCGTTCGCGCCGAGACCGAGCGCCGCGCCGCGCCGCTGTCACCGGAGGACCAGCAGGTCCAGTCCATGGCCGACGCCAGCCCGACCAAGTGGCACCGCGCACACACGACGTGGTTCTTCGAGCAGTTCCTGCTGCGCGAGCATCTGCCCGGCTACCAGATCCACGACGAGCGGCTGCACTATCTGTTCAATTCCTACTACGTCGCCGCCGGCCCGCGTCAGCCGCGGATCATGCGGGGGCTGATCACGCGGCCGACCACCGAGGAGATCGCCGCTTACCGCGCCCACATCGATCGGGCGGTCGAGACCCTGCTGGCGCAGGCCGCCCCCGGCGCGCTGGAGAAGGTGCTGCCGATCCTCGAGATCGGCTTGTTCCACGAGCAGCAGCACCAGGAACTCTTGATCACGGACATCCTGCACGCCTTCGCTCAGAACCCGCTGCACCCGGTCTACGATCCCGCGTGGCGCTTCCCGCAGGCGACGAGCAGCCCGGGCGCAATCGAGCTCGCGCACGGCATCCATCAAGTTGGACACGCAGGCGATGGGTTCTCGTTCGACAACGAGCATCCGCGCCACGACACCCTTATTTTGCCGACGTCGATCGATCGGGGGTTGGTCACGAACGCGGAATGGCTGCGGTTCATGGCCGATGGCAGCTATACCCGCTCCGAGCTCTGGCTATCCGACGGCTGGCTCGCGGCCCAGGCGGAAGGCTGGGAGGCACCGGGCTACTGGCAGCCGGGCGAGCAGGGCTGGACTTGCATGACCCTCGCCGGCCGCCGCCCGATCGATCCGGCGCAGCCCGTGACCCATGTCAGCTACTACGAAGCGGACGCCTACGCCCGCTGGGCTGGCCGCGATTTGCCGACCGAGTTCGAGTGGGAGGTCGCCGCCGCCGAGGGCGGGCTCGACGACGCGTTCGGCCTGGTCTGGCAGTGGACGCGCAGCGCCTACACCGCCTACCCGGGCTATCGCCCGCTGCCGGGTGCGCTTGGCGAGTACAACGGCAAGTTCATGTTGAACCAAATCGTCCTGCGCGGCTCGTCGGTGGCGACGCCGGAGGGACATGCCCGCCGGCCGTACCGCAACTTCTTCTATCCCCATCAGCGCTGGCAGTTCACGGGCCTGCGCCTCGCGCAGTCCCGCGCCTGACGAACGTCTTCCGGAGCTATCACGCGTGACCATCAAGCCCGTTTTCGCGGACGCGACGCCGCTCGCGCGCCTACCCGACGATCAGGCGTTCCTCGCCGACGTGCTCGCGGGCTTCGTCAAGCCACAGAAGACGCTGCCGGCGAAGTACTTCTATGACGCCGCCGGGTCAGACCTGTTCGAGCAGATCACCTTGCTGCCGGAATACTACCCGACCCGGACGGAGCTTGGCATTCTCGACGCGCGCGGTGCCGAGATTTCTGCCGCCCTGCCGCGCGGCGCCGCCCTCGTAGAGTTTGGTAGCGGCTCGACCGTGAAGGTGCGCCGGCTTCTCCGCCACATGTCCGACCTCGCCGCCTACGTGCCCGTGGACGTTTCCGAGACGTTCCTGCGTAGCGAGGCGGCGGCGCTGCAGACGGACTATCCGAACCTGCGCATCGCGCCGATCGCTGCCGACTTCACGCAGCCCTTCGCCCTTCCTGCCGATCTCGGCGAGGCCCCGCGCGCCGGGTTCTTCCCCGGCTCGACCATCGGCAACTTCGAGCCCGCGGAGGCGGCTCGGCTCCTCCGCCAGTTCGGCGACGTGCTCGGCGCCGGCGCGACGCTCGTCGTCGGCGTGGACCTCGTGAAGGACGCAGCCGTACTGGAAGCGGCCTACGACGACGCGGCTGGCACCACCGCGGCGTTCAACCTCAACCTGCTGACTCGGATCGACCGGGAACTCTCCGGCACTTTCGACGCGTCAGCCTTCGGCCATCGGGCGGTGTTCAACCGCACGGCCTCGCGGATCGAGATGCACCTCGTCAGCCGTGCGAACCAGACCGTGACGGTGGCCGGACACGCCTTCGCCTTCGCCGAGGGCGAAACGATCCATACCGAGAACAGCTACAAGTACACGATCGACGGATTTCGCGATCTCGCCGAGCAGGCCGGCTGGGCGGCCATCACCGTGTGGACCGATCCCGAGGCGCTGTTCTCCGTCCACGCACTGCGCTTCGGGTAGGGCTTGATGAGATAAACCTTCGTGAGCAGGTCGCGTGAAGCGCATCGGGGGCCCCTCTCCCGCAGGGGAGAGGGGCTCCGGGCCTCGTGACCCGAACGTCTAAGTGCCGTTTGCGTCCGACTTCCTGCTCGAAACCCTCAGCCCAGCATCCGCAGGACGGCCTGCCCAGCGCGTTCGCCGTCCAACGTCGCGCCGCCGACCGTCATGGCTCCTCCTCCGGCATAGGCTTCACCGGCGAGGAAGATGCGCTCGCCGATGCCCGCCTGGAGAGCGGCCCGGGCGTCGGCATGACCAGGGCGGGCGATCGAGTAACTGCCGCGGGCATATGGGTCGGTCCACCAGCCGGCGAGCTTCCCGGCCGTCACCGCGCCGCGCGCCTGCGTACCGAGGATCGCCACCAAACGGTCCGTGACCTCGGCGACGGCGGCGGCCTCGCCGAGTTCGCACAAGGCGCGCGATCCGTCTCCGCCGATGTTGGCCACCGCGAGCGGCCTGTCGAACGGCGAGACCTCGAAGTAGATCGTCCGGTCCTGCTCGCCGCGCCGCGCCACCGAGACCGCATCGCCCAAGGCCTTCAGATCGATCCGGGCGGGGTCGAGCCGGAGGCCGACCTTGCTGTAGGCCCCCATGCCGAGGCCGCCGAGCGCATCCCGCGTCGGGGCAGGCAAATCCGGCGTGAAGTGGATCGCGCCCGACGCCAGCACGCCGACCGGAACGGTGAGGATCACGGCCGCGGCGTCGAGGATGCCGCCCGGTGTCGTCACCCGCACCCCGCCGCCCGACCAGTCGATGCCGGTCGCGGCCGTGCCGAGGGCGACCGGCATCATCGCGAAGCGGCGGCGCACGAGACTGCCGTAGCCGTCGAGCCAGAGGTCGGTGCCGGACCACAGGCGGTCATAATCGAGGAGCGAGACGCGATCGGGCTCCTCGCCGAGCGACAGCCGGGAGAGGCCCGCCGCCGCCTGAACCATGTCAGGGCCGGCGACGGCGGCGGCTTCGGCGAGCGACCGGTCGGGGCCCGCGACCGGCTTCAGCGCAGCGTCGAGACCGGAGAAGGCGGCACGGCGCCGGTTGCGCTCGCTATCCGTCGCAGGATGCCCATCGACGAACAGCGTCCGCGCCCAGCCTTCCTGGCCGGCGATGCGCACGCCGTCGCGTTCGGCGATGGCCCGCCACGGGTTGCACTCGGCCCAGTGCACGTACTCGGCGCCGGCATCGAAGGGGCAGTCCGGCCCGAGCCCGATCTCGGTGTAGGCGCGTCCTCCGATGCGGTTGCGCGCCTCGATGACGGTGAAGGCTCGGCCGGCCTGGCGCAGGATGTCGGCGGCGGCGAGCCCGGCCGCGCCTGCGCCGACGACGACCACCGGCCCGTCGCGCCGGGCCGCCTTCGCGGCGGGAGCCGCGAGGAGGGCGCCGATCAGCGCGGCGCGGCGGGTGAGGGGCATGAACGCTCCGTTCGCGCGAGAGGATGCGGCGACCGGAGCGGCGCGATCAGGCGCGCTTCTCCATCATCGCCTTCACCTGCATGAGCTGGTCCCAGACCTGGCCGGGCGAGGTCCCCATGAACTCGAAGCCGGCGTTGATGCCCCAGTAGATCCCGAGGCAGATCAGCGGCACGAGCACCCAGGCCAGGATCTCCTCGCCGCGGCGACGGCGGGTGCGCCGCCGCCGCCGCTCCTCACGGCGGGTGAGGGGCTTCGGTCGTGCCGCCGCCAGCGTGGGTTGCTCGACGGGCAGGAGGGGGCCCTCATGCAGTTCGCTCATTGTCACGCCCCCTCGGTCCTTCGCGGCGGCGTACGGTCGCCGCGTCCATGTCGTGGTTGTCCACGATCCTGAAAGCCGCAATCGCCGTCATGCGCAAGGCCCCGAAGCGCTGGGAGCGCTTCAGGGCCTGCCGAAACGGCGTTTCGTCCGTTCGTCGTCAGGCCCGGACGAGGGGCACCTTCGGCACCGTGCGGACGCCACCGCCGCCGGAATTGCCGCCCTTGTCGTCCTTGGGCGTCTTCTTGCGTGCGGCGGCCCGGGGCTTGGCCCGCTTGTGCTTCTTGACGGCGTTGGTCACGTCGGCCTCGGGCTTCGGCACCACAGGGCCGGCCGGGAACTCGAAGCCCAGCGTCTCCTTGCCGCCGGCCTTCGCCTCGGCATCCTCGGGCTTGCGCACGATGACGCGGACCGCGCCGCCGTTCTTCAGCTTGCCGAACAGCACCTCGTCGGCGAGCTGCGTCTTGATGCTCGACTGGATCAGCCGCGCCATCGGGCGGGCGCCCATCGCGTCGTCATAGCCGTGCTCGACCAGCCAAGCACGCGCCTCGTCCGACAACTCGATCGTGACGTTGCGGTCGGCGAGCTGCGCCTCGAGCTGGAGCACGAACTTGTCGACGACCTTGGCCACGACCTCCTTCGGCAGGTGGCCGAAGGAGATGATCGCATCAAGCCGGTTACGGAATTCCGGCGCGAACAGCTTGTTGATCGCTTCGACGTCGTCGCCCGTGCGCTTGGCCTGGGTGAAGCCGTAGGCCGACTTCGCGAGGTCGGAGGCGCCCGCGTTCGTGGTCATGATGATGATCACGTTACGGAAATCGACCTGCTTGCCGTTGTGGTCGGTGAGCTTGCCGTGATCCATGACCTGCAACAGGATGTTGAACAGGTCCGGGTGCGCCTTCTCGATCTCGTCGAGCAGCAGCACGCAATGCGGGTGCTGGTCGATGCCGTCGGTGAGCAGTCCGCCCTGATCGAAGCCGACATAGCCGGGTGGGGCGCCGATCAGCCGCGAGACGGTGTGGCGCTCCATGTATTCCGACATGTCGAACCGGAGCATCTCGACGCCGAGCGACGATGCCAGCTGCTTGGCGGCCTCGGTCTTGCCGACGCCGGTCGGGCCGGCGAACAGGTAGGAGCCGATCGGCTTGTCAGGATCGCGCAGGCCCGCGCGGGCCAATTTGATCGCCGAGGTCAGCGCCTCGATGGCGTTGGGCTGGCCGTAGACCACCCGCTTCAGGTTCTCGGTCAAATGCTGGAGCACCACCGCGTCGTCCTTCGACACGGTCTTGGGCGGGATGCGTGCCATCGTGGCGATCGTCGCCTCGATCTCCTTGATGCCGATCACGCGCTTCCGGCGCGCCTCCGGCACCAGCATCTGCGAGGCGCCGGTCTCGTCGATCACGTCGATCGCCTTGTCGGGCAGCTTGCGGTCGTTGATGTAGCGCGCCGACAGCTCGACCGCGGCCTTCACGGCCTCGGTGGTGAACTTGAGCTTGTGGAACTCCTCGTAATACGGGCGGAGTCCCTTCACGATCTCGATCGCGTCCGGGATCGACGGCTCGGCGACGTCGATCTTCTGGAACCGCCGCACCAGGGCGCGGTCCTTCTCGAAGTACTGGCGGTATTCCTTGTAGGTGGTCGAGCCGATGCAACGCAGCGTGCCGGCGGCGAGTGCGGGCTTCAGGAGGTTCGAGGCGTCCATCGCCCCGCCGGAGGTGGCGCCGGCGCCGATCACCGTGTGGATCTCGTCAATGAAGAGCACCGCGTTCGGGTGCGCCTCGATCTCCTTCATCACCTGCTTGAGACGCTCCTCGAAATCGCCACGGTAGCGGGTGCCGGCGAGCAGCGTGCCCATGTCGAGCGAGAACACGGTGGCGTCGGCCAGGACCTCCGGCACCTCCTTCTGCACGATCTTGCGGGCGAGGCCTTCCGCGATCGCGGTCTTGCCGACACCGGGGTCGCCGACGAGGAGCGGGTTGTTCTTCTGGCGACGGCACAGCACCTGGATCGTGCGCTGGACCTCGCTCTCGCGACCGATCAGCGGGTCGACCTTGCCGTCGCGGGCCTTCTTGTTGAGATTGACGCAGTAGGCGTCGAGGGCGTCGCCCTTCTTCTTGGTGCGGTTCTCGCCGTCGTCGCTCGGGCGTTCGTTCGAGCCTTCCTCGTCCGCGCCGCGAACGGGCTTGGACTCCGACGCGCCGGGGCGCTTGGCGATGCCGTGGCTGATGTAGTTGACCGCGTCGTAGCGGGTCATGTCCTGCTCCTGCAGGAAGTAGGCGGCATGGCTCTCGCGCTCGGCGAAGATCGCGACGAGCACGTTGGCCCCGGTCACCTCCTCGCGGCCTGACGACTGCACGTGGATCACCGCGCGCTGGATCACGCGCTGGAAGCCGGCCGTGGGCTTGGCGTCCTGGCGGCCGTCGCCGGTGAGGTTGGAGAGCTCGGTGTCGACGTACTCGACGAGGCTGCGCTTCAGCGTGTCGATCTCGACGTTGCAGGCCCGCATGACTGCGGCCGCGTCCTGGTCGTCGACCAGCGCCAGAAGCAGGTGCTCCAGCGTGGCGTATTCGTGCCGGCGCTCGCCGGCGAGCGCGAGGGCGCGGTGAAGAGCTTGTTCAAGGCTGCGTGAGAAGCTGGGCAATGCTCGAGCCTTTGTGCTGCGTGAGCCTACTTTTTTTCCATAACACACTGCAGAGGATGTTGGTGTTTGCGCGCAAAGTCCATGACCTGCGTCACCTTGGTCTCGGCGACCTCGTAGGTGAACACCCCGCATTCTCCGACGCCGTTCTGATGCACGTGCATCATGATCTGGTAGGCGTCTTCCTGAGTCTTGTTGAAGAACCGCTCGACCACGAGCACGACGAATTCCATCGGCGTGTAGTCGTCGTTGAGCAGCAGCACCCGATACAGGCTCGGTCGCTTGGTCTTCGGCTTGGTACGCGTGATGATCGCGGTGTTCGAGCGATCGTCCCCGCCCGGCGATCCGGGGTCGGACGCGACCGCGGCGGATCGCGCCGCCGCGAGGGAGGGCCGGATTACACGCGTATGGGGATGAGCGGTGCCCCGCATCGGGACGTCTGTCATCGTGATCGAACCGGCTCCTTCATGCCGGCCGTCGCTCGTCGCATCGCTGCGACGGGTCCGGCCGCGTCGAGCCAATCTAGAGGGCGGGATTCGGTTTCGCCAGTCGTCTGCGCGCAACTGTCCGGGAGCGGCCCGCCGCCCCGGCCTCCGAGTCAGGCGGCCTTCGGCTCCGTCGCCGCCGTTACGGACCTGCCCGTCGCCGCGGCGAAGGGGTTTGCGAAGGGTTTCGCGAACGGGCCCGCCATGTCCGTCGCCAGGGTCGCGTAGAGGTCGCGGAAGGTCCCGGCGCGCGCCATCCAGAGTTCGCCCGCGGCCTTCACGAAGTCGCCCTGAATCGCTATCACCTTCACCGGGCTACCGGCCTTCACGACCTTCTCGGTGGTCGCGACGACCTCGGAGCTGACCTGCTTGAGATAGTCCATCCACTCGATCCCGATGGTCTGGCTCGTGCGGGCGGCGGCGCCGACGCTTCGGCTCAGCGCGGCGGCGCCGGCCTGGGTGCGCGCGAAACCCTGACGAGAGAGCTCACCGGCCGGGTTCGAAGCGAGGGTCATGGTGGGCCTCCTGCGACGCAGCGGGCTCGCCGCGCGACGGTGCAAGCAAGGATTCTCGGCCGAACAGGTCGACGCGGCAGACGATATTTGTGCGCCGCACCATCGAACGTCAATCCACGTTTGCACTGCGAAGTACACGTGCAAACTGCGGCGACTCCATTAACCGCGCCGTAACTGCATCACCGTAGCGTGTTTGACAGACGCGATCGGGCCACGCCTCGAGCGCGTCCCGAGCTGAATGGTGCGTTGCAAACCGGTCGCGGCCGGTCTGTCGAGGGCAATGAGTCGTGATGCGTAGCGTTTCCCGTCGCTCTCGAACCCTGCCCGCCCTGTCGGCCGCGCTCGCCGCCGCCGCGGTGCTGACCGCGATGGCCTCGCCCGCCGAGGCGCGCCGCCACGGTCGCCACGTCCGCCCGGGCGGCGGCTACAACCCGCCCTACGCCGCGATGGTGGTCGACGTGAAGTCTGGCCGCACGCTGCATGCGGTGAACGAGGACGCCCTCCGGCATCCGGCCTCGATCACCAAGGTCATGACCCTCTACATGCTGTTCGAGCAGATGGAGAAGGGGCGTTTCGCGCTCGATTCCGAGCTGACGATCTCGGCCCACGCCGCAGCGCAGGCGCCGTCCAAGCTCGGCCTGCGCCCCGGCCAGACCATCGCCGTCGAGGACGCCATCAAGGCGATCGTGACGAAGTCGGCCAACGACGTGGCCTGCGCCATCGGCGAGAACATCGCCGGGTCCGAGGAGCGCTTCGCCGAGCTGATGACCGCCAAGGCCCATGCGCTCGGCATGAGCCGCACGCATTACGCCAACGCCTCGGGCCTGCCCGATGCCGAGCAGATCACCACCGCCCGCGACCTGACGGTGCTCGCCCGCGCGATCCAAGATCGCTTCCCGCGCTACTACCGCTACTTCCAGACCCGGTCCTTCGCCTTCCGCGGCCGAACCATCGGCAACCACAACCACCTGCTCGGCAACGTCGAGGGCGTGGATGGCATCAAGACCGGATACACTCGCGATTCCGGCTTCAACCTAATGACCGCTGCCAAGTCCGACGACCGCCAGATCGTCGCGATCGTGCTCGGCGGCAAGTCGGGCGCCAGCCGCGACCGGATCATGGCCGACCTCGTCCGGGGGAGCCTGCCGCGGGCCTATGCCGGCGCCCGGCAGGCGCCGCCGACCGTCGAGGTCGCCGAGCGCGCCCGCCCGGCGGTCGTCGCCGACGCGGTCTCGCGCACCCGGACACAGCTCGCCTCGGCCGAGGACGACGAGGTCGAGACTACGAACTCGACCGATGCCACCCAGCCCCTCGACATCTCGCCCCGCCGCTCGACCGCGACCCCCGGCAGCGCCGGCGCGTTCAAGGCCGGCCCGCTGCCGAAGGCGGCGCAGGCCTACGCTGCCCCCTCGACCGCGCAGGCCGCGTTCCCCGGCGCGCGCAAGTCCGACCAGCGCATCGCCTCGGCCGACGGCCCGGTCGCCCGCGCCGAGGCACCCAAGCCCGTCCTCGGCCCGAAGATCGTGCCGACGGCCTGGGTGATCCAGCTCGGCGCCATGGACGACGAGGGCAAGGCCAAGGCGATGCTCGCCGACGCCAAGGTGAAGGGCGGCGGCAGCCTCTCGAAGGCCGCCCCCTACACGGTCAAGGTCGAGCACAGCGGCGCCACACTCTACCGCGCCCGCTTCTCCGGCTTCCAGGAGCAGGACGCGGCGCAGGATGCCTGCTCCACCTTGAAGCGCAGCGGCTTCAGCTGCTTCGCCACCCGCAGCTGATCTCTTTCCCGATGCCGTCGCGGTCCGTTCGACCGTGACGCTCTACGATCAACGGCCTTCGCCGTGACGATCGTGCCTCGCGCCGACGGCGGATCCCGCCCTCGGCGAAAGCCGTCCCGTACCCCTGGCAACGCGCGTGGAGTATCAGCGATGTCGGTTCGTCAGCCTGTCGCGGGCCGCGTTGACGCGGGCCGCCCCCTCGGCGCTTCCCCCCTGGTCGGGGTGGGCCCGCTTCATCAGCGTCCGGTGAGCCGTGCGGACGGCCTCTGGGGTCGCCCCGCGCTCAAGCCCCAGGATCTGATAGGCCTCGTCCTGCGTCATCGCCCCTGGCTGCGCCGGGCGGCCCGGCCGCGGGTGGCCATCGCGCTCAGCGTCTACACGCCAGCCGGCGTGCCTGCGGTCGAGATACGCCTCTAGCGGAACCACCGCGGCGGGGTCCTGGACGCGGCAGACCGCCAGCACGGCGCGGAGGTCGGCGAGTCCCAGGCTCTCGAGCCGCCGCCCTCCGAGCGGCCCGCCGCGCAGGATGCCGTCGCCGACCTTGCCGTCGTCGCCCACGACGAAGTCGATGCGGGCCGTCCGGTGCCGTCGCGGCGACGGCGTCACGGATGAAACCCAGCGTTTCAGCCGGGCGCCCAGCGTCTCCGGCCCGTCGAGCAGCCAGACGGCACCGAGCCCGAGGACGAGGGCAGGGCCGAGCTGGCCGCGCAGCATCAGGATGGCGGCGAGCGCGAGCGCAACCCACGCGCCCGCTCGCCGGATCAGCCGCGGCGTGAGCCGTGGGCCGAGCCTGCCGCCGTTGCGGCCGAGCCACCACAAGCCGGAACACGCCAGAAGACCAAGGGCGAGCAGCATCGCGTCAGCGCCGCATGTCGAAGGTGGAGCTCGCGCGTCCGCCGACGCGGATGCCCGTTCCCGGCAGAATCTCGTGGAACCCGGTCTCGCGCCTTGAGGCGGGGACCTCGCGCGATCCGCAGCCGGGCTGCGGCGGCAGGCGCACACCTTCGGGCGCATCCTCCGGGCAGAGCCGCGAGCGGGCTTGTCGCTCGATGGCTTGCCGCTCGGTGGCCTGGGCGGGGAGGGGAGGGGCCGTACAGAGGCCGGCCGCAAGGCCGACGACGAGCAGGCGAGGATGGATCATGGCCGGTTCTCCGCGACGTCCGCCGTCGTGATGCGCACGCGGCGGACGCGCCCGTCCCGCTCAACCGCGAGGTCAATCTGCTGTCCCAGGCCCGCCGCCTCGATCGCCGCGGTAAGGTCGGCGAGGCGATGCACCGGGCGGTCGCCGACGCCGACGATGACGTCGCCGACCGTGCCGGTCTGCGGGTCGACGCCACGTAGGCCCGCGCTCGCGGCTGGCGATCCGCGCAGCAAGCGCAGGACCACGACGCCGTCGATGCCGAGCCGGGCGGCTGTGGCCTCCTGCCCGGCGATGATGCCGACGCCGGGATTGCGCACACGCCCGTTGCGGATCAGGTCCGGCACGACGCGGTTCACCACGTCCACCGGCACCGCGAAGCCGATACCGGCGCTGGCGCCGGACGGCGAGAAGATCGCGGTGTTGACCCCGATCAGCCGCCCGGCGGAATCGAGCAGCGGCCCACCGGAATTGCCGGGATTGATCGCCGCATCGGTCTGGATCACCCCGGACAGCTCGCGCCCCTCGCTCGTCGGCAGGCGCCGCTGCAGGGCGCTGATCACGCCGGTGGTCAGCGTGTGGTCGAGGCCGAACGGGTTGCCGATGGCGAAGGTCGACTGGCCGACCTTGAGGTCGGCCGATGTGCCGACGGCCAGCGGCGGCGGCGCCTTGGCGACGCGCCCGAGGCGCAGCACCGCGAGGTCGTAGGCCGGCGCGGCGCCGACCACCGTCGCCGTCACGACCTCGCCCGAGGACAGCCGGACCGAGATCGGCCCGCCCGACTGGATCGCCGCCTGCACGACGTGGTTGTTGGTGACGACGTGGCCGCCGGCGTCCCAGACGAAGCCGGTCCCGGTCTGGGTGTTGCCGGAACCGCCCTGGCCGCCCCCTTGACCGCCCGCTTGGCCCTGCTCGGATTCGTCGTCGAGGCTCATCAGGTCGGCGCCGCGGGCCGCGCCCTGCGCGAAGACGTGGACGACCGAGGGACTCGCCCGCTCGAACAGCGCTACCGTCGTCGCCTCCGCCGGCGCGAGATCGCCGCGGGCGGTGATCGCGCGGGGGACCCCGCGCGAGAACAGGAATGCGGTGACGTAGGGCTGGGCGACGAACAGCGTCAGCAGCACCAGGACGGCCGCCAGCACGAGGCGCACAAAACGATCCGGCACGATGGGTGACCTCTCCGGCAGGCGGGCGCAGACGCGGGGCTGACCTGCGCGCCGCCCTTAACGTGGCATTCAGCCTGTGCGCTTCAACGTTCTTGCACGGGAATGGTCAAGGAGTGGCGCCGCACCGTCGCGGCGCGGCGGAGACGCTAACGGAATGGTCATTCCTCGAGACCACAGTTTCGGGAAGACAAGACGAAGCTCCGAGGTGTCCGCGTCTAATCTGCCACTTCTGGTGGGCAAGGAGACGCGAACGATTTGCGACGCAATCATGACCGGTTTCTGACCAGGATGCCGCAATGATCGTGAAGCCGCCTTAGAGATGCTTCGTTTCTCGAATGAATACGGTGTGTTCCTGGTCGGCCGACCCTCGCGTCGGCTGCGGACGCCTGAACGGACGATGCCGTTTCGGAAGGAAAAGAGTGAGATGGAAACCGAGGCTCTCGAACGACCCGCCGACCTGACGATCTGGCGCACCCTGCCGGCAACCTCGCCGCTGGCGCAGCCCGAGCGCTACGGCACCCTGCGCGAGGCGATCGCCGCCGCAGCCGGCGCGCTGACCGACCCGGCCAAGCAGCCCTGGATCATCACGGAGGAGGGCGAGATCCTGTCCCCGAACTGGATCCGCACCTACCTCAACTAAGCCCCTGTGCGACCCGCCTTTCCGGCCCTCCACCTTCACGACGAGGGGTCGGGGAGGGCGGCCGGTGGATAAGTGGGACGACGGCGCGTTTTGTCGGCGCCGTTTTGACAAATGTGAATGCCGGCTGGGCTTGCTTATTTTAAGTTGAAGCCGGCTTGATGAGTTCCCCCCTCTCGTCTGGCTGGCACCGCTGGCCGGACGTTCTCCCGATCGTTCTCGTGCCGGCGGTGCCTAATTCGCACCGCGCCACCTATTCGGCCGCATCGCGATCGTCGTCGTACCGTTCCGGATTGATCGCGTGCAGGGCACGCTTGGCCGCCTCCAGCGGGTGCTCGGATTCGATCCGCACCGAGGCGAGGTCCGGGCTCTTGTAGACGGTGACGATGGTGTCCATCACCTCGGTCAGGGTCGTGCGCTTGTCCTCCGGGGCGGCGATCAGCAGTTGCAGCCCCCACGCCGCATAGAGGTCGACCAGCGCTTGGCTGTTGCGCACGTCGAGCTTCGAGAACGCCTCGTCGAGCAGGCATAGGCCGAAACCGGGATTCTCGTCGCCCGGCCGGTCGCCGGGATAGTAGGCGCTGGCGAGCGAGGCGGCGATCGCCACGTAGAACGGCGCCTGCGCTTCGCCGCCCGATCCGCGCAGCGCCCGGCTCGACATCGTCGTGCGGTTGCCGGCCCCGTCCCGCATCCCGATCTCGTAGACGAAGTAGTTGCGGTAGTCGGCGAGCCGCGCCGCGTCCTCGGCCCCCGAGATCAGGGCGGTGACCTCCGCCAAAGCCGCCGCCATCGGACCCTCGCCGTCGTCGGGCAGCAGCGCCTGCGCGGCGTCGGGCGAGCGCGCCACCTCGGTCGCCAAGGCGTGCACGGCGGCGTAGCGGCGATCGACGGTCGCCTCGAAGGCGTAGGTCTGGCCGGTGAAGCGCTGGGTCGAGAGCCGCTCGTTGAGGGCGTCGAGGCGGGCGCGGACGCGCTCGAACTTGTCGGCCAGCCGCGTCAGCAGGTCCTCGGTCATCAGCCGGCGCATCTCGTCGGTGGCGCGCTCGGCCTGGGCGCGGTAGCGGCGCAGCTCGTGGCCCTCGACCTCGTCGTGCTCGCGCCGGACCCAGGCGTAGCCCAGGGTCGCCGGCTGATCGCCGCGATTGCCGTCGCCGCGCCCGAGCGGGTTGTCGATCCGCCACTGGGCGCAATACTCCGCCAGATCCCGCTCCGCCGCGCGTCCGTGTGAGCGGGCGCTCTCGGCCGCCTCCTGCGCGAGGCCGCGCTCGGCCGACGCCGCGGCCGAGATCGCCTTCGCCTCCAGCCCGGACAGCTCGCTTCGGATCGCGTGGACAGGGGCCGCCGAGAACACCCGGCCGCGCACCATGCGGATGCGCAGGGCGTCCCCGCTGGCGAGCCGGTGCAGGCTGCTCCGCCGAGCGACGAAGGCGGCCCGCGCCGCCTCGCGCCCCGCCCCGAGCCGCGCCCGCAGGCCGGCCTCCTCCGCAAGCAGGCCGTCGAGCTTCGGCTCCAGCACCTCGGACAGCTCACGCAGATACGCGATGCGCTCGGCGGTGAGCGCCTTGATCTCCTCGGCGAGCCCGGCGGTGTCGCGCTTCTCGATCGCCTCGCGCTCGGTGGCAAGGGTACGCTTGCGGCCTTCGATCCCGTCGATCTCCTCCCGCAGGGCGTCGCAATCCTCGACGCCGCGGGCGATCCGCGCCCGGATCGCCGCCGCCGTCCGCGCCGCCTCGCGCAGGACCACGGCCTCGCCGCGCAGGCGCTTGGCTTCCGTGACGGCGATCTCGTGGTTGCGCCGGCTTTCGGCGGTGGGCCCGCGCTGGCCCCGGGTCATCAGCAGGTCGACCGAACGGGTGACCGAGTAGGCCATGCCCGCGGTGGTGCGCCCGCTCGGCGCCACCGCGCGGCTCATCCGGCGCAGCTCGGCGTCGTCGCGCGCGAGGTCGTAGCCGCCGAGCCGCACGCCGAGGAAGGCGGCGGCGTGGGGGTCGTCGGTCTCGATTACCGAGAGTGGCCCGTCGTCGAAGCGCCGCGCGCGCTGGCCGGCGGTGTCGGTGGTCTTCACCAGGATGCAGCGGCTGAAGCGGTCGCGGTTGCCCTGAAGCACGCCCAGCGCTTCTTCCAGGCGATCGGGGGCGACCACCAGCGCCTCGCGCGCCCGGCCGAGCAGGCCTTCGAGCGCCGGCCCCCAATGCGGATCGACGATCTCGGCAAGCTCGCAGACCGGCACCGCATCGATGTTGCGGCGCGCCAGCTCCATCCGGAAGGCGACCGTGTCGGACGAGAGTCGCGCGGCGTGCCCGGACGCGGGCGCAGGGGCCGTGCGCTCGGCCTCGCTTTCCTGCGCGCGCGCCTTCAGCGCCGTGTCCTCGGCGGCCCGGTCGAGGGCCTCGTCGAACTCGGGGAGGCGAAGCAGGCCCTCGATCAGGTCGGCCAACGGGCCGTCGAGGCGCAAGGTCTCCTCGGGCGGCGCCTCGCGGCGCAGCCCCGAGCGGGCGCAGGCCTCGGCGAGGCGCGCCGCCTGCGGCGCCACCTGGCGCAACACCGGCGCGACCGCCTGGAGCTTGCCCATCTGTCCGACGAGGCCGACGAGGTCGGCGACGCGGGCCGCTAGGTCCCGCCGGTCGCGCTCCAGCATCGATAGGCCGATGGTCGAGGCGGCCAGGCGCCCGTCGGTCGCCCCGCCGACGACGAGGGCTTTCTTCTCGGCGATCTCCCCGTCGATGTCGCGGACGAAGCCGCGGCTCGTGCCGACGCTCTCGCGGGCGATGCGCAGGGCCTCGGCCCCGGCCCGGAGCTTGGTCCGCACGGCGACGAGGTCGTGGCAGCGGCGACGCAGTTCGGCGGTCGCCGCGCGGGCCTCGTGGATGCCGGAGGCGAGCACCGCGTCGGCCCAGGATTCGTAGCGCCCGGCGAGGCGCTTCAGCCGCGCGAGCTTGACCTCCAGCTCCTCGATCGTCTCCAGCAGGCGGCGCCAGTTCTCCACCGATTGCCGGACGCGGGCGACGTCGAGCGGTTCAGGATCGAGGACGAAGCTGCGCACGAAGGCGCTCGAATCGAAGATCGGCTTGAACGCGACGGCGTTCGAGAACGTGCGCAGGAAGTGGCGCGGGTCAGGCGCGGGCGCGCCTTCGCGAAGCGTCGCCAGCACTTCCGCCGTGAAGCGCTCGCCCGACGAGCGGAACTCCTCGAAGCGCTCGGTGCGCACCCGCAGGTCCTTGGCGATCTCGGTCCAGGGCGCGGTGAAGCTGCCCTCGGAATTGGTGCGGAGGTAGTCGCCGATCTCGAAGCGGTGGCCGGTGGCGATGAAGCGGGAGAGCACCTCCTCCTTCTGGTCGCTCGCGCGCGCCGCCAGAGCCAGCCCGAACGAGACCGTGCGCCCGGTCGCCGCGTTCTCGAACACTAGGGCGATGACGGTCTCGCAGGCCTCGCGCGTCGGGCGGCCGCCCTCGGCCGGATCGCTGATCCAGCCGAGGCAATAGTCGCGCACGGTGCGCGCGCTGCGGCCCGAGGCCGAGGCGTTCAGGGCGAGCCGGCTTGCGTTGTTGCCGGCGAGCACCGTGCCGACCGCATCGAAGATCGTCGACTTGCCGGCCCCCGTCGGCCCGACGAGCGCCGCCGCGCCCCGAATCCGGATTTGCTCGCGCCGGATGAGATACCAGTTCGAAAGGGCGATGTCGGTGAGACGGTACACCGGGGGCGGGTCCGATCCGGGTGAGAGGGCGCCCAGTTGGCCAACCGCGCGGGCAGACGCAAGGGCGCCCGCACCACGCACGACGGCGCCCGCACCGGTTTTCGGTGTAGAGCGGGACCGAAGGTCCCTCGATCCCGAGGGCGCGGGCACGGCGACCATGACATCGAGGGTGCATCGGACGGGTTCTCGGTGGGCCTCGAAGCTCGGTCTTTGGTCTCTCATCGGCCTCGCGCTGGCGTCGTCTGCGGCGGCGGCCGTGTGCAGTTCGACCGATCGGGGCCGGGGCACCGACGTGGTGCTGCTCGCCGGACAGTCGAACATGGTTGGGTTCGGCCTCGGCTTCGACGCGACCCTCGACGGCATGCCCGATCCCCGCATCGTCCAATGGAGCCAGGCCGGCAGCCGGGGCCGGATCGTGCCTGCGATCGATCCGCTCCTGCATCCCGGCCCGGCCGCGGGGCGGGTCGGCCTGGGGTTGAGCTTCGCCCGCGCCTACATCGCCACGCGCCCGCCGGGCCGCCGCATCCTGCTCGTACCCGCGGCCGTCGGCGGCACCGGGTTCGCCAACGGCCACTGGAACCCCGGCGACGATCTGTTCGAGGGCGCGGTGCGGCGGACACGGGCCGCACTCGACGCGGCGCCGAACGCGTGCCTCGCCGCGATTCTCTGGCACCAGGGCGAGGCCGACGCCGGCGCCTTGTCCGGTCCGGACTACGCCGCCCGGCTCGCCCGCACCGTCGCCGCTTTCCGCGCCCGCATCGGCGGCGCGCGCCAGGTGCCGTTCGTGACAGGCGGTTTCGAGCCGGACTGGGTGACGTCGAGCCCGGCACGGCTCGCGATCCTCGATGCGCTCGCGCATCTTTCCGACGCCGTCGCGCTGACGACCAACGTCTCCGCGGACGGACTCGCCGGCAACGCGGGCGACAGGATCCACTTCGATGCCGCCTCGCAGCGTATCCTCGGGCGACGCTACTTCGAGGCCTTGCGCACGCTCGTTCCCCCGCCGCACGCGGAGAGGCCCTGACCCTTACGCCTCACCGGCCTCCAACCACGCGCGAAGCCGGTCGAGCCACGCATCTGAGGCAAGCACGAGGATGCCGGGCAGCACGCTCACCGGGGTGACGCGCTCGGCCCGGTCGCGCTCGCCCAGCCGGAGGCCGCCGCGGCGGGCGACGAGACGGAGGATCTCGATCAGCCGCGTCTCCTCCGGCGGGTCGTTGCGGGCTGCGGTGCGGATGCGCTCGGTGACGTCGTCGGTGGTGGCCTCGACCAGGCCGTCTGTGGAAACGCGGTGGTCGCGCAGGCCCTCCTCGTAGATCAGGCGCAACGCCAGCAGCACCAGGGTCTCGTCCTTGCGCAGGCGCTCGGCGACGATGTCGTGGCGCGGCCCGTCCGGCGCGAGGGTCAGCGAAACCATCTGGTCGCGGTGGGAAACGGTCAGCGCGTAGCCGAGGCAGGCGAAGTAGTCGGTGAAGAACGGCGCATAGTGCCGGGCGAGCTCGTAGCTGCGGCCGATGCCGGGGGTGTTCGAATAGATCACCTGGCCCTTCAGCAGCACCGCGAGCGCCCGGGTCAGCTCCTCCACGTCGGGCGCACGGGCGCCGGGCGGCGGCGTCTCCTCGCCGTCGATGATGGCGCGGAACGGCTCAAGCATGCCGATTCCCTGCGGGTCGGTCGCCCGCATGCCGATCGCTAGAGGTGCGGCGGATGACGAAGTCGGGGCAATCGAGCCACCCGTTCGAGAGGCGCCCCTCCACCCGCGACACGGCGTAACGGGTGCCGAGGGCGCCCTCGAACAGCACGTCGATCTCGCGCAGGCGCTGGAACACCACGAAGGCGTCGACGTCGGCCACCGCGATCGCCGAGCCGCGCAGAGTCCCGTCCAATCCGAGATGGCGGTCGAGGAAGGCGGTCATCGTTTCCGCCGTCACGGTGGTGCGCCGGCGGTAGGCGGCCTTCGCCTCGACGAAGGCCTCGATCGCCGGATCGATCTCGAAATCCGGCAGCGCCTCCAGCTCGATCGGCGCCTTGCGCCCGCGCGGGATCGACAGGTGCGGCGTGCCGATCGGCGGCCGCAGGAGCGATATCGCCGGCGCCACGTCCGGCGCGCCCGCGGCCGCGCCGACCGCGCGGAGCGCCGCCGCGGTGCGCTCGATGCCCGCCGAATCCGGCCGGTCCATGTAGCGCACGGCGGCCGCGATCCGGCGTTCCATCCGCGCGACCACGTCGTCGACGGCGTCGAGGTGCCGGTCGAGGCCTTCGAAAATCGACAGGATCTGGGTGAGGTCGGCGCGCACCCCGCGCTCGGCGGTGCGCAGCTCCGCCGCCCGGCCCTCGCGCAGGATCGCCTCGGCCAGCGCCCGGATCAGCAGCGGGTCGCGAAGCGCGCGTCCGGCCTCCCGCACGATGGCCGAGCGGAAGCGGAACGGGTTGTAGCGGGTGTTCAGCGTCCGGTAGTCGCTGATCAGGTGGCGCTCGACGAAGTCCTCGAAGTAGAGGCGGAAGGCCGCGCGCATGTCCTCCTCGTGGAGGATGCGCTCCTCGATCTTGCGCATCGCGCCGGCCAGCCCCCGCACGTGGCCGAGGAAGGCCTGCGCCGCGCGCGCCGCATTGCCGAGCGCCTCCGAGCGGTCGGCCGGGTTGGCGATCGCACTCTCCAGGCTGCCGAGCACGTCGAGGATGGCGGCGCCGTAGGAGCGGGTCTCGCCGCGCTCCATCCGCGACAGCTCCTCGAGCAGGAGCCGCGCCTCCGGGTCGAAGTCGACCACCGGCACGTAGCGCTCGCGCCGCTCGATCAGCCAGCCGGTCTCGAGGAAGCGCCGAAAAAGGGCCGAGCGGCGCTCGATCGGATCGATGGGCACCGGCTCGTCGTCGGATTGCTGATCGAGCGCCCACTCGGCGGAGAAGTCGCCGATGGCGGCCAGCAGCTCCGCCTTGCGCACCGGGTCGGGGCTGGTGCCCATCACCTTCCGGTGCAGGTGCAGCAGCAGCGCCGCGTTGAACGCGCGGCTCGGCGAGGCCAGCGGCCGGAACAGGTCGTCGGGAAGCTGCGCGAACAGCATTCTGGGCCGACCTTTCCCGCCGCCGAGCCGTCTGCCTTACTTCGCGCCGAGCAGCTCGACGTCGAAGATCAGCGTCGCGCCGGGTGGGATGATGCCGCCGGCGCCGCGGGCGCCGTAGCCGAGCTCGGCCGGGATCACCAGGGTGCGCTTGCCGCCCTGCTTCATTGTGGCGACGCCGAGGTCCCAACCCTGGATCACCTGGCCGGCGCCGAGGGTGAAGGTGAAGGGCTGGTTGCGGTCCCGCGAGGAATCGAACTTCTTGCCCTTCTTGCCGGCGTCGTCGAGCCAGCCGGTGTACTGCACGGTCACCTTCTGGCCGGCCTTCGGCTCGGGGCCGGCGCCCACGACTTCATCCTGATACTTCAGGCCGGAGGGGAGGGTGGTGTAGTCGGCGTTGGCGGCAGCGGTCATGGCGATCAGCACGGCTCCGGCGATGGGGAGAATAAAGCGAGGCATCGTTCCTCCGTCGGGGCGAGCCTCTGGCGGGCCGCCCGTCGATGGGCCTCTTAACAGGTGGCGCGGGGCCGAGGCCAGCGGGAGCCGTTTCTCCAAGCCCAGCGCGGATCGAAGTCGCGGAACGCGGCTTGCGAGACGGCGGACGCGATCCGTGGCCCGATCTTGTACAGCCCCGGTTGACGGGGAGCCGGCCTTCGCCGTCCATGCCACCTTCACCATGACGGCTCGGAGCGACGATGCGCTTGGATCAAACGGACGGAACGAAGGCCACCACCGATCGGACATCGCCCCGGGGGCGTCGCGCGGTGGCCGCGATGGCGCTGCTGACGTTCGCGACGGCGGCCGAGCCCGCCAGCGCCGCCTCCGTCGCACCGGCGGTCGCCGAGCACGGCATGGTCGTCACCGCCCAGTACCTCGCGACGCAGGTCGGCGTCGACGTGCTGAAGCGCGGCGGCAACGCCATTGATGCGGCGGTCGCCGTCGGCTACGCGCTGGCGGTGGTCTACCCGGCCGCTGGCAACCTCGGCGGCGGCGGCTTCATGACCGTTCAGCTCGCCGACGGGCGCCGGACCTTACTCGACTTCCGCGAGAAGGCGCCGCTGGCCGCGACCCGCGACATGTACCTCGACAAGGACGGCAACGTCATCAAGGGCTTGAGCGTCAGCGGTCCGCTCGCCGTCGCGGTGCCCGGCACCGTCTCGGGCCTGGAGACGGCGCGCGAGAAGTACGGGACGATGTCGCGGGCCGACCTGATCGCCCCGGCCATCGCCTACGCCGAGGGCGGCTTCGTGCTCAAGCAGGGCGATGCCGACATGTTCGCGATCGCGAGCCCCGACCTGCGCAAGGACCCGGCCTCCGCCGCGATCTTCCTCGATGCGGGCGCGTCGTTCCAGGCGGGCGGAAAGCTGGTGCAGCCGGACCTCGCGGGTACGCTGCGCGCCATCGCCGAGCAAGGTCCGGCGGGCTTCTACGCGGGCCGCGTCGGCGACGCGATCGTCGCCTCGAGCCAGGCCGGCAAGGGGCTCATCGTCCAGGCCGACCTCGACCGCTACCGCACCCGCGAGATGGCGCCGGTGGAATGCGACTATCGCGGCTATCGCGTGATCTCGGCGCCGCCGCCGAGCTCGGGCGGCGTCGTCATCTGCGAGATGCTGAACATCCTCGAAGGCTATCCCCTCGGGGAACTCGGCTGGGGCTCGGCGCAGGCGATCCACTACGAGATCGAGGCGATGCGCCACGCCTACGTCGACCGCAACAGCTACCTCGGCGACCCAGACTTCGTCGACAACCCGACGCGGCGCCTCACCGACAAGGCCTACGCCGCCACCATCCGCGCCGCGATCGACCCGGCCAAGGCCGGGGTGTCGAGCGCGCTAAGGCCGGGCGTCGCCCCGCACGAGGGCAGCAACACGACGCATTATTCGATCGTCGACGGCGCCGGAAACGCCGTGTCGGTGACCTACACCCTCAACGACTGGTTCGGCGCACGCATCACCGTGCCGGGCACCGGCGTGCTGCTCAACGACGAGATGGACGACTTCACCGCCAAGGTCGGGGTGCCCAACATCTACGGCCTGGTGCAGGGCAAGGCCAACGCCATCGCGCCTGGCAAGACGCCGCTCAGCTCGATGAGCCCGACCATCGTCTCGAAGGACGGCAAGCCGGTCCTCGTCACCGGGACGCCGGGCGGCAGCCGCATCCCGACGGTCGTGCTGCAAAGCATCCTCAACGTCGTCGATTACGGCATGAACGTGCAGGAGGCCGCCGACGCGCCCCGCATCCACAACCAGTGGATGCCCGACGTGACCAACGTGGAGCGGTTCGCGCTCTCGCCGGACACCCGCAAGATCCTGGAGGGCATGGGCCACCACTTCGCCGGCTCGCAGCCGGCCAACCACCTCGCTACGATCCTGATCGGCGCGCCGGTGCTGGGCGGCAAGGCCGTCGGCGCGAACCGGTTCTACGGGGCGAACGACCCGCGGCGGAACACGGGGTTGGCGTTGGGCTACTGATTGGGCGTCCGTTTTTGCAGGCTTCGATGGGCGAGCAGCGAGGAATCCCGCCGTCCCGCCCGCGCTGACCAAAAAACGAGTCGTCGTTTTCGCGCCTTGTGCGTTCCTGGGTGATGGAACCGACACCGGACGATTGGGACGCGCGCGTCTCGCGTCTCTCCGAGAAACTGCCCGATCCCTTGCGGCGCATGGTCGACTGGCTGCGCGAGCCGTCGCGGGTGTGGCTGCGGGTCGGGGCCGCGCTGCTGTTCATCCTCGGCGGAATCTTCTCGATCCTGCCGGTGCTCGGCTTGTGGATGCTTCCGCTCGGCCTCGCGCTGCTGGCGCAGGACGTGCCCGGGCTGAAGGTGCCGCTCGAAAAGTCCGCCCGCTGGATCGAGGCGACCTGGGCCGACCTCGTCGCGTGGTGGCGCCGTCGGAAGCGATAAGAGGGGACGACCTGGCGAGCGGCCGCCGCGCTTAGACATCGCGCCGGCCGCGGGTTAGGAGGATCGCATCCCCAGCCGAGGCTCCATGAGTAAGCCGAAACCCCTGACCAGCGCGATCCTCGACCCGGAGAAGCGGGCTGACGACGTCGATCAGACCATCCGTCCGCTGAGCCTGTCCGAGTTCATCGGCCAGCGGGCGGCGCGCGCCAACATGGAGGTCTTCATCCAGGCCGCGAAGATGACCGGCCAGGCGCTCGACCACGTCCTGTTCGTCGGGCCGCCGGGCCTGGGCAAGACCACGCTGGCGCAGATCGTCGCGCGCGAGCTCGGGGTGAACTTCCGCTCGACGTCGGGGCCGGTGATCGCCAAGGCCGGAGACCTCGCGGCCCAGCTCACCAACCTCGAAGAGCGCGACGTGCTCTTCATCGACGAGATCCACCGTCTCAACCCGGCTGTGGAGGAGATCCTCTATCCCGCGATGGAGGATTACCAGCTCGACCTGATCATCGGCGAGGGGCCGGCCGCCCGCTCCGTGAAGATCGAGCTGCCGAAGTTCACGCTGGTGGGCGCCACCACCCGCGCCGGCCTGCTGACGACGCCGCTGCGCGACCGCTTCGGCATCCCGATCCGGCTCGAGTTCTACGACATCGACGAGCTTCAGCTCATCGTCTCCCGCGGTGCGCGCGTGCTCGGGCTCGGCATGTCGGACGACGGCGCCAACGAGATCGCGCGACGCGCCCGCGGCACGCCGCGCATCGCCGGCCGCCTGCTGCGCCGGGTGCGCGACTTCGCCGTGGTCGCCGAGGCGCCGACCGTGACGCGCGCGATCGCAGACAGGGCGCTGAAGCTGCTCGACGTCGACCCGGTCGGCCTCGACGTGATGGACCGCAAGTACCTGACCCTGCTGGCGGTCTCGTTCGGCGGCAACCCCGTGGGGATCGAGACCATCGCCGCCGCGCTTTCCGAGCCCCGCGATGCGATCGAGGACATCATCGAACCCTACCTGCTCCAGCAGGGCTTCGTGCAGCGCACGCCACGCGGACGGGTGCTGACCCGGCGCGCCTTCGAGCACATGGGGTTTCCCGTGCCGAAGCGTGATCCGATCACCCAGGTCGGCCTCTTCACCGACGCCGAGCCCGAGGCGTAGGGTTTTCCTCCGCGCTTGCGCGACCGCCGTGCGGTTTGCCGGGAACTGAGACCATCCAGCAGAGGGCTCGCATGTCGTCTACCACTCGCAGCTATGCATTGAATGCATTGAATCAGGTAGGTAGGGCAAGCAGGCGAAGCCCCCGGTTCTCGCATAAGTCATCCTGTTAGAACGATTAATCAGGGTTCCGCCACTCCTCTCACAAGCTCGCGAACGGCGAACTCTGTAGGCTGATATGCGTCGCAAGCTTGGCTTTAAGCTTCGCAGGTGCGGAACAGGCGGACACGCAGGTTGTTGTGCCGGCAATCGCCCTGGCGCCTCGACGTGCCGGCGAACCACAAAAAGGATCGTCATCCTATGAAGCGTACCGCCACCCTCGCCGTGCTCGGCCTCTCGCTCGCCGCGCTGACCGCCCCCGCCTTCGCGCAGGACGCCCTTCCGATCCGCGTCTCGCCGTTCGAGCGCGGCGTCGGCGCCGCCGGCACCGACACCCCCGAGTTCCGCGCCGAGGCGCTTCGCTCGGACGCCGTCAGCATCGAGTCGAGCCGCATCGCCCTGGAGCGTTCGCGCAACCCTCGGGTCCGCAACTACGCCAACCGCGTGATCACCGAGCGTGAGGCCACCACCAAGGCGCTGCTGCCCGAGGGCACGTCGCTGAGCAGCGGCGGCACCGTCGTCTCCGATCGCCAGGGCTTCGACACCCGCATCGACAACCCGGTCGGCCTCGTGCTCGCCCCGGTGACCATCGCCGCCAACCTCGGCACCAGCATCGTCGGCGGCGTGCTCGGCGGCGTCGGCATCATCGACAACAGCCCGACCGAGCCCGGTCGCCGCGTCGCGATCGGCCCGAACGGCCAGAACCGGATCGAGCGCCTGAAGTCGGCCCGCAACGGCCGTGACTTCGACCGCACCTACATCGACCAGCAGGCCCGCTCGGACGCCCGCACCCTGGCACTCTACGAGACCTACTCGCGCAACGGCGACAACGCCGCAGGCCGCCAGTTCGCCAATGAGGCGCTGCCCTACATCGCCGACGAGCACGGCCACTCGGCCACCCTCGCCAACCGCATCGGCGGGTGATTTCTTTTTAGATTGCCGAATGAAAGGGCCGCCCCGGGAGGGGCGGCCTTTTCCATGTCTGAAGTTGCAACGCTGCGATCACTTCGTTGCGCACTCCGTGTCGGCTCCGGCCGGGGCGGATTGCGTTCGGAGTCGACCAGGCAAACCGCGCCGGCGGCAAAGGTTAAATCCGTGTGAACGCAACGCACGGCGACCAGATCGGAGAGCTTGCAAGCAGAGCCAGCCCCAAACCGGGACATGAAGTTCCGCAAATTGGAAACCCGACCTTTACCTTAACGGGGGCATAGTCTGCCTGTCAGTCGCGTAACCGGTGTTTGCCATGGCTTCCCCGCGTACCGTGGTTGCCGACGCCGCCGCCCGGAAACTTGTCTCGCGTACCGGGCGCGCTTCGTCGGCACCACGGTTGGGTCTCGTACCCGCCGTCCAGCGCCTTCCCCTCGACGAGATCCTCGTCGGCGACTGCATCGAGGCGATGAACCGCCTGCCGGCATCCTCTGTCGATTGCGTCTTCGCGGACCCGCCCTACAACCTGCAGCTCGGCGACGCCTCGCTGATGCGGCCGGACCAGAGCCGGGTCGACGCCGTCGACGACGACTGGGACAAGTTTGCAAGCTTCGCCAGCTACGACAGCTTCACCCGCGATTGGCTCACCGCCTGCCGCCGGGTGATGAAGCCGAACGCCACCCTGTGGGTCATCGGCTCGTACCACAACATCTTCCGCGTCGGCAGCGCGCTGCAGGATCTTGGTTTCTGGATCCTCAACGACATCGTCTGGCGCAAGGCCAACCCGATGCCGAACTTCCGCGGCAAGCGCTTCACCAACGCGCACGAGACCCTGATCTGGGCCTCCCGCTCCGCCGAATCGAAAGGCTACACCTTCCACTACGACGCGCTCAAAGGGGGGAACGAAGACCTCCAGATGCGCTCGGACTGGTTCATTCCGCTCTGCACCGGGGACGAGCGCCTCAAGGGTGCCGACGGCAACAAGGTCCACCCGACCCAGAAGCCCGAGGCGCTGCTGGCGCGCACGCTGCTCTCGGCGACTAACCCCGGCGACGTGGTGCTCGACCCGTTCTTCGGCACCGGCACCACCGGCGCCGTGGCCAAGCTGCTAGGCCGCCGCTTCATCGGCTGCGAGCGCGAAGAGGTCTACGCGGAGGCCGCGCGTCGGCGCATCGACGCGGTCGTGCCGCTGTCGCGGGCTGCGCTCCTCGTCGCGCCGACCAAGCGCGCCGAGCCGCGGGTGCCGTTCCTCTCCGTGGTCGAGGCCGGGCACCTCAAGGCCGGCGACGTGCTTACCGACGAGCGCCGCCGCTTCAAGGCGACCGTGCGTCCGGACGGCCAGCTCGACGTCGGCGTCGCCATCGGCTCGATCCACAAGGTCGGGGCCCTGGTCCAGGGCCTGCCCGCCTGCAACGGCTGGACGTTCTGGCACGCCGAGCGCGCCGGTAAGCTCGTGGTCATCGACACCTACCGCGCGAAGCTGCGCGCGGTGATGGGCGCGGCAGGCTGAACCACCCGCGCCTGGCGCCCACCACTCATCGTCGTCTTGTCAGTTAAGCCCGCAGTCGCACGCCCCTTCCTCGAACGGCGGGGGCGTCCGACTGCGCTGGCGTCGAACGACGCACAAGCCTGCTCGAACGACTTCCGCACATTGGAAAGCACACGAAAAAGCCGCCCGAAGGCGGCTTGATCCGTTCGTCACGGTGATGCGGCGCTTACGCCCGCATGCGGGTCCGGATCTCGCCGAGGCTGGAACGCACCAGCGCCTGGGCGGCGTCGCCCTGCATGCGCTCGCGCAGGATCGTCTCGGAGACCTTCACCGCGGCGTCGGCCGCGGCGGCGCGGACTTCGGCCTGGGCCTTCGCCTCGGCCTGGGCGATCTTGGTCTCGGCCGACTTGGTGCGGCGGGCGATGAAGTCGTCGAGGCGCTGGCGGCCTTCGGCTGCGGCGCGCTCGGCTTCCTCGCGGGCGCTCGAGATGATCGCCTCGGCCTCGCGCTCCGCTTCCGTGCGGCGACGCTTGTAGTCGGCGAGCACGGCGGCCGCCTCCTCGCGCAGGCGCTTGGCCTCGTCGAGCTCGTGGCGGACGCGGGTGGCGCGGCCGTCGAGGCCCTTGGTCATGATCCCGAAGCCGCCGACCTTCCAGACGATCGCCATGAAAATGACGAACGCGACGGCAACCCAGAATTCCGCTGTCATCAACATGATGGGTTCTTCCGTCTCAGTGCGCGGTCGCGGTGGAATCGAGGGCGCGGTCGAGGCTGGCCTGGTCCGGCGCCTGGCCCGTCAGCCGCTCGACGATCGCCGAGGCGGTCTCGCTGGCGATGGAGCGCACGTTACCCATGGCTTCCTGGGTCCGGCTCTGGATCGTCGCCTCGGAGGCTGCGATCTTCTGGTTGAGCTCGGCCTCGAGCGCCTTTCGCTTGGTCTCGGCGGCGGCGGCAAGGTCGTTGCGGGTGCCCTGGGCGATCTCGCGGGCCTTGCCCTGCGCGTCGCGCAGCGACTTGGCGTAGGCCTCGCCGGCGGCGTCGGCCTCGGCCTTCATCGCCTGCGCCTGGTCGAGGTCGGCGGCGAGTCGCGCGGAGCGGTCGTGCAGGATGCCCTGGATGCGCGGGAGGGCGATGTTGGCCATCAGCCAGTAGAGCAGGCCGAAGGCGAGGGCGAGCCAGATCAGCTGCGCCAGGAAGGTGTGGGTCTCGAAGGGCGGGAACGCAGCGGAATGCACCGGCTCCGGGGCGCCGGCCGGCACCATGTGGACGTCGGAACCGGGAGGCGGTGTGGTGAGGGAATTCGGCTGCGCCATGGCCCCGTCCGTATGACCTTGGAAGAAATCGAGCGCTCGCGCGACGGGCGGAGCGCTCACCGGTGATCGGCCGCCGCGGCCTGGAACGGCGCGGCGGCGATGTCGACGTCGATCAGACGGCGAACAGCAGGAGCAGGGCGATCAGCAGCGAGAAGATGCCGAGCGCTTCCGTCAGCGCGAAGCCGAGGAGCAGCGTAGCGCGCTGGCCGTCGGCGGCCGAGGGGTTGCGAAGGGCGCCCGCCAGGAACTGGCCGAACAGATTTCCGAGGCCGATGCCCGCGCCGGCCATGCCGAGGCAAGCGAGGCCGGCGCCGATGTACTTCGCAGCGACGGGATCCATAGAAA
The DNA here is from genome assembly GCF_022179125.1 of Methylobacterium cerastii. GTDB lineage: Bacteria > Pseudomonadota > Alphaproteobacteria > Rhizobiales > Beijerinckiaceae > Methylobacterium > Methylobacterium cerastii. The sequence continues at coordinate 39,092 of NZ_BPQG01000006.1, forward strand.
ACTCCTGAAGTGTCTAGAAACGAGTGCGTCGTTTGCCGCGGGTGGAGCCGGCCGTTAGTGGCCGGGGTGAAGCGCGTCGTTGAGGTAGATCGCCGTCAGCGTCGCGAAGACGTAGGCCTGAAGCGCCGCAACGAGGAATTCGAGGGCCGTCAGCGCGATCGTCAGGAACAGCGGGAGGGGCGATAGCACGCTCCATGCGCCTGCGGAAAGCAGCCCGACGACGAAGAATGCGAAGATCTTCATCGCGATGTGCCCGGCGAGCACGTTGGCGAACAGACGCACCGACAAGCTGATCGGCCGCGAGATGAACGAGATCACCTCGATCGGCACCAGAAGCGCCAGCAGCGGCTTCGGAACGCCCTGCGGCACGAACAGGCCGAAGAAGTGGGCGCCGTGCTTCATCACGCCGTAGATCACCACGACCGATATCACCAGGGCCGCGAGGCCGAAGGTGACGACGAGGTGGCTCGTCACCGCGAAGGCGTAGGGGATCATGCCGAACAGGTTGAGGATCAGCACGAACATGAACAGCGAGAACACCAGCGGCATGAAGCGCTTGCCGCCGTCGCCGGTGGCCTGGTGCAGGGTGTCGGCGATGAACTCGTAGAAGATCTCAGCCAGCGACTGCATCCTGCCCGGCACCACCGAGCGGCTGGAGGTCGCGACGATCGTCAGGAGCGCGATGACGCCGACGGCGGCGAACATGTACAGCGCCGACTGGGTGAACGCGAGTTCCTGATGGCCGAGATGCCCGAAGGGCAGAATCGACTTGAGCTCGAACTGATGGATCGGATCCGGTCGCAAGGCGACGGAGTGCCCCGGGTCGATGCTGGCCGCCATGCCGTCTTCCGCCCTCACGTTTCGCTGCCGGCGGCCCGCATGGCCGAACCCGGTCGTTGGTCACAAGACACCGGTCGCCCTCACGGATCCCGTGGGGTGTCCCGTCCGGAACGGGCCCCGGCGAAACCGGACGCCCGCATCACGTTGAAGACGCCGGCGACGAACCCCAGCATCAGGAAGACGATCAGTCCCCAGGGCTTCGTCCCGAGCATCCGATCGAAGATCCAGCCGAGTACCCCGCCCGCGATCACGCCGGCGACGAACTCAGTGGAGATCGTCATGGCCTGCCCGAGGGCGGAGGGATTTCCGGACGACCCTGAACGCGACGGATGAGCGGGAGGGGCCGGGGGCCGCTTCCGTTCGATCTGCGTCTCGAGACGTCGGAGCCTCGCCGAGAGTTCGCTGTCGGGCGGCACGGGCCGTCCGGTCTCACCCTCCTCCCTTGCGTCGTTGCCGCTCACAGCGAAAACTCACATTGGCGAGAGGAACGAAACCGGGCGGATTGCCTCCTTGAAGCGCGGCGCACCTTAGTTTCGGCGCCCCAGGGTGTCAAGGCTCGAAAGGCCGAGCTTAAATCATTCTCGGCATTGAGGAATTCCGGCCCAAGCCCGCACGCGCGCAAGCCGTCGCGCGCAGGCCGGCCGGAACCCCCTCACGCGCCGAGGATCGGCTTGATGATCTTCTCGATTCCATCGACCGTCATCTCGCCGGTGTAACGCTCGCCGTTGATGAAGAAGGTCGGCGTCGAATCGACCTTGAAGGTCTCGAGCCCGCGTTGCTTCACGCCGTTCACGGCGGCGTAAAGCTTCTGGTCCTTGAGGCAGGTCTCGAACTTGTCCTTCGAGATCCCGGCCTGCTTCAGCATCTGCTCCAGGGCGTCGACGGGCTTCGGCGTGAAGGCCCAGGCCGGCTGCTGGTCGAAGAGCAGGTCGGTGATCGGGTAGTACTTCGCGTCGCCGTCGCAGCGCGCCAGCATGAAGGCGGCGGTGGCGAGGGGATCGAGGGGGAATTCCCGTAGCGTGAACCGTACCTTGCCGGTGTCGATGTAGCGCTCCTTGAGGGTCGGGTAGGTTGCCTTGTGGAAGGCGGCGCAGTGCGAGCAGGTCATCGATGCGTACTCGATGATCGTCACCTTCGCGTCCTTCGGCCCGAGCCAGACGTCGCCCAGCGGACCCGGCTGCATCAGCCCGTCGACCGGCACGCTCTCGGCGAACGCGGCCGCCGACAGCTTCGGCAGGATGAGGGCGGCGCCGATGGCGAGGCCCGTGGCTTTCAAAGCGTCGCGCCGGGTGATCATGGCCGTGCCTGCCTTCCGCGTTCCGTCCTGTCGACTTCTCGGGATGCGGTAACCGCGCCGGCGCACCCTGGCAAGGCGCCTAGCGCCGGGGCGAGGTCGCCACGACGGCGAGCCCGAGGCGGTCGAGGGCATCGCGTAGGCCGTCGTGCTCGATGGCGGAGACCGCCTGCGCGATCTCGCCGCGCCGGCCCAGATCCACCGTCGGTTCCGGTGCGCGCCGGGCGACGCGCCCGACCCGGTCCTGCTGCAGCACGATGCGGCCGACGCAGGCCCAGCCGTAATGGGCGTTGATCCGCTGGATCACCACCGGCGCCAGATGCTGCAGCTCGATCGCGAACACGCCCTCGACCCGCACCACCAGCGTGCCCGAATCGGGCGCGTCCTCGGTCCGGCGCTTGCGCTTGGGCCATTCGAGCTTCGAGGGCCTACAGAACTTCGCCAGGCGCTCGCCGACGATGTCCGGCCATGCCGCGAGGATGTCGGTCGAGGCGAAGCCCTGCGCCGCGAAGGCCGGGCCGATGCAGCCCTCGATCAGTTCGGCCAGCGGTTTGACGCGCGCCATGCTTGTGGAAGATCCCGCCGGTTGCGACGGCGAGGATAGCGCAAGGCCGGCGGCAAAGGGAGCGCTTTCGGCGCACGCGCCATGCCGCTATGCCTGCCGGCGATGCCTGCGTCCGAACCCTCCCCGAAGGCCGCCGACCTGCTGGTCTGGTACGACCGGCACCGCCGCGTCCTGCCTTGGCGCGCGCTGCCCGGCGAGCGGCCCGATCCCTACCGGGTCTGGCTCTCCGAGGTGATGCTGCAGCAGACCACGATCGCGGCGGTGAAGCCCTACTTCGCGACCTTCCTCGCCCGTTTCCCCGACATCGAAGCCCTGGCCGCGGCCCCGGAGGAGGCGGTGATGTCGGCCTGGGCCGGGCTCGGCTACTATTCCCGGGCGCGCAACCTCCACGCCTGCGCCAAGGCGGTCGCTGCGGCTGGGCGATTCCCCGACACCCTCGATGGGTTGCGCAAGCTCCCCGGCGTCGGCGCCTACACGGCGGGCGCGGTGGCGGCGATCGCCTTCGACCGGCCCGAGGCGGCGGTGGACGGCAACGTCGAGCGCGTGATGACGCGGCTGTTTTCGATCGAGGCGCCCTTGCCCGGCGCGCGTCCCGAAATCCGGCGCGTGACGCAAGCTTTGGTGCCGACCGAGCGGCCCGGCGACTTCGCGCAGGCCGTGATGGATCTCGGCGCCACCATCTGCACGCCCAAGCGTCCGGCCTGTGCGCTGTGCCCGTGGATGGCGCCCTGCCGCGCTCGCGCGGCCGGCAACCCGGAGACCTTCCCGCGTAAGGTGAAGGCGGTGAAAGGCACCCTGCGGCGCGGCGCGGCCTTCGTCGTGGTCCGCTCGGGTGACGAGGCGGTCCTGCTCCGCACCCGCCCGCCGGAAGGCCTGCTCGGCAGCATGGCCGAGCCGCCGATGAGCCCGTGGGCGCCCGACTACGACCCTGCCGGCGCGCTCCTCGACGCGCCGCTCGACGCGCGCTGGAAGCGCCTGCCCGGCCTGGTGCGGCACGGCTTCACCCACTTCCCGCTGGAGCTGACCGTGTTCCTGGCCCGCGTCGCGCTGTCGACGCAGGCGCCGGCCGGGATGCGCTTCACCCCGCGCCGCGACCTCGACGAGGAGCCGCTGCCCGGCGTGATGAAGAAGGTGCTGGCCCACGCCTTCGACCCGAAGCCAGAGCCCGAACTGAAGCCGCGCGGCCGCCCGAAGCGCGACCCGCCGCCGATGCCGATGTTGGCGGTGTGGGAAGCGCCGGAGACGGTGGCCGACCCGCCGCGCTTCCGCCCGGTGCCGAAGCCGGCCCCGCGTGTGGTCGCACCGGCGCCGGCGGAGACCGACGAGATGTTCGAGGCGGACGCGGAGGTGGTGCCGCCGGTCCGCAAGCCGGCGAGGCGGGCGCCGCGCAAGCGGTGAGCCGGGCGCGATGGCTGCCGAGGTGCACGTGAAAGTGGCAGGTGCCATTCGACACCGCGCGCGATGGGCGTCTAATTCGTCGCCCTGCAGGACGCTACGGAAATGCTGTAGGGCACTCCCTTTCCGCCTTCGCCGGGCCGGAACTTCCTGAACGGGCCACGATGTCGCCGATCATCTCCATCGAGAACCTGTCGAAGACCTATGCCTCGGGCCTCTCGGCCCTGAAGACCGTGAACCTCGCGATCGCCCGCGGCGAGATCTTCGCCCTGCTCGGGCCGAACGGGGCCGGCAAGTCGACGCTCATCAACATCGTCTGCGGCATCGTCACGCCGAGCACCGGCACCGTGACGGTGGACGGGCACGACATCGGCTCCGGCTATCGCGGCGCGCGCAAGGCGATCGGGCTGGTGCCTCAAGAACTCACCACCGACGCCTTCGAGAGCGTGTGGAACACGGTGAGCTTCACCCGCGGACTGTTCGGGCTGAAGAAGGACCCAGGCCACATCGAGCGCGTGCTGCGCGACCTCTCGCTCTGGGAGAAGCGCGACGCGCGGCTGATGACCCTGTCGGGCGGCATGAAACGCCGGGTTCTCATCGCCAAGGCGCTCTCGCACGAGCCGACGGTGCTGTTCCTCGACGAGCCCTCGGCGGGCGTCGACGTGGAACTCCGCCAGGACATGTGGCGCATGGTGCGGCGCCTGCGCGAGCAGGGCGTGACCGTGATCCTAACCACGCACTACATCGAAGAAGCCGAAGAGATGGCCGACCGGATCGGCGTGATCCGCAAGGGCGAGATCATCCTGGTCGAGGAGAAGGCCGAGCTGATCCGCAAACTCGGGCGCAAGCAGCTCACGCTTCAGTTGCAGGCGCCGCTGGCCGCGTTGCCGGCCGACCTTGCCGACCGCGGCCTTGAATTGAGCCAAGGCGGGCAGGAGCTCGTCTACACCTACGACGCCAAGGCCGAGCGCACCGGCATCACCGGCCTGCTCACCGACCTCGGCGCGGCCGGCATCCGGTTCAGCGACCTGCGCACCAGCCAGTCATCTCTGGAAGATATCTTCGTCGACCTCGTCAGGGAACGCGCATGATCCCGGCGGCCGCGAGATCCCAACCCACCATCCCCCGGCTGCCGGCAAGCGCGAATGCGCGTCGCCGCCCGTGTGGCGCTCGCCTCTCTGGGCGTCAGTATCGAGAGGCAAACCGATGAACTGGCCTGCCATCCGCGCGATCTATCGGTTCGAGATGAGCCGCTTCTGGCGCACGGCGATGCAGAGCATCCTCGCACCGGTGATCTCGACCTCGCTCTACTTCGTGGTGTTCGGTGCGGCGATCGGGTCGCGCATGAGCACCGTCGACGGCGTGCCCTACGGCCTTTTCATCGTGCCGGGCCTCGTGATGCTCGCGCTGCTGACCCAGAGCATCGCCAACGCCTCGTTCGGCATCTACTTCCCGCGCTTCGCGGGCACGATCTACGAGATCCTGTCGGCGCCGATCTCACCGGTGGAGGTGGTGCTCGGTTATGTCGGCGCCGCGGCCTCGAAATCGATCCTGATCGGGCTGATCATCCTCGCCACCGCCGCCCTGTTCGTGCCGCTTCACATCGAGCACCCGGTCTGGATGATGGCCTTCCTGGTGCTGACGGCGGTGACCTTCAGCCTGTTCGGCTTCGTCATCGGCCTCTGGGCCGACGGCTTCGAGAAGCTGCAGCTGGTGCCGCTCCTCGTCGTGACGCCGCTGACCTTCCTCGGCGGCAGCTTCTACGCGATCGAGATGCTGCCGCCGTTCTGGCGGACCGTCAGCCTCGCAAACCCGGTGGTCTACCTAATCAGTGGATTCCGCTGGGCCTTCTTCGGCACGGCCGACGTCGCCATCGGCATCAGCCTCGCGATGACCGGCCTGTTCCTGGCGGTCTGCCTCGGCCTCGTCGCCTGGATCTTCCGCACCGGTTACCGCCTGAAGAGCTGAGCGCGAGCTTCCTGAAGTCGTTCGAAAACGCATAAAGACATCTTTATGTCTTGATTGCTTCGTATCCGGTGCTCTGCTAGATGCCTCGGCGAGAGGCAACCCGAGACACGGAGCGACGCAGCATGGCCCAGGATTACATCGTCAAGGACATCGGCCTGGCCGATTACGGCCGTAAGGAAATCTCGATCGCCGAGACCGAGATGCCGGGCCTGATGGCCACCCGCGAGGAGTACGGCCCGTCGCAGCCGCTCAAGGGCGCCAGGATCGCCGGCTCGCTGCACATGACGATCCAGACCGCGGTGCTGATCGAGACGCTGAAGTCCCTCGGCGCCGACATCCGCTGGGTGTCCTGTAACATCTACTCGACCCAGGACCACGCCGCCGCGGCGATCGCTGCCGCCGGCATCCCGGTCTTCGCCATCAAGGGCGAGACCCTGGAGGAGTACTGGGACTACACTTCGAAGCTGTTCGACTGGCATGGCGGCGGCATGCCGAACATGATCCTCGACGACGGCGGCGACGCCACCATGTTCGTCCACCTGGGCCTGCGTGCCGAGAACGGCGACACCGCCTTCCTCGACAAGCCGGAGTCCGAGGAGGAGGAGATCTTCTTCGCGCTCCTGAAGAAGAAGCTCGCCGAGAAGCCGAAGGGCTGGTTCGCCGGTCTCGCCGACTCGATCAAGGGCGTCTCCGAAGAGACCACGACCGGCGTTCACCGCCTCTACAACCTCGCCAAGGAGGGCAAGCTGCTCTTCCCGGCGATCAACGTGAACGACGCCGTCACCAAGTCGAAGTTCGACAACCTCTACGGCTGCCGCGAGTCGCTGGTCGACGGCATCCGCCGCGGCACCGACGTGATGATGGCCGGCAAGGTCGCGATGGTCGCCGGCTTCGGCGACGTCGGCAAGGGCTCGGCGTCCTCCCTGCGCCACGCCGGCTGCCGCGTGCTGGTCTCGGAGGTCGACCCGATCTGCGCGCTCCAGGCCGCGATGGAAGGCTACGAGGTCGTGACGATGGAAGACGCGGCGCCGCGCGCCGACATCTTCGTCACCGCCACCGGCAACAAGGACATCATCACCCTCGACCACATGCGGGCGATGAAGGACCGGGCGATCGTCTGCAACATCGGTCACTTCGACAACGAGATTCAGGTCGCCGGCCTCAAGAACCTCAAGTGGTCGAACATCAAGCCGCAGGTGGACGAGATCACCTTCGCCGACGGCCACCGCATCATCCTGCTGTCGGAAGGTCGCCTGGTGAACCTCGGCAACGCCACCGGCCACCCGTCCTTCGTGATGTCGGCCTCGTTCACCAACCAGACGCTCGCCCAGATCGAACTTTGGACCAACCCGGGCAAGTACCAGAAGCAGGTCTACACCCTGCCGAAGGCGCTGGACGAGAAGGTGGCCCTCCTCCACCTCGAGAAGATCGGCGTGAAGCTCTCCAAGCTCCGCCCCGACCAGGCCGCCTACATCGGCGTCTCCGAGAACGGCCCGTTCAAGCCCGACCACTACCGCTACTGAGGCGCTCGGCGCGGGCACGCGCCGACCGGTACGGACGAGCGACAAGAGGGCCCGGCGGAAGCGCCGGGCCCTCTTCGTTTGTCAAGCCGCAAGGGCCATGGCGGACTGTGTCTTCTGTGTGTCGTTCGTCTGCGACCTGCCGGCGACGGGTTACAGCCAAGCTAATTCCCCTTCCGGCGCAAATCCCCGGCGCGTTAGACTACCTGCGGTTCGACAGGTCGTCGGGTCGTCGGATCTCCATCCACCCGAATCGTGCGGGCGGGGACCCGTCGCCGCGCGTTCGTTCGCGTCGATCTGACCGGCGGTTTTTGGAGACGGGACGGATCATGGCGGTCGATCGGGCGGCACGGCGCACAGCCGGGGCCGGCGCTCTCTTCATCGCCGCCGTCGGCCTGCCGGCTCCCTCCCTTGCGGCGGGCGCCGACCTTCCGAGCTGGGGTTTCGGCTCGCACATGCACAACGTCGCCGCCGCAGCGATCTTCGGCGGCCTCGTCGCCTTCGCCACCATCGTCGCCCTTCTCTATCTGAGCGAGCGCTCGCGCTGGACCCGCCGCGAGCGCGAGCAGGCGGCGGCCCTCGACGCCCTCAGCGGCGCCCACGACCGGGCCGAAATGCTGCTCGCCGCCGAGCGCCAGATCATCGTGACCTGGGACGGCCGCAGCGAGGCGGTGGTCGAAGGCGATGTCGGCCTCGCCTTCGACGGCGCGCGTCCGGCCTCCGGCTCGGCCCGCCGCATCCTCGCCTTCGGCAGCTGGCTCGTCCCCGCCGACGCCGAGGCGGTCGAGACCGCCGTCGAGGCGCTTCGGGTGCGCGGCACGAGCTTCCGCGCGACGCTGCGGAGCCAGTCCGGCCGCAGCATCGAGGCGCAGGGTCAGGCGGTGGCCGGCCGCGTCCTGCTGCGCCTGCGCGAGACCACCGAGGACCGACGGCAGATCTCCGAGTTGCGCGAGACCCTGGAAGATGCCCGCCGCGGCCTCTCGGCGCTGGCCGGCCTCCTCGACGCGATCCCGCAGCCGGTCTGGCGGCGCAACCGCGAGGGCAGCCTCGCCTGGGTCAACACCGCCTACGTCGCCGCCGTGGAAGCCACCACCCGCGAGGGCGCGATCCAGGACGGCATCGAGCTCCTCGACCGTCCGGCCCGCGAGATGATCGCCCGCGAGGACGCCCAGCGCCGCCCCGCCGGGCAACGTCCGGCACTTCGCCTGTCCGCGGTGGTGGCGGGTGGCCGGCGTATCCTCGACGTCACCGAGACCGCCCTGGAGGGCGGACGGGTCGGGATCGCGGTGGACGTCTCCGAGCTGGAGAGTGTGCGCGCCGACCTGCAGCGCCAGATGGACGCCAATGTCCGCACCCTGGACCAGTTGCCGACCGCGGTCGCGATGTTCGATGCCGGCCAGCGGCTGATCTTCCACAACGCCGCCTACCGCCAGCTCTGGGACCTCGACCAAGGCTTCCTCGACGCCCGCCCCCTCGACGGCGAGATCCTCGACCACCTGCGCGCCGCGCGAAAGCTCGAGGAGCATGCCGACTTCCGCAGCTGGAAGCAGGGCGTGCTGGCCGCCTACCGGTCGGCGGAAGCCAACCCGGCCTGGTGGTACCTGCCCGACGGCCGCACGCTGCGGGTGCTGGCCGAGCCGAACCCGCAAGGCGGCCTGACCTACCTTTTCGATGACGTCTCAGACCGGATGAAGCTCGAATCGCAATACAATGCGCTGATGCGGGTGCAGGCCGAGACCCTGGATACCCTCAAGGAGCCGGTGGCGGTGTTCGGCGCCGACGGGCGCCTCACCTTTGCCAACCGCGCCTTCGCCGCTGCCTGGCGACTAGACCACGAGAGCCTGGAAGCCCGCCCGCACGTCGAGGCGGTGATCGAGGCGTGCCGCGTGCTGGCGCCAGCCGACGAGCCGTGGCTCGACATCCGCGACGCGGTGGTTGGCCTCGAATCGCGCACCGGCATCGCCTGCAAGCTCGAGATGGTGGACGGCACCGTGCTCGACTGCACCGCCCAGCCTCTGCCCGAAGGCGCGACGTTGATCACCCTGATCGACGTCACCGCAAGCGTGAACGTCGAGCGGGCGCTGACCGAGAAGAACGACGCGCTCGAAAAGGCGGCGCAGCTTCGCGACACGTTCGTCCACCACGTCTCCTACGAGCTGCGCTCGCCGCTCACCAACATCATCGGCTTCACCCAGCTTCTCGGAGACGAGACCGTGGGTGCGCTGAACGCCCGCCAGCGCGAATATTCCGATCACATCATGCGCTCGTCCGGCGCGCTCCTGGTGATCATCAACGACATCCTCGACCTCGCCTCGATCGATGCCGGTTCCCTCGAGCTCCAGCGCGAGACCGTGGACGTTCAGGCCACCATCGAGGCCGCGCTGCTCGGCATCGAGGACCGCCTCGCGGAATCCGATCTCAGCCTCGTCCTCGACGTGCCCGACGACATCGGTAGCGTGTTCGTGGACGGGAAGCGCGTCCGCCAGATCCTCTTCAACCTGATGTCGAACGCCGTCGGCTTCTCCAGCGCCGGCCAGAGCATCACCGTGCAGGCGCGCCGGACGGCTGGCGACCTCGTCCTCAGCGTGCGCGACCAGGGCCGTGGCATGCCGCCCGAGATCGCCGCCCACGTGTTCGACCGGTTCGAGAGCCACACCCTCGGCACGCGCCATCGCGGGGTCGGCCTCGGCCTGTCGATCGTGCGCTCCTTCGTCGAGCTGCATGGCGGCCGGGTCTCGCTCGATTCGCGCCCCGGCGCCGGCACCTGCGTGAGCTGCACCTTCCCGATCGTCCTGCCCGCGTCGCACGCGGCGCGGGACCTGGAATCCGAGGCGACCGAGGAGGCGGCCGAGTAGGCCGCCCCGGTTCAGCCGAGGGCGCGGGCCGCCTCGGCCACGGCCTGGACGCGGGTGTCGACGGTCCTCGAGGCGTCGGCGATGCCGTCCATGTTCAGCCGGACGCGCTGGACGCTCTCGGCCGCGTTCTGCATGTTCACCGACATGTCACGCGTCACCGCCGCCTGCTGCGTCACGGCGGAGGAGACGCTGAGCGAGATTTGGCTGACCTGCCCGATCGTCTGGCTCACGAGCTCGATCGCCCGTACTGCCTCGGCCGTCGCCTCCTGCACAGCGGTGACCTGCCTCCCGATCTCCTCGGTCGCCTGCGACGACTGCGTGGCCAGGACCTTCACCTCGGCGGCGACCACCGCGAAGCCGCGGCCAGCCTGACCGGCGCGCGCCGCCTCGATGGTCGCGTTCAGAGCCAGGAGGTTGGTCTGGTCGGCGATGGTGCGAATCGTGGTGATGACGCTGCCGATCCGCTCGGCCGAGGCCGTGAGGCCGGAGATGATGGTGCGCGCTTCGTCCGAGCGGCCGACCGCCTCGTCGGATGCCGACTTCGCCTCGACCGCGTGCCGGGTCAGTTCCTCGATCGACGCCGAGAACTCCTCGGCCCCGGCTGCCACCGCCTGGACGTTGCCGGAGGTCTCGGCCGCCGCGCGCGCGGTCTCGGTCGATTGGCGGCTGACCCCCGACATCTCCTGCATGATGTGGCCGAGGTCGACCTGGATGAGGCGCTGGCCTTCAGCGCGGCGGCGGCGCTCGTTTACCTGCGCGGTCACGTCGGTAGCGAACTTCACCACGGCGAAGGGACGTCCATCGCGGTCCAGGATCGGATTGTAGGCGCCGTGGATCCAGACCTCCTGGCCGGCCTTGCCCACCCGGCGGAACTCGCCCGCCTGGAAGGTGCCCGCGGCTAGCGTCTTCCAGAACGCGGCGTAGGCGGGCGAGGCGGCGTCCGCCGCCTCGACGAAGATCCGGTGGTGGCGGCCTTTGATTTCGTCGAGGCGGTAGCCCATCGTCGTAAGGAAGTTCGCGTTCGCATCGGTGACGATGCCGTCCAGCGTGAAGTGGATCACCGCCTGGGAGCGGTTGAGCGCATCGATCTGGCCCTGGCAGATTGCTGCCGACTTGGTCTCGGCGGTGATGTCGGTGGCGAGTTTGACGACCTGTACCGGCCGGCCGCCGCGATCGAGCACCGGATTGTAGGAGGCCTGCAGCCAGATCTCACGGCCGTCCTTGGCGACGCGCTTGAAGGTGCGGGCTTGCGTCTCGCCGCGGGCCAAGGCCTCCCAGAACGCTCGATACTCTGCGGTCTCGCGCTCGGCGCCCTCCATCAAGATTCCGTGATGCTGGCCGCGGATCTCAGACAAGGCATAGCCGAACAGGCTCAGGAAATTCGCGTTTGCATCGAGGATCCGGCCGTCCAGGCCGAACACAATGCGGGCCTGTGACCGGTCGATCGCATCGATGACGGCATTCACCTTCTGGTTGATAAACGACATTCCAGTGAGCCTTGTAGTTCGTGATCTTCATGTAATATTGCGGAGAAAGCTTAAAAAATCGGCTTCCAAGACTTTTAACATGACATATTAGCTTATGGGTCGCAGCAACAACTTCTAGGTGTAAGTCAAAGGGGCTATCTAAGAGTAAGGTTGCGCCCTGTCGTCCCGCTAGCGGTCGGCGACGGCATCGCAGACATTCCATGACGCCGCCGACGCGTTCGCAGCGATCCACACGCTTGGTATCGCAGTCTCGACGCAGACGCTCAATACGACCTCGCCGGCCGGCTTGACCAAGCGGTTTCGCGTGGCCACGACGCAGGCGATGTACGAACCTTCCTCATCCGGCTGGACCGTCTTCCGCAACGGCGACTTCCGCCTGTTCGGCATGTCCCGGTTCCTCACCGGCCTTGCCTACCAGATGCAGGCGGTGGCGGTCGGCTGGTTCGTCTACGACCTGACCCACTCGGCGCTCGCGCTCGGCCTCGTCGGGCTGGCGGGGTTCCTCCCAGCGATGCTGGCCGCGCTGATCACCGGGCACGTCGCCGACACCTACGACCGGCGCCTGGTGGCGGCGGCGTCCTTCGCGGTGCAGGCGGCGACCAGCGCGGCGCTGCTCGCCTACGCCTGGCGCGGCGCCGGCGCGGTCTGGCCGATCTACGGGCTCGTCGTGTTGATCGGTACGGCGCGCGCCTTCGCCAACCCCTCCCTGCAGGCGCTGCTGCCGACCTTGGTGCCGCGCGACCTGTTCGGCTCGGCGATCGCCTGGAACGCCTCGCTCTGGCAGAGCGCGTCGGTGCTCGGGCCGGCGCTCGGCGGCTTCCTCTACGCCCTTGGGCCCAAGGTGGTGTTCGGCTCGGCCTCCGCCAGCTTCGCCCTCGCGGCGGTCGCCACCGCCGCGATCCGCTTCCGCCCGGCCCCCGTGTCGGAGCGGCCGCCGGTGACCTGGGCGACGCTGTCGGCCGGGATCGGCTATATCCGGGCCCATCCGGTGGTGCTCGGCGCGATCAGCCTCGACTTGTTCGCGGTGCTGCTCGGGGGCGCCACCGCCCTGCTGCCGATCTTTGCGGCCGAGGTGCTGCATGTCGGCCCGCTCGGGCTCGGGGCGCTTCGGAGCATGCCCGCGGCCGGCGCCGTGCTGATGGCCGTCGTGCTGGCCTACCGGCCGCTGCGGCGCCATGCGGGCGTGAGGATGCTGCGCGCCGTAGCGGTCTTCGGTGTCGCGATCATCGTGTTCGGCCTTTCGACCTCCCTGCCGCTGTCGATGGCCTGCCTGTTCGTCACGGGTGCCGCCGACATGATCAGCGTCTACGTCCGCCAGACCTTCGTTCAAGGCGAGACCCCGGACGCGATGCGCGGCCGGGTGTCGGCGGTGAACACCGTCTTCATCGGCGCCTCGAACGAACTCGGCGAGTTCGAGTCCGGCTCGGTCGCGGCGCTGATCGGCGCGGTGCCGGCCGTGGTGGTCGGGGGCGCGGCCACCGTGCTGGTCGCCGTGCTCTGGGGCCGGCTCTTCCCGGCACTCCGAGCGCGCGACCGGCTTCTGCCGAGGGGTGAAGCTGGAGGCCGACGGCCAAGCTAACCCATTCCGGCCAGGATGGGCTGGTCTACGCACCTCCGCCCGGGTCGTCCGGGTCGCTGAAGGAAGCCGACCTTGCTCGTTCGTACCGTGTTCGCGTTCACCCTGTCCGCCACCGCCGCGCTCGCCGCGCCGAACGCGTCGGCCGTGCCCGACCGCGCCGCGCTGAAGCAGAACTGCACCGGCGATTACCTCGCCCTATGCAGCGAATTCTCCCCCGACGCCCCGGAGGTCCAGGCCTGCTTCAAGCAGAACCGCGCCAGCCTCTCGCCGAACTGCCAGGCCGCGATCGGTGGATACGTGAAGGCGCAGAAGCGCGGGTGAAGGGGAGCCCGACGGGTCGCCGGGCTCCGCTTCCGAAAACTACTTCCCGGCCAGCAGCGGCGACCAGGTCGGGTCGGAGGCGTAGGACGGGGTCGGCACCGGATTTTCGACCTTGCCGGTGATGTCGACCATGTAGAGCTTGCCGCCGCCCTGGCCGCCGGGATCGCGGAAGAACAGCACGTACTGGCCGTTCGGCGCGAAGGTCGGCCCCTCGTTGTGGAAGCCTTCCGTCAGCACCCGCTCGCCGGAGCCGTCGGGCTTCATCACGCAGATCGCGAAGCCACCCTTGCGCTGGCGGGTGAAGGCGATGAGGTCTCCTTTGGGCGACCAGGCCGGCTGCGAGGCCGAGCCCTCCCCGAACGAGATGCGGTGCGGGTTCGAGCCGTCGGCGCCCATCACGTAGACCTGCTGCGAGCCGCCGCGGTCGGATTCGAACACGATCTGGCCGCCGTCCGGCGAGTAGGTCGGCGACGTGTCGATCGCCATGCCATTGGTGATCGAATGCTGGGCCTTCGAGGCGATGTCCATCGTGACGATGTCTGCGTTGCCGCCCTGCTGCACGCTCATGATGAGGCGGCGGCCATCGGGTGAGAAGCGCGGGCTCGCGCTCATCGAGTCGAAGTTGCCCATCGCCGTCCGGCTGCCGGTCTCGAGGTTGATCACCTGCACCCGCGGCTGGTGGCCGGTGGCCTGCGCCATGAAGGCGATGTCCTGCGTCGCCGGCGAGTAGCGCGGGGCGACGACGGCGTTCTCGCCGGTGGTGAGCGCCCGGACGTTGGCGCCGTCCTGGTCCATCACCATCAGGCGCTTGCGGCGGTTCTCCTTCGGGCCGGATTCGTCGACGAAGGCGATGCGGCTGTCGAACCACGGCCCGAGGCCGGTGATCTTGGTGTAGACGCTGTCCGAGATCAGGTGCCCGGCGCGGCGCGCGTTGGCGGCGTCGGTGCCGTATTGCTGGCCGGTGATCTGCTGGCCCGAGGTCACGTCCCACAAGCGGAACTCGACCTTGAGGCGGCCCGAGGCGTCGCGCGAGACGCGGCCGGTGACGAGGCCCTGCACGCCGGCCGCGCGCCACTTCTCGAAGCCGGGGGCGGCATCGAAGTTCGGCGATTCGGGGAATCGGCCCTTCTCCAGCGGCAGGAAGTAGCCGGAGCGGCGCAGGTCGTTCGTCACGACGCTCGAGACGAGGCCGCCGAGGTTCGCGTCGCCTGAGAAGTCGGTCACCGCGATCGGCATCGGCTGGAACGAGCCGCCACCGATGCGGAGCTGAAGCTGGGCCTGGGCCGGCCCGCTCAAGCCGATGGCCGCGAGCAGCAGCAGCGCGAGGCCATAGAGGGCGGCGGGCACGTGCCGGGCCCGGGTGAGCGAACGATGCAGCATGGGGTTTGGTCCGGAAACGTTGGAGCGGGTGCCGGCGAGGTCGAGACTTCGGGTCGGCTTCGGCGTCAGGTCGCGGTGAACTCGAACTCCGCGTTGATCGCCTTCCAGTCGTTGTAATAGGGCTGGTACTGCGCCGGGATCTTGTAGGGCGCGCACCGGCGCACGGCGCGCAACGCCGCCTGCGCGATCGACTGGTCGACCGAGCTCGACCCGCCGCGCATGATCCGCGGCTCGGTCGAGAGCGAGCCGTCGGCGTTCAGGCGGATGTCGAGCACCGGCAGCACCACGCCCTGCGCCGCGCCGGGCGGCGCCGAATAGCAGCGCTCGATCTGCTGCTGCAGCATGCCGACGAGGGCGTCGCGCAACGAGGGCGACAGGCGCTGCGCGGTGCCGGTGGCAGCGCCGAGGGAGGCCGTGCGCTGGACCTCGTGACCGGTCGAGCCGGTGGATTGCGACGGCGCCTTCGAAGCCAGGATCGACTTGATGTCGCCGGCATTGAACTTGGCGGCGAGCTCGGCCTGCTTGCGCGCCTTCGCCTCGGCGTCGGCCTTGGCGCGCGCATCCGCGACCGCCTTCGCCTTGGCTTTTGCCGCAGCCTCGGCCTTCGCGGCGGCTGCGGCCTCAGCCTTCTCCTTGGCCTCCTCGGCCTTGGCTTCGGCGATCTCCTTCTGGCGCTCGGCCTCGGCTTCCGCCTTCGCCTTGGCTTCGGCCTTGGCGGCGGCCGCCTTCTCGGCAGCCTTGGCCGCCTCCTTGGCCGCGTCCGCCTTGGCTTTCGCCTCGGCTTTGGCCTTCGCATCCGCAGCCTTGGCTTCTGCGGCGGCGGCTTCCGCCTCCTCGCGCTCGACGAGCTTGGCGAGCTGCTCGCGCTTCACCGCCTCCGCCTTGGCGGCCTCGGCGGCGGCGGCCTTCGCTTCCGCCTTGGCGGCGGCGGCCTTCTCCGCGGCGGCGGCCTTGGCGGCTTCCGCCTTCGCCTCGGCTTTGGCGGCGTCGGCCTTCTCGGCCTCCGCCTTCTCCTTGGCCATCTTGGCGGCCTTGGCCGCTTCCGCCGACGGGTCGGGCTCGTTGACGCGCAGCGGCATCTCGTCGGCGTTGGCGAGCTTCATGTCGCTGGTGCGCGTCGGCGCTGTCGGAGAATCGACTTTCGCGTTCTCCGGCTCCTTCTCTTCGAACTTCTCCGCCTTCTTGTCGGCACGGGGCTTGGCGTCCGACAACGGCTTCTCGGCGTTGCGCTCGCCCTTGGTCAGCTCGGAGAACTGGTTCTCGGTGATCACCTCGACGGGCACGCCCTCCTGCGCCTCGGGAAGCGCGGGCGCGGCGACGCTGAACAGGGCGAAGACCAGCAGCCCGACATGGGTGCCGGCCGAGACCCAGAAGCCCGGTTCGCTGCGGAAGGAGGGGAGCCTCACGGACGCGCTACCGCTGCTCGGGCTCGGTGACGAGCGCCACCTTCTTGAAGCCGCCGCCGGTGACGATCGCCATCACCTGCGCGACCCGGCCGTAGTCGACCCGCTTGTCGCCGCGCACGAAGACGCGCTCCTCGAAGCCGGACTTGGCCTCCAGGGTCAGCTTCGGGATGATGGTGTCGTCGGTGAGCTCGTCCTCGCCGAGGAAGACCTGACCGGACTGGCGGATCGAGATCGTCACCGGCTTGGTGTCCGAGTTCAGGGGCGAGGCCTTGGATTGCGGCAGATCGAGGGGCACGCCCACCGTCATCATGGGCGCCGCCACCATGAAGATGATCAGCAGCACCAGCACGACGTCGATGAACGGCGTCATGTTGATCTCGTTGATCGGCCCGCCGCGCTTGCCGCGCCGCCGCCGCTTGCCGCCCCCTTGAGCGCCCGCCGCCATGCTCATGTGTCGATCCCTTCGCGGTCGGTCAGGCGGCGAGCGACAGGCGCTCGTCGATCTGGCGCGACAGGATGGCGGAGAACTCGTCGGCGAAGCCTTCCAGGCGCGACTGCTGCTTGGAGACCGTGGCCTGGAGCTTGTTGTAGGCCAGCACGGCGGGAATCGCCGCGAACAGGCCGATCGCGGTGGCGAATAGCGCCTCGGCGATGCCCGGCGCCACCACGGCGAGCGAGGTGTTCTTCGAAGCGGCGATCGAGGTGAAGGCGGTCATGATGCCCCAGACCGTGCCGAACAGGCCGATATACGGGCCGGCCGAGCCGATGGAGGCGAGGAACAGCAGGCGGCCCTCGAGGCGCTCGACCTCGCGCTGGATCGTCACGTCGAGCACCTTGTCGATGCGCTGCGACAGTGACTGGATCTGGCGGCCGGTGCCCTCGAACGAGCGCTTCCACTCGCGCATCGCCGCGACGAACAGGGCGGCAAGGCCCGTGGCCGGGCGGTCGTTGAACGAGCGGTACAGTTCCTCCAACGAGCGGCCGGACCAGAACGCGTCCTCGAACGCGTCCATCTCGTCCTTGGTGCGGCGGAACAGCAGCGTCTTGTCGACGATGATCGCCCAGCACCAGATCGACGATCCGAGCAGGCCGATCATGACGAACTTGACGACGACGTGGGCCTGCAGGAACAGCCCGAGCAGCGTCATGTCGGCGACGGGCGCAGCCTGCATCGCATCGGCTGGGTTCATGGTCGGTGGTCCTCACGTCCCCATGGCGGAGCGGCTTCCGAGGGGGAAACCCTCGCGACATCCGGCTGAACCATGGGCGATGCCTGAAAAATCGCCCGCGAATCTGTCGAAAGTAGGGTCGTCGCCGCAGCGCACCCTCGACGTCTCGGCCGAGTGAAGCGCCGAACGCGGTTAAGGAAGCGTTGCACGCCGGACCAGGGCGGATCGCAGAATAAGGATGTTATTTCAATCGAGCGAGACACTACTCAAATCGAAGGCGACGAAAGTATTTGTTTTATATTAAATGTATTTGATTTCTCATCCTAAGGTTGTAATCTTTATATTCGTCAAAATACCGAGTAAATTAATGGCTTTTTTACCCTGATCGGCGATTCATGGTCGAAGATCCTCGTCAACGCGCTCGTGGTGGGCCCGAGCTTGGGTCATCGATGGGTTTCCATGGCATTCCTGACATTGCGCCGGAGCGCGAAGGCTCCTTCCGTCGAGACGATGACCGAGTCGCCGCATGCGGTCGACTTCGAAGCGGTCCTCGGAGCCTTGCCCACCAACGTTCTGGTGTTGAATCCGACCACCGCGGCGATTACTTATGCGAACAAGCGGAGCGTGGAGACGCTGAACGCCCTGCGGCAGCACCTGCCGTCCGTCGTCGATCCCAACCGCATGGTCGGCCAGTCGATGGACGTGTTCCACAAGAACCCCCACCACCAGCGCTCGATCGTCGGCGATCCGTCGCGGTTGCCGTGGCGCACCAAGATCAAGCTCGGCCCCAAGACCCTCGATCTTCACGTGTCCGCCGTCCACGCCGCCAACGGCGAGTACATCGCCGCGGTGCTGTCCTGGGCCGACGTGTCGCCGCTCACGGACGGGATCGCCAGCTTCGACCGCACGATGCAGGCCGCGCTCAATCAGACCGCCGCCGCCACGGGCGCGATGCGGCAGGCCGCCGACAGCGTGCTGAACGCCACCGGACAGACCTCTGAGAGCGCGGGACGGGCGGCCTCCAGCGCGGCGGAGACCACGGTCAACGTGCAATCGGTGGCCGCGGCCGTGGAGGAGTTCAGCGCCTCCAATGCCGAGATCACGCGGCAGATGACCCATTCCAGCAGCGTGACGGCGCAGGCCGTGACGGAGGCGCAGCAGGCGATGGAGAACGTCAGCACCCTGTCTGAGACCTCGCAGCGCATCGGTGTCGTCGTCGGGTTGATCAACTCGATCGCGAACCAGACCAATCTCCTGGCCCTGAACGCCACCATCGAGGCGGCACGCGCCGGCCCCGCCGGCCGGGGCTTCTCGGTGGTGGCGGCCGAGGTCAAGGAACTGGCCGCGCAGACGGCCAAGGCGACGAGCGACATCTCCGATCAGATCAACATGATCCAATCCGCCACCCGGATGACCGTTTCGTCGATCGAGCGGATCTCCGAGGTGATCAAGGGAATCGATGCCGGCTCGACGACGGTCGCCGCGGCGGCCGAGGAACAGGCCGCCGCCTCGGCCGAGATCAGCCGGAGCGCGCGCGACGCCGCCGACCTGACCACCGAGGTGAGCGGCGGGATCAGCGAGGTGGCGGCCAGCGCCGCGACCTCGACGGATTCAGCGCAGACCGTGCTCCAAGCCACCACCGACATGGACAACCAGATGGCCGAGGTCACGCGGGCGGTCGCGACGTTCCTGGAGGAAGTCCGGCGGATCTGATCGCGCCGCCCCCCTTCACGAGAACGTCTTCGAGCGACGCCGCTGCCGACTCGCTCGAAGGCGAAGCGCGTGCATCAAAGGCTGTCGGGAGCGGACAACGCCCGGCGCAGACCCGGGGGCAGGCGGATCGCCCGGCCCTCGCGGACGCAGGCCACGACCACGGACGCGCGGACCAGGAGGTCGTCGCCGCGGAGCACCTCCTGGTGAAGGTGCATCGAGGCGCCGCGCAACTCGTGCGTGCGGGTGAGGATCGTCAGCGCGTCGTCCATCCGCGCGGGCTTCAGATAGTCGATCTCCATCCGGCGCACGACGAAGACCAACCCGTCGGCCTCGCGATGCAGTTCGGATTGGTCGCCCGCCAGCCCGCGCAGCAACTCGGTCCGGCCGCGCTCCATGAAGCGCAGATAGCTCGCATGGTAGACGAAGCCCGAGAAGTCGGTGTCCTCGTAGTAGACGCGCACCGGCAGCGCGTGGGCTTCGATCGATGACGTCACGGTTCGGCGCCGCTCCTGCGCAGACTTCCAGAGGGACAGGCCTGACGAGCCGGCGCCTTGCATTCGGACGAGGCTACCACGTTTGCCGATCGTCGGGACCTTAGTACCGGGTTGGCTCGGTGTTTGGTCGCCTGCCGCGGTTCCGAGGACGCGTCCGCGAAAGCCGGCCGATCGATCGCAGGCTCGCCCTGAACCGAGCCAAAAGCGCCGTCCCGATCCGCCGCGACGCAACGGCCAAGCTCAGTCCTCGGGCGGGCGGCAGGGTTTCGCTGAGCGCAGATCTTCGCCGCCTTACGCGGGTTTGGCGGCTCCCGCCGAAGCCTGTCGAAGACTATACCGCAGCGTAATCGCGCATTCACGCGTAGAAAAATCGAAGTCTTGGATGCATGATCGTTGCTTGAGCGATCGAATGTTAAGCTGCGTTGAGGAATTCGGCCGGAATGTGATCTGGATGCCCAAAATGTGCGGGTCTTATTTCAGCCCCGTTCGGTCTCGATTGGCGCCGCCCTCGTCAACGACCAAGGACCGAAGCATGCACATCCGACCCGTCGCCAAGATCGCCGCCGCCACCCTCGGAACCGCCCTGTCGCTCGTCGCCGCCACCCAGCCGGCCGCCGCCCAGAGCGGAGGCGCGTCCTGGTACGGCAGCGGCCATCGCACCGCGAGCGGCGAGCGCTTCAACCCGAACGGGATGACCGCCGCCCACCGCAGCCTGCCCTTCGGCACCCGCGTCCGCGTCGAGAACCAGCGCACCGGCCGGTCCGTGGTGGTGCGGATCAACGATCGCGGGCCGTTCGTGCGTGGCCGCATCATCGACCTCTCCCGCGGCTCGGCCCGGGCGCTGGGTATGGGCGGTACCACCTACGTCTCGCTGCACGTCATGAACTGATGCGGATGCCGGCCGGCGTTGCCGCGCGCGCCGGCCGGCCCCATCTCCGAGCCTGAACCGGAGACGCAGCGGACATCATGGCAAAACCCCTCATCGTCGACATCCCGCACGACCTCGGCCGCGACGAGGCGCGCCGCCGCATCGAGACCGGCGTCGAGCAGGGGCGGGCGCTGCTCGCCAAGAGCGGCATCAGCATCGAAAATCTCACCTGGACCGGCGACCGGCTCGATTTCGCGATCTCCGCGATGAAGCAGAACATGAACGGCCAGATCGACGTCGGCCAGGACAGCGTGCGGGTCGAGTGCCACCTGCCGTTGTTGCTTGCGCTCTTCGCCGACAAGGTGAAGCGGATGGTCGGCAAGGAAGGCAACCTGCTCCTGACCAAGAAGTAGCGCGCAAGGCGGCGCGCGCCGGAACACCCGGGGCGACCCCGCCGTTCACGCTCGTCACGCGGCGCGCGCTCAAGACGCGCCGCGACGTCAAGCGAGGAGCGTTTCCCATGGCCGATCCCGGCGCGATCCCCGAGGTGCCGACGAACCCGACGCCTGCCCCCGACACGCCCTACGACCCGCCCACCGTGCCGAGCCCGGGCCCGAGCCCCGAGATCCCGGGCGACAGCCCGAGCGAAGCGCCCGGCATCACCCCAGCCGAGGTTCCGGTGACCACGCCCGGCATGCCGACGCCGACCGGCCCCGCGAACCCGGTTGCCTGAGCGCGCTCCGGTTTACTTGAGCCGACTTCGATTTGTGGTGAGGCGGCCGCGCTGCCATAAGCCCGGCATGGCCGCCCCACCGCTTCTGACCCTTCAAGACGTCGCCCTCACCTTCGGCGGCACGCCCCTGATCGAGGGGGCGGGTTTCTCCGTCGCGCCCGGCGAACGCACCTGCCTCGTCGGCCGCAACGGCTCGGGCAAGTCGACCCTGATGAAGATCGCCGCCGGGCTCGTGGAGCCCGATCGCGGCGTCCGCTTCGTCCAGCCGGGGACGACGATCCGCTACCTCGCGCAGGAGCCGGATTTCTCCGGGTTCGCCACCACCCTCGAATTCGTCGAATCGGGCCTCGGCGATGGCGACGCGCATCACCGCGCCCGCTACCTGCTCGAAAGCCTCGGCCTCGACGGCAGCGAGGACCCGACGCGGCTCTCGGGCGGCGAGGGCCGCCGCGTGGCGCTGGCGCAAGCGCTGGCACCCGAGCCCGACGTGCTGCTCCTCGACGAGCCGACCAACCACCTCGACCTGCCGGCGATCGAATGGCTCGAGGCCGAGCTGAAGGGGACGCGCGCCGCGATGGTGCTGATCAGCCACGATCGGCGCTTCCTCTCGGCCCTGTCGCGCGCCACGATCTGGCTCGACCGCGGGGTCACCCGCCGCATCGAGCAAGGCTTCTCCGGGTTCGAGGCTTGGCGCGACGCCTTCTTCGAGGAGGAGGAGCGCGACCGGCACAAGCTCGAGCGCAAGATAAACGACGAGGAGCACTGGCTCCGCTACGGCGTCACCGCCCGGCGCAAGCGTAACGTCCGCCGCCTCGGCAACCTGCATGCGCTGCGCAAGGAGCGCCGCGACGACCGCCGGCCGGTCGGCACCGTGACGATGCAGGCCGGCGAGGCCGAGGCCTCGGGCACGCTGGTGATGGAGGCCAAGAACGCGAGCAAGAGCTATGGCGAGCGCCGGATCGTCGCCGACCTGTCCCTGCGGGTGATGCGCGGCGACCGCCTCGGCATCGTCGGCGCGAACGGCGCCGGCAAGACCACGTTGATCAATCTGCTCACCGGCAAGCTGCAGGCCGACGACGGGAGCGTCCGCCAGGGCACCAACCTGAAGATGATGTTGCTGGACCAAGCCCGCGCGGTGCTGGAGCCGAGCATGACCGTCACGGAAGTGCTCACCGGCGGCAGCGGCGACGCGGTGGTGGTGAACGGCGTCAGCCGCCACGTAGTCGGCTACCTCAAGGACTTCCTGTTCACCCCCGAGCAGGCGCGTACCCCGGTCTCGGTGCTCTCGGGCGGCGAGCGCAACCGCCTGCTGATCGCCCGCGCGCTGGCGCAGCCGGCCAACCTCCTGGTGCTCGACGAGCCGACCAACGACCTCGACCTCGAAACGCTCGACCTGCTGCAGGAGATGCTCGGCGACTATTCCGGCACCCTGATCTTGGTGAGCCACGACCGCGACTTCCTCGATCGCGTCGTCGGCAGCGTTCTGGTCTCGGAAGGGGAGGGGCGCTGGGTCGAGTATGCCGGCGGCTACACCGACATGGTCAACCAGCGCGGCGTCGGCGTGCAGGCCCGCGCCGGCGCCAAGGGAAAAGCCGAGGCGCGCGGAAAGAGCGAGCCGCGCGAGAGGGCGGATGCCGCGCCTGCTGCCAAGGGCAAGCTGAACTTCAAGGACCAGCACGAGCTCAAGACGCTGCCTGCCCGCATGGAGAAGTTGCAGGGCGTGATCGCGCAGCTGCGCACGGTGCTGGCCGATCCCGGCCTCTATGCCCGCGACGCGGCCCGGTTCGACAAGGCGTCGGCGATGCTCGCCCAAGCCGAGACCGAGCTGTCTGGGGCGGAGGAGCGCTGGCTCGAACTGGAGATGCTGCGCGAAGGCTGAGACCATCCCGGCCTTCATGATGCCGCGATGGCGGTCCATGCCGTCCGGCAAGCCTCGGGGGCGTCGCCGGTGTTGCGACATCGTCCGCTCGCCATGATCCGCTCGTAATGAACCGCTCGCCATGACACACCAAGGCCTGCGTTCCGCGGGCTGGCTCCTCGGGTTGCCTGGGCTCGGCCTGATCTGGGTCGGCGCGACGCTGTATGCCGCGCCGGATATCGCCGCGCGGA
Organism: Methylobacterium cerastii; assembly: GCF_022179125.1. Lineage (GTDB taxonomy): Bacteria > Pseudomonadota > Alphaproteobacteria > Rhizobiales > Beijerinckiaceae > Methylobacterium > Methylobacterium cerastii. The sequence goes on from NZ_BPQG01000006.1 coordinate 62,788, forward strand.
TCGCGGCGGCGGGCGAGACGGTGGCTCAGGCGACCGAGGCGGGATCGCCCGAGCCGTGGCTGCGCGTCTCGGTCCGCGGGCGTGATCTCGTCGCCGAGGGCGAGGCGCCGGGGCCGGCCGCCCGCGCGGCGGCGCTCGCCCGATTGGAGGCGCTTCCCGAGCCGCGCCGGATCGTCCCCGAGATCGGCCTGATCGAGACGGCCGCGCCCTTCGCCTGGAGCGCGACCCGGACTGCGCCGGATCGCATCGCGTTCTCTGGCAGCCGCCCGGCGGAGATCGGCCGCGCCGCCTTGCGGACGCGTCTGGCCGCCGAGATCCCCGATGAGACCGCGATCGACGACGCGGCGCATGCCGCCCGCGGCGCGCCGCCGGATTTCCCGGCGGCAGCAGCCTACGCCGTCGCGCGCCTGCGCAACCTCGCCGCCGGCGGGACCGCGACGGTGACCGACCTCTCGATCGCGTTCTCAGGTGCGGCGTTGGACCTCGCCGCCTACGACGCCCTGCGCACTGCGCTGACCGACCCGCCGCCCGGCTACACCATTGGGCGCATCGACATTGTGCCCGCGCGGGCCGACGACTTCACCATGAGCGTGTCGCGAAACCCCGGCGGCGGGCTGGTGCTAGACGGGTTCGTGGTTTCGGAATCCGCGCGGGCCGAGATCGGGCGCCTAGCCGGCGAGATCTCCGACGGCACCGCGGTCACGGACCGGATGCGCACCGCACGGGGCCTCGCTAAGGACGTCGACCCGGATGCGCTGGCGAAATTCCTGATCCGCCTGGTCGGGCTGATGCAGGGCGGCGGCGCGCGCTTCGACGGCGCGCGGGTGTCGGTGGCGGGCGATGCCGTGGACAGCCAGGCCGTCGGCGAGATCGAGGCGGTGATGCGGGACGCCCGGCCCGCCGGGGTCGGGGCGGGCTCGGTCGCGCTTGCGGTGAAGCCGCTCTCCCCCTACCGCCTCGCGATCCGCCGCGAGGCTGACGGCGTCAGCCTGTCCGGCCACCTGCCCGATGCCGAGGCGCGCGACCGGCTGCTCGCCGTGGTGCGCCCGCGCTTCTTCCGCGAGCGCATCATCGACCGCACCCGCATCGCCGACGGCGCGCCGCCGGACCTCGCTGCGGCTCTCACCGCCGCGGTGCCGGTGCTGGCGAGCCTGTCGAGCGGCGAGGTCGCGGTCGCCGACCGGACGCTGATCCTCTCCGGGACGAGCCTGTATCGCGAGGCCGCGGCGCGGGTCGCCGCGACCCTGCCGGCGGCGATGCCGGCGGGATGGACCGCGAGTGTGGCGGTGGTGCCGAAGAACCCGGCGCCGACGCGCGACCCCGAGACCTGCCGCAGCGCCGCGACGGCGCTCGTCGGCGGCACCGGCCTGCGCTTCGCGCCCGGCTCAGGCGCGTTGTCACCGATCTTCTATCCCGTGCTCGATCGCCTCGCGGAGCTTGCCAAGACCTGCCCGTCGCTGCGCATCGCGGTCGCCGGCCACGGCGATCCGGCAAAGACCGCCCCGCCGGACGCGAAGGTGGCGGACGCAGCCCAGACGCAGGGTATCGCGAGTGCGGCGCCCAAGCCCGAGGCCGGCAAGGCTGCGTTGGCCAAGCCCGAGCCCACTAAGTCCGGTGAGACCAAGCCGGCCGCGAAGGCGGTGCCCGCAAAGGACGCCAAGGGCTCGAAGGACACCAAAACTTCGAACGACGCGAAGAGTTCGAAGGACGCCAAGGCGGCGAAGGACACCAAGCCGGCCAAGGACACGAAGGCCGGCAAGGAGACCGCCGAGGCGCCGGAGCCCGACCTGCCGCGGCTGCGCGCCGGTGCGGTGGTCGAGTACCTGCTCCAGGCCGGCGCTGGGCTCGACCAGGTCGTCGTCGCCGACAAGCTCTCGGAGCGGCCGGGCATCGCCTTCGCCGTGCTGCCCTGACCTCCGGAAAGGTTTTGCCGTGATGCTCCTCCTCGCCGGCCTGTGGCCGGGATCGTTGGCCGCACTCGTGCTCGGCCTCGCCGTCGGCGGCTTCACTGGGTTGCCGGCCCGGCCGGCGATCCCCGCCGCGCTCGGGGTCGCGACCCTGGCCCTGGCCGCGCTCGCCATCGCGGGGATCGTGCCCGGCGTGCAGGGTTTCTGGCTGGAGAGCGCGGTGGCGATACTGGTGTCCTACCTCGCCGGCTGCGCGTTGGGTGCGCTCGCCCGGAGGTCCGCCCGGGTGCGACCGCACGATCCCCCGACAAGCTGAGGATGGCGCGGAACCAAGGCGCCCCGATCCGGCGTTGCCCCTCCAGACAGAGCCTTCGGGCTCACCGGAGACACGCAACGGACCCCACGCCATGAGACTCGATCGCTCCGCTCGACGCCACATCGGCCTGCGCCCCCGCGCCGGCCTCGCCGCCACCGCCCTGCTCGTCGCCGGCCTTGCCGCGTCCGGCGCGGTCGCCCTGCTCGGCGATTTCGTCGAGCCGGCCCGCGCCCAGTCCGCCGCGAGCCACATCGACCAGCCCACCCCTGCGACCCTGCCGAACGGCGCCAAGCGCGCGAACGGCGACGTCGCGGCGCCGCACGCGCTTAAACCCAGCACCGACGTGATGGACACCGGGACCCTCCCCGACGCGCGGACGAACCCGATGCAGCACTTGCCGGACCGGACGCGCGCCGCGCACTGACCGTCACGACGCAACCTCGTCCCCCCCCCCCGCCGTTGATCGGCGGGGGCTTTTTCATGCGCTCCTGCGGCGGGGTCTCGCGCTCCGTCCCTCACAGGCGAAGGAAAGCACCATGGGTCTGCTCGATTCGGTGATCGGCGGCGTGCTCGGGCAGGTGCTCGGCGGCGGACGGGGCAATGCCGGCAACGCGGGCGGCGGTGCGATGTCGCCGATCGTGAAGGCCCTGCTGATGCTGCTGCTCGCCAAGGGCGCGAGCGGTGGCCTGGGTGGAGCGCTCGGCGACATTCTCGGCGGCGGCCAGCGCCGGCCGGAGCCCGGCCCCGACACTGAGCGCTCTGGCGGCGCCGGACCCTACGGCCGCGATCCCGGCCATTCGGCCGACGACGGCGCCGGCCAGGACCCCGGCGACATCGGCGGCTTCGACCAGGAGGGCGGCCGTCGCGACCCGCCGCTGCCGCCCGGCGACTTCAGCGACCTCTCGGGCATGCTCGACGGACCCGGCGACCGATCCCAGGTTCCTCAACCAGGACATGTCGTACATGAAACGGCGGGCGATCTCGGCGGGCTCGACGGCCTCGTCGATCGCTTCCGCCAGGGCGGTTTGGGCGACGTCATCGACTCGTGGATCGGCCACGGCAGCAACCGCAGCATCGAACCCCACGACCTCGCCCGCGCGCTCGGCCCCGACACCCTCGGCGCTCTCCAAAACCAGACCGGGATGGACCGGGACTCGCTGCTGTCCCAGCTCTCTCAGGTGCTGCCGGAGGTGGTGCACGGGCTCACGCCGCAGGGACGGGTGCCGGATTTGGGGGAACGGAAGTCTTGGTAATTAGAAGCTGTAATTTTTAGGGTTATTTAAGCATACACGATGCCTGCACGAATAAGTGCGATCATCGTGTATTTTTCAGGGGTATACATTGCATCTAGCCAGTGAGCCCAAGTATTGTGCTTTTTAGATCAAAATTTATACGTGAGGTAATATGGAGAGTTACAAGCATATGGTACGAAATACTGATTTTCTGGATGAAATTATATTTTTGACAAGCAGCCGAACAATCTTATAATTATTTCCCCAGATGTTTCATGGGTCAAATAATTAGAGCTCCAGCCATCACGCGGGCTCTTTTCAAGTAAGCAATTCGGTGCTGTGCTCAGACGCGTCGATGAATTCAGGCGACCCGCCGCACCACCAAGCTCGCATTCGTCCCGCCAAACCCGAACGAGTTCGACAGCGCGATGTCCACGCGCTTCCGCTTGGCCTCGTGCGGCACGAGGTCGAGGGCGGTCTCGACGCTCGGGTCGTCGAGGTTGAGGGTCGGGGGGATCACCCCGTCGCGGATGGTCAGGATCGAGAAGATCGCCTCGATGGCGCCGGCCGCGCCGAGGAGGTGGCCGACGGCGGACTTGGTCGAGGACATGGCGATGCCGGCGGCCGAGGCGCCGAGCAGGCGCTCGACGGCGCGCAGCTCCAGTTCGTCGCCCATCGGCGTCGAGGTGCCGTGGGCGTTGATGTAGTCGATCGCACCTGGGTCGATGCCGGCGCGCTTCACCGCGGCCGTCATGCAGCGGAAGGCGCCGTCGCCGTCCGGGGACGGGGAGGTGATGTGGTAGGCGTCGCCCGACATCCCGTAGCCGACCACCTCGGCGTAGATCTTGGCGCCGCGGGCCTTGGCGTGCTCGTACTCCTCGAGCACCACCACGCCGGCGCCTTCGCCCATCACGAAGCCGTCACGCGCCTTGTCGTAAGGGCGGGAGGCCTTGGTCGGCGTGTCGTTGAAGCCGGTGGAGAGGGCGCGGCAGGCGGCGAAGCCCGCGATCGACAACCGGTCGACCGGCGATTCCGCGCCGCCCGCGACCATCACGTCGGCATCGCCCAGCATGATCAGCCGAGCCGCGTCGCCGATGGCGTGCGTGCCGGTGGAGCAGGCGGTGACGACGGCGCTGTTCGGGCCTTTCAGCCCATGCGCGATCGAGACCTGGCCCGAGGCCATGTTGATGATCCGCCCGGGGATGAAGAACGGCGAGATCCGCCGCGGGCCCTTGTCCTTGAGGGTGACCGACGCGTCGTAGATGCCGCCGATGCCGCCGATGCCCGAACCGATCATCACGCCGGTGGCGCACTGGTCCTCGTAGCTCTTCGGGTGCCAGCCGGAATCGTCGAGGGCTTGGCCGGCGGCCGCCATCGCGAAGACGATGAACGGGTCGACCTTGCGCTGCTCCTTCGGCTCCATCCAGGCGTCGGGATTGAATGTGCCGTCGCCGCCGTCCCCGAGGGGCACGGTGCAGGCGATGCGGCAGGCGAGGTCGGAGGTCTCGAAGGTGGTGATCGGGCCGGCGCCGCTGTCGCCGGCGATCAGCCGGCTCCAGGTGTGCTCGACACCGCTGCCGAGCGGCGTGACCATCCCTAGACCCGTAACCACCACCCGCCGCATCGCGCTATCCCGAACCCGTTCCGCTTCAACAACGAGTGCGGCGCGTCGGGCGTTTCCACCCCGCCCGCGCCGCGTCGACCCGAAGGATGTTTCGACCGCTCAGGCGGCCGAGTTCTTCTCGAGGAACTTCACCGCGTCGCCGACCGTCTGGATGGTCTCGGCGGCGTCGTCGGGGATCTCGACGTTGAACTCTTCCTCGAACGCCATCACGAGCTCGACGGTGTCGAGGCTGTCGGCACCGAGGTCGTCGATGAAGTTCGCGCCCTCGACCACCTTCTCGGGCTCGACGCCCAGGTGCTCGACGACGATCTTCTTCACGCGCTCAGCGATATCGCTCATCGTTGCTGGTCCTCGGTACTTCACGTTACGTGGGTGAAAGGAATGGCGCCGTTGCCGCCGTTGGCCCTTGGTGTCGGGCCGGACTTGTCTCTGGCGGCCGGTGACCGATCGCGCTGGGTCCTGAAATCCTGTTGGCCTTGGACTCGGAACCCGCCGAACCGTCAACCCCCTGCACGGCAGCCGGGGTGTTAACACAGGGTTTCGACGCTGGCGAGGCCCGGTTCACGAAGCGTTCATCGGTGCGGTTCGCGCGCCGATTTCGCCGCGTTTTCCGCAGGATGGAGGGGCCTCGCGCGATGGCGTCACACCATCGCCATGCCGCCGTTCACGTGCAGCGTCTGGCCGGTGACGTAGGCCGCCTCCTGCGAGGCCAGGTAGACCACTGCGGCCGCCACCTCTGCGCCCTCGCCGAGGCGCCCCGCGGGCACGCGGCCGAGGATGCCCTCGCGCTGCTTCTCGTTCAGAACGTCGGTCATCGGCGAGGCGATGAAGCCGGGGCTGACGCAGTTCACCGTGACGTTGCGCGAGGCGACCTCGGCCGCCAGCGCCTTGGTGAGCCCGACGAGGCCGGCCTTGGCCGCCGCGTAGTTGCCCTGGCCCGGGTTGCCCGTGGTGCCGACCACCGAGCCGATGTTGACGATCCGCCCGGCACGCCGGCGCATCATGCCCCGCACCGCCGCCCGCGACAGCCGGAACGCGGCCGTGAGGTTGACGGCGATGACCTGGTCCCACTCCTCGTCCTTCATCCGCACGAAGATGTTGTCCCGGGTGATGCCGGCGTTGTTGACCAGGATGTCGAGCCCGCCGAGCGCGGCTTCCGCCGCCGGCACCAGCGCCTCGACGGCGGCGGTGTCGGACAGGTTCGTCGGCAGCACGTGGGCGCGCTCGCCGAGTTCGCCGGCCAGGGCTTCCAGCGCCTCGGCGCGGGTGCCCGACAGGGCCACCGTGGCCCCCTGCGCATGCAGCGACCGCGCGATGGCGCCGCCGAGCCCACCGGTCGCGCCGGTGATGAGGGCTTTTTTCCCGGTGAGGTCGAACATGGGGATCACCTGTTGGTCGAGTTGGTTTCTATCGGCGGCGTTTTGGGGCCTGTCACGGTCGGCGTGACCGGCCCCCTCTCCCTTGCGGGAGAGGGTTGGGGGTGAGGGGTATGCCCTCTCCGGAAAGACCTGACCCCTCACCCTGTCCCTTTCCCGAACGCGAGAGGGGACCCGCGCTGCCTTCCCTAGCTCCGAGGGAATGCAGCCACATCCTCCGGCGTGCCGACCGGCGTCGCGGATGCGCCCGATGCGATCCGCTTGACGAGGCCGGACAGCACCTTGCCGGAGCCGACCTCGTAGAACGTGTCGACGCCTGCTGCGGCCATGGCCGCGACGCTCTCGCGCCAGCGCACCGTGCCCGTCACCTGCGCCACGAGGTTTTGGCGAATCGCGGCCGGATCGGAGACCGGGGCGGCGAGCACGTTGGCGTAGAGGGGGACGATGGGCGCGCGCAACGTCACCGCGTCGAGGGCCGCGCGCATGGCATCCGCGGCGGGCTGCATCAGGCGGCAATGGAACGGCGCGGAGACGTTGAGCATCACCGCCCGCTTGATCCCGCGTGCCTGCGCGATCGCCACGGCGCGCTCCACCGCGGCCTTGTCGCCCGACAGCACGACCTGGCCGGCGCCGTTGTCGTTGGCCACATCGCAGACCACGCCATCGGCGGCCTCCGCCGCGATCGCGGCAGCGGTCTCGGTGTCGGCGCCGATCAGCGCCGCCATGGCGCCGTCGCCCGGGGCGACGGCCGCTTGCATCGCCTCACCGCGGATGCGCAGCAGGCGCGCGGTGTCGGCGATCGTCAGGCTGCCGGCGGCGGCCAGCGCCGAATACTCGCCGAGCGAGTGGCCGGCGACGAAGGCGACATCCCGCGCGAGGTCGAGACCGCGCTCGGCCTCCAGAACCCGCAACGCCGCGAGGCTCGCGGCCATCAGCGCCGGCTGGGCGTTGGCGGTCAGCGTCAGCGCCTCGATCGGACCCTCGAACATCAGGCGCGCGAGCGGCTGGCTCAGCGCCTCGTCCACCTCCGAAAACACTGCGCGCGCCTGCGGGAAGGCCTCTGCCAGCGCCTTGCCCATGCCGACGGCCTGGCTGCCCTGGCCCGGAAAGATAAGTGCCCGCACGGTCGCTCCGTCGCCTACCCCGTTGCTCGGAAAGGGCGGCGCAGTCGCACCGCCCGCCGCAGGTGTCAACAATGCAGCGCACAAACCGGCGAGGGTGTCAGCCCTCGTCGAAGAAGTCGACGTTGCCGGTGTCGAGGCTGTAGGCGGCCCCGACGATGCGGAGCTTGCCCGCCTTCAGCGGATCGAGCAGCGACGGCTCGGAGGCGGTGCGCAAGCGGGAGACCACGCGGCTCACGTTGGCGCGCACCGCGTGCTCGACGAAATCGCCGGCCTTGTCGCGAACCGAGAGGACGGCCGGAACGATCGGCTCGATCATCCGCCCGATCGAGCCGGCGAACTGTGCGTTGTCCCGAACCACGCTCACCGCCGCCTCGACGGCTCCGCAGCGGCTGTGGCCCATCACCAGGACCAGTGGCACGCCGAGCTGCGAGACCGCGTACTCGATCGAGCCGGTGGCGGCTGTGTCGGCGGTGTTGCCGGCGTTGCGCACGATGAACAGCTCTCCTAGGCCGCGGCCGAACAGGATCTCGGGCGAAACGCGCGAATCGGAACAGCTCACCAGGACACAGAACGGCGTCTGCCCGAGGGCGATCTCGATGCGGCGCTCGCGCCCCTGTGCCGCCCGCACCGGCGAGTCGGTGAGATAGCTGGCGTTGCCGTCCTTCATCACCTTGAGCGCCTGATCGGGGCTCATGTCGGTCTTCTTGGAAGACAGGCTCGCGGCGAAGGCACTGGTGGGCAGGGCGGTGGCGGCGAGAGCGGCACCGCCGAGGTGGCAGCCGCAGCCGAGGAGGTGGCGCCGGCTCAGGCGATCGGTCATGTCGTGCTCCCGCATGCCGGACGACGACCCGCTCCGGTCGATCGTTTCTGACTGTTTCCGAGCGAGACTGTAAAGGGCGTCCGCTTCCAAACCGCTGTGCTTGTTGCCAAACCGCATCCGGTGTATGAGCCGGCACCGCCCGACATCCCCCGTATCCGCTGGAAGGAGCCGCTGCGCATGGCTCGCGTCACCGTCGAAGATTGCATCGAGAAGGTCGAGAACCGGTTCGAGCTCGTCCTGCTCGCGAGCCACCGCGCCCGCCTGCTCGCCGCCGGCGCCCCGCTTACCGTGGACCGCGACCGCGACAAGAACCCGGTCGTGGCGCTCCGCGAGATCGGCGACGAGACGATCACCGCCGACGACCTCAAGGAACAGTTGATCCATTCGATGCAGAAGTACGTCGAGGTCGACGAGCCGGAGGCCGAGGCCGTGCCGCTGCTGTCGAGCTCGCCGACCGCCGCCGCGGTCTCGCCGACCGCCGCGAGCGACGATTCCGCGCCGCAGTTCGACCGCATGAGCGAGGAAGACTTGCTCCGCGGCCTCGAGAACCTCGCGCCCCCGGTCGAGACCGACGACGAGGGCGAGTAGCCCCGGCGCCGTCACGCGATGGCGTAGATCAGGCCCGGCGGCGACGCCGGGCCTTTTGCTTGGCGCGAGCCTTCATGTATCTCGCCCTGCGACGCGATCGGGGCTGGCGCAGGCCCGCGGCTTGCGTGAGACTTCGGTTCGAACCGGATCGGAAAGGGTCTCCCGGCGGATGATGCGCCAGTACGAACTCGTCGAGCGGGTGAAGCGCTACAACCCCGCGACGAACGAGGCGCTGCTCAACCGAGCCTACGTCTACGCCATGCGTGCGCACGGCACGCAGAAGCGGGCGTCGGGCGATCCGTTCTTCGCCCACCCGCTCGAAGTCGCCGCGATCCTCACGGACCTGCGCCTCGACGACGCGACCATCGTCGCGGCCGTGCTGCACGACACCGTCGAGGACACGGCGGCGACCCTCGACGAGATCCGCGAGCTGTTCAGTCCGGAGATCGGCGCGCTGGTCGACGGCCTGACCAAGCTCAAGCGCCTCGACATGGTCTCGAAGCGCGCGGCCCAGGGCGAGAACTTCCGCAAGCTGCTGCTCGCCGTGGCGGCGGACGTGCGCGTGCTGCTCGTCAAGCTCGCCGACCGCCTGCACAACATGCGCACCCTCCAGCACATGCGCGCGGACAAGCGCGAGCGGATCGCGCAGGAGACGCTGGACATCTACGCGCCGCTCGCCGGCCGTATGGGCATGCAGGAGCTGCGCGAGGAGCTGGAGGACTTGTCCTTCCGCAACCTCAAACCCGACATCTACGCCACCGTCACCCGGCGGCTCTCCGACCTCACGGCGAAGTCCGAGAGCCTGGTCGACACGATCGAGCGCGACCTGACAGCGAAGCTGTCCGCCCGCGGGATCGAGGCTGCCGTCACGGGCCGGCAGAAGCGCCCGTTCTCGATCTGGTCGAAGATGGAGCGAAAGTCCGTCGCCTTCGAGCAGCTGTCCGACGTGTTCGGCTTCCGCGTCGTGGTGGAGACGCTGGACGATTGCTACGCCGCACTCGGCGTCGTGCACACCACTTGGCCGATGGTGCCGGGGCGCTACAAGGACTACATCTCCACCCCGAAGCAGAACGACTACCGCTCGATCCACACCACGGTGATCGGTCCGAAGAGCCAGCGCGTCGAGCTGCAGATCCGCACCCGCACGATGGACGACATCGCCGAGTACGGCATCGCCGCCCACGCCCACTACAAGGAGGCCGCCAAGCTTCCCGCCGGCCGCGAGTCGGAAGGCGGCGTCGCCCCACGCCTCGCCGCCGAAAGCGGCGCATACCAGTGGCTGCGCCGCACGATCGAGCTGCTGGCCGAGGGCGACAGCCCCGAGGAGTTCCTGGAGCACACCAAGCTCGAGCTGTTCCAGGACCAGGTGTTCTGCTTCACGCCGAAGGGCCGCCTGATCGCCCTGCCGCGCGGCGCCACGCCGATCGACTTCGCCTACGCGGTGCACACCGATGTCGGCAACTCCGCTGTGGGCGCCAAGATCAACGGCCGGATGGCGCCGCTGCTGCACGAGCTCGCCAACGGCGACGAGGTCGAGATCTCGCGCTCGGACGGGGCCGCGCCGCCGGCCGCCTGGGAATCGCTCGTCGTCACCGGCAAGGCCCGCGCCGCGATCCGCCGCGCCACCCGTTCGGCGGTGCGCCGGCAATATGCAGGCCTTGGCCGCCAGATCCTCGACCGTGCCTTCGAGCGGGCGGGCAAGAGCTTTTCCGACGACAAGCTGCGCGGCGCGCTCCCGCGCCTGGCCCGCACTTCGGTCGAGGACGTGTTCGCGGCGGTGGGGCGCGGCGAGATGTTCTCGGGCGACGTCGTGCGCGGCGTCTACCCGGACTACAAGGACGAGCGGAAGACCGGGCCGGCGGGGGTCGCGCAGCCGGTCGTCAACGGTGCCGGCCGGCTGATCCGCACGAAGGACCAGACCATGCGCCTGACCTTCCCCGGCGGCGGCACGGCGGACGGCACCGACGCGATTCCGATCCGTGGGCTGGCCGGCGACTTGCCCGTCAGCTTCGCACCGGATGGCGGTGCGGTGCCCGGCGACCGCATCGTCGGCATCCTTACGCCCGGCGTCGGCGTGACGATCTACCCGATCCAGTCGGCGGCGCTGGCCGCCTTCGACAACGAGCCCGAGCGCTGGCTCGACGTGCGCTGGGACATCGAGGCGGACGCCACCGAGCGCTTCCCGGCGCGGCTGGCCACCCAATCGATCAACGAGCCCGGCGTGCTGGCGCAGATCGCCCAGGTCATCGCCGACCACGACGGGAACATCGACAACCTATCGATGAAGCGCCGCACCCAGGACTTCACCGACATCGTCATCGACCTCTCGGTCTGGGACCTGCAGCACCTCAACGCGATCGTCGCGGAACTCAGGGGCAAGCGCACGGTGAGCCGGGTGGACCGGGTGAACGGATAGGGCTGCCGTTCGTTCGGGCCGCCCCGGCATGATGGGGAGGATCTTTTGGACGGCGGCCGCTCGGCTGGGCGCCGCCGACGCCGCACCCTGCACGGTCAGCGGCTTGCCTCCCCCTGCCGCCGCTGCCACAAGCGCAGCGTCTGCATCCAATCCCGCCAGGAGCCACGCGCGCATGAGTCTGGACGAAGTCTTGGCGGAATTCCGCGATGCGGGCGCGCTGCTCGAAGGCCATTTCATCCTGAGTTCCGGCCTGCGTTCGGCGGTCTTCCTGCAGAAGATGGCCATCTTCTCCGAGCCGCCGCGCACGGAGCGCCTGTGCAAGGCGCTGGCCGCCGTCATCACGGCGCGGTTCGGCAAGGTCGACATCGTCGTCTCGCCAGCGATCGGCGGTATCGTGCCGGGCTACGAGACCGCACGCCACCTCGAGGCGCGGGCGATCTTCGTCGAGCGCGATCCCGGCGGACCGTTCACCCTGCGGCGCGGCTTCAGCATCCCGGCGGGCCAGCGCGCGGTCATCGTCGAGGACATCGTCACGACGGGGCTCTCCGCCCGCGAATGCCTCGCCTCGCTCCAGGCGGAGCCCGGCGAGGTCGTCGGGGCCGCCTGCCTGATCGACCGATCGGGCGGCCGCGGCGAGATCGGCCTACCCCTGGTCTCGCTTGTAACCCTCGATATCCCGGCCTATCCCCCCGACGCCCTGCCGCCGGAACTCGCCGCGCTGCCGCCGGTGAAGCCCGGAAGCCGGGTGATGACGAAGGCTTGATCACGACCGAGCATCCGGTGGATCTAATCTGATCTGCCGGGAGATAGATGTCGATCAGTCGTTGCTTAATTGTTCTCAAAAGTATCGACGAGGTTGCATTACCACAAGCGATGGGCGGCCGATTTTATGCCCGAGCTTGACACGTTCGTCGGCGCCCCTCAAGAATACCGAGCGGTTACTATTGCGAACCGTCGCCTGCGTTTTGAAAAAAATAAATTCGATTTTCATCCGTTTGTGCGATTTGGCAGCCGTAACATTGATGCGTGTCGTTCGCCTGCATCGTAGGCGCGGCACGCGGCGTGATTTTCCTGTGTCGATATTTCAAAGATGGATCGTGCCATGAGTGCACTACAACGCAGCGCCTTGTTCATCGACGGCGCCAACCTCTACGCCACGACGAAAGCTCTCGGGTTCGATATCGATTACAAGCGGCTGCTGAAGGAATTCCAGGGCCGGGACAACCTGATCCGGGCGTTCTACTACACCGCCATGGTCGAGGATCAGGAATATTCCTCGATCCGTCCGCTGATCGATTGGCTCGACTACAACGGCTACCGCGTTGTGACCAAGCCGGCCAAGGAGTTCACCGACTCCCTTGGCCGCCGCAAGATCAAGGGCAACATGGACATCGAGCTCGCGATCGACGCGCTCGAGCTCAGCGCCTACATCGACCACATGGTGCTGTTCTCCGGCGACGGCGACTTCCGGTCGCTCGTCGAGGCGATGCAGCGTCGCGGCGTGAAGGTGACGGTGGTCTCGACCATCCAGACCCAGCCGGCGATGATCTCCGACGACCTCCGGCGTCAGGCCGACGAATTCGTCGACCTCGTCCAGCTGATCGGCAAGGTCGGCCGCGACTCGGGAGAGCGTCAGGTCCGCCCGGCCGGGGACCGCATGCGCGACAACGCGGAGCGGCCGACGCGCCCGAATCCCGGCCTCGAAAGCCGCTACGGCATCCGCCAGGGCCAGAACGGCGCGCCGGACGCGCCCGACGCCGACTAGGGCTTCATGGCCTCCGCATCGAGCCAGGCGATCACGTCGGCGGCGCTGCGATCGGGCGGGAACACCGGGTAGAACACCTTCGTCACGACTCCGTCGTCGATGACGAGGGTGAGCCGCCGCAGCAGGATGGTGCCAGCTGTCTCGAGGGTCGGAAGGCGCACCGCCATGGCGTAGGCGCGGGACGCGTCCGACAGCAGCGTGAATGGCAGTTGCAAGCGCTCCACCGCCTCGCGCTGGTAGGCGCTCGTCTGCGTCGACAGCCCGTGCACCTGCGCGACGCCCCGGGCCTTCAGATCCTCATGCAGATCGCGAAAGCCGCAGGCCTGCGGGGTGCAGCCGCGCGCACCGGGGATCGCATCCCAGTCGGGCACGAGGTTCGGCTTCCCCGGCTCCCCGGTGCGCGGATAGGCGAAGACCACCGTGCGGCCGGCGCACTTCGCCAGCGAAACGCGAGTCCCGTCGGTCGCGGCCAGCGACACGTCGGGCAGGCGCATCTCGACCAGATGCGCCGCCGCGCCGTCGTCGATCGGGGCGGGGAGGTCGGCGGGCAGGGCAAGGTTCGGATCCATGGCGTCGCTCCGACTCAAGGGGAGAGGCGTGCGAGAAGCGGCGTTACGGCTCGCACTCTCAGGCGTACCGTCGAACTCTAACATTGCGTGAGGCATCCGCGCCTTCCCTCCTCCGCAAAGGGGGAGGGGAGGTGCGTTGGGGTTTTGGCGCGATCCGTGTTCCCGTTGCCCGGCGTGGCGGCCTGCGTGCAGCGATCCGAGACCTACCCCCGGTCGCGTAAAATCCGAGCGCGATCGCGCTGCCAGTCGCGCTCCTTGCTGGCCTCGCGCTTGTCGTGGGCCTGCTTGCCCTTGCCGAGGCCGAGCTCGACCTTCGCACGGCCCTTTTCGTTGAAGTAGATCTTCAAGGGCACCACCGTGTAGCCCTGGCGCTGCGTCGCGCCGATCCACTTGTCGATCTGGCGGCGATGCAGCAGCAGGCGCCGCGGGCGCTTGGTCTCGTGGTTGAAGCGGCTCGCCTGGACGTATTCCGGGATGTAGGCGTTGAACAGCATCAGGTCGCCGCCGGATGGCCCAGCATAGGCCTCGCCGATGGTCGCGCGGCCGCTGCGCAGCGATTTCACCTCGGTGCCGGTCAATGAGATACCGGCCTCCAGGGTGTCCTCGATCGCATAGTGGAAGCGTGCGGCGCGGTTGTCGGCGACGATGCGGCGGTTCGGTTCGGGTTTGGGAGCCATCGGTTTCTTTGGTGCGCGGCGTCAGCTGGCCAGGAGGCCGGCATGGCGTAGGGCCGCGTCGACGATCGCCTTGGTCTCGTCCGAGACCGGAACCAGCGGCAGGCGCACGTCGGCGCTCATGTGGCCGAGACGCTCCAGGGCATACTTCACCGGGGAGGGGTTCGATTCGGCGAACAGCCCGACCTGGAGCGGTAGCAGCCGGTCCTGTAGCTGCAGCGCCTTGGCGTAGTCGCCGGACAGCGTCGCCTCCTGTAAGTCGGCGCAGAGCCTCGGCGCCACGTTCGAGACCACGGAGATGCAGCCGTGGCCGCCGTGGGCGTTGTAGCCGAGCGCGGTCGCATCTTCGCCTGAAAGCTGGATGAAACCCTCGCCCATGGCCTGGCGCTGAAGGCTGACGCGATCGATCTTGGCGGTCGCGTCCTTCACCCCGGCGATGTTCTTGAGTTCGAACAGGCGCGCCATCGTCTCGACGCTCATGTCGACGACGGAGCGCGGAGGAATGTTGTAGATGATGATCGGGATGCCGACCGCGTCGTTGACGGCCTTGAAGTGGGCGTAGAGCCCGTTCTGCGTCGGCTTGTTGTAGTAGGGCGTGACCACGAGCACCGCGTCGGCGCCCGCCTTCTCCGCGTGCCGCGCCCGCTCGACCGCCTCCGTCGTGGAGTTCGACCCGGCGCCGGCGATCACCGGCACGCGGCCGCCGGCCTCGTCGATGCAGGATTCGACCACGCGGTCGTGCTCGCTGTGGGTGAGCGTCGGGCTCTCGCCGGTGGTGCCGGTCGGGACCAGGCCGTGGCTGCCCTGCTCGATCTGCCAAGCCACGAACTTTCGGAACGCCGCCTCGTCGAAGGCGCCGTCGCGGAACGGCGTCACCAGTGCGGTCATAGAGCCCCGCAGGCGGCGCGCAGTGGTCTCGGTCATCTCGGGCGTCCCAGCCGGTCACTTCGCCCGGTCCGGCAGTCGCCGGTGGTCCGGCGCCATGTTGCGGGCGGCGCAGACATAGGGCTTCCGCCCCCCCCGCGCAAACCCTTCGCGCACGCGGTTAATGCGTTCTTAACGCTCCGGCCCGAGGCTGTCCTTTGCCGGCATCCGTCGAAACCGGGTCCCAGGGAGTGACCGCATCCATGGCGTCCCTCACACGCTCGCAGATCGTCGCCCTCGGCCTCGCGCTGACCGCGGGCGTGGCGCTTGCCGCCCCCTCCGCGGGCCTGCCCTCCGCGGACTTGCCGGCCGCGCCGGCGCCGGCCGCCTCGCAGCCGACGCCGCCCGCCAGCGACGCCATCGCGCCCGCGAGCCAGGTGGAGGGCGCGAAGGCCGCGCCCGACCCGGTCGCCGCCGACGCGCTCAAGCTCGATCCCAAGACCGCGAGCGAGGCCGGCCCGTCGAAGCCGCTCGCCACCGGGCAGGCGCTTCCGCCCGGCGCTGCGGCCTACGCTTCCGCCGATCCCGACGCGCCGGTCGCCTTCCCGCTGCCGGACGCCACCGTGACGCCGGCCGCCCCCGTGCCGGAGGTGCCGGGCCTCGGCCCGATCGCGCGGGTCGGCGACACCGACGTCGCCCAGCTGCGCCAGGCGATCGACTTCTACCGCAAGGGCAAAGTCGCGGACGGCGACCGCCTGCGCGACGGCTTCTCGGACCCCGCCGCCAAGGCACTACTCGAATGGGTCGCGATCCGCGCCGGCGCGGGCATCGGCTTCGAGCGCACCGTCGCCTTCACCCGCGCCAACCCGGATTGGCCAGCCGGCCCGCTGCTGCGGCGTCGCGCCGAGGAGGCCCTGCTCACCGAGCGCAAGAACCCGGCGACGGTGCGCGCCTTCTTCGGCGCCTCCCGGCCGGCGAGCGCGCCCGGCAAGTTCGCCCTGGCGCTCGCCTTCAAGGCGGACGGCCTCGACGGGGACGCCGCCGACCTCGTGCGCGACCTGTGGCGCTCCGAGACCTTCGGCCGTTCGCTCGAAGGCAAGGTCGCCGACGCCTTCCCCGGCGTGCTCACCCGCATCGACCACCGCTACCGCATGGAGCGCGCGCTGCTGAAGGAGGACTGGGAGGCGGCCGGCCGGGCCGCGACCTACGCGGGCGGCGCCTACGCCAGCCTGGTGCGGGCGCGACGGGCCGTCGAGGACAAGAGCTCGGGAGCGGCCTCGGCGCTAGCCGCGGTGCCGCCGTCCCTGCGCAACGACAGCTCGTACATCCTGTCCCGCGCCCAGTTCCTGCGCCGGGCCGACAAGCCGGCCGAGGCGGCCGCCGTGCTGGCGACCGCGCCGAGCAACCTCGACGTGCTCGTCGATGGCGACGAGTGGTGGGTCGAGCGCCGCATCGTCGCGCGCAAGCTGATCGATCTCGGCGACGCCAAGACCGCCTACGCGGTGGCGAGCGCCAACCCGGCCCGCACGGTGGAGAAGCGGATCGAGGCCGAGTTCCACGCCGGCTGGATCGCCCTGCGCTTCGGCGGCGACCCCGAGGCCGCCGCCCGCCACTTCGCGCTGGCCGCCGGCATCGCCGAGACGCCGATCTCGATTGCCCGCGCCGCCTACTGGCAGGGCCGGGCGGCGGACGCCCTCGGGCAGGCCGAGTCGGCCAAGGGATTCTATGAGACCGCCGCGCTGCAGCCGATCGCCTATTACGGGCAACTCGCTCGGGCCAAGCTCGGCCAGACAAGCCTCGCGCTCCGCGCGCCGGCCGATCTCGACGGCCCTGCGCGCGCCGCCTTCGACGACCGGCTCTGCATCCGTGCCCTGCGCCTGCTGGCGGCGGCTTCGCTGAAGGAGATGGCGCTGCCGCTCTACATCGACACCGCGCAGCGCCTGACGGATGCCCGCGAGGTGCAGGCGCTCGGCGACCTCGCCGTCGAGATGAAGGACGCCCGCGCCCTCGTCGCCGTCGGCAAGCTCGCGGTCCAGCGCGGGCTGCCGCTGGACGCCCACGCCTACCCCACCATCGGCATCCCGACCTACGAGGCGTTCGGCTCGGTGCCACTGGTCGAGAAGGCGATGGTGTTCGCCATCGCGCGCCAGGAGAGCCAGTTCGACCCCCGCGCCCAGTCCGGCGTCGGCGCCCGCGGCCTGATGCAGATGATGCCGGCCACCGCCCAGCGAACCGCCCGCCGGGTCTCTGCGGCCTACGATCCTGAGCGGCTCGGCACCGACGCGATCTACAGCGCGCGCCTCGGCCAGGCTCATCTCGGCGAGCTGATGGAGGATTGGCGCGGCTCGTACATCCTCGCCTTCGCCTCGTACAATGCCGGCGGCGGCAACGTGAAGAAGTGGATCGACGCCTACGGCGACCCACGCAAGGGCGACGTGGACGCGATCGACTGGGTCGAACGCATCCCGTTCACCGAGACCCGCAACTACGTCCAGCGGGTGATGGAGAATCTGCAGGTCTATCGCACGCGCCTCGACAACAAGAGCGCACTGCTGATCGACGGCGACCTGCACCGCGGGGCGCGCTGAGGAGGCGTCCGCAGCGCAGGCGCTTTCCCTTCCCCTCTGCGGGGCATGGAAGGTTGCGAGTGATGTCAGAGCGCAACCCCTTGGCCTGCCGCCTAGGCCCCTCTATCGAGACCCGATGACCTGCCGGATCCCGCGCGGGCGCCGGGGGAGGGGAGCGTGGACGATCGAGACTTCTCGCCCACCGGCAGACCGAACGCCCTCGACTTCGAAGACGTCGCGATCGCGTTCCCCCTGAAGGGCGGCCGGCGCTACGTCGCGGTGGAGGGAATCGACCTCGCGGTCGCGCCCGGGGAGTTCGTCGCCGTCGTCGGCCCGACCGGGTCCGGCAAGTCGACCCTGCTTAACGCCGCGGCCGGCTTGCTGAAGCCCGCGTCCGGCCGCGTCGCGGCGTTCGGCGCGCCGCTGCGAGGCCTGAACGGCCGGGCCGGCTACCTTTTCCAGTCCGATGCGCTGATGCCGTGGAAGACCGCGCTCGACAACGTCGCCGTCGCCCTCGAGCCGAAGGGCGTCCCCCGCGCCGCGGCCCGCGCAGGGGCGGGCGAGTGGCTCGGGCGCGTCGGCCTCGCCACCTTCGCCGACCGCTATCCGCACACGCTCTCGGGGGGGCAGCGCAAGCGCGTGGCCCTCGCTCAGGTGCTGATCCGCGACCCCGAGCTCCTGCTGATGGACGAGCCGTTCGGGCCGCTCGACGCGCAGACCCGGCAGATCATGGGTAACCTGCTGCTCGACCTCTGGGCCGCCGACCGCAAGGCGGTGCTGTTCGTCACCCACGACCTGGAGGAGGCGATCGGCCTGGCGGACCGGGTCGTGGTGCTGTCGGCCGGGCCGGCGGCGCGGGTCGTCGGCGACTTCCCCGTCGCCCTGACTAGGCCGAGGGACATCGCCGAGATCCGCCTCGACCCGCAGTTCCACGCGCTCTACCAGCGGATCTGGTCTTGCCTGCGCGTCGAGGTCTCGCGCGCCTACGCGAACGGGCCGGCATGACGCCTCACCCTTCGGAGACCCGCCGGTGAACCGTTTCGGCCTGCTCGCGCTCCAGATCCTCGTCGGGGTAGCGGGCTTCGCGATTTGGCACGTGCTCACCGTCTACCCAGTGCTCGGCCAGCCGCGGCAGATCCAGTTCTTCTTCTCGACTCCCGGCGCGGTGTTGGCGCGGACCTGGACCGAGATCACGTCGCCCGAGATCTGGGGCCACATCGCGATCACTCTGCAGGAGACGGTGCTGGCCTTCGCGTTCGGGGCTGCGGGCGGCATCGCCTTCGGCTTCCTGTTCGCGCGCAACGCGTTGCTGGCCGCGGTGTTCGACCCCTACATCAAGGCGGCCAACGCCCTGCCGCGGGTGGTGCTGGCACCGATCTTCGCTCTGTGGTTCGGCCTCGGCATCTGGTCCAAGGTGGCCCTCGGGTTCACGTTGGTGTTTTTCATCGTGTTCTTCAACGTCTACCAGGGGGTGCGCGAGGTCAGCCCGATGGTACGCGACAACGCCCGCATGCTCGGGATGAGCGAGCGCGGGCTGCTGCGCCACGTCTACTGGCCGTCGGCGCTCACCTGGATGTTCTCCTCGCTCCACACCGCGGTGGGCTTCGCGCTGGTCGGGGCGGTGGTCGGCGAATATCTCGGCGCGTCGGCCGGGCTCGGCTACAAGATCCACGAGGCCGAGAGCGTGTTCGACGTGACGGGCGTCTTCGCCGGGATGCTGATCCTCACCGTGTTCGTCGTCCTGATCGACGCCCTCGTCACCCTGGCCGAGAACCGCCTCCTGGCCTGGCGCCCGCGCGGCCCGCAGGGACGGAACTGAAAGGACGTTTGCGATGCACCGCCGCTCATTCCTCGCCGGATCCGCCGCGGTGCTCGCCGCTTGCAGGGACGCGCAAGCCGACACCGTGAAGGTGCGGATCGGGGTCGGCGGCAAGCCGCTGCTCTACTACCTGCCGCTGACGGTTGCCGAGCGGAAGGGCTACTTCGCGGAGGAGGGCGTCGAGGCCGAGATCTCCGATTTCGGCGGTGGCGCCCGCTCGCTGCAGGCGCTGGTCGGCGGCTCGGTCGACGTCGTCACCGGGGCCTACGAGCACACGATCCGCATGCAGGCCAAGGGTCAGGACGTCCGCGCCGTGTGCGAACTCGGTCGCCTGCCGGCGATCGTCATCGCCGTGCGCAAGGACCTCGCCGGCACGGTGAAGTCCGTCGCCGACTTCAAGGGCCGGAAGGTCGGCGTGACCGCGCCGGGCTCGTCCACGGCGCTCGCGGTGCAGTTCGCGATGATCAAGGCCGGGCTGAAGGCCACCGACGCGCCGCTCATCGGCATCGGCGGCGGGGCCGGCGCCGTCGCCGCGATCAAGCGCGGCGAGATCGACGCGATCGCCCACCTCGACCCGGTCATCGCCAAGCTGGAGGCCGACGGCGACATCCAGATCCTCGTCGACACCCGCACCGAGGCCGGGACCCGCGCCCTTTTCGGCGGACCGAACCCGGCGGCGGTGGTCTACACCAAGCAGGATTGGATCGAGCACCACCCGGCGGCGATGCAGCGGGTGGTCAACGCTTTCGCCAAGGCGCTCAAGTGGCTTGCCACAGCCTCGCCCGAGGCGATCGCCGACCTCGTGCCCGCCACCTACCAGTTCGGCGACCGGGCGCTCTACGTCCAAGCGGTGGGCAAGTCGCTCGAAAGCTACTCGCGCACCGGCATCCCGACCCAGGAGGGCATGACCAGCGTCCTCGACCTGGTGCGGACGCTGGACGCGGAGATGCAGAGTGCGCAGATCGACCTTGCGACCACTTTCGACGACCGCTTCATCAAGCGCGCGATGGGCTGATTACGGCAGGGCCGCGGGCGCTCAGAATTCGCCGCCAAGACCGGCTCGCACCCCGTGGCCGCCGTCTCCGCCGTAGGCGTAGCCGACGTTGATCGCCAGCGGGACCGCAGTCGGCAGACGGTGAGAGAGCGCCGCGCCGCCGGCCCACTCGCCGCGGTAGGTCGCGCTGTTCAGCACCCAAGTGGTGCGGCCGGGGGCCGAGGGCATCGAGGCGGTCGGCATCGCCAGCGCGGTGGCGACGCCCTGGCGGGCCTCGCGACGCGTCTCGGTGCTATACTGCGATAGGGCGTTGGTGCGCGATTCGAGGGTGCCGACGCGGGCCTCGACTCCGCCGAGCCGCCCCTCCGCCGAGTCGAGGCGGGAGCCGAGGCCGGCGATCGTGCTAGGGCCGTAGCCCGAGGTGGCGAGGTTTCCTGCGGTGTCCGAGGTGACGAACCGCGTCTCGCCGGACTGGGCCGCGGCGCTCTGGGCCGACCCGATCCCGCCGAGCGTATAGGTATTTGAGCCGTTGCCGATCGCGACCTGGTTCGCGCGGGTGGTCCGGGCGCCGGGGCCGATGGCGATCGCGTTGGCTTGTGTCGCCGAGGCGCTGCGGCCGATGGCGATCGACCCGTCGCCGGCGGCGTTCGCCTGCGTCCCGAGCGCCGTCGCGCTGCCCCCCCCGGCGGAAGCACCATAGCCGGCCGCGAGCGCGTCCGCGCCGCCTGCGGCCGGAAGCGGGAACGAGCTGGTGTTGTTACCGCGGATCGGCAGCTTCTCGACGTTCGACAGCCGCAGCTCGAACAACGCGACGCGGGTGGGGTCGTAGGTCCCGCCGGCGCCGGTTCCGCCAGCGCCGGTGCCAGTGCCACCGCCTGTGCCCGCTCCACCGGTGCATGGATTGCAGGCGGTTCCGCCCCCCGTGCCGCCGGTGCCGGTTCCAGTGCCGCCGCCGATGGTCACGCCGACGCCGGCGATGGAGCCCCCGCCGACCGTCGCCCCGACGCTTGCGACAGTTCCTCCGCCGACGGTCGCGCCCACGTCGACCAGGGTGCCGCCGCCGACCGTTGCGCCGACAGTAGCAACTGGTCCACCACCAACTGTGGCGCCGACGCTTGCGACGGTTCCCCCGCCGACCGTTGCGCCGACATCGGCGACCGAGCTACCGCCGACGGTGGCTCCGACATTGGCGACGCTGCCACCACCGACGGTCGCTCCGACGGTGGCGAGGGAACCACCACCGAGCGTTGCATCAACGGTCGCCAAGCTCCCGGTGGTTCCGTTCACCACGGAGGTCACCGTATCGAGCGTTCCGCGCAGGAGCTGGGCCTGGGCCAAGCCGGAGGTGCCCAGGAGAAGCACCCCACTCAGCATCGGAATCGCGATGACGTCGTGCGGGCGAAGGGCGGCGCGACCCTGCGCGAGCGTGGACGGACGCGCGGAGGCGCGGTTCTGGCGACGAGACATGGGAGCACTCCGACTGGGACCCATGCCGGGAGGCTGCATCGCGTCGTAAAACACAACGCGAGAGACCCATTGCATGGCTCATGCAATCTGAGCGCGAATGCTTAACGAGAGTTTGAAAATACAACCCGCGGTTGTTTTTTTCGTGTCGGCCGCAGGCGTGTATCGGATGCAGCCGCGGGTGCCCGACCCAAGCCTCCACTTAAAAACGATCGGCTTGTCGAGGTCGCGTCCGGACCTGCGACCGGCGCGTTCAGCGCCGGCCGCCGCCACCCTTGTATTTCGGCTTCTGGCCGCCGAGCCCCTGGGTCGAGCGCGGCTTCGGCCGCTCGGTCCAGGCGACGGCGTTCGCCGGCAGCTCGCGGTCGGTGCCCGGCCCCATGTTGTCCAGGGTCGGCTTCGAAATGCGCGTGCCGGAGCCGCGCGGCGCCCTGCGGCCGTACTTGCCGGCGTCCCGCTCCACGTCGGCCTGCCGCGCCATCGGGTCGTCGGAGATCATCAGCTCCGTCGCCTGGAGGCGCTTCAGCTCGTCGCGCAGGCGTGCGGCCTCCTCGAAGTCGAGGTCGGCGGCGGCGGTGCGCATCCGCTTCTCCAGGTCGGCCATCACTGCCTTGAGGTTGTGGCCGACGGTGATCTCCGCCATCCCGGTGTCGACCTGGACGCGGTCGCGCTCGAACACGCTGCTGAGGATGTCGCTGATCCCGCGCTTCACGCTCTGGGGCGTGATGCCGTGCTCGAGATTGTAGGCGAGCTGCTTTTGCCGCCTGCGCTCGGTCTCGGCCATCGCCCGTTCCATCGAGCCGGTGATGTGGTCGGCGTAGAGGATGCAGCGCGCGTCGGCGTTGCGGGCGGCGCGGCCGATGGTCTGCACCAGCGAGGTCTCGGAGCGCAGGAAGCCTTCCTTGTCGGCATCGAGGATGCAGACCAATGCGCATTCTGGGATGTCGAGGCCCTCACGCAGCAGGTTGATGCCGATCAGCACGTCGAAGGCGCCGAGCCGCAGGTCGCGGATGATCTCGATGCGCTCCAGCGTGTCGATGTCGGAGTGCATGTAGCGCACGCGAACCGAGTTCTCGTGTAGGTACTCGGTCAGGTCCTCGGCCATGCGCTTGGTCAGCGTGGTGACGAGGGTGCGGTAGCCAGCGAGCGCAACCTCGCGCACCTCGCCGAGCAGGTCGTCGACCTGGCTCCGCGCCGGGCGGATTTCGATCACCGGGTCGACGAGGCCGGTGGGGCGGATCACCTGCTCGGCGAAGACGCCGCCGGTCTGCTCCATTTCCCACTTGCCGGGCGTGGCTGAGACGTTGACCGTCTGCGGCCGCATCGCGTCCCATTCCTCGAATCGCAGCGGACGGTTGTCGAGGCAGGAGGGCAGGCGGAAGCCGTATTCGGCGAGCGTCGCCTTCCGGCGGAAGTCACCCCGGTACATGCCGCCGATCTGCGGAACGGTGACGTGGCTCTCGTCGGCGAAGACCAACGCGTTGTCGGGCAGGTACTCGAACAGGGTCGGCGGCGGCTCGCCGGGCTTGCGGCCGGTGAGGTAGCGCGAATAGTTCTCGATGCCGTTGCAGGCGCCCGTCGCCTCGATCATCTCGATGTCGAATGTGCAGCGCTGCTCGATGCGCTGGGCCTCGATCAGACGGCCCATCTTGGTCAGCTCCTCGACGCGGCCGTTGAGCTCGTTCTTGATCCCCTTGATCGCCTGCTGCAGCGTCGGTCGCGGCGTGACGTAGTGCGAGTTGGCGTAGACCTTCACGAACTTCAGCTCGTTGATCTTCTTGCCTGTGAGCGGGTCGAACTCGACGATCCCCTCGATCTCGTCGCCGAACAGGCCGATGCGCCAGCCGCGGTCCTCCAAGTGAGCCGGCCACAGCTCGATCACGTCGCCGCGCACCCTGAAGGTGCCGCGGGCGAAGTCTGACTGGATGCGCTTGTACTGCAGCGCCACGAAGTCGGCGACGAGCTGGCGCTGCTCGATCTTCTCGCCCAACGTCACCGTGAACGACATCGCCGTGTAGGTCTCGACCGAGCCGATGCCGTAGATGCACGAGACCGACGCGACGATGATGACGTCGTCGCGCTCGAGCAGCGCCCGGGTCGCCGAGTGCCGCATCCGGTCGATCTGCTCGTTGATCGACGATTCCTTCTCGATGAAGGTGTCCGAGCGCGGCACGTAGGCCTCGGGCTGGTAGTAGTCGTAGTAGGAGACGAAATATTCCACTGCGTTGTCGGGGAAGAAGCTCTTGAACTCGCCGTAAAGCTGCGCCGCCAGCGTCTTGTTCGGCGCGAGGATCAGGGCCGGTCGCTGAGTCTCCTCGATGATCTTCGCCATCGTGAAGGTCTTGCCCGAGCCGGTCACGCCGAGCAGCACCTGGTCGCGCTCATTGGCTTTCACGCCCTTCACGAGCTCGGCGATGGCGGTGGGCTGGTCGCCCGCCGGCGTGAACTCGGATTCGAGGCGGAACGGCTTGCCGCCCTCGGACTTCGCCGGCCGGTCCGGCCGGTGCGGAACCCAAGTCTCCCCGTTCTTGAACAGCGGGTTGCCCTCTTCGAGCAACCGCTGCAGGGCATCCACCGTCGCCGAGACGCCGTCGGAGGCCAGCGATGATTGGTCCGGTGCGCCTTCCGGCGCCGGCCCGTCTTCGGGCGGGGTCAGGCCGAGCGCCTGCGCAAGAGCCGGATCGATCTCGGCACCGGGTGCGGTGGTGAAGCCGCGCTGCGGCGCTTCGCCGAAGCCGGTGGGTTCTCTCGCTTCAGTCTTCGGAGCCGGCTTCGCCTTGGCTGGCTTGCGCTGGCCCGGCCGCGGAAGCTCCGCCTGCCGCTCGGACTGGATCTGGGGCTTGCGGGCGAGGGCGGGACTCAGCAGCTGCGCCAGGAACGGGTCGAGCGGCTGAACGTCCGGCCGGTCGGCCTTTCCGGTCGCTGAGACGTGCCGGGGCTTCTTCGGTATTGCCATGGGAGAAATATGGCGTGGCCAGTGCCATGACGGAAGGGGCACCACCTCCGCGTGAGGTGTTCATCCAGGGGCCGATCGGCGCATGGAGTGATCCCTGCCAAGAGACGACGGCCGATCCCGCCGCAATGCCGCCGGCTTGCGCGATCACACGCGGCGTGCGGGCCGTGGGTGGGTCGGACCGCGGGAATCGTGTGGGATGATGAACTTCGTTCTGGGAGCTGTGGCCGGGGCGTTGATCGTCGGCATCGCCGCGATCGCCGGCGCACGCAACCCGGACATCCAGCAGCGGCTTGGCCTGTTCCCCGCCACGCCGATGACCCTGATGGCGGCTCCGCCACGGGCGGAGCCGGCATGCCCGCCGCCCGTGGCGGCCGCGCCGACCATCGGCACGCAGGAGATGCTCTTCAATCGGCGCCGGTTCTGGTCCGTCGCGCCTTGAGCATGTCCGTCCGGCTCAGACGCTGCTCAGCAGGAACATGAGCATGGTCGTCGCGGCGGTGGTGCTCAGGAACCCGCAGAGCGCGGCGGCGAAGGAGGGACCGGTCGGGACGGCAACGGTCTGGGTCTCGGTGGTCATGGCGGCTGGCCCTGTCGGCGACGTGCAGCGTCGCGCTCGATGTGACGATGGTGGGAACGAAGAGGCTTTGCGGTGCGGGCGCGCACCCGGTCAGTCGCAGCGGTTTACGCGTTTGGCGATGCGAAGGTTTCGCAACTCGGTGCGAAGATCGATCGCGACAACGCCGGCGCCGCAATCCTCGAAGCCGTCGCGGGCGTCGTTGTAGCGGTCGCCGACCTCGTCGAGCGTGTCGCAGACGCGGTCGTGGTTTCCGAGCCGGGCTTCCTGCCTCGCCTGGTAGCGAAGGGCCGAAGCCTCGTCGATCTTGGCGCGAGCCTCGAGGCACGCCGGCGCCGCGAACGCCGGGGCGAGGGAGAGGACCAGGCCGAACACGGCCAGCATCGGTGTGTCAGATCGGGTCATGGGCCACCGTGAAGACAATCACGTAAGCAGTACGCTGGAAGAGGCGAAGTATTCGACCGGTGTCTTTCAACCGCCGGTATGAGCGCACAACGGCGGAGCTAGACCGATGGTTCCGCTTTCGCTGCGCTGCGGCTGCGGCGCGAAATCAGGATCGCGGCAAGGTCCACCGGCACGAACCCCTGGGCGTCAACGCCGACATCGTACTGTTTGGGCGCAGTGCGCAGCTGCCCGTGGGAATGGCCGTGCAGGTTGAGCACGCCGCGGCCGATGCCGTTCCAGGTCCGGAAGGCGTAATGGCACAGCACCAAGCCGCGACCCTCCACCGCGATCTCCGCGTAATGCGCGATCGAGGCCCAGCCCGGCGCGTCGAGGGTGTCGGGGCCGTCGTTGTTGCCGACGATCAGGTGCTTCACGCCGTGAAGGCCGGCGAGGATCGCGTGGACTCGCTCCCGCGGCGGTCCGAGGGCAAAGTCGCCGAGATGCCAGACGCTATCGTCGGCGCCGACGACCCGATTCCAGTTCGCGATCAACGCGGCGTCGTGCGTCGCGAGGTCGGCGAAGGGCCGGCGATCGAGCCGCAGGATGCGCGGATCGCCGAAATGGGTGTCGCTCGTGAAATAGACCGCCACCGCCGACCTCCCTGCGCTGCACCGCGTCGTGTCCGATCCGGCCGGCATCGCGCAAGAGGCTTCTTCGCCTGCGCCCGCTGCGGCCTAGCATGCTGTTTCGGCGAAGCGCAGGAACGGGGCTTGCGTGCCCCGGAGCGGAAAGCTAAGACCCGCGGACCCTTCGGGGTGTCGGTGCTCGAACGGCCCGACGGAGCGGACGTGACGGAGTATAGCGCAGCCCGGTAGCGCACCTGTCTGGGGGACAGGGGGTCGCAGGTTCAAGTCCTGCTACTCCGACCAATAAAACGGGACGTCGGCCGAAAGGTGGATGTCGCCGCTCCGAGAAAAGGCCGGCGCCACCAAGCGCCGGCCTTTTTTTGTTCGCTTGCCGGATGTTTGAACCGCCGCTCCCGTTCACGACTGCGTCTTCGAAGCTTCCGCCTCGCGAAAGCCCCGAGGGGCGAGGTCCCAGGTGGAGCGATGCAGCTCAGCTCTTCTTGCGGAACGCGTCGAGGCTGACGACCTCGGCGCTCGCCTCGCCACCGTCGCCGTCCTTCTTCGCGGCCTTGGCGGCGACACGCGGCTCCTTCTCGTCCGCCTTGCTGGCGTTCTGCGCCGCGGGGAGGGCGGGGATGACCTTCGGGACGTTGCTGCCGATCGCGGCGATCCCGGTTCCGGCTTTCGGCTTCATCTCGGTGGGCTCGGAGGCCGCGCCGCGCGGGCCGGCCTTCGCGGCGCTCGGCGCCGCGTCCTCGCCGGCGACCTCGGCGGTTTCGTTCAGGTCGAACTTGAGGCCGAACTGGACCGACGGGTCGAAGAACCCCGACAGGGCATCGAACGGCACCAGAAGACGCTCGGGCACGCCCGAGAACGACAGCCCGACCTCGAAGCTGTGCTCGGTGACGCCGAGATCCCAGAACTGGTGCTGGAGGACGATCGTCATGTCCTGCGGATACTTCTCGCGCAGTGCCTGCGACATCCGCACGCCCGGGGCCTCGGTGCGGAAGGAGACGTAGAAGTGGTGCTCGCCCGCCAAGCCCTCGCGGGCGGCGTCGGTCAGCACCTTGCGCACGACGCCCCGGAGGGCGTCCTGGACCAGGAGATCGTAGCGGATCAGGTCGTCTGCCATCTTCGGTCGCTCTGTGCGGTCTGCCCGACGACCTGTCGCGCGGGACGCGTACCGGATCGGATGAGAAAGGAAGGCGGCTTCCGTCGCCGGAGGCCGGGATACCGAGCGGCCGACGTGCGCCGTCGCGACACCCTGCCGACCACCGCGCCGGCGGACCTGCCCGGTCGTCCGGCCCGGCAGCGCCATCGTGTCCGATGGCAGGGGGCTACGGTGGACGAAGCGGATCCGATAGGTTCGAAGTGACCGGCGCGTCGCCAAGAGCGTTCGTCGCCATTCCGGCCTTTCGACCGGACGAGAGAACATAGAGGGGATCGCCGCGGTTTTGAAGCCCGATCATGGCGCCCTGCCCGTCGACGCCGCCGCACCGTCCGAACCGGGCCGGCGATGGGTCGCGGCCGGGCGCCTCGCCCTGAACCTCGTCGTCCTGGTCGGGATGCTCCTGCTCTACCTCGCGGTGGCCAGCCTGATGTCGCTGGCCGCGGTGCGGGTGGGCGCCGACCTGCTCGCCGGGATCGACCCGTTCCTCGACGCGGTGCGGCGTCCCTATGTCGGCGCCACCGAGCTCGTCTGGCGCGAACTCGCCGTCGATGTGCTCCGCCAAGTCTTCTTGGCAGGTCTCGTCGTGACGGGGGCGCTTGGCCGCGACGGGTCCGCCTGGCGGCGCAGGCTGGCGCTGGACCGCGAGCGCCCGAACGGGATGCGGCCGCGCACCCTGCTGCTGATCCTCCTGCTCTGGCCGATCGTACACATCGCCTGGGTCACCGGGACGGCCGAGGCGTTCGGCGCCGCCTTCGGAAGCGGCGTGCGGCTCTCGCCGATGCTGAGCCCTGCCGCCGTCGCGGTATGGCTCAGCTACGTCGTGGTGCTGGCGCCGGCCGCGGAGGAGATGCTGATGCGCGGCGAGGGCTTCGCCGCCGCCCGCCGCTTCCTGCCACCCGCGGCGACGATCCTCGTCACGGCACTAGTCTTCGCGCTGGCGCACGTCTCGGCCTGGGGTTTGGCGCGCCCGGTCTCGCTGGCGCCGCTGGCATTGATGCTCGGCTGGCTGCGCTGGCGCACAGGCCGCCTGTGGCCGTGCATCGCGCTCCACGGCTGGAGCAACCTCGCGCTAATCGCCTACGTGCTGTGGCCTTAAACCGGCGTCAGGCCGACCGGCTCGCCAGCGCTTCGCGCACGGTGCTCGCGACGGCGTTGTTGCGGAGGTCGCGCGGAATCAGAATCGCGTCCGGGAAGAGGTGCGAGGCGTCGTCCGACATCTCCTCATAGTAGTCGCTCGCCAGGACGATGCGCAGACCCGGCCGGAGGGCACGGGCCTCGACGGCGAGGCGCGAGCAGCACAGGTCGCCTTCGAGGCCGACATCGGCGACGAGCACGTCCACCGGCAACCCGAGGACGAGAACCGTGAGGGCATCGACACCGCTGTCACAGGCCGTGGCCTGATAGCCTGCGCGGCGTATCTGATTGGATACCTCATCCCGCCAGCGCTTCTGCCGGCCGGCGACGAGGACTTGGACCCCATAACAGCCGCCTGGGGGCTGGGGGGCGTTCACGAGCGTTTGTGCGCTGGTGTTTTGCGGCATTCCGCGTTCGACTCGGCGTTCGCGTTGCATCGCAGCATGCTAGGCCGGGACGGCGCGGTCGCGCAAGCCCCCCGCCGCGATTGCGCCTTATTCCCAAGCCGGCACGCCCAGGAAGCGGGCATGCGCTCCGATCGGGCAGGCGGTTGACCGCTGCGGGGCTCGCGGGGCAACAGGACCCCGTCGCCGGCGATGCCGCGATCGAATGGAGAGGGTATCGATGTCGTCCGCAAAGTCTCCCTCCGTCTCCCCGCTCGCGCCGGCCTCAATGCCGACCCTGCCAGCGATCCGCGGCGTCGGGCTCGCCACCGCCCAGGCCGGCATCCGCTATTCCGGCCGCACCGACGTCCTTTATGTCGGCCTCGACGCCGGCACCGCGGCCGCCGGCGTGTTTACCCGCTCGCGCTGCCCCTCCGCGCCGGTCGATTGGTGCCGCGAGGCGCTTGCCGCCGGCTCGGCGCAGGTGCTGGTCGTGAACTCCGGTAACGCCAATGCGTTCACGGGGTCGCGAGGACGGGACGCGGTGGCGCTGACGGCGCGGATCGCCGCCGCCGCCGCCGGTTGCACCGAGGGCGAGGTCTTCGTCGCCTCCACCGGCGTCATCGGGGAACCCCTCGATGCGACCAAGTTCGAGGGCGTGCTGGCCGAGTGCGCCGCCCGCACGGCCGCGGGAGCCGAGGCCTGGGACGCCGCCGCCCGGGCGATCATGACCACCGACACCTTCCCGAAATCCGCGAGCCGCACGGCCGAGATCGACGGCGTGGCGGTGACGATCAACGGCATCGCCAAGGGCGCCGGCATGATCGCGCCCGACATGGCGACGATGCTCGCTTTCGTGTTCACCGACGCGGCGCTGCCGCAGCCGGTGCTTCAGGCGATGCTGACGGCGGGCGCGGACAAGAGCTTCAACTGCGTGACCGTGGACGGCGACACCTCGACCTCCGACACGCTGATGCTGTTCGCCACCGGTGCCGCCGCCACGGTCCCGGTCTCGGACGCGGCGGACCCGCGGCTCGCAGGCTTTCGCGCGGCCTTGGACGACCTGCTGATCGAGCTGGCGCAGCTCGTCGCCAAGGACGGCGAGGGCGCGCGCAAGTTCGTCACCGTGGAGGTCGGCGGCGCCGAGAGCGACGCCTCGGCGCACCGCATCGCGATGTCGATCGCCAACTCACCGCTGGTCAAGACCGCGGTCGCCGGCGAGGACGCCAACTGGGGCCGCGTTGTGATGGCCGTCGGCAAGGCCGGCGAGCCCGCCGACCGCGACCGCCTTGCGATCTGGTTCGGCGACGTGCGCGTCGCCGTCGCCGGGGCGCGTGACCCGGATTACAGCGAGGACGCTGCGAGCGCGGTGATGCGCAAATCCGATGTCGTCGTCCGGGTCGACCTCGGCCTCGGAGCCGGCAAGGCCCGGGTTTGGACCTGCGACCTCACCAAGGGCTACATCGAGATCAACGGGGATTACCGCTCGTGAGGCGCGTCGCCACTGCACTCATTATCCTGCCCGTCGTCGCGGCGCTGCCGGCGCATGCCGACGACGACGCCTGCCGTCGCGGCATCACCGTCACCGGCCGGGCTCAGACGACGCGGGCGCCGGACTTCGCCGAGGTGACGGTCGGCGTCGAGGCGCGGGCGGGCAACGCCGCCGCGGCCCTCGACGCGACCTCTAAGGGCGTGGCCGGCGTCGTCGCGCTCGGCCGCGAGGTCGGCATCCCGGTCGGCGACATCGGCACCGCCGCGGTCGTGCTCGAGCCTGCTACCCGCACGATCACCCGACCGAACGGCACGAGCCAGGACGAGCCCGACGGCTACCGGGCGTCGAACCGCGTCACCCTGCGGCTCGCCGATATGAGCCGCCTCGGCGACCTGCTGCGACGATCGCTCGAAGCGGGGGCCAACCGGATCGATTCCATCGGCTTCGGGCTGACCGATCCCGACCGCGTCGAGGCGGCCTTGCAGGTCGACGCGGCGCGCACTGCCCGCACGCAGGCTGCGGCGCTCGCCGAAGCCGTCGGCGCGCGGCTGGGCAGCCTCTGCTCGCTCGTCGCGAACCGCACGTCCGTCCCGATGGGACTTCAGGCGAGCCGCGCTGTGGCATCGCCGAAGCGCGTCCCGATCGAAGCAGGGACGATCAGCAGTTCGGCCGAGGTCACCGCCACCTTTGCGATCGGCCGATGAGCACCGCCGTGCCTGCGCCGGTGCGCCTGCTCCTCGTCGTCGCCGTGGCGCTTGTCGACCACGATGGCCGCGTGCTCGTCAGCGAGCGTCCGCCCGGCAAGCAGCTGGCGGGGCTTTGGGAGTTCCCAGGCGGCAAGGTCGAGCCAGGCGAGCGCCCCGAGGCGACGCTCATCCGCGAGCTCGCCGAGGAGATCGACATCCGCGTCGAGGAACCGTGCCTGGCGCCGCTCACCTTCGCGAGCCACGCCTACCCGGACTTCCACCTTCTGATGCCGCTCTACGTCTGCCGTCGCTGGAACGGCACGCCGCGCTCGCTCGAGGGGCAGGCGATCAAGTGGGTGCGCCCGCGCGACCTCCGCGACCTCGCCATGCCGCCGGCCGACGAGCCGCTGATCCCCTACCTGATCGACCTTCTCGGCCCCTGAGGTCTCTTAGCGGAAGCCGGCCACGCGGCGGTCGCGCTTGCGCTCGGCCGCCGGCTGATAGGCGATCTGGGCGTGGTGCGTGCAGTAGGGCAGGCCGGTGATCGAGCGCGCGCCGCAGAATCCGAATTCCGGCGTGGTCGGGTCGCCGATCGGCCAACGGCACATCGATTCCCGGAGGTCCATGATCGTCACCCGCTGCGAGGCGGCGAGCGCCACGGGCTCGGGCTTGGCGGCCGGGACGGGGAAGTCCGGTGCGAGCCGGTGCGAAAGGATCGCTACTGGCTCGGGCGCCTCGACCTCGACCACGGCGATGGCCGTCTCGATCTCGACCTCCTGGGCGGGCTTGCGCCGGGCGGCCGTCGCATCCTCGACCGGCTTCAACACGCGGCCGGACAGCCCGAGCCGGTGCACCTTGCCGATCACCGCGTTGCGGGTGACGCCGCCGAGCTGCGCCGCGATCTTGCTCGCGCTCTGGCCGTCTTCCCACAGCTGGCGCAGCAGCGTCACCCGCTCGTCCGTCCAACTCAAGATGGTATCCATGGTCTCGCCCCTCCCGATCTGAACCCGCGGGCTGCCTCGATCCCCGGCAGTGAAGGCGCGGATCGGACGCGACCTGTCCTCGCGATCCGGCCGCTCCCGAAGCTCGGGACAAGGCCGGCGCGAAGCCCGTCGTGCGCGCCGCTGGTCATGACGCCGTACCCCCCTGAGGCATCCGGCGACGCAGTCAACCTACAGGACCGTTCTCCGCCGATGCAAGGGCGCGGGAACCGGAGCGAAGGCTGTCCACCGACCAATGTCCGCACGGGAACCCAGGCGTTCCGGACGGCACGCGTGTGACCCTGGTGCACCACCTGTGGGCGTACGGTTCCATTGCCGCCGAAGGCCAGGAACGGTACTATGGCCAAGCTCGTTCGCTTGCCGTGACGGCGCTCGTCGGGCTTGGGGTTTTTTGACGATGTCGCGTCGATATGGTTGGCTGCGCGAGTGCCTCGTGCTCGCTTTTGCGGCCCAGCTTGCCGCCTGCTCCTCGGTGCCGAGGATTCCGTACACGGCCGCCGAGGCGGCGGTGGCCGGCGTGCCAGGCATCCCCGGCGCGCGCGTGTTTTCCGACGCCTCGGTCGAGACCTTCACCGAGATGGCCGCAACCCCCCAGAACAAGCGCCAGGGCTTCAGCTATCTCGCCCTGTCCGGCGGCGGCGGGGACGGCGCCTACGGGGCCGGCGTGCTCAACGGCTGGTCGGCTTCGGGCACGCGGCCGGAATTCTCGCTGGTGTCGGGCGTCAGCACGGGATCGCTGATCGCGCCGTTCGCGTTCCTCGGCACCTCGTACGATTCCTATCTCACTGACATTTACACCAGCGGCATCGCCGGTACCCTGGTGCAGAGCCCGAGCGTGGTGAACGTGCTGTTCGGCTCCGGCCTGTTCGGCGACGGGCGCCTGCGCGACCTCGTCGGCCGCTACGTCAACGCCGACCTGCTCGCGGCCATCGCCGCCGAGCACGCCAAGGGCCGCCGCCTGCTGGTGGTGACGACGAACCTCGACAGCCAGCGCGCCACGATCTGGAACATGGGCGCCATCGCCGCGAGCGGCGCGCCGAACGCGGTCGACCTGTTCCGCGACGTGCTCACCGCGTCGGCGAGCATCCCGGCGGTGTTCCCGCCCCAGCTCATCGACGTGCAGGCCGACGGGCGCGCCTTCCAGGAGCTGCATGTCGACGGCTCCGTGGTCACGCCGGTCTTCACCCTGCCGCAGGCCCTGCTGCTCCGCGACAAGCGCCTGCAAACCGGGCAGCGGGGGCGGATCTACGTCATCATCAACGGCCGCCTGGAGCCGGAATTCGACGTGACGCAGAACAACACCCTGTCGATCGTCGGGCGCTCCTTCACCACCGCGAGCCGTGCGCGCAGCCGCCAGACGTTGGCCGCAACGTACGCCTTCGCCCGCGAGAACGGCATCGGCTTCAACCTCACCTACATCCCGGAGGACGGGCCTAAGCTCGCCACGCCGGACGGCTTCGACACCACCTACATGCGCAACCTCTACGAAGCCGGCTTCGAGCGCGCGAAGACCGGGCGCTTCTGGGAGAACACGGTGCCGGCCGCGCCCCTGACGAAGGCGATCGCCACCGCCGCCACACGGTAGGGCCGCGTCGCTCGCACTATTTGCTGCAGTGCGGTAGGGAGTGGGGAGCGCCTCCGCTCCCACCCCGTGACCCCTATCATGCTGCAGATCGATGACCTGACCTTCAACATGTGGGGGCGGCGCTTCTTCACGAAGGCTAGCGTGGCGATCCCGCCCGGCGCCAAGGTCGGGATCGTCGGGCGCAACGGCGTCGGCAAGTCGACCCTGTTCAAGATCGTGCTGGGCGAGTTCCAGCCGGATTCTGGTACGGTGTTCCTGCCCAAGACCGCGCGCATCGGCGCCGTCGATCAGGAGCATCCGGCGACGCCGGTCAGCCTGATCGACACGATCCTCGCCGCCGACGTCGAGCGCGACGCCCTCTACGCCGAGCTCGAGACCGCCGAGCCCGAGCGCATGGGCGAGATCTACGGCCGGCTGATCGAGATCGATGCCGACCGGGCGCCGGCCCGCGCCGGCGAGATCCTGGCGGGCCTCGGCTTCTCGGTGGCCGACCTCGAGCGGCCCATGTCCGAGTTCTCCGGCGGCTGGCGCATGCGGGTCGCGCTGGCGGCGGCGTTGTTTACCGCCCCCGATGTGCTGCTGCTCGACGAGCCGACGAACTACCTCGACCTCGAAGGCGCGCTGTGGCTGGAGGCGCGGCTGAAGCGCTATCCGCATTCGGCGCTGATCATCAGCCACGACCGCGAGCTGCTGAACAACTCCGTCGATTCGATCCTGCACGTCGCCAACGGGCAACTCGAACTCTACGCCGGCGGCTACGACGACTTCGAGCGGCGCCGCGCCGAGAAGGCCCGGCTCCAGCTCTCGGCCAAGGCCAAGCAGGACGCCGAGCGCGCCCATCTTCAGAGCTTCATCGACCGCTTCAAGGCGAAGGCTTCGAAGGCGGCGCAGGCGCAGTCACGGGTCAAGCGCCTGGCCAAGCTCGAACCGATTGCGACGACGATCGAGGAGCACGTGGCGCCGTTCCACCTGCCGTCGCCGAAGCGCCCGCTGGCGCCGCCGCTGATGCATCTCACCGACGTCGAGGTCGGCTACGGCGACGACCCAGCGATCCTGCGCGACCTGAACCTGACCCTCGACATCGACGACCGCATTGGCCTGCTCGGCGTCAACGGTGCCGGCAAGTCGACCTTCGCCAAGATGGCCGCCGGCGCCCTCGACATCCGCTCGGGGCGGATGACACGCGAAGGCCGAGTGCAGGTCGGCTGGTTCCACCAGCACCAGATCGAGGCGATGGACCCAAAGGACACGCCGCTCGCGATCATCCGGCGCGAGCGCCCGGAGGACAGCGAATCTGCGCGCCGCGGCAAGCTCGCGAGCTTCGGCCTCGCCTACGAGAAGCAGGAGACCACGGTCGATTCGCTCTCGGGCGGCGAGCGGGCGCGGCTGCTGCTCAACCTCGTGGCGATGCGGGCGCCCCACCTCCTGATCCTCGACGAGCCGACCAACCACCTCGACATCGACAGCCGCCGGGCGCTGCTCGATGCGCTGAACGATTACGAGGGCGCGGTCATCCTCATCACCCACGACCGCTCGCTGATGGAGCTGGTCGCCGACCGCCTGTGGCTCGCGGCCGACAACACGGTGAGACCGTTTGCCGGTGACATGGACGAGTACGCCAAGTTCGTCCTCGATCGATCCCGCGCCGGCAAGAGCGCGCCGGGGCAGGGGCGCGAGAAGAAAGGTAAGAAGCGGGCGGCGTGACCGGCGCGCTTACAGGTCGTTAACGCCGGTCTGCAATAAAGGCGCTCCGTGCCCGCCGGCCCGCGGGGGGAGCCGCCGATCGATGAGTTTCGCTGCAAACGCCTATGCCCGCACCGCGCAGAGCGTGCTCAGCCCGCGCGAGGCTGAAGCCGCCGTGCTGATCAAGGCCGCGCGCCAGCTCGAATCGGTGCGCGACAACTGGAACGATGCCGGCGGCTCGCTGAACAAGGCTCTGAACTTCAATCAGAAGGTCTGGACGCTCCTCGCGACCGGCGCGACGGCTCCGGAGAACCCGCTGCCGTCCGAGGTCAAGGACAACATCGCCGGCCTTTCGGTGTTCGTGTTCCGGCGGATCGTCGACACCCTCGTCGAACCGAAGCCCGAGAACCTGACGGCGCTGATCAACATCAACCAGCAGGTCGCCGCGGGTCTGCGCACCTGATCGCCGAATAAGCTGCGCCTCCGCGACGGGGGCGCGGCGTCGGTCTGCACGACCGGTACGATGCGGTCGACGAGACCCGAGCTGTGCCGTGCGCGCGTGGATGGCCTTCGATCGCGCACCGCCGGATGCCGAAGGCCGTGCGACGGCCGACCACACCTGCCAAGTCATCTTGAATTGCGGACGGGAGCCGGAAGCGTCCGAAAAGACTTCCCGCCTTTGCCCGCTCTATAAAGAGCGCCTCCGTGGTTTGAAGGCGTGGCCATTTCCGGACGGTGTCGTGCCGTGAAGACGCCGACTGACCATCCGTTTTCCCCCGATCGTACCATTGCCTCGGTTTGAAACCGAAATTCAAGCCTTGAGCCGCTGCGCGAGCTCCAGCTCGTACTGGATCAGCTCCTTGCACCGCTTGAGCGCCCGGTAGAAGTCGGCGCTCGCGATATGCTCGTGCATGTCGTGGATGTACGGGGCCATGCTCGGGGCTGCCTTCATCAGTTCGGTGGCCTGGACGACGAAGGCGTCCTCGGCCTCAGGCGGGTTCGAGGCGAGGTACATCACGGTCAGCGTGAGGTAGAGCCGCTTGCAGGCCGTGTCGGCCTCGCTTTCCAGGATGATGTCGCTCTCGCGCAGGAACGGCGTCACCGTCTCGATGACGAAGCTGGAGCGGCGCGATCCGTTGCGGATCGCCGTTCCGCCGATCAGCAAACGCTCGAACGGCTTTAGCTCGATCTTGAGAGGCATGGATCACCCGGGTTTCGCTCGGGCGAGCTTTGCAGAATTCGGGTAAACGTTTCGTAAATCCATCCCACTTGTTCGTTGGGCAAGTCATTCATACGTATACGAAATTCGAGATAGCTGGATATACGGTGTTCGCGAGGAGAGATTCCTTCACCATCCACATTAAGCCGATGGCAACGCGGACGTGGTTTCTGGCGGCAGCCTCCAAAATGGGAGGCGCACCGATCAGAATGGATCGAATCTCATGTCTTCAGGCATCACGCTTTCGTCTGCGACGCGTCAGAACCTCCTCGTCGCCCAGGATACCGCCAGCCTGCTGGCGACGACCCAGAACCGGCTGTCGACCGGCAAGAAGGTCAATTCGGCCCTCGACAACCCGACCTCGTTCTTCACCTCTCAGGGCCTCGACAGCCGCTCGAACGACCTCTCGAACCTGCTCGACTCGATCTCGAACGGCGTCCAGGTGATCCAGGCCGCCAACACCGGCCTCACCTCGCTGCAGAAGCTGGTCGACTCGGCGAAGTCGGTCGCCAACCAGGCGCTTCAGAGCACGATCGGTTACTCCACAAAGTCGAACGTCTCGACCACGATCACCGGCGCGACCGCTGCCGACCTCCGTGGCACGACCTCGTATGCAAACGCTCTGGCTTCAAGCAACGGGATCTTCAGTGGTGCTGCAGGCGGTACGACCGCTGCAACCGGATCGACGACGCTTGGTGGCACGCTCGCTGCGAAGGTCGGCACTGCAGCCACCGCGGGCGACGGCTCGGCGGCACTGACCCCCAGCATAACCCTGATCGCCTCCGGCGGCGCCACGGCCACGGGTCTTGCGGGGAACGCTCAGCCTGCCGATGGCGATACGCTCTCGGTGAACGGAAAGACCATCACCTTCCGCGCCGGCAGCGCGCCGACCGGCACATCGATCCCGGCCGGCTCGGGCACGAGCGGAAACGTCCTGACCGACGGTACCGGAAACTCGACTGTCTACCTCGGAACGACCACCACGCCCGCCGGTACGGTCGGCGACCTTCTGACGGCGGTCGATCTCGCGAGCGGCGTCAAAACCGCCGTCAACAGCACCGCCGGTGCCGCGACGATCACGACGAGCTCTGGCCAGACCGTTTCGAGCATCACGACTGGTGCCGTGACTCTGAACTCTTCGACCGGCTCCGACCTCAACGTCACCGGCAAAGCGGATCTCCTGAAGGCCCTGGGTGTATCCACGGCGACGGGTTCGAACCCGGCGACGGTGACGGCAACGCGTGCGACGGTTTCGACCTCGACCTCCAGCCTGATCCAGGACGGGTCGACCCTGAACGTGAATGGCAAGACCATCACGTTCAAGAACGCTCAGACCCCGGCGGCTGCGAACGTTGCATCCGGCTCGGGCGTGTCCGGCAACGTCGTGACCGACGGCAGTGGCAACTCGACCGTCTTCCTCCAGGCCGGCTCGATTGCCGACGTCCTGAAGGCCGTCGATTTCGCAACCGGCGCGCAGACCGCCACCATCGCTAGCGGCGCCGCCACGCCGGCTGCCGTCTCGGGCGTCGCTGCCTCCAGCATCTCGGGCGGCGTTCTCAAGCTCAGCACAGGAACCACTTCCGACCTCAGCATCACCGGCACAGGCAATGCGCTGTCCGCGCTCGGCCTGGCTGGCAATGCCGGGACCGACACCACCTTCACCGCATCCCGGTCATCGACGCCCGGTGGCTTGTCCGGCAAGACGCTGACCTTCGGATCGCTGAATAAGGGGACTGCCGTCAACGTCACCTTCGGCGACGGTACCAACGGCACGGTCAAGACGCTGGATCAGCTCAACACCCAGCTTAGCGCCAACAACCTGTCGGCGACGGTGGATGCGAGTGGCAAGCTGACGATCCAGACCACCAACGACCACGCGTCCTCGACCATCGGCAGCACCGCTGATGGTGGCGCAATCGGCGGCACCGCCGCGAGCGTTTTCTCGGCGGCCGCTGCACCGGTGGCTGACGCGAACTCCCAGGCCACCCGCTCTTCGCTCCTGAGCCAGTTCAACTCGATCCTCGACAACATCAAGACGACGGCTCAGGACTCGTCCTTCAACGGGGTCAACCTGCTGAACGGTGACACGCTGAAGCTGACCTTCAACGAGAAGGGCAGCTCGACGCTGAACCTTCAGGGCGTCCAGTTCGACGCCGCCGGCCTGGGTCTGTCGAAGCTTGGGCAGAACGGCGCCAACGAGTTCGAGGACAATTCGGCGACCAACAACGTGATCTCATCGCTGTCCACCGCCTCCTCTGCGCTGCGGGCCCAGGCTTCGACCTTCGGCTCCAACCTCTCGGTGGTGCAGAACCGTCAGAGCTTCAACAAGAGCATCATCAACGTGCTGCAGACCGGTTCGTCGAACCTCACCAGCGCCGACCTGAACGAGGAGGCTGCCAACTCCCAGGCCCTCTCGACCCGCAACTCGCTGACGATCTCGGCGCTGTCGCTGGCCAACCAGGCCCAGCAGAGCGTCCTGCAGCTCCTCCGCTAAGCGCCACGGCGGCCGCCCCGATCCGGGCGGCCGTCCTCTTCCCGACGGAACACCGTTGCGACTCTGGCTCCTGTGGCTTTCGGCTCCGGGGGCCATTTTCGTGGCCGCAAGGCGAATTTGGCTCCTCGGATCTGGGCTTGCGCCGACGGGTTGGGCGACGCAATCGGCAGGTGGAAACGAGAAAGGCCGGGCTCCTGGAGCCCGGCCTTTCTCGTTTCCGATCAGTGCGTTCGTCGTGTCCGGTTCGCGCCTCAGGCGGTGCGGTCGACGGGCCGCTCGGCCTGGGCTTTGGCCGCCGCGGCTTCCGCGTAGGCACGGCTCTTGAGGACCGCCGGATCAGGCAACTGGACGACGACGTTCCCGTAGCTCGAATCGATGACTTGGTAGACGATGCTTTTCGTGTCGGCGTCGACGGTCACCCGACGCTCGGTCTTCCCGGCCGGCGGTGTCTCGACCGGCTTCGGATTCTGGACAGCTGCGGGAGACCGGCCGTCGACGCGGATGTCGAGGCGGACTGCGGGATCGAGCGGAGGGCTGGGTGCCGCCCGCGGATCGTTCGCCGCCACCGCCGGGGCGGGGGAGGGCGGCGGAGTGGAGGCTATCGGACTCGGGCCGGATACGCGCATGGCACGCTCCTCATCACATTGCTGATGAGGTCCAGCAAAGGTCCGCCGCGTGAAGGAGACCTTAAGACTTGCGTCCCCTGCACCGTTGCCGTCCGCCAGGTTGAACGGACCGGCAACGATGTCGGAAGACTTTTAACGAACGGTCGAAGCGGACCGTTCGCCCATACTGCTACTCGGCGGCGTCGACGTAGAGCTTGCCGCCCTCGGCCAGGAACTCGCGGGACTTCTCCGCCATCCCGGCCTCGCGCTCGGCGCTCGTCAGGATCGGTGCGGTGTTCAGCACCTCGCCCGCAGCCTCCATCGCCAGCACCTCGGCGCGCAGGTCCTGCGTGATCTTCATCGAGCAGAACTTTGGCCCGCACATCGAGCAGAAATGCGCGACCTTGTGGGCGTCCTTGGGCAGGGTCTCGTCGTGGTAGGCGCGGGCCGTGTCCGGGTCGAGGCCCAGGTTGAACTGGTCCTCCCAGCGGAAGTCGAAGCGCGCCTTCGACAAGGCGTCGTCGCGCAGCTGCGCCGCCGGGTGGCCCTTGGCGAGGTCCGCGGCATGCGCGGCGATCTTGTAGGTGATCACCCCGGTCTTCACGTCGTCGCGGTTCGGCAGGCCGAGGTGCTCCTTCGGCGTGACGTAGCAGAGCATCGCGCAGCCGAACCAGCCGATCATCGCCGCGCCGATGCCGGAGGTGATGTGGTCGTAGCCCGGCGCGATGTCGGTGGTCAGCGGACCGAGGGTGTAGAACGGCGCCTCGCCGCACTCGGCGAGCTGCTTCTCCATGTTGACCTTGACCTTGTGCATCGGCACATGCCCTGGCCCTTCGATCATGGTCTGGCAGCCCTTGTTCCAGGCGATCTTGGTGAGCTCGCCCAGGGTCTCGAGCTCGGCGAACTGCGCCGCGTCGTTGGCGTCGGCGATCGAGCCGGGCCGCAGGCCGTCGCCTAGCGAGAACGAGACGTCGTAGGCGCGGCAGATGTCGCAGATCTCCTCGAAGCGCTCGTAGAGGAACGATTCGCGGTGCCCGGCCAGGCACCAGCGCGCCATGATCGAGCCGCCGCGCGAGACGATGCCGGTGACGCGCCGCGCGGTGAGCGGCACGTGGGCGAGGCGCACGCCCGCGTGAATGGTGAAGTAGTCGATGCCCTGCTCGGCCTGCTCGATGAGCGTGTCCTTGAACACCTCCCAGTCGAGCTTGAGCGGGTCGCCGCCGACCTTCTCCAGCGCCTGGTAGATCGGCACCGTGCCGATCGGGACCGGCGAGTTGCGGATGATCCACGAGCGGATGTTGTGGATGTTGCGGCCGGTCGAGAGGTCCATGACCGTGTCGGCGCCCCAGCGGATCGACCAGACCAGCTTCTCGACCTCTTCCGCCGCCGAGGAGGTCACGGCCGAGTTGCCGATGTTGGCGTTGATCTTCACCAGGAAGTTCCGGCCGATCGCCATCGGCTCCAGCTCGGTGTGGTTGATGTTGGCCGGGATGATCGCCCGGCCGCGCGCGACCTCGTCGCGCACGAATTCGGGGGTGATGAACGGCGGCACCGAGGCGCCGAAGCTCTCGCCGTCGGCGAGCGCGGCATGCGCTCGGTCTAGCATCTGCTCGCGGCAGAGGTTCTCGCGGTGGGCGACGTAGATCATCTCCTCGGTGACGATCCCGGCGCGGGCGAACTCGTACTGGGTCACCATCTGGCCGGGCTCCGCCTTGCGGATGGTCCGCTCGGCGGGGCAGGGGGCCACGAGCTTGTCGGCGGGCACGAACCCGTTGTCCTCGGGCTTGACGACGCGCGGCTGCACGGCGGCGTAGCCGCGCTTGGCGATCCAGGCGTCGCGCACCGGCGGCAGGCCCTTGGCGAGATCGATGCGGGCGTTGGTCTCGGTGTAGGGGCCGGACGGGTCGTAGACCCGCACCGCCGGCTCGTTCGGGTCGGTGAGCACGATCTCGCGGAACGGCACCCGGATGTCCTCCCGGCCGGCCACGCTCGCGTAGACCTTGTGCGAACCGGTGACCGGACCCGTGGTCACGGTCTCGGGGCTACCTTTGACGTCTTTGGACAGGACGGGCGCATTCATCGTCGGATCTCCCGGCATTGGGGCGATGCGGCGCGCCGCGACGGAGATGCGATGAAGCGGCGGGCGCCGGATGAGGCGCCGCAGGTTCCCGTCCCTCCGCCGGTACGAGCCGGATCAGGTTCAAGGGTCAGGACGTCGCGTCCACTCTCAGCCCCCGGTCGTGGGGCCCCCCTCGGAATGGTTCGAATCT
The DNA here is from genome assembly GCF_022179125.1 of Methylobacterium cerastii. Lineage (GTDB taxonomy): Bacteria > Pseudomonadota > Alphaproteobacteria > Rhizobiales > Beijerinckiaceae > Methylobacterium > Methylobacterium cerastii. Next base: position 105,170 of record NZ_BPQG01000006.1, read on the forward strand.
CCGCGGGCCGCCGGACTTTGTCAATGCGCCGGCCGGATCAGGCGGAAACGGACGGATGCCGACGTCGTCTCGGATCGGTGTAGGGTCCCGCGGGAAACGCGACGGAGCCCCATGCGAATCCTGCTCGTCCTGGCGGCCGCCGCCCTCGGCCTGTTCGCGTTGATGCTCGGGGCGCTCGGCCTGTTCCAGCGCAGCCTGATCTATCCCGGCGCCTTCATCGCCGGCCCGCGGGCGCGGCTGCCTGTGCCGCCGGGCACGCAAGCCCTGTCCCTGCTCACCGCCGACGACGAGCGCCTGCACGCCCTGTGGCGCGCGCCGCGGCCGGGATGCGGCGTCGTGGTCAGCTTCCACGGCAACGGCTCGCGGCCCGAGCCTGCCGCGGCGCGGTTCTCCGCCCCTCCTTGGTCCACCGCCGGCTGGGGCGTGCTGGCGATCTCTTATCGCGGGTATCCGGGTTCGACCGGCGCGCCGAGCGAGGACGGGCTGATCGCCGACGGGCTCGCGGCGGTGGCCGAAGCCGTACGGCGCGCGCCCGGCGCCCCGATCCTGCTGCACGGCCATTCCCTCGGTGCGGCGGTCGCGGTCGCGGTGGCCGAGCGGGTGCCGCATCTCGGGCTCTACCTGGAGGCGCCCTTCGATTCGCTGCCCGGCATCGTCCGCCTCGCCTTCCCCTACGCGCCGACCTTCCTCCTCCGCGATACCTGGCGCTCCGACGCGCGCATCGCCCGGGCCGGCGGCCCGGTGCTGATCGTCCACGGCACCGAGGACGGCGTCGTCCCGGTGAAGCTCGGGCGCCGGCTTGCGACGGCGGCGGGGGAGGGCGCGCGCTTCGAGTCTGTGGCGGGCGACCACGTCTCGGTGCTCGGTACCCGAGACCGGCTGGCCGAGACGATGTTCGGCGATTCCCTTCGCGCAGCATGCCCGACGCCCGCCGCAGCGACGCCGTGACGCCGCGCCCCGAATTTGCGCCGATCCCATATTCTGGAGGGCGCGGATGTGGAGGGAGACGGGGCTTTGGGGCGACGCGAACGGCGCTGGCGCGAGGATGAACCAGACCCGTGGGCCCGCAGCCCTGAACCGGTGATCTGCCCGCTCTGCGAGCGGCCGATCCCGCCGCGCGCCCGGTCGAGCCTGCACCACCTCGTGCCGAAGCTGAAGGGAGGCACCCACGGCATTACGGTCCGGCTGCATCAGGTTTGCCACTCGGCGATCCATGCCCGCCACAGCGAAGCCGAACTCGCACGCCGGCTCGCCGACGTGGCCGCGCTGCGGGCCGAACCGGAGATCGCCCGCTTCATCGCCTGGGTGCGGACCAAGCCCGATGACTTCCACGCCGCCACGCGGATGACGCGCGACCGCCGCGCGGCCAAGCGCAAGAGCTGACCACAGAAAGAGCTGACCACAGCAAGAGCTGACCAGCGCCGGATCTGGTCCCGCCCCGCAGGCGCCCTCGGTTTACCCCTCGTTCGCCATGTTGCGCGATGGCGCCAGCCGGCTCAGGCGGCCTTTACGGGTCTCGCTTCAGGGTTGCGTCCGCGCAACGTTCGGGAGGCGGCGATGTTTGGGGAGGCGGGCGCGGCTGTGCCGGCGGAGGCGCTGCGTCTCGCCTGGGTCGACGTCGCCAAGGGCATCTGCATCCTCCTCGTGGTGATGATGCATTCCACCCTGGGGACCGGGGCGGCGATGGAGGGCGAGGGGTTCCTCCACACGGTGGTGACTTTCGCCAAGCCGTTCCGCATCCCTGACTTCTTCCTGCTGTCGGGCCTGTTCCTCGGACGGGTGATCGATCGCCCGTGGCGCCTGTTCGCCGACCGGCGCGTGGTGCACTTCGCGTATTTCTACGGGCTCTGGGTCGTGATCCAGTCGCTGGCGAAATACCCGGCGATCGTCGGCGAGGCCGGCCCCGGCGCCTTCGCCACCCACCTCCTGAACGCACTGGTCGAGCCGTACTCGACCCTATGGTTCATCTACCTGCTCGCGGTGTTCTCGGTCGCGACCAAGATGCTGCGTCGCGTGCCGCCCGCGGTGCTGCTGGCCGGCGCCGCGCTGCTGCAGGTCGTGCCCATCGCCACCCCATCCTACCTCGCGGAGGAGTTCTGCGCCCGCTACGTCTACTTCCTGGCCGGGTACGTCTTCGCCGATCGCATCTTCGCCCTGGCCGACCGGGCGGCGGCGGCCCCGCGCATCGCCTGCACGTTCCTGCTACTCTGGGCGGGCATCGAGGCGTGGCTCGCCTTCACGCCGTCGAGCCTTCCCGGCTACCCGACCCTGGCCAGTCTGCCGGTGGTCGCCCTGATCGTAGGCGGAGCCGGCGCCCTCGCCATCGTCTCGGGCGCGGCGCTCCTGACGGCGGCCGGCGGGCCGGTCGCCACTTCCTTGCGCGCCTGCGGACGGCGCTCGATCGTGATCTATCTGGCGTTCTTCCTGCCGATGGCCGCGACGCGGACGCTGCTGGTCAAGGCCGGGCTGATCGCCGACGTCGGGCTCGCCAGCCTGACGGTGATGGCGGTCGCCGTGATCGTGCCGCTGGCGCTGGAGCGTGCGGTGCGCGGCACCGCGCTTCGCGTCCTGTTCGTCCGTCCGAAGGCGTTCCACATCGCGACCGCAGCGAACTCGCAGGCGCCGGCGCTTCAGGCGGCCTGATCTGCCCCGTCCGAGGCCATCGCAGCGTCCTCAGGCCTCAGCCTTCGAAACACACCCCCAGGCGGCGGCCCTCGCGCCGCACGACGCGGCAGCGCCGCGGCGGCTCGTAGGCGGTCACCTGCAGCGTGAACCGGTCCGGCACGACGACCTCGGGCGCAAGCTCGAGCTGAGCGCCGGTCGCCGACACGTCCCAGACGAGACATTCCTGCGCGTCCGCACCACTCTCGGCGAACAGGCTCGCGACCTGGAAGGCATCCTTGCGCGGGGTGTTGCGTCGATTGTCGCTCATGGCATCACCCGAGGATTGGAGGCGGAGCGCATCATGCGCGCCGAGGCTTAGCAAATGCCCCAAGCGGCCGAGCGCAGACCGTCGGCGCGCCACCGCGGATCCCGGGAGAATCCTGCCGGCCCAAACCCAAGTGCCTGATCCTCAACGACTTCTGAAAATCGGCGGTTAACATCCCTTAAACCCGCCGCATTTACCGTGCGGAACCGGGCCTCCGACGATCGCCGCGCGCAGCCTTCGCGTCGCGCGTGCCCACGGGGCCTCAGGACAGACGGGACGCATGGCGAACGGACGCGGACGGGACGGCCGGGGCGAACCGAACTTCGACGTGCCCGAAGGGCGCGGCGCAGGTCGGGGCGGCGCGGACCTGCGCCTGTCGCGGGACGATCGCCCGGGAGGCGGCGTGGCGAGCAGAGTTCGGGACGGCGAGGACAAGGGCAGCCGCCGGGCGAAGCCCGCAGCAAAAAGCGGCGCGCGCCGCAGCGGGGGCAAGAAGGCCCGCAGGCGATCCCTGCTCGGGCGCCTCGTCTACGCCGGGTGGGTGCTCGGCCTATGGGCGGTGGTCGGCATCGCCGGCCTCATCGCCTACCACGCCTCGCAGCTGCCGCCGATCGACCAGCTCGCGGTGCCCAAGCGCCCGCCGAACATCGCCATCCTGGCATCCGACGGCTCGCTGCTCGCCAACCGCGGCGAGACCGGCGGCCGCGTCGTCGGCATCAAGGAGCTGCCGACCTACCTTCCGCGCGCCTTCGTGGCGATCGAGGACAGGCGCTTCTATAGTCATTTCGGCGTCGACCCGGTCGGCATCCTGCGCGCCATCGGCCAGAACCTGACGCGCCGCGGCGTCGCCCAGGGCGGCTCGACGCTGACGCAGCAGCTCGCCAAGAACCTGTTCCTCACCCCCGAGCGCTCGGCCTCGCGAAAGATCCAGGAGGCGATCCTCGCCCTCTGGCTGGAGCACAAGTACACCAAGGACGAGCTGCTCGAGCTCTATCTGAACCGGGTCTATTTCGGAGCCGGCGCCTACGGCGTCGAGGCGGCGGCGCAGCGCTACTTCGGCAAGCCGGCCAAGAACGTCAGCGTCGCGGAAGCCGCGATGCTCGGCGGCCTCGTCCAGGCCCCCTCGCGGCTGGCGCCGAACCGCAACCTGCCGGCAGCCCAGGCGCGCGCCGCCCAGGTCGTCGCGGCGATGCAGGAGCTCGGCTTCATCACCGCCCAGGACGCCAAGGTCGCGCTCGCCCAGCCGGCGCGCCCGGCGAGCAGCCGCGGCGGCGGCTCGGCGAACTACGTCGCCGACCTGGTGATGGACGTGCTCGACGACTTCGTCGGCACGATCGAGGGCGACATCGTCGTCCAGACCACGATCGACACCACCCTGCAGGCGACCGCCGAGAAGGCGCTCGTCGACGAGCTCAACGCCAAGGGCGGGCGCTACAACGTCGGCCAGGGCGCGCTCGTCTCGATGCGGCCGGACGGCGCGATCCGCGCGCTGATCGGCGGGCGCGACTACGCGCAGAGCCAGTTCAACCGCGCCACCATGGCCAAGCGCCAGCCGGGCTCCTCGTTCAAGCCGTTCGTCTACCTCGCCGCGGTCGAGCGCGGGGCGACGCCGGACACGGTCAAGGAGGACGCGCCGATCAAGATCGGCAACTGGCAGCCCGAGAACTATTCGCACCAGTACGAGGGACCGGTCACCCTGCGCACCGCGCTCGCCCTGTCGCTCAACACGGTCGCCGTGCGCCTCGGCCAGGAGGTCGGAGCCAAGGCGGTGGTGCAGACGGCGCAGCGGCTCGGCATCACCTCGCCGCTGCAGGCCAACGGCTCGATCGCGCTCGGCACCTCGGAGGTGACGCCGCTGGAGATGGTCGGGGCCTACGGTGCCTTCGCCAACGGCGGCACGGGGGTGATCCCCTACGTCGTCGCCGGGGTGAAGGGCGTCGACGGCAAGGTCCTGTACAAGCGCGGCGAAGGCGGCCTCGGTCGCGTCATCGATCCGAACGCCGTCGGCATGATGAACGCGATGATGCACGAGACCTTCGTGATCGGCACCGCCAAGAAGGGCGACATCCCCGGCTGGGATCTGGCCGGCAAGACCGGCACCAGCCAGGATTTCCGCGATGCCTGGTTCATCGGCTATTCCGGCAGCCTGGTCACCGGGATCTGGCTCGGCAACGACGACGGCGAGCCGACCAAGAAGGCGTCCGGCGGCAACCTGCCGGTGGAGATCTGGAAGACCTACATGAGCGTCGCCCTGAAGGGTCAGACGCCGGTGCCGCTGCCCGGCCTCAACCGCTGGCGCAAGGCGCCCGAGACGACGGCCTCGGTGGCGAGCGCGCCGAACCCGGGCAACATCCTCGGGCAGATCTTCGGCGAGCCGCCCGCACCCGCCCCGGCACCCCGGGCCACAGCCGCGCGGCGTCCGGCGGCCCGCGACGCGGACGACCGGAACTTCATCGAGAAGCTGTTCGGCCTCGGCGATTGATCGTCGGTGTAGGCCTCGGAAAGGCCTCGCCGGCATCGCTTGCAACGTCAGAGGGGTGCGCCGGACTTGCGATTGACGAAGCGTTCAGCATGTTGATCAGTCTTTCTACTACAGATTGGGCGCGTTAGGCTAAAATACTTCTCTCGCTTGCATCATCGTCGTGAGGCTTCGAGTTTGGGTCCGCGGTCTATGTCTGCCAAATCGATGTTTGCCAGCAAGGCGAAGCTTTCCAGGTCGGTGCTCGCCGACCTGGCGTCCGCCGCGACGGCGCCCCTGCGGAAGGACCGTGCCTCCCTGTTGATCGCCCGGTTCGGCATCGGCGTCACCGCCTGCCTCGCGATCCTCGGCGCCTACCTGATCTACGACCTGCGCGACGGCGCGTGGCGGCGCGCCGAGACGAACGCACAGAACCTGCTCGGCATGATCGAGGAGGCCGTGTCCCGCAACGTCGTGATGTACGACCTGTCGCTCCAGGCCGCCGCCGTCCGCGCCACCCAGCCGAACCTGATCGAGCTGCCGCCCGACCTGCGGCGCGAGGTGCTGTTCGACAACGCCGCCTCGGCGGCGGGCCTCGGCGTCATCGCCCTGGTCGACTCCTCCGGCCAGGTCCAGATCACCTCGGACCCGGAGACCACGAGCCGCCACTCGGTCGCCGACCTGCCCGAGTTCCAGCGCCTGAAGGCCGACCCGCAGGCCGGGCTGGTGATCACCGGCCCGCGGACGTCGCGCATCTCGGGCCGGTCGATCATGGGCCTGAGCCGGCCGATCGTGAAGGCGGACGGCACGTTCGGGGGGATGGTGAGTGGGGCGATCCACCTGTCGTACTTCCAGTCGCAGTTCGCACGGCTGCGGATCGATCCGGGCGCCCACATCAACGTCTTCCACCAGGACGGGACGCTGATGCTGCGGCATCCCTACGGGGCAGGCTACGTCGGGCGCAACGTCGCGGACGGGCCGGCCTTCCTGCGGCACCGCGAGGAGCGGCGCGGGATGTTCGTCGGCACCTCCACGCTCGACGGCAAGGACCGCCTCTACGCCTTCGCCAACCTCGAAGGCCTGCCGCTCGTCGTCAACGTCTCGACCGGCGTCGACAGCATCCGCGCCGTCTGGCTTTCGAAGGCGCTTTGGATCGCGGCGCTGATCCTGGGCCTGATCTGCGTCACCCTGGGCTCGATGCTGGTGCTCCACCGGGAGATGACCCAGCGCACGGTGGCGGAGGATTCCGCGCGCACCGCCAACGCCGAGCTGTCGCGCCTCGCGCTCACCGACAGCCTCACCGGCCTGCCCAACCGCCGCCGCTACGACGCGGCCCTCGACGAAGCCTGGCAGCGCGCCGTGCGCCATCGGGAGCCGATCGCGCTGCTGCTGCTCGACGCCGACCACTTCAAGCGGTTCAACGACCATTTCGGCCATCACCGCGGCGACGCGGTCCTCCAGGCCCTGGCCGCGTGCGTGCTGCAGCGCCTGGCCGGCCTCGACGCGGTCGCCTGCCGGATCGGCGGCGAGGAGTTCGCGGTGATCCTGTCCGGCCTGCCCGACGACGCGGTGCGCGCGCTCGCCGACCGCATCCGCCGCGCGGTGGTCGGGCTTCAGATCGCGCACGCCACCGATGTCGGCGGCGTCGCCACGATCAGCGTCGGCCTCGCCTGCCGGGTGCCGGGACCGGGCGACGACGCGGCGGCCCTGTTCGCCGACGCCGACGCCGCGCTCTACGCGGCCAAGCGCGCCGGCCGCAACCGCGTCCGCGCGGCGGCCCACGCTGCGCCGGCCGAGCCGGTCGCCCTGACCGCCTGAGGCGCGCCCGCCGACCGGAGCGAGGGCCGGATCGGCAACGCACATCCACCTACCAATTCACTTCCACCTACCAATTCAAAGCCACTCACCAATTCCATTGCACTTATCGAGGCACTTGCACCGACCCCGCGGCGTCCCCTCACCAGGCGACCTGGAACCGCCCGATGAACACGTCGGTGTCGATCGCGCGGCCGCCCTGGAGGGCGGAGGGCGCGGCCCGCGACCGGACGTAGTCGGCCATGATCCGCACGTTGCGGTCCGGGTACCAGTTCACCCCGACGCTCACGTCGCGCTCGATGCCGCCGCGGATCGCGCCGTCGTCGAGGTCGATCGCGCTCACGCGGGCGGCGAGCTCGAACACGCCGATGCCGCCGCGGCTCACCCGCGCCTCCTCGCCGACCTTCACCGCCTCGAAGATCGCGTAGGTCGTGCCGTAGTTCGGCGTCACGGCGTAGGCGCGGCCCTGGCCGTTGAGCACGTAGCTGGCCTCGACGTAGCCGCCCTGGAACGAGACCGACCGGGCGCCGTCGAAGCGCGACACCTCGGTGCGGATGTACTCGGCCTGGATCAGCAGGCGTCCGGTGCGGTAGGCGGCCTCGAGGCCGAGCCGGCCGACGCTCGCCGCGTCGCGGATGTCGCCGGTGTTCACGAAGGGCCGCGCGAACAGGAACGCCTCCGAGCGGCTCGACAGGGCGAGCGGCGACTCGTCCCGCGGCAGGCTGCGGAAGCTTCCGGCGATGCCGAGATGGAGCACCGCGTCGTCGGTGTGGATCGGCGCGAAGGTCGCGCGCGTGGTCGAGGCGACGCCCTCGCTGCGGATGCCGGTGTTGGCGTTGCCGCCGAAGACGCTGGTGACCACGGTCCAGTCCTGACCGGACCGGCCGATCGCGAAGCCGAAGTTGCGGGCCGGCGCGAATGCGTCGGCGAGCGAGCGTTCGGTGAAGACGGTGTTGTTGTCGCTGGTCAGCTGGTCGAGGCTGAAGGGCTCCTTCATGTTGCCGACCGTGAGGATCATGCCGGGGATGCCCTTCCAGGCGATCGCCGCATCGTTGATCGGCCGCATCGGGTCGGCGAAATCGTACTGGAACGCGAGCTCGATGGTCTTGCCGAGGGTCAGGTAGCTCTCGATCCAGGAGCGCCGGACGCCCACGTTGTCGGAGAATGGCTCGGGGAACCCGGTCTGGCGGATGCCGGCCGCCCCGAAATCGAGCTGCAGCTTGCCGCCGATCCGAAGCTTGGCCGCGTCGTCGGGAAAGCGCAGCGTGATGCCCTTGTCGTCGACGGTCAGCGTCTCGCCGTAGGGGCCGGCAAGCGGCGACCCTTCGGCGGCGCCGGCAGGCGCCGCGCATCCGAGCAAGGTCGATCCGAGCAAGGTCGATCCGAGCAAGGTCGATCCGAGCAAGTCGGCGCGCGGGCCTAACCGCAGGATCGAACGGTCCGCCATCGCAACCTCCGCGGGCGCCGAACCAGGACCCGGGGCAAGGGATAGCGCGAAATCGCTGACGATATCGCGACACGCGGGCAACGGTCGCGCGGGTTTCACAGCATGGGAAGCGTCCGCGGACGCGGGCCGCGGGGAAACTGCGCCTCGATCATCGCGATCTCGGCCGCGTTGAGGTGGAGGGAGGCCGCGCCGGCATTCTCGACCGCCCGGGAGGCGCGGCCGGTCTTCGGGATGGTGAAGGTGTTCTCCATCCGCGTCAGGAACGCCAAAGCCACCGCGTAGGGCGTCGCGCCGTGCGCCTCGGCGATGCCGGCCAGCACGCGGCCGCCGGGGCTGGCGGGGTTCGGGAAGTCGCCGCTGCCGAAGGGTGAGTAGCCGACCAGCGCGACGCCGTTCTTGGCGCACCACGGCAGCACCGCGTGCTCGATCGCACGCTCGCCGAGATGGTACAGCACCTGGTTGCAGGCGATGCGGTAGGGGCCGGCGATGCGCAGCGCCCGGTCGAGGTCCTCGACGTCGAAGTTGCTCAGGCCCCAGGACAGGATCTTGCCCGCCTGCCGCAGGTCCTCGAAGCCGGCGATGGTCTCCTCCAGCGGGTGGTGGCCCGGCCAGTGCAGCAGGTAGGCGTCGAGGCGGTCGGTCCCGAGGCGCCGCAGCGACTGCTCGCAGGCGCGCGCCACCCCGCGGCGCGTGGCGTTGCCCGGCACCACCTTGGAGACGAGGAAGATTTCTTCCCGCGCGCCCCGGATCGCCTCGCCGACGATGGCCTCGCCGTCGCCGTACATCTCCGCGGTGTCGATATGGGTCATGCCGGCGTCGATGCCCGCGCGCAGGGCGGCGACGGCCGCCTCGCGGGCGGCGGCGTCGATCCGCCAGGTGCCCTGGCCGACCACCGAAACGTTGAGGCCCGTCGCGCCGAAAGGTCTGGCGTGCATCACGTGGATCCTGTCTCCAAAAGGCGCACCGTGCGCCCGGGAAGAGGCGCGCCGTGCGCCCCGAAGGTCCGGTCTCGTGGGCGCGGCCGCTCCATCGCCGGAACGGATGGCGCCTGCGCCTTAATCGCGCCATCATGGGACGTTGAGCAATGGCCCGGCACCAAGTCCGGACCTAGACTTTGGTCGATGCCCCGTTCCTGTGGCGGGGCGCCGTCCAGCCCGCTTCGTTCCGCACCGGGTCGAGAACGCTTCAGGATCGGTTTCGTGCACGCTGCCTGTCCGCCTCACGCCTCGTTCCTCGCCCAGGCGGACCACTGAATGCTCCCGCAGCATCGCTGGTTCTGGGCTCTCATCGTCGTCGCATCCGGCGGGGCGGGCCTCCTCTACAACCTGCTGTTCGTCGGCGGCACCTCGCTCGCGGCCGGCACGATCTACGGCCTCGCCGTCGGCGTGACGGTGCTGGCCTTCGACCGGGGCCTGATCCTCTCCGGCCTGCAGACGCGCCTGCGCCGCCTGCCGGCGATGCTGTACGTGCCCTCTGCCGAACTGCTCTACGTGCTGATGATCGCGCTCGGCTGCGCGCTCGGCGGCTCGGTGGTCTGGGCGCTCGGCCTCACCGACGACACGCTGTCCTCCGCGGTGCGGATCACCCCGCGGGTGCTGGCCTATTCGCTCGCGGTCTCGGCGCTCCTCGTCTTCGTCGTGCGGATGCGCGACCTCATCGGCGGCGAGGTGTTCGTGAACTTCCTCGTCGGGCGCTATCACAAGCCGGTGCGCGAGGAGCGGATCTTCCTGTTCCTCGACGTGGTCGGCTCCACCGCCTTCGCCGAGACGCACGGCGACCTGCGGGCGCAGGAATATCTCGGCGCGATCTTCGCCACGCTGGCCGAGCCGGTGCGGCGCAATGCCGGCTCCACCGACGACTACATCGGCGACCTCGCCATGATCACCTGGCCGATGGCCCGCGGCCTCAAGAACGCGCGCTGCGTCGCCTGCGTCTTCGACGTGCTCGACCGGATCGAGGCGGACGCCGCCGCCTGGACCACGCGGTTCGGCACCGTGCCGCGCCTGCGCGCGGCCCTGCACGGCGGCTCGGTGGTGACGGCGGAAGTCGGCGTCGATCGGCACAAGATCGCCTATTTCGGCGACGCGGTGAACGTCACCTCGCGGATCGAGGCCCTGTGCCGGCCGCTGGGCGTGAACATGCTGATCTCGCAGGACCTGCTCGACCGCCTCGACGCCTTGCCGGCGGGCATCGCGGCGCGGTCGCTCGGGGCGCACGCCCTGCGCGGGCGCGGCCAGCCGCTCTCCGTCGCGACCCTGGAGCGGGCCGCCCCCGAGATGCCGCAGCCTATCGAGACGGAGCGCCCGGCGCTTCGGATCGCGCGATGAGCGCACCCTGGCTCACCGGCCTGCGGATGGCGCTGCGCTTCGGCCTGCCGCTTCTGGGCATCCTCGTCGTCGGCCGCGCCATCGTCCTGTCGATCGGCGGCGAGATTTCGAGGGCGCAGTTCGCGCTCGGCGTGCTGCTGATGGCGGCCGGGTTCTCCGCCCGCCTCGTGCCGAAGCCGCGGACGCCGAAAGCGGCTGCGGGGAAACGTTCGTCGTGACCGGCCCGATCGCGATCTACGTCGACGCCGACGCCTGCCCGGTGAAGGACGAGACCTACCGCGTCGCCGCCCGCTACGGGCTGCACGTCTACGTCGTGGCCAACAGCTTCCTGAACGTGCCGCGCGAACCCTGGATCGAGCGCGTCGTCGTCGGCGACGCGATGGATGCGGCCGACGACTGGATCGCCGAGCGGGCTGGGCCGGGCAGCGTCGTCGTCACGGCCGACGTGCCGCTGGCCAGCCGCTGCGTGAAGGCGGGCGCGACGGTGATCGGCCCGAACGGCAAGCCGTTCTCGGAATCGGCGATCGGCATGGCGCTCGCCACGCGCAACCTGATGCAGGACCTGCGCGAGGCCGGCACGATCACCGGCGGGCCGCGCCCGTTCTCGGCGCGCGACCGCTCGGCGTTCCTCGGCGCCCTCGACCGAGCGGTGAACCGCATCCGGCGCGGCACCGCCTGATCCGGGACCCAGCACCATAAAGGGGCCGCGTCGGCGGCTCGACATGTACGGCGCAAGGGTTTCGACGCTTCGCGACGTCCCGAGCTGGGTCCCGGATCGCATTCCGCTGACGCCTCACCCGTCCGGGAAAACGGGCGCCGTACTCACCGAGCCGATCAACCGAAAATCCGATGATCCGGCGTGTTTCAGGCCGAGGCGATCGCCTTGAGGGCGTCGTTGATGCGGTCCTGCCAGCCCGGGCCGTCCTTCTGGAAGTGCGCCAGCACGGCGCTGTCGATGCGCAACGTCACCGACTCGCGCGCACCCGGGGCGGCCTGTGGCTGGCGCGGTGCCGGCGCCGCCGCCGCGGGCGCCGGGGCCGGGGCCGGCTTGGCGGTGGTCGCCGCCTTGAAGGCGGCCTCGGCCGCCTGGCGCGGATCGGTGATGCGGCGTGTCCGGTCGAAGGCCATGGTCGCGCCTCAGGCCTTCTTGGCGGCTTTGGCCGCGCTCTTCTTCGGGGCGGCCTTCTCGGCGCCGGCCTTCTCGGCCGCCTTCTCAGCGGCTTTGGCGGCTTTGGCGGCGGCGGCCTTCGTCAGCGGCTTGACCTCGGCGGCCTTCGCCTGCGCGTCGGAGGCCTCCTTGGCGAGGCGCAACGCCCGCAGGCGCACGGTGCGCTCGTCGACGGCCTTGATCGAGGCGATGTGCTCGGCCATGGCCTGGGCGCCCTCGCGCTGCATGCGCTCGGCCCGCTCCGCGCGTTCGGCCCGCTCCTCGGCCTTGTGCTTGGCTTCCTCTTCCGGAGTGCGGACTTCGTCCTCGGTGTCCGCGCCGGTATCGATCTCGTCGCTCATCGTATTCCTTTCGTCCCTGCCGGTGCCGTCGCGCCAAGGGCGCTCCACGTGCGAAGGGAGCGCTCCCGGTCGTCGGAATGGGCGGGTTCGGCGCGACCCGAGGACAGGTGGGCGGCCGGTTCGCATCGTCTCCGCCGGTCCGCCGCGAACCCGTCGCGGCGTGCGGAACTCAAGGTGGTGTAGCATGTCGGGCGCCCCGATGGCGAATGCCGCGGCGGCACGGACGGCAAGTCACGGCGACTTTTCCCGTGCCGTCGTAGCCTCGGGCGTCGTCGAAGCCGCCCGTCAGACCCGCCGGCACCTTGCGCCGGCGGCGTTTTCCTCTGTTCAACGCACGCGATAGTTGAGCGGGATCGTCACCGACAGGCTCGACTGGGTCACGCCGGGGGGCGCGGCCGGCAGGCTGCCGCGCACGGCGCCCAACGCCGCGCTGTCGATCTGGCCGACGCCGCTGCTGCGCGCGAGGCCGGCGCTCGTGACCTGTCCGGAGCGCAGCACGGTGAAGCGCACCATCGCCGTGCCGCCGGCGGTGCCGGCCGCCGCGCCCGGGTTCATCCGGCCGTGGATCGCCGAGCTGATCGCGCCGGTCCACTGGCGCATCGCGCTCGGATCGCTCCCGGCCGAGGCCCGGCCTGCCGCGTTCTCGCGCGAGGACGAAGCGGAGCTTCGGGTCTCGGCGCCCGCGCGGGCCTGGGCCTGCTTGGCCTTCGCCTCGCGCGCGGCCTTCGCCTTGGCCTCGCGGATCGCCTCCTTGCGCTCCTCGATCGCCTCGCGGCGCGCCTCCTCGATCTGCTCCTGGCGCTTCTGCGCCCGGATCTTCGCCTCGCGCTCGGCCTTGAGCTTGGCGAGGTCGACCTTCGGCTTCTCCGGCTCGGCCGGCTTTGCGGGCTCGGGGGCCTGCGCGACCACCGGCGGCGGGGGCGCCAGCGGCTCGGCCTGCTCGGCCTGCGAGGTGATGACCTGGCTCTCCGGCTCGACCGGGACGGCGTCGGGCGGCACCTCCGCGACGGTGGCCGGCGGCGGGGGCGCGACCACCGCCTCGTCGGGCTTGGCCTCGGCGGCGTCCGGCGGCGGCTTGGTCGGCTCCGCCTCGGCGGGCTCGTCCACGGGCTTGGTCTCGGGCGGGGCGGCCTCGCTCGCCTGGGTCTCGCTCGGCGCCTGCGTGTCCGCGTCGGTCATCAGCGGCGCGAGGTCGATCGAGATCTGCTGCTCGCCGGGGGGCGTCGGCGGCGTCAGCTTGAACAGGGCGAGGCCCGCCAGCGCGGCCAGATGCAGGGCGAGCGCGACGAGGAAGGCGGGAACGAGCCCCGACGAGCGGGAGTCCGGCCCGGTGTCGACGATGGCGGACATGGCTTACCGCGCCGCCCCGTTCGCCGGCGCGGCGGCGGGGGCGCCCGGAGCCGGTCCGCCCGGAGCAGGTCCGCCCGGAGACTGCGCGATCAGCGACACCTTGGTGAAGCCGGCCTGGCCGACGAGGCCCATGACCTCCATGATCTTGCCGTAGGCCACGTCCTTGTCGCCGCGGACCAGCATCACCTGGTCCTTGTTCTCGGCCGCCATGGCGCGCAGGCGCGGCACCAGCGTCTCGTTGGTGAAGACCTCCTTGGCGATCGAGGGCTTGCCGTCCTTGTCGATCGTCACCTCGACCGGCTTCTGCGACTGCGCGACCTTGGCGGCTGCGGTCTTCGGGAGCTGCACCGGCACGCCGGTGGTCATCAACGGCGCCGCGACCATGAAGATGATCAGCAGCACCAGCATGACGTCCACCATTGGCGTGACGTTGATCTCCGACATCGGAGCGGTGTCGAGGTCGTCGTCGCCGGAACCGCTCGCGCGGATCGAACCCATCGCCATGCGGCGTCCTCCGGGGTCGGCGGCTCGGGCCCCCAAGGGGCGGCCGCGTCGGGAATGGAAGGCCCGGCCGCCTGAGCGGGCCGGGATCGCGGGTCTCGGATGGTCGCGCGGCTATTCGGCGGCGGCGCGGTGCTGGACGCCGCGGTCGCGGGCGAGGCGGTTGCCGAGCAGGCCGATGCCGGAGACGAAGGTGCTCTGGATCCGCCCGACGTCGTTGGCGAGCTTGTTGTAGGCCATCACCGCCGGGATCGCGACGACGAGGCCGATCGCCGTGGCGAACAGCGCCTCGGCGATGCCCGGCGCCACCACGGCGAGCGAGGTGTCCTGGCTGCGGGCGATGGACGAGAACGAGTTCATGATGCCCCAGACCGTGCCGAACAGGCCGACGAAGGGCGCCGTGGACCCCGACGTCGCCAGCAGCGCCAGGCCGTTCTGAAGGCGCTTGACCTCGAGGGTCAACGCGCCGCGCATGGCGCGCTCGATCCGGTCGCGCCGCTCGGCGCGGGTCTCCGAGGCGTCCTGGTCGCGCCAGGCGTCCAGAGCCGCCTTCACCACGTGGCCGGCGATGCCCGGCATCCCCGTCTCCAGGCTGCCGCCCGAGCGCACCAGCGCATCGAACGCCTTGGCCTGGCGCCGCGCGGCGGCGAGGCGGACGACCTTCTCGAACACCACGGTCCAGCAGGCGAGCGAGGCGACCACCAGCAGGATCATCACCCCCTTCACGATCGGGTCGGCCTGCAGGAACAGGCCCACGAACGAGAAGTCGTGACCGGCGTCGATCGGGGCGGAGGTCGGATCCATTGCGAGTTCCTTGCAAGGTCGTTCGGGTGCGGCGACGGCCGCGGGCCGCCCGGCGGCTCTGGGCCGCCGGCCGGTATCGGTTCTCAGGGGCGGCCGGCGTCGCGCGCCGGGCCGGCTCGGCTCAGCGGTCGAACGGGATGTTCGCCTTGGTCTCGGTCTCGGTGCGTTCGAGGCAGGCTTCGCGGGTCGCGTCGCCGCCCTCGCAGGCGAGCACGTCGCTGAGCAGCACCCGGCTCAGCTTCGGGCAGGCGATCCCGGGGAAGTTGAAGATCTTGACGGTGGTCTTGCGGGCCGGGATCGGCCCGAGCTCGGCCGCGACCCGCTTCTGCACGATCCCGTCGGTGTCGAAGGCGAACAGGTCGAGCTTGTACGACTTCAGCGCAGCCCCGCGGCTGTTGTCGACGACGATCGTGGCCCGGCAGGAATCCTCGACGGATTCGAGCCGGTTGAGCTGAAGCTTGAGCGGCGCGGCCTTCTCGCCGGCCGGCGCATCCTGCGCCATCGCGGACACGGCGAGCGAGGACGCGAGCACGAGGGAGAGCCCCACGCAGGCGGCGGTGTCCAGGGCGAGCCGCCTGATGCGGAGCCGGTTAAGCGGGACGCCTCGCCCGAGCATCTGTTGAGCCATCGAAACGCTTCCCATCCTCCGCTCCGCGGGCGGCCCGTCCGGCGCCCCGCGCCGTGTCGAATTCGTCTGCCGCCGGGTCCATCCGGTTCGCGAGGCACGAAGCGGACGGCCGCGGCCGCGAAGCGGGCGGCCGAGAGGACCGGCGCCATCGCATCGCCGTCTCGGACCCTCCCTCGGACCACGGCCTCGGCGCGTGTCTGGAAAGGGGCGATGCGGTCGTCCGGCCTCGCGAAGATGCGCGCCCCGGCGCGATCTCCCGCAAGAGCGGAATGCAATGTGCCTGCGCGGCGGAAGTATCCGAGGTGCAGGGCAAGGATCAAGAGCGGCGCTGAAAATCAGAGCCGTTCCAAACTGTTACGAATACATCTCGCGTTGCGGCGTGCATCCTTGCCGAATGGTCCCGGCCTGCCTTGCCGGATCTGCCCGGCCGCCTGGTGGGATCGCGGCCGGCGGCTCTCTTGATGGGGCGGGCATGCTCGACCATATCGTTCCGGGCCGGATCGATGGTCCGGAAGGGGTGCCGCTTGCGGGCCCCGCAACGAGGTGCCCGCCGGCATTCCGGTCACGGGGCCTCCACAGGGGCGTTGCCGATGACCCGTCCATCCCCGTTCGGACACCCGTTCCTGCTCGGATTCGACGAGATCGAGCAGGCGCTGGACCGGGTCTCGAAGGCCGCCAACGACGGCTACCCGCCCTACAACATCGAGCGCCTCGTCCGCACCGACCAGGAGCCGGACCGCCTCCGCATCACCCTGGCGGTGGCCGGCTTCACCCGCGACCAGCTCGACGTGATGCTGGAGGAGAACCAGCTCGTCGTCCGCGGGCGTCAGGTCGACGACAAGGAGCGGCTGTTCCTCCACCGCGGCATCGCGGCGCGCCAGTTCCAGCGGGCGTTCCTGCTGGCCGACGGGATGGAGGTGCTGGGTGCCGACCTGTCGAACGGCCTGCTCTCGATCGACCTCGCCCGTCCCGAGCCCGAGCGGGTGGTGCGCCGCATCGCCATCCTCGAGCGCGATTGATCCGCCGGCGAAACACCCCACATTCGATTCAGGCCCACGATCGCCGGATCGGTTCGATCAAGACGGGATCGTTTCCGGGCTGTTTGCTCTGCCTCGAAAGGAGGGCACGACATGACCGACCTCACCACCTCCCCGCTGACGGCCGCCGACCTCGACCCGGCCGAGTTCAACGCCGCCGACCTCGCGGCGCTCGGCGAAGGCCACATCGCCTACGTCCGCTCGATCCGGTCCGACGAGGTGATGCGCCTTTTCCCGCAGGCGCCGCAGCTCACCCCCGGGCTCGACCTGTTCGCCCTGCTGTCGGCGAGCGGCGCCCCGATCCTGCTCGCGGATTCGCGCGAGGTGATCCTCGCCAACGCCGCCGAGCACGACCTCTACCCGGTCAGCCTGCACTAGAGCATTTTCAAGCGAGGTGGATGCCGGCTCGCGTGAAGAAAATACGTTTACACAGTCAGTTAGAGCATTTTCCGTGATCCGGAGATCATGGAAAATGCTCTAGCGGGCGTCGCCATCTCCGCCACCGCCGAGAGCAGCCGCGCGACGTCCTGCGGCCGCGACAGGCGGTGGTCGCCGTCGGCGATCAGCGTGAGAACCGTGCCCGCCGCCGGCAGCCTTTCGAGGATGCGAAAGGCATGCGGGTGCGGCACGTCCGGGTCGTTCATCCCCTGAAGGATGTGGACCGGGCAGCCGAGGTCGAGCGGACCGGTCAAAAGGCGGTTGCGCCGGCCATCCTCGATCAGCGCCATGCTGATCGCGTCGGGCTCCGGAGCGTAGGCGCTCTGGCGCAGCCAGACGCCGTCCTGTTCCAGCGTCCTGCGGATTTCGGGCGAGAATTTGTCCCACATCAGGTCCTCGGTGAAGTCGAGGGCCGGCGCGATCAGCACGAGGCCGGTCGGCGCCGGCTCGCCGCGCGCCGCGCAGTTGCGCGCCGCCAGGCAGGCGATCCAGCCGCCCATCGACGAGCCGATCAGCACCGGCGCCTCCGGTGCGTGCGCGGCGAGCACGGCTTCCGCGTCTTCGAGCCAGGTCGAGATCGTGCAGGCCGCGAACGCGCCCTCCGACTCGCCGTGGCCGGAATAGTCGAACCGCACGAAAAGCCGCCCCTCGGCGGCGGCGAAGGCGTCGACCGCCATCGCCTTGGTGGCGCCCATGTCGGAGTGGAAGCCTCCGAGCCAGACGATCGCCGGGCCGACGCCGTCGCGCACCCGCACCGCGATCCGACGTGCGTCCGCCCCTTCGCCT
The DNA here is from genome assembly GCF_022179125.1 of Methylobacterium cerastii. Classification (GTDB taxonomy): domain Bacteria; phylum Pseudomonadota; class Alphaproteobacteria; order Rhizobiales; family Beijerinckiaceae; genus Methylobacterium; species Methylobacterium cerastii. The sequence goes on from NZ_BPQG01000006.1 coordinate 123,199, forward strand.
ACCGTGACGTGCTCCAGCGTCGTGCCGTCCCGCATCCCGTTCTCCCGCCTTCGTCGAGGCCTGCGTTCCCGACCTGAACGCCGCGTCTTCAGCCGCCGTTTACCAGACCGTAAAGCGTACCCGTGATCCTATGACAATGAACGCTTCCCTGCGGCCGCGGCCCGCCTGCGCCCTCTCGCCGCGCGATCCCTCATGACGGAGGATCACCGGCCGGCGGTCGGATTTCCCGGCGACGCCGCGCCGCTGGCCGGCGCCTGCGTCCTCCAGATCATTCCCGAGCTCGATGCGGGTGGCGCCGAGCGCACCACCGTCGACATCGCAGCCGGCCTCGCCGCGGCCGGCGCGCGCGCGCTGGTCGCCACGGAAGGCGGCCGACTCGTCGGCGAGCTGCAGGCCAAGGGCGGCATCTGCCTGCCGTTTCCCGCCGCCTCGAAGAACCCGCTCCAGATGGCGCTCAACGTCGGCCGGCTGGCCCGCCTGTGCCGGCGCGAGGGGGTGCAGATCATCCACGCCCGCTCCCGCGCCCCGGCCTGGGTCGCGCTCGGCGCCGCGCGGCGGCTGAAGCTGCCCTTCGTCACCACCTATCACGGCAGCTATTCCGGCCGGACGGGCGTGAAGGTGCTCTACAACTCGGTGATGGCGCGCGGCGACGTGGTGATCGCCAACTCGCACTACACCGCCGACCTGATCCGGCGCCTGCATGCCGAGCAGGCGGGCGACCGCGTGCAGGTGATCCACCGCGGCACGGACCTCTCCGCCTTCACCCCCGTGGCGGTCGGCGCCGCCCGCGTCGAGGCGTTGCGCCGGAGCTGGGGCGTCGCGCCGCACGAGCGGGTCGTGCTGCTGGCGGCGCGTCTCACCGCCTGGAAGGGTCAGCGCATCCTGATCGAGGCGGCGGCGCTGCTCAAGGCGCAAGGGGTCGGCGACTTCGCCATCGTGCTCGCGGGCGACCCCCAGGGCCGCGTCGCCTACGAGCGCGAGCTCGACGCGCTGGTCGCGGCGCGCGGGCTCGAAGGCGTGGTCCGGCGGGTCGGGCATTGCACAGACATGCCGGCGGCCTTCCGGGCGGCCTCCGTCGTCGCGGTGCCGTCGGTGGAGCCCGAGGCGTTCGGCCGCTCGGCGGTCGAGGCCCAGGCGCTGGGCACGCCGGTGGTGGTGTCCGACCTCGGCGCGGTCCCCGAGACCGTCCTCAGCCCCCCCGAGGTTCCGGCCGGGCAGCGCACCGGCTGGCGCGTGCCCGCCGGCGACGCGGCGGCGCTCGCGGGCGCGCTGGCCGAAGCGCTCTCGCTCGGCGCCAGCGCCCGCGACGCGCTGGCGCGGCGCGAACGCGCGCATGTCGAGGCCAACTTCTCCCTCGCGCGCATGGTCGACGACACGCTGGCGATCTACGCCGGGTTGCTCGGCCGAGCGGGGCCGGCGTGACCGCGCGCCGACGGGAAGTTCTGCTGGGGGGCTTGTCTTTTCGCCCCGGACCTTCACATCACACGAAAGGCTTTCGCGTCGCGGAAGTCGGCATCGTGTCGAGTCGATCCCCGACATGTGTTGACTTGCCGCACGGTTCGGCCAAGGTAAGCTGTCCGGGATAGGCCGGAGCGATCGGTGGTCAGGGTAGCCCGGAACGGGATGCCAGCGGCCGCCGTTTCGTCGTTGCATCAGGAGAACACCGCCATTCGTAGACCCATGAGAGCCATGCCGGCCCCGCAGAAGGACGGGCCTCGCGCCAACCGGGACATCCGCGGCGTGCGCGACGTGCAGCTCATCGACGACACCGGCCTGAACCGGGGCGTCGTCGCCTTCTTCGACGCCTTGGCGCTAGCCGAAGAGGCCGGCCTCGACCTCGTCGAGATCGCGCCGAACTCCGTCCCTCCCGTCTGCAAGCTGCTCGATTACGGCCGCTTCCGCTTCAACGAACAGAAGAAGCAGAACGAGGCCCGCAAGCGGCAGAAGACGGTCGAGGTCAAGGAGATCAAGCTCCGTCCCGGCATCGACAAGCACGACTACGACACCAAGATGAAGTCGGTGCAGCGCTTCTTCGAGGAGGGCGACAAGGTCAAGGTGACCCTGCGCTTCCGCGGTCGTGAGATGGCGCACCAGGACATCGGCCTGCGCCTGCTCGAGCGGGTGAAGACCGAGACCGCCGAGATCGCCAAGGTGGAAAGCGAGCCGATGCTCGAAGGCCGCCAGATGATCATGATCCTGGCGCCGCGCTGATCCGTTCGCGCGCGTCACGAGATTCCGAAGCGCCGTCTCGCTCAGCGAGGCGGCGCTTTTCTTGTGCGAACCTACCCTGCGTTTCCGGGGCCGTGCATTCCGTGGATCCAGGCTTTCGCCGATCCGGCCCCCGGCCTATCTGCACGGGATGGCCCTGAACCCCGACGAGATCGAACGCTACGCCCGCCACCTGGTGCTGCCGGAGATCGGCGGCCCGGGGCAGGGCCGGCTGAAGGCGGCGCGGGTGCTGGTGGTCGGCGCCGGCGGGCTCGGCGCGCCGCTGATCCAATATCTCGCCGCCGCCGGCATCGGCACGATCGGCATCGTCGACGACGACACGGTGTCGCTCTCCAACCTGCAGCGCCAGATCATCCACGGCACGCCGGACGTCGGGCGGCCGAAGGTCGAGAGCGCGGCTGACGCCGTCGCCCGCCTCAACCCGCACGTCGCGGTGGTCGCGCATCCGATTCGGATCGACGCCGCGTCGGCCGAGGCGCTGGCCGCCGACTACGACGTGGTCGCCGACGGCTCGGACAACTTCGCCACGCGGTACGCGGTCTCGGATGCCTGCTACCGAGCGCGCCGGCCCCTCGTCACCGCCGCGCTCGGCCGTTTCGACGGCACGCTCACCACGATCCGCGCCCACGAGACCGGGCCGGACGGCCGCCCGAACCCGACCTATCGCTGCCTCTTTCCGAACCCGCCGCCGCCCGGAACCGTCCCGCCCTGCGCCGAGGCCGGGGTGCTCGGGGCGCTCGCCGGCGTGATGGGCTCGTTGATGGCGATGGAGGTGATCCGCGCCGTGACGGATTTCGGCGAACCGCTGGTCGGCCGCCTGCTGATGGTCGACGCCCGCGCGATGCGGTTCGAGACCCTGGGCTACGCCTTTGACGAGGCGAACCCGCTCAGCGGTTCGGGATCTTCCCGAGAAGGCTGACGATCTCGCTCACGTCCCGCTGGTCCGCCTTGCCGAGGCAGCACTTCTTGAACTTCTTGCCGCTGCCGCACGGGCACGGATCGTTGCGCCCGACATCCTTGAACGGGTTGACCGCCGGCATGCCGTAGCCCTCGCGGGTCCAGGCGAGCTGAGTGATCGGGTCGTCCAAGTAGCCATGGTTCCACGGGTCGAGGCGCTCGCGGTCGTCCGGCTTGCGCTCGGCCTCGCGCAGGGTCTCCTTGAACCACGCGGCGTCGCTGAATTCGTCGGTGATGCGCTTGTCGCGCCGCGCCGCCTCGGCCCGCGGGGCGAGCTCGCGCAAGCCGAGGAAGGCGATCGCCTCCTCCCAGCCGATCCAGCCCATGCCGTCCTCGACGGCCGCCTTCGCGTCGTCGAAGCGGACCAGCAGGTCGCGCATGGCGCCGCGGTCGATCCGGCCCTCGATCGTGAGGTAGACGCAGGCGCCGAGCAGGGCCTGGCGCACGGCGTCGTCGAAGGTGCTGTCGAGGACGAGCGCGAAGAGCGGGTCGGTCCGGCCGTCGAACAGGCTCGCCACCATCCGCGCGAGCGTCGTGGTGACGGCGTCGCCCAGGATCGCGTCGACGGTCTCCTCGTCCTGCTTGAGGAAGCGCAGGAGCGGTTCGAGCAGCCGCGCGTCGCGGGCGTGGGCCAGCACGTGCACACCCCAGAACAGCAGGTTCTCCTGCTCGGGCGTCAGCTCCGCGCCGGCGCCCGCCTCGGAGAGCAGGCGCAGGGTCTCGCCGGCGACGAGGTCCGGCTCTGCGAGCGCGCGCCGCAGCAGCGGCTCGGGCAGGGTCTCGGCCAGGGACAGCGCCTGACACAGGGATTCGGCGTCGGTCATGATCGGGGTCGCCTCGGTTGGGGTGGGATCAGCCGCGCAAGGTCGCGCCGGTCTTGCGGCCGACCTCGGCGACGATCCGGGCGCTCGCGGCCTCGATCTCCGCGTCGGTCAGCGTCCGCTCCACCGGCTGCAACCGCACCGCGATCGCCACCGACTTCGAGCCTTCGGGCACGCCGGCGCCTTCATACACGTCGAACACCTCGACGCCGGCGACGAGCTTGCGCTCCGCGCCCGCCGCCGCCTTGACGATCTCGCCGGCGGCGACGTCGCGGCCGACCACGAAGGCGAAGTCGCGCGACACCGGCTGGAAGTCCGAGAGCATCGCGGCGCCCTTGGTCTTGGTCGGCTTCTGCTTCGGCGCCGGGATCGCGTCGAGCACGATCTCGAAGGCCACCAGCGTGCCCTTCAGGTCGAGCGCCTTCATCACCCGGGGGTGCACCTCGCCGAAGTGGCCGACCTGGTTCTTCGGGCCGAACTGGAGCGTGCCCGAGCGGCCGGGATGCAGCCAGTCGGCGCCGGCGGCCACGACCTGGAGGCCGCCGGTCGGCACGCCCAACGCCGCGAGCATCGCCAGCGCGTCGGCCTTGGCCTGGAAGGCGTCCACGGTCGGCGCTGTGCCGTCCCAGTGCCGACCGCCGCCGGCGAGGTTCGCCGACCCCCGCCGCACGGCCGCGGCGCGGATGGTCTGACCCTCCGGCGCGTCGTCGGCGAAGCACTGCCCGACCTCGAACAGGGCCGCGTCGGGATAGCCGCGGTCGGCGTTGCGTTGCGCGGCGCGGAGCAGGCCCGGCACCAGGCTCGGGCGCATGTCGGAGAGCTCCGACGCGATCGGGTTGGCCAGGACGAGGTCGGCGCCGCCGCCGCCGAACAGCACCGCGTCGTCGTGCGGGATGAACGACCACGTCACCGCTTCCATCAGGCCGCGGCTCGCCAGCGCGCGCTTGGCGCGGCGGGTGCGCTTCTGGATCAGGGTCAGCGTCGGGCGCGTGATCCCCGCCAGCGGCGGCAGCGGCTTCGGCTCGATCCGGTCGAGGCCCGCGATGCGGATGATCTCCTCGACGAGGTCGGCGTTGCCCTCCACGTCCGGCCGCCAGGACGGCGGCACCACCTTCACCCGGTCGCCGGTGCCGGAGACCCGGAAGCCGAGGGCTTCGAGCGTCACCGTCATCTCGGCGCGGGACAGGTCGAGCCCGGCGAGGCGACGCACCTCGGACCAGGGGAAGTCGATGGCGTGGTCGCTCTCGGGCATCGCACCCGCGACCGTCGCCTCGGTCGGCGTGCCGCCGCAGAGGTCGAGGACGAGCTGCGTCGCCCGGTCGAGCCCCGTCAGCGTCGAGGCCGGGTCGACGCCGCGTTCGAAGCGGTAGCGGGCGTCGGTGATGACGCCGAGGCGCCGGCCGGTCTGCGCGATGTTGGCCGGATTCCACAGGGCCGATTCGATCAGCACGTCCGTGGTCGCGGCGTCGCAGCCCGAGGCCGCCCCGCCGACGATGCCGGCGACCGACTCGACGCCGTCGTCGTCGGCGATGACGACCATATCGCCGCCGAGCGCGTGGTCGCGCCCGTCGAGGCCCTTCAGGGTCTCGCCGGCGCGGGCGAGCCGGACGACGACGTCGCCCGCGACCTTCGCGGCGTCGAACACGTGCAGCGGCCGGCCGCGGTCGAAGGTCATGTAGTTGGTGATGTCCACGAGCGCGTTGATCGGGCGCAGCCCGATCGCCCGCAGCCGCGCCTGCATCCAGTCCGGCGATGCACCGTTGGTCACGCCGCGCACGAAGCGCAGCGCGAAGTGCGGGGCGAGGCCGCTCGCCGCCGGCACGTCGAGCGACACCGCGACGGGGCAGGGGCCTTCGCCCAGGATCTGCGGCTCGGCCGAAGATTTCAGGGCGCCGATTCCGGTGGCGGCGAGGTCGCGCGCGATCCCGAGCACCGAGGCGCAATCCGGGCGATTGGGGGTCAGGTTGATCTCGATGACCGGGTCGTCGAGCCCGGCCCAGAGGGCGTAGGGCGTGCCGACCGGCGCGTCCTGGGCCAAGTCGAGGATGCCGTCGTGGTCGTCGCCCAAGCCGAGTTCGGCCCCCGAGCATAGCATGCCGCGGCTCTCGACGCCGCGGATGTTGCCGACGGACAGGGTGATGTCCTTGCCCGGCACGTAGGTGCCGGGCGGCGCGAACACGCTCAGCATGCCCGCCCGCGCGTTCGGCGCGCCGCAGACCACCTGGAGCGGCTTTCCGTCCCCGGCGTCGACGCTGCAGACCCGGAGCCGGTCGGCGTTGGGATGCGGCTCGGCGCTGAGCACCTTGGCGATCACGTAGGGCTTGAGCGCGGCGGCCTTGTCCTCGACGCCCTCGACCTCTAGCCCGATCCGGGTGAGCGTCTCGGCGATCACGTCGAGGGACGCCTCGGTGTCGAGGTGGTCCTTGAGCCAGGAGAGGGTGAATTTCATGGGATTCGAGACGCTTCGGTTCAGGCGGCGCGCTGTCGCGCGATCGGAAGGATGGCGAGTTGCAGACGCTTGGGCGCTTCGAGGCCGCTCGACAGAGAAACGGCTTCCTGCGCATCCGCAACGAGCGTCAACGTCTGGGTTCGGCTGAAAAGGGGTGAGGGAGGAGCGTAATCGGCGGCATGACGCTGCTCCTGCAGGCTGCCGAACAGGAAGGCGACGCGTTCGATCCGCTCGTCGATCTGTCGGGCTTCCCGGCTTCGCAGCTTCTTGAGAACGGGTCCATGATCGAGCGAGCGATAGATCGGCGCCAGGATCGACGCCTTGCTCCATCCGACGAGGGCGTCGGAAAAGGTCGCGCACGGGGCGTGGAACACGGCGTCATACGCGCCGCTCACGGCACGCCGCATGCAGGCCTGCCGGAACGTCGGCTGCCCGGGACTCGCGGCGAGCAGTTCGGCCGTCGCGATCAGGTCGGCGACGAGGGGCCCTGGTATCCGGCGAGGCTTCATTCCGCGGCCTGGACGTCGTCCGAATACGGGGGCGGATCGTCAGGGAACGCGTAGATCAGATACGGGAAACGGTGTTCGCCGGCGGCTTCCAGAGCGTGCCCGAGTGCGACCATGGCTTCGCCGGTCACGCCGCCGCCCGTGACGCCTGCGCCGGGCTTGAAGCGCACCGTGATGAAGAGCGCATCCTCGCCTGCGGAGTTGGGACGTGCCTCGACGTGCGCTGCATCGAAACTCGTACCGTGCAACGACGCGCCGAGGACGCGCTGTGCGATCGTCTGGACCTCGAACTCGGTCATCGAAACCTCCCGAGACGTTTACCCCGTCAGCCCGCCGATCAAGCTCGGCACGTCGAGCGGGCGGAAGCCGTAATGCTCGATCCAGCGGATGTCGGCCTCGAAGAACGGCCGCAGGTCCGGCATGCCGTACTTGAGCATGGCGATGCGGTCGATGCCGACGCCGAAGGCGAAGCCCTGGAACTCGTTCGGATCGAGCCCGCAATTGGTCAGCACGTTCGGGTGCACCATGCCGCAACCGAGGATCTCGAGCCAGTCCGTGCCCTCGCCGAAACGGATCTCGCCGCCCTTGCGCGAGCACTGGATGTCGACCTCGGCCGAGGGCTCGGTGAAAGGGAAGAACGAGGGCCGGAAGCGCATCTTCACGGCGTCGACCTCGAAGAACGCCTTGCAGAACTCTTCCAGGACCCATTTCAGGTTGGCGATGTTGGCCGCCTTGTCGATCACCAGCCCCTCGACCTGATGGAACATCGGCGTGTGGGTCTGGTCGGAATCGTGCCGGTAGGTCCGGCCCGGGATGATCACCCGGATCGGCGGCTTTTGCGCCCGCATGGTGCGGATCTGGACCGGCGAGGTGTGCGTGCGCAGCACCTTGCGCTTCCCTTCCGCGTCGGGCGCGAGGAAGAAGGTGTCGTGCATCTCGCGCGCTGGGTGGCCCGGCGGGAAGTTCAGCGCGGTGAAGTTCAGCTCGTCGGTCTCGATGTCCGGGCCTTCGGCGACCGAGAACCCCATGTCGGCGAAGATCGCGGTGATCTCGTCGATGACCTGGCTGATCGGGTGGATGCGCCCGCGCGCTTCCGGCGCCTCGCGCAGGGGCAGCGTCACGTCGATGCGCTCGGCCGCGAGCCGGGTTTCGAGGGCCGCCTCGGCCAGCGCCTCGCGGCGCTGCGCGATCGCGCCCTGCACCCGGTCGCGCAGGCCGTTGATCAGGGGGCCGCGCGCCTTGCGCTCCTCGGGGCTCATGGCGCCCAGCGTCTTCAAGAGCTCGGAAACACTGCCCTTCTTGCCGAGCGCCGCGACGCGCACGGCCTCGAGCGACGCCTCGTCGGCTGCGGACGCGACCTGGGCAAGCAGGTCGCCTTCGAGGGTGTCGAGATCGGTCATCGCGGTCCCATCGCGTGCGGGTCGCCGCCCGGCGCAGCGGCGCGGGCTGGCGGACAAGGGGTCTGCGAACATGACGAAGGCGCGGCGCCCCCGAGGGAGCCCCGCGCCTTTCGCCGGTTCGTCGCTCGGATGGGGCTCAGGCCGCCTTGGCGGGCTGCGCGGCCGGCAGCGCGGCCTTGGCCTTCTCGACCACGACGGCGAAGCTCGCCGGCTCGTGGATCGCGAGGTCGGACAGCGCCTTGCGGTCGACGACGATGCCGGACTTCGCCAGGCCGTCGATGAAGCGCGAATAGGTCAGGCCGTGCTCGCGGACGGCGGCGTTCAGGCGCTGGATCCAGAGGGCGCGGAACGTACGCTTCTTGTTCTTACGATCGCGGTAGGCATACTGCATGCCCTTCTCGACCGCCTGCTTGGCGATGCGGATCGTATTCTTGCGCCGGCCGTAATAGCCACGGGCGGCCTTGAGGACTTTCTTGTGCTTGGCGTGACTGGTCACGCCGCGTTTGACGCGGGCCATGTTGTATCTCCTGGATCGAAAAAAGCAGTCTCGGCGGTCGTGAAGCGCTTACCGGCTGTTGGGCAGGAAGTACTTCTTCACGTTGGCGGCATCGCCCTCGAATAGGGTGGTGGTGCCGCGCAGGTTGCGGATCTGCTTCGTCGTCCGCTTGATCATCCCGTGGCGCTTACCGGCCTGGGCGTACATGACCTTGCCGGTCCCGGTGATCTTGAAGCGCTTCTTGGCGCCCGATTTGGTCTTCAGCTTGGGCATTTGGCTCTCCGCTGCGCGAAACCCCTGCCGTCCGACGATGGCCGGAGGGGTGCGCTCGATGGATGCTTCTGGTGGAGCAGCATGAACCGCCACGGCAGCCCTAACCGGCCGGGCGGTTCCACGCGGGGCGGCTTATGGCAGAAACCGCGCTCCGCTTCAATGCCTTCGCGGATGCCCGATCGATCCCGACGTTCCCGCCGGAGCGTCCGGAGGCCGGGTCACAGCTTGGCGGTGATGGTGGCGAGCACGGAGAGCGGCGCGCCGGGTGCGTTGTTGAACTGGTTGAACGGCTGCTCGATGTAGCGCCGGTCGGTGAGGTTGCGCGCGTTCAGCGAGAAGCGGCCGTGCTCGTCGAAATCGTAGAACAACGCCGCGTCCAGGCGCGCATAGCCGCCGACGGAGTAGCTGTTGTTCAGGTCGCCCGTGCGCCGCCCGACATAGGTGATGCCGCCGCCGACGGTCCAGCCGCGCAGGAAGCCGTCCTGGAACTGGTAGGTCGACCACAGGCTGGTGCTGAAGCTCGGCACGCCGACGAGGCGGTTGCCCACCGTGAAGGTCGTGTCCTTGGTGATCCGCGCGTCGAGCTGCCCGATGCTGCCGATGACCTTCCAGCCGGGCAGGATCTGGCCGGCCAGGTCCGCTTCGACGCCCTGCGAGCGCTGCTCGCCGGTGATCACCGAGAAGCCGGTGTTGGCCGGGTCGGTGGCGGCGACGTTCTGGCGGGTGATGCGGAAGGCGGCCGCGCTCAGGGTCAGGTCCGGCGTGAGGTCGAGGCGGCTTCCGACCTCGATCTGGTCGCCGGTCTCGGGGGCCGGGTTCGAGACGTTGAGGACGTTGGCGGTCTGCGGTTTGAACGAGGTCGTGTAGCTCGCATACAGCGTCAGCGGATCGAACGGCCGGTAGACGAGGCCGACGCGCGGCGAGGTTCCCGACAGCTCCTGGTCCGGCGGCACCGCGCGCGAGGTCGGCGTCCGATTGAAGTAGAACTGCGTTCCGGTGTCGTAGCGGACGCCGAGCAGCAGCTGCAGGCCGTAGCCGAGGTCGACCTGGTCCTGCACGTAGAGGCCGTAGAGGTCGTTGTTCTGCCGGAGGTCGCCCTGCAAGGTCGTGCCGACGACGGCCGAGCCGAAGGTCGGGTTGAGGAAGCCGACCGACGGGTAGCCGGTGCTCTGCGTCGTGTAGGAATGGCGATAGCCGTTGTTATACTCGAACCCGACGAGCACGGTGTTGCGCAGGCCGAACAGGTCGAACTTCGCGACCATCTCGGTCTGGCTGTCGATCGAGGCGTAGGCCGAGCGCACGGCGGTCTCCCGGCGTGCCACGATGCTGTTGTTGTTTGTCAGGCCGGTCGCGCGGGTCGCGATCAGGTCGAAGGCGCCGCCCTGGGCGCTGAAGACCTCGCGCAGGGTGACGTTCTCGTTCACGTCGTGCTCGATGCGGAGCAGACCGAAATTCGCCGTGCCGTTGTAGCGGCTGAAGGGCTCGCCGTAGTACCGGCCGATGTCGTCGAGGGGCACGCGCCCGTTCCGGGCGATCAGGCCCTCGTCGTATTGGGTGTCGGTGCGGGTGAACTCGCCGAGGAACGACACGCGGGTGTCGGGCGACGGGTTCCAGGTGAAGGCCGGCGCCACGAAGGTGCGGGAATTGTCCCGACCGCCGTAGTTGCGGAAGGTCGGGTCGGACTGCCCGGCGAAGCTGATGCGGGCCGCCAGGCCCTCGACGCTCGGGATCGGGCTCGACACCGAGCCCTGCACGCGGCGGAAGCCGAAGCTGCCGCCCTGGATGCTGAGGTCGCCCGAGGGCACCAGGGTCGGCTGGCGGGTGACGACGTTGATCAGGCCCCCCGGCTCGCCGCGGCCGTAGAGCACGGAGGCCGGCCCCTTCAGAACCTCGATGCGCTCCACGTCGGCGAGGTCGCGCTGGACGGTGTAGAAGTTGCTCGCCTGGTTCAGCAGGACGCCGTCGATCGCGTAGGTCTGGGTGGCGAAGCCGCGGATGATGAAGGTCTCGCTGCGGCCCTGCAGGGTGCCGCCCGGCTGCACGTTGCTGACGTTCTGCAACGCGTCGGCGAGGCGGACGTCCTGCTGGTCCACCAGCACGTCGCGCGGCACCACCTGGATCGATTGCGGCGTGTCCCGCAACGCCGTGTCGGTGCGGGTGGCGGTGGCCGAGCGTGCGGCGCGATAGCCGGCGACCGGGCCGCCGGCCCGCTCGGCGCTGACGCCGGTGACGCTCAGCTCCGACAGGACGACCTCGTCCGCCGCCGGGGCGGTCTGCGCCTCGGCCGCGGAGGCGAGGCCGGCCGTCAGCGAGACCACCGAGGCCAGCAAGCAACCGGTGGTCTCAGCGCGTCGTCGTCTCGTATCTCCGCCGTCCCAGACCATCGTTCTCGCTCGCGCTCATAGTGTCGGAGGCGATCGGCCCCGCTCGATCCCTTGGCGGATCATGGGCGGTACTTGCAATGATCGGACGAAATAAAGCGACGTATAAGCAAGATCCTTCGCGATGCGTCGCCCAAAGGGCACAACATCGATTTGGAATACTTCAAAACTATGATTTTACGATCTTGGTTTCCGCAAATGGCTCGGCTCGGTGTTTTCGGCCGACTTCGGCACCGTACAGGCTGTTCGCGCCGCCGGGTTCGCGTCGGGTCCGCGTCGGGTCCGAAGGGGCTTCGAGGATACCGGGGACAAGTCGCGGCGACGCCGACAGAGAGCTGCCTTCGCACCGCACAAGGAACCATAACCTTGGCCGTGGGTTTCGTTCATGTCCCACTCAGCCCGGGTCGGGTTAGATCCCCGAAACGCTGGCTACTCAGGAGACCTTTCGTGCGCATTGCCCAGATCGCCCCGCTCTCGGAAGCCGTACCGCCGAAGTTCTACGGCGGCACCGAGCGCGTCGTCAGCTGGATCACCGAAGAGTTGGTCCGCCAGGGCCACGACGTCACCCTGTTCGCGAGCGGCGATTCCGAGACCTCGGCCAAGCTCGCGGCCTGCACGCCCGAGGGTCTGCGCCTGCTCGGCTACCGCGACCACACCGCGAGCCACCTCGCGATGCTGCATCAGGTCCATCGCCGGGCGCACGAGTTCGATATCCTGCACTTCCACATCGACCTGCTTCAGTACCCGATGTTCGAGGACCTGAACCACAAGTGCATCACCACGATGCACGGTCGCCTCGACGTGCCGGACTTCATGCCGGTCTACAAGACTTTCACCGGGATGCCGCTGGTGTCGATCTCCGACAACCAGCGCGAGCCGATGCCGCCGAACGTCAACTGGCTGTCGACGATCCATCACGGCCTCCCGGCCCAGAACTGCCCCTATTCGCCGGAGGCCAAGGGCGGCTACCTCGCCTTCCTCGGCCGCATCTCCCCCGAGAAGCGCCCCGACCGCGCGATCGAGATGGCGATCCGCTCCGGCACGCCGCTGAAGATCGCCGCCAAGGTCGACAAGGCCGACCAGAAGTACTGGGACGAGGTCATCGAGCCGATGACCCACCACCCGCTGGTCGAGTACATCGGCGAGATCAACGAGGATCAGAAGAAGGAATTCCTCGGCAACGCCCTGGCGCTGGCCTTCCCGATCGACTGGCCGGAGCCCTTCGGCCTCGTCATGATCGAGGCGATGTCGGCCGGCACCCCGGTGATCGCCTTCCGCAACGGCTCCGTGCCGGAGGTCATCGCCGACGGCGTCAGCGGCGTCCTGTGCGAGACCATGGACGACGCGGTCGCCGCGGTCGCCACGGTCAAGACCATGAGCCGCGCCGGCGTGCGCCGCCACTTCGAGACCGCCTTCACCGCCGAGTGCATGGTCAAGAAGTACGTCGCCGCCTACGAGCAGCTGCTTTCCGCCCGCGATTCGGTCATCGCGCTGCCGGGCGCCGCGTCCTTCGCCCCGCATTACGGCGAGATGAACGGCTCGGCCCGTCCGGCGATCTCCATCGCCGCGATGCCGGCCTGATCCCACACCTCCGGCATCCGGCTTGCTTCGGGCTGGATGCGGATGAGCTGACCGACGCGGACGAGGGTTTTCTCCGTCGGCGCGGCGTCGTACAAACGGCTCAATCAGACGGTCACCAGGGCCGCCGCATCGCAAATTCGCGATCCGGCGGCCCTTTCGATTCGCACTCCTGGATGCGCGGAGCAGGTCACGCATGGCGGACACGACGACGGCAAAGGCGCAGCTCGGCGGCGACGGATCGCGGACGGTCGCGCACGGCTTCCAGGATGCCGACGAGGTGCTGCCGCAGTACCATATCGAGGCGCAGACCTCCCTGGTCGACCGGCCGCTGCGCTCGCTGAAGTTCGGCGAGGCCTTCGCGGTGCTCGATTCCTTCGGCGACATCGGCGTGCAGCCGGGGCCGGAGGGGCTGTACTTCCAGGACACGCGCTACCTCTCGCGCCTGCACTTCACCATCGAGGGCCAGCGCCCGCTGATGCTGTCCTCGGTGATGCAGGACGACAACGGCGCGCTCTCCGTCGACATGACGACGCCGGACATCCGCCTCGACGGCGGCGACGAGATCACGCTGCCGCGCGAGATCATCGCCATCGAGCGCACCAAGTTCCTGTTCCGCGGCGCCTGCTACGACCGGATCGGCCTGCGCTCCTACGATTCGCGCCACCGGACGCTCCGGATCGAGGTGACGTTCGACGCCGACTACCGCGACCTGTTCGAGGTCCGCGGTACGGCCCGCACCAGCCGCGGCAAGCGCGCCGTGCAGGTCGCGAGCGAGCACGAGGTCCAGTTCCGCTACGTCGGCCTCGACGAGATCGTCCGCACCACCGCACTGCATTTCGGGCCGAAGCCCAAGCTGCTCGAGCCCGGCCGCGCGGTGTTCGAGGTGACGCTCGCCCCCGAGGGCCGCGCCTCGCTGTTCGTCCGCGTGGTCTGCGAGGCGCACCGCGCCTTCACCAGCGCGCCCTCCGTCGAGAAGACCGGCGAGGACGCCGCCGCCGCGCTCTCGCTGGCCTCTGGCAGCACCGCGGTGAAGCCGCCGAAGGGCCTTTACGAGGGCATGGTCTTCGCCCGCGCCTACCGCGACGCGCGCCGGGACCTGCGCGAGCTGACCGCCGGCATCACTACGATCATCTCGTCGAACGACCAGTTCAACGAGGCCGCCTGCCGCGCCACCGCCGACCTTTACATGCTGGCCAGCCGCACGCCGGAGGGCATCTACCCGTTCGCCGGCATCCCCTGGTACTCCACGGTGTTCGGGCGCGACGGCATCATCACCGCGATGATGGCGCTGTGGATCGACCCGAAATTCGCCAAGGGCGTGCTGCGCTACCTCGCGGTGACGCAGGCCAAGGCGGTGGACCCGGCCGCCGACGCGCAGCCGGGCAAGGTGCTGCACGAGACCCGCCGCGGCGAGATGGCGATGCTCGGCGAGGTGCCGTTCCGGCACTATTACGGCACCATTGACGGCACGCCGCTCTTCGTGATGCTGGCCTCAGAATACTACGCCGTCACCGGCGACCGCGAGACGATCACCCGGATCTGGCCGGCGCTCGAGCTCGCGCTCGCCTGGATGAACGATTACGGCGACCGGGACGGCGACGGCTTCGTCGAATACGCCCGCGACACCGACAAGGGGCTCGAGAACCAGGGCTGGAAGGACAGCCACGATTCGATCTTCCACGACGACGGCCACCTCGCCAAGGGTCCGATCGCGCTGTGCGAAGTCCAGGGATACGTCTACGCCGCCAAGAACGGCATGGCCAAGCTCGCGGCGATGCTCGGCCACGACGCGATGGCCGAGACCTTGACCCTGGAGGCGGACGCCCTGAGGGATGCGTTCGACGCCGCGTTCTGGAACGAAGAGATCGGCACCTACGCCCTGGCGCTCGACGGCGAGAAGCGGCAATGCGCCGTGCGCTCGTCGAATGCGGGTCACGCCCTGTTCACCGGCATCGCCAAGCCCGAGCGGGCGGCGCAGGTGGCGGCGACGCTGCTGTCCAAGGACGGCTTCAACGGCTGGGGCGTGCGCACGATCGCCCGCGGCGAGGCGCGCTACAACCCGATGTCGTACCACAACGGCTCGATCTGGCCGCACGACAACGCGATCATCGCCATGGGGCTCGCGCGCTACGACCTCAAGCACGAGGCCGCGCGCATCTTCCAGGGCATGTTCGAGACCGCATTGTACCAGGACCAGAAGCGGCTGCCGGAACTGTTCTGCGGCTTCATGCGTCGGCGCCAGCGCGGGCCGGTTTCCTATCCGGTGGCGTGCAGCCCGCAGGCCTGGGCGGCGGCGGCGCCGTTCGCGTTCCTCTCGGCCTGCCTCGGCCTGGAGCTCGACCACGCCCGCAACCGCGTCCGCCTGCGCAACCCGATCCTGCCGGCGTTCCTCGACGGCGTCTCGCTCTACAACGTGCGGCTGGGCGAATCGCGGGTGGATCTCCGCTTCCACCGCCACGGCGACGACGTCACCGTCAGCGTGATGCGCCGCGTCGGCGACGCGCAGGTGGTGGTCCTCAAGTAGCTGCGCCGGGCATCTCGGGTGCAGGCATCTCGGGTGCAGGCATGTCGGCGTCGGATGTGTCGGCGTCGGGCTTGGCGACAGCCAGCACGACGCCGGCGAAGTCGCCGCGCTGCCATTGGCGCGCGACTGCGTAGGCGACGGCCTGCCCCGGGATCGCGAGCGTGACCTCGGCGGGCAGCCGGTGGCGGCGCGAGATCGCGAGCTTCGCGCCCGTCGCCGACATGTCGCGGATCACGCAAGGATGGGTCGCCCCGTCGGGGCAGACGATCGTGGCCGGCATCATCACCGCGTTGCGGCGGCCGCCGGAACGCTTCTCCGACGGCGCGGGCACGAGGCTGAGATGGCTGCCGGCCTTGGCCGGCTCGGACCCCGCCTTCGCATCCATGCCTCGGTGCTCCCCTCGCGTGCGCGACCCGTCGGGCGGCTTTTGTCCCGGCCCCATGTTGTCGTAAGCTTCGTTTCTCAAGAAGGGTTGAAGATGCAGGCTCCGCGCTCCGGGACTACGTCGTCTTGCGCGAGCAGGCCGACCTGCCCGACCATCCCCGGGCCTCCGGTCGTCGGGCGCCCGGCGTGAGCGTGCAAGCGAGCCCCCTCGATCTGGCGCAGGCGCTGCTCCGCTGCCCCTCGGTGACCCCCGAGGAGGGCGGCGCCCTGGCCCTGCTCGACCGGGTCCTCACCGAGGCCGGGTTCTCCGTCGCGCGTCCGGTCTTCTCCGAGCCCGGCACGCCCGACGTCGAGAACCTCTACGCCCGGATCGGATCGGGCGGCCCGTGCCTGCTGTTCGCCGGCCATACCGACGTGGTGCCGCCCGGCGACGCGGCGGCGTGGCGGAGCGGACCGTTCGACGGTGCGATGGCCGACGGCATCCTCTACGGGCGCGGCGCCGTCGACATGAAGGGCGGCATCGCCTGCATGCTCGCCGCCGCCCTGCGCTTCCTGCAGGCGCGCGGCCCGAATTTTTCCGGGTCGATCGCGTTCCTCGTCACGGGCGACGAGGAGGGGCCGGCGGTCAACGGGACCGTCAAGCTCCTCGATTGGGCGAAGGCCCGGGGCGAGCGCTTCGACCATTGCCTGCTCGGCGAGCCGACGAACCCGAGCACGCTCGGCGAAATGATCAAGATCGGGCGGCGCGGATCGCTCACGGGCAAGCTCACGGTCCACGGCCGGCAGGGCCACGTCGCCTACCCGCACCGGGCCGAGAACCCGATCCCGGGGATGCTGCGCCTCGCCTCGGCGCTCGCCGCCGACCCACTCGACGGCGGCACCGCGCATTTCGACGCCTCGAACCTCGAATTCACGACGATCGACGTCGGCAACAAAGCCACCAACGTCATCCCGGCGGATGCGCGGGCGGTGTTCAACATCCGCTTCAACGAGGGCTGGGATGCCGAGACGCTCGGCGCCGAGATCCGCCGCCGCCTCGATGCGGCCGCCGGCAACGCCGTCCGCTACACCCTCGACCTCGCGCCCTCGAATTCCCCGGCCTTCCTCACGCGGCCCGACGCCTTCGTCGACCTGGTCTCGGACGCGATCGCGGCCGAGACGGGCCTGCGCCCGACGCTCTCCACGACGGGCGGCACCTCGGACGCGCGCTTCATCAAGGACGCCTGCCCGGTGATCGAGTTCGGCCTCGTCGGCGAGACGATGCACCAGGTCGACGAGTGCGTGCCGGTGGCCGACCTGGAACGGTTGACGGCGATCTACGTGCGGATGCTCGACGCCTACTTCCCAACCGGCGCCTGAGGAAGAGGCTCAGGCGCGCTCGCCCCGAATCCCGCGGCAAATCCAGCCCTTGCGCGACCGATTCCGGCACAGCACCCGGTAGCCGCCGCCGCGGAAGCGGCGGCTCTTCGAGCCGAGCCGGTCGCCGACGGCGATGTAGATCTGTCGCAGGCGCTGCACATGCGGGTCGTCGAGGCGCAACTCGATGCTCGCGCGGACGAGGGCGGCGGTGGCGGCGCGATCCTTCGGGTCGAGGGGCACCAGCGCCTCGCCGAGGATGATGCGCCCGACCTCCAGCAGAAGCGCGTCCTTGGACGGGTCCTTACCGGCGGCGAGCCGTTCGAGGTCGAACAGCGTCCGCACGCCGAGCGGCCACAGCCGCACGATCTTGTCCCGCCCGACGGAGCAGCAGAGCTGCGCCTGCGCGACCCAATCCATGATCTGGTAGACGCCGTAAGGTGTCTCGACGAACAGCATCAGGGGGTTGGCCGCAGCGAGGTTCTGCGTCGAGTGGATGTGGTGGTCGTCGAGCCGGACCCGGATCTCGCTGTCGATGCCGTCGACGATCTCGACCGGGGTGATCTTGAACGCCCGGAAGACCTCTTCTTCCTCGCGCTTGAAGTTCTTCAACTGGTCGCGCTGGATGATGCTGCGCAGGACGACCTCCGGCATGACGCCGGCGACGAAGCAGGCGGTGATGGCCGCGGCCGCCGTCACCGCGGGCGAGACCGGCACCACCAGCGTCACGAGCTGGCTTCCGAACCAGATGATCGAGGTGGAGACGATCGGCCCGAGGACGAAGCTGATGAGGATCTTGTTGGTCTCGTTGGCGATCATGCCCGGGCTGAGGTCGAAGTTCTTGATCGCGCGGTACAGGCTGCGCAAAGCCGTGATGTAGCTGCCGGCGAAGGCTGCGCAGATGCCGAGCAGCCAGACCATGCCGACGCCCGTCGGCGTCGGGTAGCTGAAGCCGCCCCAGCGCAGGCCGCTCGGCTCGGTCATATGCTCGGCGAGCACCGATAGGAGCAGGGACAGGCCGTAGAAGGTCGAGGTCGCCGCGAGGATTCCGAATGGGGCGGAGCCGATGATCCACGCGATCACCGAATAGTCCTCGCGCTTGCCGCGGGTCTCTTCCGCCCAGACCGTGCTCCGCTCGCCCTCCGCCCGGCCGGCCGCCGGGTCCCGGCTTCGGCGGGCGCCGACGAAGTACTTGTATTTCACGAACTCGAATGACGGAATCAGGTTGGTCCCGGCCGGGTCACCGATGTCGAACACGGTCGCGAGGTCGGTGATGATCTCCTGGCGGTGCTTCTTGATCGATTCCCGCACGGCGATGAAGATCAGCGGCGAGAAGAACGCGAAGCACGTCGCCAGATAGACGATGATCTGAAACGGGCCTTCCATGGTCGTCGCCCCCCGGGTGCGCAAACAGCGCCCTCCACTTGCCGGGGGATCATCGCTCTTCGTACTAGAAAAGCAATCTCAGATTAATTAAATGCGAAATCGTTAATCTCAGGTCGATAATCGACGCCGACGAAGCACAGCCCGTGGGCGGGGGCCATCGGGCCGCAGCGGCTGCGGTCGCGGGAGGCGAGGATGTCTGCGACGCCGGCCGCGTCGAGGCGGCCGCCGCCGGCGAGCATCAGCGTGCCGACCATGCTGCGGACCTGATGGTGCAGGAACGAGCGCGCGTCGGTCTCGACCACGATCTCCTCCATTGACCCCATCGGCCGGCGGGTCACGTCGAGGCGGTCGAGGGTGCGCATCGGGCTGTTGGCCTGGCACTCGGCGGCGCGGAAGGCGGTGAAGTCGTGCAGGCCGAGGAGGCTCTGCCCGGCCGCGTGCATCGCCGCCGCATCGAGCGGCCAGGGCACGTGCCAGACCTGGCCGCGGGTGAAGGTCGGCGGGCTGCGCCGGTCGAGGATGCGGTAGCGATAGTGCCGGCGGATCGCCCAGTGCCGGGCGTTGAACGCCGGGTCGACGACCTCTGCCGAGAGAATCGAGACCGGGACCCGCTTCAGGTGCGCGTTCAGCGCGTCGCGCACCACGTCCGTCCGCCAATCCTTGGACAGGTCGAGATGGGCGACCTGATGCGTCGCGTGCACCCCGGAATCGGTGCGCCCGGCGCAGGTCAGCCCCTGCGTCTCGCCCGAGAACCGCGTCACCGCCGCCTCGATCGCGCCCTGCACGCTCGGATCCGCGGCCTGCCGCTGCCAGCCGCGAAACGGCGCGCCGTCGTACTCGATGACGAGCTTGTAGCGCGGCATCAGGCGGCCGGTTCGGTGCGGCGAGGGGCGGCGCCCTCCACGATCCCGGTCATACCAGGCGCGCCCCGGCTTCGAGCCGCGCGCCCCGCAAGAACTCCGCGCCGCTCGCGGTGCCGCCCTTGCCGGCGCGGCGGAGTTCGAGAAGCCGCACGGCGCCCGAGCCGCAGGCGACCGTGCCCTCGGAGTCGAGCAGCGTCCCGGCGGCGGCGGAGCCGGGGGCGACCACGGCCCGCAGCACCTTCACCCGCTCCGCGCCCTTGCCGAGGTCGGCCTCGAAGAAGGCGCCGGGAAACGGGCTGAGACCGTTCACATGCGCCGCGACCGCCGCGGCATCCTGCGCCCAGTCGATCCGCGCCTCGTCGTTGCTGATCTTGCGGGCGTAGAGCACGCCGACCTCGTCCTGCGGCCGGAAGGTCAGGGTCCCGGCCTCGAGCGCCCGCAGAGCCCGCGCCATCAGGTCGGCGCCGAGCGGCATCAGGGCGTCGTGCAGGTCGCCGGTGGTCATGCCGGGCCGGATCGGGATGCGGTCTTCCAGCGCCACCGGCCCGGTGTCGAGCCCGGCTTCCATCCGCATCACGCCGACGCCGCTCGTCGCGTCACCCGCCATCACCGCGCGGTGGATCGGCGCCGCCCCGCGCCAGCGCGGCAGCAGCGAGCCGTGCAGGTTGAGGCAGCCGTGGCGCGGGATGTCGAGGATCGCCTGCGGCAGCAGCATGCCGTAGGCGACGACGACGGCGACGTCGGCGCGATGCGCGGAGAAGGTCTCGGCGGCCTCTCGGTCCTTCAGGGTCGAGGGCGTCAGCACCGGAAGCCCGAGCCGGTCCGCCAGCGCGTGGACGGGGGAGGGGCGGAGCGCCATGCCGCGCCCGGCCTTGGCAGGCGCGCGGGTGTAGACCGCCGCGATCGAATGGCCGTCCTCGGCCAGCCGCGCGAGCGTCGGCACCGCGAAGTCCGGGGTGCCCATGAAGACGACGCGCATGGTTGCTGTCCGCTCAGGCCGCGTCGCGCTTGGCCGCCTTGGTGAACTTCTTCACGATCCGGTCGCGCTTGAGCTTCGACAGGTGATCGATGAACAGCACGCCGTTGAGGTGGTCGATCTCGTGCTGGATGCAGGTCGCGAGCAGGCCCGCCGCCTCGATCTCCTGCACCGCTCCGTCGAGGTCGCGGAAGCGCACGCGCACCTTGTCGGGCCGCGCGACCTCGCCGTAGACCTCGGGGATCGACAGGCAGCCCTCGTCGTAGACGCGCGTCTCCTCCGAGGCCCAGACGATCTCGGGATCGAGGAACACCTGCGGGTTGCGTGACCCCTCCTCCTTCGAGGTGTCGATCGTCACCACCCGCTTGGTCACGCCGATCTGGATCGCGGCGAGCCCGACGCCGGGGGCGTCGTACATCGTCTCCAGCATGTCCTCGGCGAGCGTGCGGATCTCCTTCGTCACGGGGCCGACCGGCTCCGACGGCAGACGCAGGCGCGCATCGGGCAGGATCACGAGGGGACGGATCGTCATGGCTCGACCGGGTGGCGGGGCAGGTGAGGGGACAGGCGTGTCGCCGGAATAGGATGCGGGGGGAGGGCGGTCAAATGCCGCCGGCGCCCTCCACTTCGGTGCGATTCAGAACGCGGTTCGGCTGCGGATCGCCGCGGTGAGCGTGCCCTCGTCGAGGTAGTCGAGCTCGCCGCCCACGGGCACGCCGTGGGCGAGCCGCGTGACCTTCAGACCGAGCGCCTTGATCGCGTCGGTGACGTAGTGGGCCGTGGTCTGCCCGTCGACGGTGGCGTTCAGCGCGATGATGATCTCGGTCACCTCAGGGTTCGCCGCCCGCTCGGCGAGGCTGGCGATGTTGAGGTGCTCCGGCCGCACGCCGTCGAGGGCCGAGAGCACGCCGCCGAGCACGTGGTAGCGCGCCTGCACCGCGCCGGAGCGCTCCAGCGCCCACAGGTCCGACACGTCCTCGACCACCACCAGCACCGTCGGGTCGCGCTTCGGGTCGCTGCAGATCGTGCACGGGTCGCAGGTGTCGACGTTTCCGCATTCCCGGCAGACGACGATGCGCTCGACCGCGACCCGCATCGCGTCGGCGAGCGGCGCGAGCAGGGTGTCGCGCTTCTTGATGAGCTGCAGGGCGGCCCGCCGCGCGGAGCGGGGGCCGAGGCCCGGCATCCGGGCGAGCAGCTGGATCAGGCGCTCGATCTCGGGGCCGGCGACGGCTTGCGGCATGAAGGGTTCGATCGTCTCGGGACGGATGGGGGGCGTCCCCTCCGATACCCGCCTTCGCGCCCGGGTTGAAGGCGGCTTGCGGTCCCACGCGCCATGCGCGTCGCGATCGGCACCTTACAGGTGTGCCGAGGCCTGACAAAGCGGCCTCCGTCTGTCCTCCTCCCTCCCGGGTCCAGGTTGACGCGATTGCCTTGCCGCCTGATCCAGAACGGGCCGGGAGCGGCGAACCAGCGTGCGGCGGTCCTGTACGACCGCACGGACGCTCCCTTGATCCGGCGCCGCGCGGCCCGGACCAGCGACACGGCGCGAGCAGGGGCCCGGGAGAGAGACCATGAGCGACATCGGCGATCACAACGCGGCCCACGGCGCCGAGGCGATCGGCCTGCGCAACCTGAAGGCCGTGCACTGGAACCTGGAGGCCCCGCGCCTCTACGAGGAATCGCTGGTCCGCGGCGAGAGCCGCCTGGCGCGCGGCGGCGCGCTGGTGGCCACCACCGGCAGCCACACCGGTCGCTCGCCCAAGGACAAGTTCGTGGTCCGCGACGCGAGCACCGAGAACGAGATCTGGTGGGAGAACAACGGCGCGATCACGCACGACCAGTTCGCCACCCTGCTCGCCGACTTCCAGGCCCACGCCGAAGGCCGCGAGCTGTTCGCGCAGGACCTCTACGGCGGCGCCGACGCAGGCTACCGGGTGAAGGCGCGGGTGTTCTCGGAATTCGCGTGGCACTCCCTGTTCATCCGCAACCTGCTGATCCGGCCAGCCCGCGCCGAGATCGCCGGGTACGTGCCGGACATGACGATCATCGACCTGCCGAGCTTCGAGGCCGACCCGGCCCGCCACGGCTGCCGCTCCAAGACCGTCATCGCCATCGATTTCACGCGCAAGATCGTGCTGATCGGCGGCTCGGCCTATGCCGGCGAGATGAAGAAGTCGGTCTTCACCTACCTGAACTACATCCTGCCGGGCGCGGGCGTGATGCCGATGCACTGCTCGGCCAACGCGGCGCTCGACGCCGAGGGCGGCTCGGCGATCTTCTTCGGGCTGTCGGGCACGGGCAAGACCACGCTCTCGAACGATTCCTCGCGAAAGTTGCTGGGCGACGACGAGCACGGCTGGAGCCCGGAGGGGATCTTCAACTTCGAGGGCGGCTGCTACGCCAAGACCATCCGCCTCTCGCGCAACGCCGAGCCCGAGATCTACGCCACCACCGAGCGCTTCGGCACGGTGATGGAAAACGTGGTGATCGATCCTGAGACGCGGATCCCCGACTTCGACGACGCCTCGCTCACCGAGAACACCCGCTGCGCCTACCCGCTCGACTTCATCGCCAACGCGAGCGACACCGGCCGCGCCGGGCACCCGAAGAACATCGTCATGCTCACCTGCGATGCGTTCGGGGTGATGCCGCCGATCGCCAAGCTCACCGGCGCGGAGGCGATGTACCACTTCCTCTCCGGCTACACCGCCAAGGTCGCGGGCACCGAGCGCGGCCTGACCGGGCCCGAGGCGACGTTCTCGACCTGCTTCGGCGCGCCGTTCATGCCGCGCCACCCGAGCACCTACGGCAACCTGCTGCGCGACCTCATCGCCCGGCACGACGTCGATTGCTGGCTCGTCAACACGGGCTGGACCGGCGGCGGCGTCGGCACCGGTCGGCGGATGCCGATCCGCGTCACCCGCCGGCTGCTCTCGGCGGTTCTCGACGGCTCCCTGTCGAAGACCGAGTTCCGCCGCGACCCGTATTTCGGCTTCGCGGTGCCGGTCTCGGTGCCCGGCGTCGAGCCGCACATCCTGCAGCCGGTCAAGACCTGGGCCAACAAGGCCGCCTTCGCCGAGACCGCGAACCGCCTCGTCGGCATGTTCAAGGAGAACTTCAAGCGCTTCGAGCAGCACGTCGACGACGACGTGCGCGCGGCCGAGCCGAACGCGCAGTCGATGGCGGCCTGAGGTCGGGTCGGGCGGCTCCGTTCGGGGTCGCCCACCCATCCAAACCCGTCATTCCGGGGCTGCGCAGCAGAGCCCGGAATCCAGAGCCGCGACGGGTCCAGGGGCGGCGCCGGAGCTTGCGATCCGGCGAACGCGGCGGCTCTGGATTCCGGGCTCGCCTTCGGCGACCCGGAATGACGGCGCGGGGGGGGCGAGGGCGCCTCAGCCTGGCCTGCGCTCGGACAGGAACGTCTTCATCCGCTCCAGCGCGCGCAAGATGTTCTCCGCCGAGTTGGCGTAGGAGAGGCGGATGTAGCCTTCGCCGTGGACGCCGAAATCCGGCCCGCCGATGACGGCGACGCCGGCTTGCTCCAGCAGCGACGCGGCCAGGGCTTTCGCCTTCCAGCCGGTGCGGCTCACGTTCGGGAAGGCGTAGAACGCGCCTTTGGGCACGATGCAGGACACGTCCGGCAGGTCGTTGAGGCCGTCGACCACGATCGTGCGGCGCCGATCGAATTCGGCGACCATCTCGGCCACGCAGTCCTGCGACCCGTCCAGCGCGGCGATGCCGGCCCACTGGGTCGCGGCGTTGACGCAGGAATGGGCGTTGACCGCGAGCTTGCGCGCCGCCTCGTAGAGCGGCTTCGGCCAGACCGACCAGCCGAGCCGCCAGCCCGTCATCGCGTACGTCTTCGACGCGCCGTCGAGGTAGATCAGCCGGTCGCGAATCTGTTCGTACCTGAGCAGCGAGTGATGCGCCTCGCCATCGTAAGTCATGGTGCCGTAGATCTCGTCCGACAGGATCGCGACGTCGGGATGGTCGGCGAGACCCTTCGCCAGGGCGTCGATCTCGGCCTTCGGCGTCACGCCGCCCGTGGGGTTCGCCGGCGAGTTGACGATGAGCAGCCGGGTCCGCGGCGTGATCAGCGCAAGGGTCTCCTCGGCCGAGAACGCGAAGCCGTTGGCCTCGCGGATCGGCACCGGCACAGGCGTCGCGCCGGTGAACTCGATCATCGACCGGTAGATCGGGAAACCGGGGTCCGGGTAGAGGATCTCGGCTCCGGGCTCGCCGAACATCAGGATCGCCATGAACATGGTGACCTTGCCGCCGGGCACGATCATCACGCTCTCAGGGGAGACCTCGACGCCGTGGCGCCGGTGGATGTCGCGGGACACCGCCTCGCGCAGGGGCAGGATGCCGGTGGCCGGCGTGTAGCCGTGGTGCCCGTCGCGCAGCGCCTGGATGCCGGCCTCGACGACGTGGGCCGGGGTTGGCATGTCGGGCTGGCCGATTCCGAGGTTGATGACGTCGCGTCCTTGAGCGGCGAGCGCGTTGGCACGGGCCAGCACCGCGAAGGCGTTCTCCTCGCCGATGCGTCCGAAGGCCGGAACGATCTGCATCATGGAAACGTCCTCCCGGTTCGCGCGGCCGGGCCGTCGAACGCCCGGCCGACCCGCCCCTTACTGCACGGAGCGTCCCGCGTGCACGGAGCGTGCCGCGGCGGGCGAGGCGATCAGTGCTTCGAGCGCTCGGCGAGCTTGCTCGCGCCGAACGACAGCGCGACGGCGATGGCGCCGAGGATCACGAAGGTCTTCACCGAGGCGTAGAACAGGGCCGGCTCGATGCCGGTGTCGGTGTAGAGCACGAGACCGATCGCGGCGAGCGGCAGCGAGATCAGGATGAAGAGCGGAACGAGCGGGTTCATGAACGGCACTCAGGTCGTGCGGGGCGGCGAAGTAACCCACGCGCTTGGACGGATCGCCCGTCCATAGCACCCCGGCGCGGTCGTGGGGACACCCGCCGCACCGTTTTTTTGCCGCGCATCGGGCCGAACCAGCCGCCGGCCTCAGGCCGGCACCCGCACCGTCGCGCGTAAGCCGCCGAGCGGACTGTCGTGGAGCGAGACGTCGCCGCCATGCGCGCGGGCGATGTCGCGGGCGATCGACAGGCCGAGCCCGGAGCCGCCCGCATCCTGGCGCGCGTCGTCGAGGCGCACGAACGGCTTGAACACCTCCTCGCGGCTTTCGACCGCGATGCCCGGGCCGTCGTCGTCGATCGAGACGAAGAACGCCCGCGCCTCGGCCCGGCCTGAGATCGCCACCGTCTCGCCGTAGCGGGCGGCGTTGGCGGCGAGGTTGAACAGGCAGCGCCGGAACGCGTCGGGCCGCACGGTGACGGAGGGCGACCCGGCGAGCTCGAAATCCGAGACCTGGGCGCCCAGGCGTTCCACGTCGGTGCGCAGGTCCTCGAGCAGGGCGCGCATGTCGGTGGGCGCCGCGTTCTCCGCCGAATCGCCGCGGGCGAAGGCGAGGTAGCCCTCCAACATGCGGCTCATCTCGTCGACGTCGCGCGAGAGCTCGTCGATCTCCGGGCTCTGGTCGATCAGAGCGAGGGAGAGCCGGAACCGGGTGATGATCGTGCGCAGGTCGTGGCTCACGCCGTTGAGCATCGTCGTGCGTTGCTCCATCGCGCGCTCGATGCGGCGCTTCATCTCGATGAAGGCGTGGCCGGCCTGCCGGACCTCGCGGGCGCCGCGGGGGCGGAACTCGATCTCGCGGCCCTTGCCGAACCCTTCCGCCACCGCGGCGAGCCGCAGGATCGGCTTGATCTGGTTGCGCAGGAACAGGATCGCGACGCCGAGCAGCACCATCGACGAGCCGATCATCCACACCAGGAAGATGTGCGAGTTCGAGGCGTAGGCCTGGGAGCGGCGCGCGGTGATGCGCATCACCCCGTCGGGAATCGCGACGCGAATCTCGATCAGGTTCGATCGGCCGACGGTGTCGATCCAGAACGGGCGGCCGATCTGGCGCTTCAGCTCGTCCGACAGCGCCTCGTCGAGGATCGAGAAGAACGGCCGCGGCCCGGGCGGCGGGATCTTGGCGCCCTTCAGGATGTCGAGGTCGAGGTTCAGCCGCTCGCCGGCGATGCGCGAGAGTGTCTCGGCGTCCTTGTCCTGGGGGTAGACCTCGTAGATGTCGATCAGCGCCGCGACGTCGGCCGTGACCGCCGAGGACAGGCGCTTGGTCACCAGCTGCCAGTGCCGCTCCATGAAGGTGTAGGCGATCACCGATTGCAGCAGCACCACCGGCGCGATGATGATGATCAGCGACCGGGCGTAGAGGCCCTTCGGCAGCAGGTCGCCGACGGCGCGCGAGACCCGCTTCCACAGGGTCCGCGGGTTAGCCAGCCGGCGCGAGGCCGAGCGGCGCGCGGGCGCGAGGTCCGGCGCGTTCACGGCGCGCGCCTGTCGGTGGCGAAGGATGTCGGGGCCGGCGGAAGGCGGCGCATCGGGCGGGGGTCCGGGCGAGGCCCCGGGATCGGGACGTCTCGGCCTTATGCCACCCCCGACGCGGCGCTCCAATGCGCGCCTGGTCCCGCGGTCGATCAGGTCGCGGGCGCCGGGCAGCACGAGGCCGCGGTCAGCCCGTCCTCGCGGACCTCGTGGGTGCCGGCCTCGGTGCTGCGGATGCGATAGCCCGGCGCGCCGGCATCGGCCGGCAGCAGGCCGATCACCTCGAAGATGCGGTTGCCGTTGCGGGCCGCCGCGAGGTCGCGGCGGCGGACGAGTTGTCCGAGATGAAACTTGTGGCCCATGTCGTGCCCTCCCACGCTCGCGCTCCCTTACGCATCGCGGGGCGGCTTCGGTTTCGCCTCGGGGATCGGGGACCGCGAGAGCGAGAGGATCGTCCGCTGCGGACGCCCGGACTTCTGGGCGATGTCCTCGTCCTGCGCCGAGATCACCTCGCGAGCCGGATCGTCGCCGTCGAGGCCGCCGAGGATTTCCATCGGGACGCGGCGGTTGGAGGCCTGCGAACCGTCCTCGTAGACTACGTCGAACAGCACGGAGCCCCGCTCCTGCGGCCTTTGCCTGGTGCGCTTACTCATTGCCTGCTTGGGGTTGGGGCCGACGTGAAACGCCGCCCGGGGATGGAACGGCTCCCGGTCCGGAGACGGGGCACGAAACGCCGCCCGGTCCGTCCCGCAAGAGCCGCGTGCGGCCGGCAGACGAGGCCGTGGCCGGCACGGAGCGTGAGATGGCGCAGGATCGGGCGTTTGGCAACGCACGGCACGCCCGCGCGCCCTGCAGACGTCGCGCAGACGTGACTCGCTGGCGGTGGTGTCGGTCTGATCAGCCGGCGAGGGACAGCTCGCTCTCGGTCGCGGCGCGCTCGCCGGCCGAGGACTTGATCCGGTAGCCCGGCTCGCCGGTGCGGTCCTCGGGCATCAGGCGGACGATCTCGCAGAGCAGGCCGGACGCGTCGTCCTTCACGGAGCCGAAGCCGCCGCGCGACTGACGGACACGCTGGCCGAGCTTGAACTTGTGGGACATCGAACATCACTCCTGGTCGCCGCGACGCCGGGTATCGAACCCGGGACGGGCGCGACGGATGCGGAGACGGATTCGGCTAGGGCTGAGGGCGCCGGCCCGAACGCCCGCGGGGTGAACCGCTGGCGGAGGGGCCGTCGCCGGGTTTCGGCTCGGCGAGCCGGTCTCGGTCTTACTTGCGGGCGCGGAGCTTGCGGGCGGCGAAGCGGGCGTCGCGCGCCTCCTTCTGCTCGGCGGCGAGGGCGGCCTGGCGCTCGGCCTTCTCTGCGGCGATGCGCAGCACCTCGGCGGCTTCGAACTCGCGCTGGGCCTTCGCCTCGGCGATCCGCTGGACCTCGGCGGCGAGCCGGGCGGCCTCGCGCTCCTTGTTGCGCTCCTCGCGGGCCTCGATCACGGCCTGGCGCTCGGCCTGGCGGGCGACCACGGCGGGATCGTCGGCGGCCGGCCGCGAACGATAGCGCGCCAGCATCGCTTCCCGCGCCTTCGCAGCGGTCTCGAGCCGGTCGGAGAACTGGTTGTCCTTGGATTGATTCACACAAGATCCTTATGCGCCACCGGCCCCATGCCGGATGCGGTCAGACGGGTCGGACCGAGGCGCACAGGTCGTCGCCTGCGGGGCTCGGCGGTGGTCGGCCCCCAGCGCTTGGCTGAAGGCGGTCCGCGGCGAGGTCGCCTCGCCGCGATTCGGTCGCGCCGTTCAGAAACGCGCGAAGCCGTCCCGGGTGGGACGGCTTCGACAACGATCCGAGGCGAACTCGGGTTCAGGCGGCCTGGAGGCTGCCGGCGGACTGCTTGCCGCTGCGACGGTCGGTCTCCATCTCGTAGGAGATCTTCTGGCCCTCGGTCAGGCCGCGCATGCCAGCGCGCTCGACAGCCGAGATGTGCACGAAGACGTCCTTGCCGCCGTCATCCGGCTGGATGAAGCCGAAGCCCTTCTGATCGTTGAACCACTTGACGGTGCCGGTGCTCATAGAAAATTCCGTATCTTATCAGGCGTCATAAGCCGACCGGCGCATGTGAATCACGCGCCAGATCGCTAATCGTCGAATTGTGGGAGAAAACACAGCGCACGACCATTACGGGCGGAGCGGCCGGATATCTGACCAGAAGTCGATGTTGTACTTTTTGCACACCCCGCGACATTTTGCAAACACCAACCGGCACGAACACGAAAGCGTGCCCGGCCGAGCGATGTCGCCGCCGCTCGAACCCGCGGTGCGTCGCCCGCGAATCCTCGGAGCGATCACGCGAAAGCGTGCTAGGTTGAAGCCATGCCCGCCACGCGCTCGTGCGGACGGTCTCTTCCTTCGAGGTGGACATGGCGCGCACCCCCGAGACCGGTGATTCATCGGTCGTCTCGATGGCGGAGTACGACAAGCGCGCCAAGCGCATCGCCGGGAACACCGGCGCGATCGCCGAGGACCTGAAGAAGAGCCGCCAGGCGACGAGCCTGCGCCTGATCGAGACCGCCGAGCGCAAGGCCTCGACCCCGCGCCTGACGCTCGTCGAATCGGGCGACGAGCCGGCTGGCGCGGAGTAGGGCGCCGGAGCATTTTCAAGCGACGTGGATGCCGGCTCGCGTGGAGACGATGCGACCGCACGGATAATGCTCTAGGCGCCGGCCAGGCTCCGGCGCGCGCGGCGGCGCTGCAGGAGGAGGCTGGCGGCGAGCGCCGTGCCGATCACCAGCGCCGAAACCGCCGTCGTCAGGCTTCCCAGCGCATAGATCTCCGGCGTCGTCACCGTGGTGGTGAGCCCCTGGAGTTCGAGCGGCAGGGAGTTGCGGCCGCCGATCGCCTGGCTGGTGCGGGCGAGTTCGTCGAAGGACAGGGTGAAACCGAACAGTGCGACGCCGACCAGTGCGGGGGCCAGGATCGGCACCACGACGTGGCGCAGCGTCTGCGCCCCGGTCGCGCCGAGGTCGCGCGCCGCCTCCTCGTAGGCCGGATCGAACCGGTTGAAGACCGCGAACATGATCAGCAGGCCGAAGGGCAGCGTCCAGGTCAGGTGAGCGCCGAGCGCCGAGCTGTAGAGCCCCATCGCGGTGCCGTGGTCCTGCAGCCAGCCCCAGCCTGTGGCGGCGGCCAGCGCGTTGATCGCGTCGTCGACCAGCCGGAACTCGAGGCCGATCCCGAGGGAGACCACGATCGAGGGCACGATCAGGCTCGCCACCGCGATGGCGAAGAGCGCGTTGGCGCCGCGAAAGCCCTTGCGGAAGGCGAGGCCCGCGAAGAACGCCAGCACGACGGTGAGCACCATCACCACGAAGCTGAGCCGGAGCGAGCGCCCGAACGCCGCCCAGATGTCGACGATGCCGCCGCCGGCCCAGAGCTTGCCGAACCAGTGCGTCGAGACGCCGTTCATCGGGAAGGTCAGCCCGCCCTGCGGGCCCTGGAAGCTCAGCGCCAGGATCGTCAGGGTCGGGCCGTAGAGGAACAGCACGTAGAGCGCGAAGAACGCCGCCAGCGCGGTGAAGGCCAGGCCTCGGGGGCGGTCGCTCACGGCTACAGCTCCTTGCGCAGGTCGATCACCCGGGTCAGCCCGAGGATCATCATCAACACGGCAGCCAGCAGCACCACGGCGTTGGCGGCCGCCGCCGGGAATTGCAGGTACGACATCTGGACCTGGATCACCTTGCCCACGGAGGCGATCTGCTGCCCGCCCATCACGCCCACCGTGACGAAGTCGCCCATCACCAGGGTCAGCACGAAGATGGTGCCGATGGCGATGCCCGGCTTGCACAGGGGGACGACGACGCTCCACAGGGTCTGCCAGCCGGTGGCGCCCGCATCGTAGGCCGCCTCGATCAGCGACCGGTCGATCCGCGCCATGCTGTTGAAGATCGGCACGATCATGAACACCGTGTAGAGGTGCACGAAGGCCAGCGTCACCGAGAAGTCGGAATACAGCAGTCCCTCGATCGGCCGCTCGATCACCCCGAGGCTGCGGAGCGTGTCGTTGACGAGGCCGTTGCGCCCGAGCAGCGGGATCCACGAGATCATGCGGATCACGTTCGAGGTCCAGAACGGGATCGTGCACAGCAGGAATAGCGCCATCTGCACCGCG
Organism: Methylobacterium cerastii; assembly: GCF_022179125.1. Taxonomy (GTDB): domain Bacteria; phylum Pseudomonadota; class Alphaproteobacteria; order Rhizobiales; family Beijerinckiaceae; genus Methylobacterium; species Methylobacterium cerastii. Next base: position 154,351 of record NZ_BPQG01000006.1, read on the forward strand.
CGCGAACGGACGTGGAAGGCGAGGAAGTACGCCACCGGGAACCCGACCATCAGCGTGAAGGCCAGCGTCAGCGCGCAGAACTTCAGGGTCGAGAGGTAGGTCCGCACCGTCGTGCACGGGTCGGCGAGGTTGCCGCACCCCTCGAACACGTCGCGGTAGTTCTGCAGCGTGAAGGCCGGGATGATCTCGTATTCGTTGTATTCCCAGAAGCTGACCATCAGCGTCAGCAGCAGCGGGATCGCGAGGAAGACCACGAACACCAGCGCCATCGGCGCCGCCTGGAGGTAGGGCAGGCGCCGGCGCGGGCGGGCGGGCGTCTCGGTTTGCTCCGTCTTCGCCGGGGCGTCGGCAAGCGCGGGAAGCGCCACGTCGCTCATTGCGAGACCTCCGACCGATGGAGCGCGCGCTCTTCCCTCCCCCCGCTGCGGGGGAGGGTACCCTGCGCAGCAGGGGGGGAGAGGAGAGCGCCGTATCCGGCGCTGTCGCTCCCCTCTCCCGACCCTCGCTGATGCGAGGCCCACCCTTCCCCGAAGAGGGGGGAGGGAAGCGGCGTCGCGGATATGGAAAGAACCCGCGTCACGCCGCGATGAACTCATTCCACTTGCGGACCATGTAGGTGTTCTCGTCCATCACCGCGTTCCAGCACGCCACCGCGCCCATGCGGGCCTCGAAGGAGCCGCCGTCGCGGGTGGCGCCGGCCTTTTCGAGCAGGCCGCCGTCGGGGCCGTGGATGTCCTTCTCGGCCGGCTTGCCCTCCATCCAGTAGGCCCACTCGTAGGGCTCCATCTGGGTCTTGGCGGTCTCGGGAACGGCGGAATAGTAGCCCTGGCGGTTGAGGTAGGCGCCGGCCCAGCCCGAGAGGAACCAGTTGACGAAGTCGTAGGCCGCATCGAGCTTGCGGCCGGTCAGCGTCTTCGGCAGGCCGAAGCCGGTGGCCCAGGCGCGGTAGCCTTCCTTCAGCGGCTGGTAGGTGCAGGCGACGCCCTGCGTCCGCACCTTGGTGACGGCGGGCGACCACATCGACTGGATCACCGTCTCGCCCGACGCCATCAGGTTCACGGATTCGTTGAAGTCCTGCCAGAAGGCGCGGAACTGGCCGGCGCGCTTGGCCTCGATCAGGAGCTTGATCGTGCGGTCGATCTCCGCCTTCGTCATGTTGCCCTTGTCGCCGTAGGTGTAGTCGCCGGTCGCCTCCACCACCATCGCCGCGTCCATGATGCCGATGGAGGGGATGTTGAGGATCGAGGCGCGTCCCTTGAACTCGGGATTCAGGAGCTCCCTCCAGCTGGTGATCGGGCGCTTGATCAGGTCGGGGCGGATGCCCAAGGTGTCGGCGTTGTAGGTGGTCGGGATCAGGGTGATCCACTCCGTCGGCGACGAGGCGAAGGACTTGCCGGTCTGGCCTTCGAGGTAGAACACCTTCTTCGGCGCGGTGCCCTGGTCGCCGATCGCCTTGCCGGCGATCTCGCCCTTGGTGAAGATCGGCGTGATCTTGTCCGCGTTCTTGATCCGGCGCGCATCCATGCCGAGGATGTTGCCCGAGGGGACGATCTTCTTCAGGCTGAAAAACTCGGTGTCGATCAGATCGAACGAGTTCGGCTGCGTCACCGCCCGCTTGGTGACCTCGTCGGTGACGACTGGGATGTACTCGATCGTGATCCCGAGATCCTCCTTCACCTTGCGGGCGATGTCGCCGGACTGGTTCACGGCGGTGCCGAGATAGCGCAGCGTCACCGGCTCGGCGGCGTGGACGGCGGGAAACCCGGTGATCGGCCCGGCCGCGAGCGCGGTGCCTGCCCCCTGGAGCAGCGTGCGCCGCGTGAACTTGATGCCGTTGGTCATCCGCGTGCTTTCCATAGTCTATGTTGAGCGGTCGCGTCAGGCGTCGAGGCGGTGGGCGGCGTCCGGGTCCCAGCCGAGCGCGACCCGGTCGCCCGGCGCCAGCGGGCGGCCGGCGAAGGTGGCGTCGTCGAGGACCGCGCTCAGGCCGCCCGGCTCGGTCATCCCGTCCGCCTCGAGCGCCACCTGCACGCTGGCGCCCTGGTATTCGACGGCCAGCACGCGGGCCTGCACCGCGCCCGCGCCGGGATCGGCCCCGAGCCGCATCCGGTCGGCCCGCACCGCGACCTTGCCCTCGGGCAGGGCGATGACGTTGTGGCCGCCGATGAAGCGGGCGACGAAGGCCGAGGCCGGGCGCTCGAACACCGTGCGCGGGTCGCCCGCCTGCTCGATCTTGCCGCCGTTCATCACCACCACGAGGTCGGACAGCGCCATCGCCTCCTCCTGGCTGTGCGTGACGTGGATGAAGGTGAGCCCGAGTTCCGCCTGGATGCGCTTCAGCTCCACCCGCATCCGCACCCGCAGGAACGGGTCGAGGGCCGAGAGCGGCTCGTCGAGGAGCAGCACCTTCGGGCCGGTGACCAGCGCGCGGGCCAGCGCCACGCGCTGCTGCTGCCCGCCAGAGAGTTGCGCCGGCAGGCGGTCCGCGAGGTGGCCCATCTGCACGAGGTCAAGCATCGCGTCGGCCTTCGTGCGGCGCTCGGCCTTGGCGACCCCGCGCATGCGAAGCGAGAACGCGACGTTGTCGCGGCAGGTGAGGTGCGGGAACAGCGCGTAGCTCTGGAACATCATCGCGGTGCCGCGCTCGGACGGCGGCGCGTCGCCGACGGCGCGCGGGCCGATCACCACCGCGCCGGAGCTGACGGCCTCGTGCCCGCCGATCATCCGCAGGGTCGTGGTCTTGCCGCAGCCGGACGGCCCGAGCAGGCAGCAATAGGCGCCCGACGGGATCTTGAGGTCGATCGCGTCGACGGCGAGCGTCGAGCCGTAGCGCTTCGTCAGCTGGATCACCTCGACGTTCATGCGGGTCCTTCGGTCGGCACGCCCTTCGCGAAAACCGGGGAGCAAGCCGCGGGCCATCACGGGCGCGGCGGCGTCGTAAAAGCGATGCCCGGGCCGTCGCACCGGGCGCCGGCGCATGGAGGCGATGCCCTGTCCGCAGGCGGGCCGGCGCCGGCATGCTTGTGGAGCCGGTCGCTTCGGTCTAACCCTCGCTCCCTCGGACACCCTGCCCGAACACCCTGGATGCGAGACGGCCGGAGACGGCGCGTCGGTCAGCGCCCTCCGCACGCGCGGTGGGTCCGCCGGAGTCCCACGAGTCCCATGCATGTCCCCCGCAGCGACGCCTACGTCCCTCCGAAAACGCCCGGCGCCCGGGTCCTCGTGGTCGAGGCGCGCTTCTACGACGGCCTGTCCGACGACCTGCTCGCCGGGGCGCTCGGCGCCGTCGCGGCGGCGGAGGCCCACGCCGCGGTCGTGACCGTGCCGGGCGCGCTGGAGATTCCCGCGACCGTCGCCATCCTGCTCGAGGCGGCCGAGGCGGCCGGCACGCCCTACGACGCCGTCGTGGCGCTCGGCTGCGTCATCCGCGGCGAGACCGGGCATTACGACATCGTCGCAGGCGAGAGCGCGCGGGCCCTGATGGACCTGTCGGTGCGCCTGCGCCTGCCGCTCGGCAACGGCATCCTGACCGTGGAGAACGAGGCGCAGGCCCACGCCCGCGCCCGCGTCTCCGAGATGAACAAGGGCGGCGGCGCGGCCGAGGCCGCCCTCGCGGTGCTCGCGCTCAAGCGCGCGGCCGCCGTCGCACGAGAGCCTGAACCCGCATGACCAAGATCAACCCGCGCACCGGCGCCCGGCTCTCCGTCGTGCAGGCGCTCTACGACATGGAGATCTCCGGCAAGGGCGTCCTCGACGCGCTCGCCGAGTTCGAGACCTTCTGGCTCGGCAAGGAGATCGACGGCGTGGTGCATCCGCCGGCCGAGACGGCCTTCTTCCGCGACCTGCTGCGCGGTGTCGTCGAGGAGCAGCGCGCGATCGATCCGCAGATCGACCAGGCCCTGAGCCAGGGCTGGCCGCTGAAGCGCATCGAGGTCGTGCTGCGCGCCATCCTGCGCGCCGGCACCTACGAGCTGATGTTCCGCCGCGATGTGCCGGCCCGCGCCGCGATCTCGGAATACGTCGACGTGGCCCACAGCTTCTACACCGGCGACGAGCCGGGCATGGTCAACGCCGTGCTCGACAAGGTCGCGCGCCAGACCCGCGCGGCGGAGCTGGCCGGCGCCAAGCAGGGGTGAGCGGCCGGGCGGGCGATCACGTGATTTCCTCGCGTCCCACCGAGGAGGCGCTGATCGCGCGCTACTTCGCCCCGCTCGCCGGCCCCGGCGCCGACGGCTTGCGCGACGACGCGGCGAGCCTCGCGCCGAGCCCCGGCCACGACCTCGTGCTGACGGCGGACGCGATCGTCTCCGGCATCCACTACTTCCCCGACGACCCGCCGGAATCGCTCGCCCGCAAGGCGCTCGGGGTGAACCTCTCCGACATCGCCGCCAAGGGCGCCGTCCCGCGCGGCTTCCTGCTCACCCTCGCCCTGCCGGCGGACTGGACCGAAGCCTGGCTGGCGCGCTTCGCCGAAGGGCTCGGACAGGCGAGCCGGGCGTCCGGCTGCCCGCTGCTCGGCGGCGACACGGTGAAATCCGGCGGGCCGGCGCTGATCGGCGTCACCGCGATCGGCGAAGTCCCTGCCGGGCGCATCGTGCGCCGCGCGACCGCGCGGGTCGGCGACAGGATCTGCGTCAGCGGCACCATCGGCGACGCAGCGCTCGGCTTGCGGATGCGGCTCGATCCCGATGCCGGCTGGGTCCGGGCGCTCGATGCGCCTGCGCGCGCGCACCTCGCCGACCGCTACCTGCACCCGCAAGCCCGCCTGGGCCTCGCCGACGCAGTCCTGCGCTTCGCGACCGCTTCGATGGACGTGTCGGACGGGTTGGCCGGCGACCTCGCCAAGATGCTGGCCGGCGCCGGCGCGACGGCCGAGATCGACGCGGCGGCGGTGCCGCTGTCCCCGGCTGCCACCCGCGCCATCGCGAGCCGGACGGACCTGTTCGACGTCGCCGTCACCGGCGGCGACGACTACGAGATTCTGTGCACCGTGGCCCCCGATTCCTGCGACGCGTTCCGCGCCGCGGCCGCTGCGGCCGGCGTGCCGGTCTCGGTCGTCGGCACCGTCGGATCAGGCAGCGGACTACCCGGCTTTCGCGATGCCGAGGGCGCCGCGCGCGTTTTCGCGGCGGGCGCGTTCAGCCATTTCTGAAAACGCCTCGGAGATCGTCCGGACCTTGGCGGGCGCGGTCGGCGCGACGGCCACGGGCGGATGGCCGAGCTGGCGCCGCACGTCGTCGATCAGGTGCGTCGCGACGATCGGGGTCCAGCGCGCGAGGTCGGCCTCCTGCACCGCAGCGCCGCCGCGCTCGTCCGCGTAGCTCTGCGCCGGAACCGAGAGCGAGCGCTGCAGCACCTGAAGCAGGGCGCCGTGCAGCGCCGGCGGTTGCATGCTCACGCGCTCCGCAATGAGGAACTGCACGGCGCTCGTCAGCACGTCGATCGTCGCCGCGAGCTTCGCCACCTGATCGCTGCTCATCGTGAAGCACTCTCTCCTTTATGCAACCAAGAGTAGTAGTTGCTATGGTTAATGCTGGGTTAACGCTCGGCTGAAGCGGCGATCGGCGATGCGGCCGCCCGCCGTCGCCGCCTAGACGGCCACTCACCCGGCGACCAGCGCCCTTCCGAAGAACAGAATTCAAAAGTCTATGCTGCAGCGCAGCAAGATCTCGTGGGGCCGATCGAAAGTCGCGTTTGCGCTCGACCGCGAAGTTTGGCAATCAAGTCTGGCACTTCTGCGAAGGAATGCCGAACCCGAGCCGATCGAGGGGACCCTGAGGGTTCGGCTCGACGACGACCAAGCCGACGCCACGCATCACGAGAACCAGGCATCACGAAAACAAGGGACGGGTGCATGACCGCTTTGCTGCTGATCATCCTGGGCGGGCTGTGCGCCGTCGCCTACGGAATCGTGACGATCAACGACGTGATGAAACGCGACGCCGGCACGCAGCGGATGCAGGAGATCGCCGCCGCGATCGCCGAGGGCGCGCAGGCCTACCTCAAGCGCCAATACGCCACCATCGGCCTCGTCGGCATCGTGCTCTTCGCAGCGCTCGCCTTCTTCCTCGGAATCAAGGTGGCGGTCGGCTTCCTGATCGGCGCGGTGCTGTCGGGGGCTGCCGGATTCATCGGCATGAACGTCTCGGTGCGCGCCAACGTGCGCACGGCGCAGGCGGCCTCGACCTCGCTCGGCGGCGGCCTCGAGGTCGCGTTCAAGTCCGGCGCCGTCACCGGCATGCTGGTCGCGGGCCTCGCGCTGCTCGGCGTCGCCTTCTACTACCTCTACCTCACCCGCGGGGCCGGCCTCGCGCCGGCCAGCCGCGAAGTCATCGACGCCCTGGTGGCGCTCGGCTTCGGCGCCTCGCTGATCTCGATCTTCGCGCGGCTGGGCGGCGGCATCTTCACCAAGGGCGCCGACGTCGGCGGCGACCTCGTCGGCAAGGTCGAGGCCGGGATCCCGGAGGACGACCCGCGCAACCCGGCCACCATCGCCGACAACGTCGGCGACAACGTCGGCGATTGCGCCGGCATGGCCGCCGACCTGTTCGAGACCTACGCCGTCACGGTCGTCGCCACGATGGTGCTCGCCGCGATCTTCTTCGGCGGCCAGGTCGACGTCGCGGGCCGCAACGTGCTCGAGGCGATGATGATCTATCCGCTGGCCATCGGCTCGTCCTGCATCCTCACCTCGATCGCCGGCACCTACGCCGTGCGGCTCGGGGCCAACCAGTCGATCATGGGGGCGCTGTACAAGGGCCTGATCACCGCGGGCGTGCTGTCGATCGTGGCGATCGCGGCGGTGAACTTCGCCCTGTTCGGCGGCCTGTCCACCAGCTTCACCACCTCCACCGGCGTCAGCTTCACCTCCGGCGGGCTGCTGGGCTGCGCGGTGATCGGCCTCGTCATCACCGCGCTGATCGTGGTGATCACCGAATTCTACACCGGCACCAACTTCAGGCCGGTGAAGTCGATCGCCGACGCCTCGGTCACCGGCCACGGCACCAACGTGATCCAGGGCTTGGCCGTCTCGCTCGAATCGACGGCGCTTCCGGCGCTGGTCATCGTCGGCGGCATCATCTCCACCCATGCGCTCGCCGGCCTGTTCGGCATCGCCATCGCGGTCACGGCGATGCTGGCGCTGGCCGGCTTCATCGTCGCGCTCGACGCCTTCGGCCCGGTCACCGACAACGCCGGCGGCATCGCCGAGATGGCGGGGCTGCCCTCCGAGGTCCGGCGCTCGACCGACGCCCTCGACGCCGTCGGCAACACCACCAAGGCCGTCACCAAGGGCTACGCCATCGGCTCGGCGGGCCTCGGCGCGCTGGTGCTGTTTGCCGCCTACACCTCAGACCTCGACTACTTCATCGCCAACGCCAGCGACACGCAGTACCGCTTCTTCAAGGGCGTCACGGTCGATTTCTCGCTGTCCAACCCCTACGTCGTGGTCGGGCTGCTGCTCGGCGGGCTGATCCCGTTCCTGTTCGCCGGCATGGCGATGACGGCGGTGGGACGTGCCGCGGGCGCCGTGGTCGAGGAGGTCCGCCGCCAGTTCCGCGAGAAGCCGGGCATCATGGCCGGCACCGACCGGCCGGATTACGGCCGCGCCGTCGACATGCTGACCCGCGCCGCGATCCGCGAGATGATCGTGCCGTCGCTGTTGCCGGTGCTGATGCCGATCGTGCTGTTCTTCGCGATCCAGCTCGTCGCCGGCAAGTCGCAGGCCTTCGCCACGGTGGGCGCGAGCCTGCTCGGCGTCATCCTCACCGGCCTCTACGTCGCGATCTCGATGACCTCGGGCGGCGGCGCCTGGGACAACGCCAAGAAGTACATCGAAGACGGGCACCACGGCGGCAAGGGCTCCGACGCCCACAAGGCGGCGGTCACCGGCGACACCGTCGGCGACCCCTACAAGGACACCGCCGGCCCGGCGGTGAACCCGGCGATCAAGATCACCAACATCATCGCACTGCTGCTGTTGGCGATCCTGGCGCACGCGTGAGGCGTGTCGATTCCCTCCCCCCTCCGCGGGGGAGGGAAGGGCGCCGTTCAACCGACCTTCCCGATCACTTCACACCGGAACGCGCCGTAGGCGCCGCGGGCGAGGCGGTCGGCCAGGGCCGGGAGGAACAGGGCGGCTTCCTCGGCGAGCCGCCAGGGCGGGTTGACCACGATCAGGCCGTTGCCGGTGAGCCGCGTGTCGTCGGGCCGATCGATCATCAGGTCGAGGCGGAGCGCCGGGCGGACGAGGGCGCCGTCGAGCACGCCCGCCATGCGATCGACGGCGGCGAGGTTCTTGATCGGATACCACGCCAGGAACACGCCGGTCGGCCACTTCGCCACCGCCTTGGCGAGGTGCGCGCCGAGGCGGTCGATCTCGCCCGGCACCTCGTAGGGCGGGTCGATCAGGACGAGACCGCGGCGCTCGGGCGGCGGGATCATCGCGTTCAGCGCGGTCCAGCCGTCGAGGTGGAGCACCTTGGTGCGGGCGTGTTCGTTGAAGCGCTCGCGCAGCACCGCATGGTCGGCGGGATGGAGCTCGACGAAGACGCCCTGGTCCTCGGCGCGCAGGAACTCGCGGATCAGCGCCGGCGAGCCGGGATAGGTCGTGGCACCGTGGCGCGCCCGGACCGCGGCGACGGCGGCGCGATAGGGCGTCAGCAGGTCCTCGACCGCTTCCGGGAACGGATCGTCGAGACGGCCCCAGCCGTCCAGCCATTCGGCGGTGCGGCCGGCCTCGTCGGCGGTGAGGTCGTAGAAGCCGAGGCCCGCATGGGTGTCGACGGCGCGGAAGGGAGCGGGCTTCAGGCAAAGGTGCGCGAGCACCCGCGTCAGCACGAGGTGCTTGAGCACGTCCGCGAAGTTGCCGGCATGGAAGGCGTGGCGATAGTTCATGTCCGCTGATCAAGCGGATCGCGCGGCCCGGGTCCAGCCGTCCGGCGCGGATTTCACCGCGAGGATCAGCGCGCGGCGCCGACCGTGATCTCGGGCGAGCGGCAATTGCCGCGCGCGACCTCCGGGCAGGAGGCGAAGCCGCGCAGGTCCTTGGTGAAGCAGATCCGCACCTCCTGCAGCTGCCCGCGGGCGCAGGACACCGCCATCATGTCCGGCCGCAGACCCTGGTTCGCGGTCACGAACTGCCGGGCGATCTCGATCGGCGCCAGGCGGCGCTCGGAGCCCGAGGTCTTGAGGTCGTCGGGAATCGTCACCGCCAGGCGTGCGGTCCGCGCGGCGTTGAAGTAGGCGGTCGGGTCGAGGCCGGAGCAGGTGCCGTGCTTGCGCCACTCGTAGCGGGCCAGCCCCTCGCTCGGGTAGACCTGGCCGGCCACCTCCATCGCCTGCGGGGTCGGCGAGCGCTGCACGGCCGAGCAGTTCTGCGGATAGCCGCGGGTGTATTGCGGCCACAGCCCGTGCACCACGAAGCCGAGGCCGCGCCCGGCCGCGCATTGGCGGTCGTCGCGCTGGCCGGCGGTCTCGCAATAGGTCGGCGACCAGGACAGGGCCAGGACGTAGAAGTCGAAGCTGCCGGGCGCGTCGTTGCCGCGGCCGTAGCCGCCGTAATCCTGAGCCTGCGCGCCTGCCGTGAGGAGGCCGGCCGTCAAGGCGGCGGAGCGGGCAGCCGCGATTGCGAGGCCGGCACGCCTCACGGGCGTGCCATGCGGCAGGCGGTGGCGTAGGCGTAGCTCAGGTCGCGGTCGAGGCCGTGGACGCAGAACTCGACGCCCCAGGTCGCGCCGATGATGCCGAGGCTCTCGCGCACGGAATAGTCGACCTTGCGGCGGACGCCGTCCGAGGTGGTGGCGGTCGCGCTGCAGAACCGGCGCGGGATGTAGTCGAGGCCCCACGGCCGCCACGCCGTCCGCTCGATCGTGTCGTAGGACACGATCGTCAGGGACGAGTTCCAGAACTTCGCCTCCTTCTCGGCGAACTGCGTCGAGACCTTCTCCAGCACGCCCGCATCCTGGCAGGCCGGGATGTTCGCGTCGAACGGGAAGGCGCGCTCCTCGGAGGGCTCGATGTCCTCCCGCGCCGAGCGCGCGAAGGCCGGCTGGAGGCAGCCGGCGAGGGTGAGGCCGACGCCGACGGCGACCGAGAGAGCGTTCGAGCGCATGGCGGGTGCTTTCCGCGAGGTGTCCTGCATCCGGCGACGTTGGCCCGGGGCACGCTCAAGTCAAGCCGGACGACCTTGGCGGCCACGCTTTCGCGATCCGGTGGGGCACGCGAGGCACACTCGTCGCTTCCTTGGCGCTCAGTAGATCGGCCCCGACGACAGCCCGGGGGCGGCCAGCGAAAGCGGCTCCTCGAATCCGCCCGGGTCTTCGCCGGGCAGGGCCGCCGCGACGCGCGGGGCGGGTCGTGCCGGCATCGGGCGCGGTGCGGGCGCCGAGGCGTAGGCCGAGGGCGCGACCGGGCGGGCCGGCGCGCGGGCGACCTGCGTCGGGCTCGCGGCGCGCGACGTCGGCGAGGCGCCGTAGGGATCGTCCTCCTCGATATCCACCGGGGCCTGCGGCGGCGCCGGCTGGCGCTCGGGCGGGCGGGGGCGGGACATCGGCCGCGGGTTGTCGGAGCCGAGCTGCGGCGTGAACTTGATCAGCGGCTGGCAGATCCGCTTCAGCCCGCGCGGGTCGTGGCGGGCGAGGTCCACGTGGATGTGGTCGTAGTGGAACACGTTGGAGCCCGGCGCCAGCACGGTGGTGAAGCGCTGGCACGCGCCGAGGAAAACCTCGCGCAGGAAACCCTGCTCGGCTTCGGTGCCGCGCCAACCGCCCTTGACGGTGATGACGTAGCCGTCGGCGAGCTTGAACGACATCACGTCGATCGCGTTGCCGAAGGAGTGCTCGGAGAGCTTGGCGCCGACCTGGTTGTTCCTCCCGCGGCAGGCGTAGGAGCCGGCGTTGATCTCGGCGACCGGCTGCCCGAAATACAGGGCGGCGGCCGGCTGGATTGTGTCGGCGAGCCAGGCCTCGGCCTCGGCCAGCGCCGGGCAGCCGAGCGTCATCTTCTGCTTCAGGATCACGGCGCCGCCGCCCAGCCGCGTCACCCGGAACGGCTGGGTCATGCCGCAGGGGCCGGGTCCGTCGATCTCCTTGGCCGGCACGACGAACTCGGTCGGCTCGACCAGCTTCTTGGCCAGGCACACCTGTTCCGCCTGGTCGCGCCAGGCGTCGCGGCGCTCAAACTTGTTGATCGCACAGCCGGTGAGCCCCGCGCCGAACAGCGCAAGGGCGGAGAACGCGAGTACGCTACGCCACATGGTGCGGAGAATGCTCACGATCGCGTAAATGCGGTGCTAACGCTGCCGCCGTCGCGACGCGGGCCTTCGCATGGTAGGGCCTGCAAATGGCGGTCGCGTTCGTGCCATCGCGCATGAAACCTGCACGGGCTTGCGCGCCGCTGTCGCCGGCGCCGCCCCCGAACCGATAAGTCCAAGTCGCTCAAGTCAAGGACGCGTGATGCTCTCGTTGGTCGACCTGCGCCGCCGCATCGAAGCCGGCACCCTCACGCCCGAGGGCGCGATCCGGCTGTCGCAGGAGGCGATCCTCGCGCGCGATCCTGTGGTGCGCGCCACGGTGGTCACCGATCCCGCCCCCGCCGTCACCGATGCCGGACCGCTCGCCGGGATCGCGGTGGGCGTGAAGGACATCATCGACACCGCCGCGATGCCGACGCAGATGGGCTCGCCGATCTACGAGGGCTGGCAGCCGAAGACCGACGCCCCGATCGTGATGCGCCTGAAGGCCCTCGGCGCGGTGGTGCTGGCCAAGACCACGACCTCGCCCTTCGCCAGCGTCGACCCCACCGAGACCACGAATCCGCACGATCCCGGCCACACGCCCGGTGGCTCCTCGGCGGGCTCGGCCGCCGCGGTCGGGGCCGGGATGCTGCCGCTGGCGCTCGGCACGCAGACCGGCGGCTCGGTGATCCGCCCGGCAAGCTTCTGCGGCTGCGCCGCGATCAAGCCCTCGTTCCGGCTGCTGCCCACGGTCGGCGTCAAGACGTTCTCGTGGGCGCTCGACACGCTCGGCCTGTTCGGCGCCGGCGTCGGCGACGTCGCCCACGCGCTGGCCCTGATCGCCGCCCGCCCGGCAATCGACCTGGGCGGCACCCCGCCCGGCACGCCGCGGGTGATGGTCGTGACGCAGGACTTCGCCGAGGCTCCCGCGCCGGAGGCGAAAAGCGCGCTCGACCGGGCGCGGCAGGCCGCCGAGCGCGCGGGCGCGCTGGTGCGCGACTTCGCGTTGCCGCCGGAATTCGCGGCCGCGTTCGAGAGCCACGGGACGATCCAGGATTTCGAGGCGCGCCAGGCGCTTGCCTGGGAATACGCCCACCATCGCGACGCCTTGAGCCCGCGGCTCGGGCCGCAGCTCGACGCCGCGCAGGGGCTGGACGCCGCCGCCTACGACGACGCGCGCCGCAAGGCGCACCGGGCGCGGCGCCTCCTCAAGACGCTGTTCTCGGACTTCGACGCGATCCTGACCTATTCGGCCCCCGGCTTCGCCCCGCGGACGCTGGCCTCCACCGGTGACGCCCGCTTCAACCGCCTGTGGACGCTGATGGGCGTGCCCTGCGTGAACGTGCCGGTGCCGGGCGACGGCCTGCCGGTCGGCGTGCAGGTCATCGCGCGGTTCGGCGGCGACGGGCGCGCGCTCGCCGTCGCCGCGATGATCGAGGGCGCCCTGGAACGCTAGAGCATTTTCCGTAATCTCTGGATCACTGAAAATGCTCTAACCTGCTGTGTGGTCGCATTTTCTTCACGCGAGCCGGCATCCACCTCGCTTGAAAATGCTTTAGCGCCTCAGACCGTGGCGTCCTCGCCGAGCGTGTCCTCGACGTAGAGCTGCTCCAGCAGCACCTTGATCACCGCCATCATCGGCAGGGCCAGCGCGATGCCCCACAGGCCGAAGATCACGCCGAGCACGAGCTGCCCGGCGAAGATCGTGGCCGGCGGGATGTCGAGGGCGCGCTTCTGGATGAACGGGGTGAGCCCGTAGCTCTCCAGGCACTGCACCGCCAGGTAGACGCCGAGCGCGCCGAGCAGCGCGTTCGTCCCCGAGGCGAGGCTCGCCAGAAGGATGATCACGCCGGCGAGCAGGGGCCCGACCGTCGGCACGAAGGCCAGCAGGCCCGCCTGCAGCCCGAGGATCAAGGAGCCGCCGATACCGAGGAAGCTGAGGCCGGCCCAGATGCAGACGAAGATCACCGCCATCGTGATCAGCTGGCCGAACAGCCAGTGCCGCAGGGTCTCTCCGGCGCCGTCGAGCACCTTGGCCCAGCGCCCGCGCTTCTTCGGCGGGATGAAGCGCAGCACCCCGTCGCGGTAGCTGCCCGGGTCGGCGGCGAAGGACAGGCCGAGGAACACGATCACCAGCACGTTGCCGAGCGCGCTGAACAACCCGACGAGCACCGTGGCCGCCGGGCCGAGGACATTGCCGGCATCCGACAGCAGCGAGCTGGGGCTCTTGATCGCACCGGAAGCGAGGCCGGCGAGCCCGCCGGACTTCTTGTCGTCGTCCTTCGGCGCGGGCTTCTCGTCCTTACCGGGGCCGTTCTGGCCCGTGCCGTTCTGCCCCTTGTCGTCCGAGCCGCCGCCCGGTTCGAGCATCGGCAGGTCGATCCCGTAGGAGGACAACCACCCGGTGACGGTGCCCGCCTGGCCCTTGATCGTCTGGCCGAGGTCGCGGCCCTGCTGCACCACCGTGGCGCCGCCGAACCCGATCAGGCCGATGGCCGCGGCCGCCACCGCGAGGCTGGCGATTGTCAGCCTCAGGCCGCGGGGCAGGGGCAGGAGGTGGCCGAGGCCGCGGGTGAGCCCGTCGAGGAACACCCCGAGCAGCACCCCGGCGAAGACCAGGAACAGGGTGCCCACCGACATCCAGGCCAGCGCCAGGAACGCCACGAACGACACCACGGCGATGCCGGATACGGCGAGCGGCAGGGTTCCCCGCCACGGGCCCACGGGGCCGGCGAACGCTTCGGTCTTGGGCTCGGCCATGTCGTCTTTCGTAACTGATGCGAGGTCGGCGCTCACGAGCGCTTGTGCGGCGTCGCGGTCAACCCTCGGTCGTCGCGGCGTCACCGAGGATCGCGGCCCAGCGCGCGGCGGCCGCGTCGTCCGCCTCCGCCGCCTCGACCCAGCCGCCCTTCGTCCCGTCGATCAGGTGCTCGCGCTTCCAGAACGGGGCCCGGGTCTTCAGATAGTCCATCAGGAAGCTCGCCGCCTCGAAGGCCGCGACGCGGTGGCTCGACGCGGTGATCACCAGCACGATGCCGTCGCCCGGCGCCACGAGGCCGTAGCGGTGGATCACCCGGACCGCCTGCAGCGGCCAGCGCGCCTCGGCCGCCGCAGCCACCCGCCCGATCTCGGCCTCGGCCATGCCGGGATAATGCTCCAGCTCGAGCGCCTCGAGCCGTCCGCCCTCGTCGCGGCACAGCCCCGTGAAGGTGACGACCGCGCCGGCGCGGCCGGCGAGCCGCCCGTTCAGCGCGGCGATCTCGGCGGCCACGTCGAACGGCGCGGCCTGGATCGCGACGGTGGGCAGGGGCGCGGCGCTTGGTGCGGCGGAGGGCGGAGGAGCGGGCGACATCGGGTTCTCGGCGCGGCGCAGCGGGGTGACGGTGACGGTGGCGCGACGACGAAACACGCTTGCGCCTGACTCGGCCATCGCCTGCGCCTATATGGCATATCGGCTCGCCGCCAGAAGGCGTGGGCCGATCGGCCCCGAAGGACGAAGACGTGACGCCCGAACTGATCCTTCCCTATGACGGCGTCCTGCCGGAATTCATCAGCCGCCCGGTCTGGTGCGGGCGCGGCAGCACCGCCATCGGCGCCGTGCGCCTCGGCAGCCAGGCCTGGATCGGCGACGACGGCGTGATCCGCGCGGACGGGCAGCCGGTCACCCTCGGCGACCGGTTCTGGCTCGGGCACCGCTCCACCGTCCACATCGCCACCTTCACCCACGGCACCACCGTCGGCGACAGGGTCACGGTGGGGCGCAACAGCGTGGTGCACGCCTGCACGGTCGGCTCCGACGTGGTGATCGAGGACGACGTCGTGATCCTCGACGGGGCCAGCATCGGCGACGGCGCGGTGATCGAGGCCGGCGCGACGGTGTTTCCGCGGGCGCAGCTCGCCGGCGGCTTCGTCTACGCCGGCAGCCCGGCCAAGCCGCAGCGCCCGATCGACCGGGCCGAGATCGACGAGCGCGCCGAGCGCCTGCGCGAGGCCGCGGGCGACCCGGCGCCCGTCGCGGCCGGCGATCCGCCGGAGGTGGAGGACACGGTCTACGTCGCCAGCACGGCCCGCGTCCGCGGACGCGTCAGCCTCGGTGCCGGATCGAGCGTGCTGTTCTCCTGCGACCTCCACGCCGAGGTCGGGCCGATCCTCGTCGGCGCCGACACCAACATCCAGGACAACACCGTGATCCGCACCCGCGGGGAGGGCGTCGTCATCGGCCGCGACACCACCATCGGCCACAACGTCCGCATCGGCGACAGCCGCATCGGCGCCCGCTCGCTGATCGGCATCGGCGCCTCGGTCGCCCCAGGCACGGTCATCGCCGACGACGTCATGCTGGCGGCAGGGAGTACCACCGATCCCGGCCAGCTCCTCGAAGGCGGCTACCTCTGGGGCGGCCGCCCGGCCCGCATCCTCGCCCCGCTGGACGCCGAGAAGCGCGCGATGATGGTCCGGATCGTCGAGGGCTATTGCGAGCACGGACGGGAATACCGGAAGGCCGAAGCCGGCCGGGGGTAAGCGCGGGGCGCGCACGAACCCCGCCGCGGCCACCGATTGCCCGGCTTCGGTGCTGTCCAAGGTGCGCGCATCCCCTCGCCCCGCCTGCGGGGAGAGGGCTTTGCCGACCTCGTCGTCGGCGAAGCGAGGCCGCAGCCGAGGGTGAGGGGGCTTCGACGGGGAAGCCTCATCCGGCACCTTCCCCTCACCGCCGCGTCGGCTCCGCCTCCGCTTCCTGCAGGCGCGACGCGGTGCCTGCAGGCCTCTCCCCGCCCGCGGGGAGAGGGGGCGTCTCTTCCTTCAGATCAAGCCTGCGTCAATCCGCGAACGCCCTACCTCAATCCTCCAGCCCGATCAGCTGGAAGCTGGTGTGGAGGTCGTTCGACATCGGCACGTTGAGGCGCTCGCCGTTCGGCAGGCGCTTGAGGAACCAGCGCTCGTAGGTCCAGCGCAGCTCGCGGCTCTCGGCGAGGCGGCTGAAGGTGGCGGCGACCGCGCCGGCCATCTCCGGGTCGTCCTTGCGGAACATGATGCCGTAGGGCTCGAACGAGAGCTTGTCCGGCAGCACCGTGTACTTGGCGCCGTCGGTCCCGTCGTTGGCGATCAGGCCGTAGAGCAGGATGTCGTCGGTGGCGAAGGCGTCGGCCCGGCCGTCCTTGACCATGGCGTAGGATTCCGCGTGGTCCTTTCCGGTCAGGATCTCGGCCTGCAGCTTGAGCTTGGCCAGGATATCGCGCACGGCGCGCTCGTTGGTGGTGCCGGCCGTGACGACGACCTTCTTGCCGCCCAGCTCGCGATAGGACGCGATCGCCGAGGCCCGCGGCACCAGAAGCTTCGTCGCGCTGATGAACGTCACCGGCGAGAACGCCGCCGTGCGGCGGCGTTCGGCGTTGGCGGTGGTCGAGCCGCATTCGAGGTCGACCCTTCCCTCGGACACCGCCGCGAACCGCGTCTCGGAGGTCACCGGCTCGTAGCGGACCTTCAGGTCGGTGCGCCCGGTCTCGCGGCCGATCTCGTCGACGATCTCGCCGCAGAGGTCGATCGCGTAGCCGATCGGGCGCGGGCTGCCGTCGGCCCGCTTGCCCTCGACGAAGGAGAACGGGACCGAGCTGGTGCGGTAGCCGATCACCACCTCGCCCTTGGCGGCGATGGTCTTGAGCGAGCCGGTGAGCACGTCGACCGCCCCCGCCGGCCCGGGCGTCGCGATGAGCCCGACCGCTATCAGCCCCGCCGCCAACGCCGCGATCACCTTGCCTGACGCCATCGCGATACTCCTGGATACGGCAGGCAAAGCCCGGTCGGGACGGAGGCCTACTCGGCGGCGGCCACGGCGCCGACATGGTCGAGCCGCTGGTCGCTCGTGGTCAGCTGGCCCTCCCATTTCGCGACGGCGACGGTGGCGATGCTGTTGCCGAGCACGTTGGTCGCCGAGCGGCCCATGTCGAGGAACTGGTCGATGCCGATGATCAGCAGCAGCCCGGCCTCCGGGATGTTGAACTGCGTCAGCGTCGCCGAGATCACGACGAGCGAGGCGCGCGGCACGCCGGCCATGCCCTTCGATGTCACCATCAGCAGGAACAGCATCGTGAGCTGCTGCCCCCAGGTGAGCGGGATGTTGTACGCCTGCGCGATGAACATCACGGCGAAGGTGCAGTACATCATCGAGCCGTCGAGGTTGAACGAGTAGCCCATCGGCAGCACGAACGAGGTGATGCGGTTGGGCACGCCGAACTGCTCGAGGTTCGTGAGCATCTTCGGGTAGGCCGCCTCGCTCGATGCGGTCGAGAAGGCGAGCACGAACGGCTCCTTGATCAGGTTGAACAGCCGTTTGATCCCGGCTCCCCCGAGCATCAGGAAGCCGACGCCCATCAGCAGGCCCCAGAGCACGCCGAGGCCGATGTAGAACTCGACCAGGAACTTGCCGTAGGTGACGAGCACGCCGATGCCCTGCGTGGTGATCGTCGCCGCGATCGCCGCGAACACCGCGACGGGCGCGAACAGCATCACGTAGCCGGTGACCTTGAGCATCACGTCGGCCACGCCCTCGATGCCCTTGGCCAGGAAGTGGCCCTTCTCGCCGAGCGCCGCGAGCGCCACGCCGAAGAAGATCGAGAACACGACGATCTGCAGGATTTCGTTGTTGGCCATCGCCTCGACCGCGCTCTTGGGCACGAGGTGGGTGACGAACTCCTTCAGCGACAGCGAGGCGGCCTTCAGACCGGTGCCGGCGCCGACGTCGGGCAGCGGCAGGTTCAGGTTGTGGCCGGGCTGCATGATGTTGACGAGGACGAGGCCCAGCATCAGCGAGCAGAACGAGGCGCCGACGAACCACAGCAGCGCCTTGCCGCCGACGCGACCGACCGAGGCCGTATCCCCGAGATGCGCGATGCCGACGACGAGCGTCGAGAACACCAGTGGCGCGATGATCATCTTGATCAGCCGCAGGAAGATGTCGCTGATCAGCGCGATGTAGCCGGCGATCTCCTTGGAGGTCTGCGGATCGGGCCAGGTGATGCTACAGAGATAGCCGACCGCGATGCCCAGTAGCATGCCCACGAAGATCATGGTCGTCAGCCGCGAACCTGTCATCGGGAACTCCTGGGCGAATGCGAGCCGGCGCACGACTGTCCGTTAAGAGAATGTGAAGCAGGAAGCGCGCCATGCGCAAGCGGCTGCGCAGCTTTAATCCCGTCGTTTCAGACCTTTTGTTTTTTGCCGGGATCGGATGATCCGGCGTGGCATTCTCGTCGCGCCGCGGGCTATGCTTGGCCGCGGTCCCGCTGAAACTGCAGTCGCCGCGCCTTGTGGCCGCCGAGCCACAGGTGCGGTACGGGACTTGCCATGAATACGGGACTTGCCATGAATGCGGGACTTGCCCTCAAGGCACGGCGCGCAGACGGAGAGACGGGCACACGATGGATGTCTTCGTACAGCAGTTGATCAACGGGCTGACGCTCGGGTCGATCTACGGCCTGATCGCGATCGGATACACGATGGTGTTCGGCATCATCGGCATGGTCAACTTCGCCCACGGCGACGTCTTCATGGTCTCAAGCTTCATCGCCTTGATCGGCTTCCTGATCCTCACCACCTGGCTCGGCGTCTCGTCGATCGCGCTGGCCTTCCTGATCGTGCTCGTGGTCTCGATGGTGCTCACCGCGCTCTGGGGCTGGGCGATCGAGCGGGTGGCCTATCGTCCCCTGCGCGGCTCCTTCCGGCTGGCGCCGCTGATCTCGGCGATCGGCGTCTCGATCTTCCTCTCGAACTTCGTCCAGGTGGCGCAGGGCGCGCGCAACAAGCCGCTTCCGCCGATGCTGTCGGGCGGGATCACCCTGTTCGAGACCGACGGCTTCCAGGTGTTCCTGTCCTACAAGCAGTGCCTGATCATGGCGGTGACCGCGGTGCTGCTCACCGGCTTCTGGTACCTCGTCCAGCGCACGCCCTTCGGCCGGGCGCAGCGCGCCTGCGAGCAGGACCGCAAGATGGCCGCGCTGCTCGGCATCGACGTCGACCGCACGATCTCGCTCACCTTCGTGCTCGGCGCCGCGCTCGCCGCCGTCGCCGGCGTCCTGTACCTGATGTATTACGGCGTGGTCTCGTTCTCGGACGGCTTCGTGCCGGGGGTGAAGGCGTTCACCGCGGCGGTTCTGGGCGGCATCGGCTCGCTGCCGGGCGCGGTGCTCGGCGGCCTGATCATCGGCCTGATCGAGACGTTCTGGTCGGCCTACTTCTCGATCGAGTACAAGGACGTCGCCGCCTTCTCGATCCTCGCCGTGGTGCTCATCTTCATGCCGTCGGGGATCCTCGGCCGCGCCGAGGTCGAGAAGGTTTGATGGCCGCCGCCACACGCGGGGCCGTCGGCCTCCCCGGCATCCTCAAGGACGCCGCCTTCTACGCGCTCGGCACCTTCGCGCTGTGCGTGCCGGTGGTCGCCTTCCGGACCGATGCCGGCCCGACCGGCGGCCTCGAGCTGACGCCGCGCTGGGGCCTCGTCCTCGCGCTCTGCGCCGCGATCTTCCTGGCCCGCCTCGCGCAGCGCCTGATCCTGATGCGCCGCGACGCCCGCCGGGCGCTCACCCCGGCGCGTTCGCAGGCAACGGAGGCGGTCGGCGCCACCCCGAATGCCGGGCAGCGCGTCTCGATGCTGGCGCTGTGGCTGTTCATCGGCATCGCGCTGACGCTCCCCGTCGTCGCGGCGCTCGCCAGCGGCAGCCTCGGGGAGGGGCGCTACTGGATCGACCTCGGCATCCTGATCCTCACCTACGTGATGCTCGGCTGGGGCCTCAACATCGTCGTCGGCCTCGCGGGCCTGCTCGACCTCGGCTACGTCGCGTTCTACGCGGTCGGCGCCTATTCCTACGCACTCCTGTCCACAACCTTCGGCCTGTCGTTCTGGGTCTGCCTTCCGCTCGCCGGCCTGTTCGCCGCCCTGTGGGGCATGCTGCTCGGCTTTCCCGTGCTGCGGTTGCGCGGCGACTACCTCGCCATCGTCACGCTGGCCTTCGGCGAGATCATCCGCCTCGTGCTGATCAACTGGGTCGACGTCACCGGCGGCGGCGCCGGCATCTCGTCGATCCCGCGCGCGACCTTCTTCGGCATCCCCTTCACCGCGGGCGAGGACGGGTTCGCGGCCCGCTTCGGGCTGACCTTCGACTCGATGCACCGGGTCGTGTTCCTGTACTACCTGATCCTGGCGCTCGCCCTGATCACCAACGTCGTGACGCTGCGGCTGCGACGGCTGCCGATCGGCCGCGCCTGGGAGGCGTTGCGCGAGGACGAGATCGCCTGCCGCTCCCTCGGCATCAACACCACCACGACGAAGCTCACGGCCTTCGCCCTCGGGGCGGCCTTCGGCGGGTTCGCCGGCTCGTTCTTCGCCGTGCGCCAGGGCTTCATCAGCCCCGAGAGCTTCAACTTCCTCGAGAGCGCGATCATCCTGGCGATCGTGGTGCTCGGCGGCATGGGCAGCCAGGTCGGCGTCGCGATCGCGGCGGTGGCCATGGTCGGCGGCCCCGAGATGCTGCGCAACCTCGGGTTCCTGAAGGCGGTGTTCGGCCAAGGCTTCGATCCGAACGAGTACCGCCTGCTGCTGTTCGGCCTCGCCATGGTGGCGATGATGGTCTGGCGCCCGCGCGGGCTGATCTCGGAGCGAACGCCCTCGGTGGCGCTCGGCGAGCGCCGCGCGATCTCGGGCGCCCACGTCAGCGAGGGCCACGGTTGATGACGCGGCCTTCCCCCGACGCCGAGGCGGTGCTCACCGTCGACCACCTCACCATGCGCTTCGGCGGGCTCGTCGCCGTCGGCGACCTGTCCTTCAAGGCCCGGCGCGGCGACATCACCGCGCTGATCGGCCCGAACGGCGCCGGCAAGACCACGGTCTTCAACTGCATCACCGGCTTCTACAAGCCGACCGAGGGCAAGCTGACGCTGGCCCACGCCGACGGATCGAAGCACCTGCTCGAACGTCTGCCGAACCATGCCGTCAACCGGATCGGCCGGGTGGCGCGCACCTTCCAGAACATCCGCCTGTTCCAGGGCATGACGGTGCTGGAGAACCTTCTCGTCGCCCAGCACGCCCCGCTGATGCGGGCGTCCGGCATGACCGTGCTCGGACTCCTCGGCCTCCCGGTCTACCGCCGGGCGGAGGCCGCGGCGATCGAGCGGGCCAAGGACTGGCTCGGCCGCATCGACCTGATCGACCGGGCCGACGACCCGGCCGGCGACCTGCCCTACGGCGCCCAGCGCCGCCTGGAGATCGCCCGGGCGATGTGCACCGAGCCGGTTCTGCTCTGCCTCGACGAGCCCGCCGCCGGCCTGAACCCGCGCGAATCGGGCGAGCTCAACGCGCTGCTGCGCCACATCCGCGACGCGCACGACACCTCGGTGCTGCTGATCGAGCACGACATGTCGGTGGTGATGGAGATCTCCGACCACGTCGTGGTGCTCGATTACGGCGTGAAGATCGCCGACGGCACGCCCGGCGAAGTCCGCGCCGACCCGCGGGTGATCGCCGCCTATCTCGGCGTCGAGGACGAGGAGGTCGAGGCCGTCGAGGCCGAGGTCGGCCTCACCGTGACCCATCTGGAGGTCGAGGCTTGAGCGTCGCCGGCATCAACGTCCTCGTCGAGGAGACCCGGGCGCTCGCCGCCGAGAAGGCCGGGGTCCGCAAGACCCTGCTCTCGGTGCGCGGGGTCTCGACCTATTACGGCAGCGTCGCGGCTCTGCGCGGCGTCGACCTCGACGTCACCGAGGGCGAGATCGTCACGCTGATCGGCGCCAACGGCGCCGGCAAGTCGACCCTGATGATGACGATCTTCGGGGCGCCGCAGGCCCGCGAGGGCACGATCACCTACGACGGGCGCGAAATCACCCGCCTGCCGACCCACGAGATCGCCCGCCTCGCGATCGCGCAGTCGCCGGAGGGCCGCCGGGTCTTCCCGCGCATGAGCGTGCACGAGAACCTGCAGATGGGTGCCGCGCTCCACAACGGGCAGTACTTCGCGCAGGACCTCGAGCGCGTCTGCGCCCTGTTCCCGCGGCTGAAGGAGCGCCTGACCCAGCGCGCCGGCACCATGTCGGGCGGCGAGCAGCAGATGCTGGCCATCGCCCGCGCCCTGATGAGCCGCCCGCGCCTGCTGCTGCTCGACGAGCCCTCGCTCGGGCTCGCGCCGCTGGTGGTGAAGGGCATCTTCGATGCGGTGCGCGACCTCAACCGGCGCGACGGCATGACGATCTTCCTCGTCGAGCAGAACGCCTACCATGCGCTCAAGCTGGCGCATCGCGGCTACGTGCTGGTCAACGGCCGCATCACCATGAGCGGCACCGGGCGGGCGCTGCTCGCCGACCCCGCGATCAAGGCCGCCTACCTCGAAGGCGGGCACGGCGCCCCGGTGGAGGCCTGACGCGATGCAGGGTGTGATCTACGAGGAAGAATCGATCGCGCTGTTCCTCCTCGTCACCGTGGCGATGGGCGGCTGGGCCGGGTGGATGGCCGCCCGGGGCCTCGCCAAGGCGTGGCGGCCGCTCTGGCAGATCGTGCCGGCGCTCCTCGCGGTGGCGGCGGCGGTGCGCTTCATCCACTTCGCGCTATTCGGTGGGACGCTTCTGTCACTGCACTACTATGCGGTCGACGCCGTCGTCGTCATGATCGTCGGGCTGGCGGGCTACCGCTGGACCCGGACGCGGCAGATGACGACCCAGTATCGCTGGCTCTACGAGCGGACCTCGCCCCTGACCTGGCGGAGCCGTGCGCCGGCGGCCGGCGAACCTTGATCGCGACCGCGGCGAGGCGCGTGCCGAGCGCACGATTCTTGCCCTTGGCCCGCGGTCCGAATTCAGATCACAACCAAGGGGATTTGCGATGAGAGCGATACTTCTGGCCGGCCTCGGTCTCGGTGCCATGCTCGCGGCGGCGCAAGGCGCAGAGATCAAGCTCGGCATCGCCGCGCCGATCACCGGCAACAGCGCGGCGATCGGGACGCAGCTCAAGAACGGCGCGACCCAGGCGGTCGAGGACCTGAACAAGTCCGGCGCGGTGAAGGGCACCACCTTCTCTGTCCTCGTCGGCGACGACGCGTCCGACCCCAAGCAGGGCGTCTCGGTCGCCAACAAGTTCGCCTCGGACGGCGTGAAGATGGTCGTCGGCGACTACAATTCCGGCGTGTCGATCCCGGCCTCCGACGTCTACCAGGACGCCGGCATCATCCAGGTGACCCCGGCCTCGACGGCGGTGAAGTTCACCGAGCGCGGCCTCTGGAACGTGTTCCGCACCTGCGGCCGCGACGACCAGCAGGGCGCGGTGGCGGGCGCCTACCTCGCAACGAACTTCAAGGGCAAGAAGATCGCCTTCGTCCACGACAAGACCCCCTACGGCAAGGGCCTGGCCGACGAGACACTGAAGGCGCTGAAGGCCAACGGCGGCAAGGACGCGATCTACGAGGGCATCAACCCGGGCGAGAAGGACTATTCGGCCCTCGTCTCGAAGCTGAAATCCAACAAGATCGACGTGGTGTATTTCGGCGGCTACTACACCGAAGCCGGTTTGATCCTGCGCCAGATGAGCGACCAGGGCTTGAAGGCGCCGCTGATGGGCGGCGACGGCCTCGTCGACAAGGAGCTGGTGGCGATCGCCGGCCCGGCGGCGGAAGGCACCCTGACCACGTTCCCGCCGGACGCGCGCAAGAACCCCAACGCCAAGGACGCGCTCGCCGGCTTCAAGGCCAAGGGCATCGATCCCGAGGGCTACACCCTCTACTCCTACGCCGCGGTCCAGGTGCTCGCCAAGGCGATGCAGGAGACCGGCTCGACCGACGGCAAGAAGCTGGCGGAGTGGCTGCACATGGGCAAGCCGGTCGACACCGTCGTCGGCCCGATCGCCTACGACAAGAAGGGCGACATCACGAAGCCCGACTACGTGATGTACCAGTGGAAGAAGAACGCGGCCGGCAACATCGACTACGCCGGCAACGAAGTCACCAAGTAGCGCTCGTCGCTCCGAAGACCGAGCCGTCCCGTGCCCTGCGGGGCGGCTCGTTCGTCTCCGTTCCGCGAGACAGATTGGCGGCTTTCCAGGCATAATCGCCGCCGAGCCGCGAAATCCCGGTGCGTCCGCCCGGGAATCGTGCACATTGCATCCCGCATGGGCGAAAACGCCCGGCTCCGACGTTCGGATCGACAACCGGGTGGACCCTGTGAACGCCGACGCGCCACGGCCTCGATCCGTGCGGGCAGACCGCACCCGGCCGGAGACGGCCCGGTTCCGGGTCATGAGTGCGTTTACTGCTTCGGTTCCGATGCGCGGCGCAGTTGTCCCCAGCCCATCGGCCAAGCTCGCTTCGCCGAGCCTCGTTCCGGCACCATCATTGCAGAGGCCCGGCCAGCGCCGGCCGCCCTCTGTGCGTCCGCCACACGCCGCACTGTCCGTGCGGCTCGTCACGGGAGTTTCGTCTTGACGCAATCCAACCTCGACCGCCGCGGGATCGTCGCTGGCCTCGCGCTCGGCGCGGCGCTGTTCGCAGCCGGCGCCCAGGCCCAGGAACTGACCGGCACGCTGAAGAAGGTGAAGGAGACCAACGCCCTCACCATCGGCTACCGCGATTCCTCGGTGCCGTTCTCCTACCTCGACGGCGACCAGAAGCCGGTCGGCTACGCGATGGACATCTGCCTGAAGATCGCCGAGGCGGTGAAGAAGGAGCTCAAGCTTCCGGGCATGGAGGTGAAGCTCAACCCGGTCACCTCCGCGACCCGCATCCCGCTGATCGCCAACGGCACGATCGACCTCGAGTGCGGCTCGACCACGAACAACGCCGACCGCCAGAAGCAGGCTTCGTTCACCAACACCCACTTCCTGACGGCGACCCGCTACGTCTCGAAGAAGGACGCCAAGCTGCACACGATCGACGACCTCAAGGGCAAGACCGTGGTCTCGACCTCGGGCACGACGAACATCAAGCAGATCAACGAGGCCAACACGGCCAAGAGCATGGGCCTGACCATCTTGCCCGCCAAGGACCACGCCGAGGCGTTCCTGATGGTCGAGACCGGCCGCGCCGTGGCCTTCGTGATGGACGACGTGCTGCTCGCCTCGCTGATGGCCGGCTCGAAGACCCCCGACGCCTACGAGATCTCGACGGAAGCCCTGTCGAAGCCCGAGCCCTACGGCATCATGCTGCGCAAGGACGACGCGCCGTTCAAGGCCGTGGCCGACGCTGCGACCAAGGCGCTGTACGAGAGCCCCGAGGGCAAGGCGCTCTACACCAAGTGGTTCGAGAAGCCGATCCCGCCGCGCAACATCAACCTGAAGCTCCCGATGAGCGACGCGATGGTGAAGCAGTTCAAGAGCCCGAGCGACAGCGCCGACCCGGCCGCCTACTGAGCCGGGCCGAGCGGATCCCGGGGGGCGCCCTTCGGGATCCGCGACGCGGATCGATCGAACGAGAAACGGTGAAGCGCGGGCGATGAACTACAACTGGAACTGGGGCATCTTCTTCGAACCATCCCCCGAAGGCACCGGCACCTATGCCGACATGCTGCTCTCGGGCCTGGTCTGGACGATCGCGACCGCGCTCTCATCCTGGGTCATCGCCTTCTTCCTCGGATCGCTCGTGGGCGTGATGCGCACGCTGCCGTCGAAGGCCGCGAACGCGGTCGGCACGGCCTATGTCGAGCTGTTCCGCAACATCCCGCTGCTGGTGCAGATGTTCCTCTGGTACTTCGTGCTGCCGGAGGTGCTGCCGCAATCCTGGGGCAACGCCCTCAAGCAGCTGCCGAACGCGCCGTTCTACACCGGCGTCGTCTGCCTCGGGTTCTTCACCGCCTCGCGCGTCGCCGAGCAGGTGCGCGCCGGCATCCAGTCGCTGCCGCGGGGCCAGGGCCTCGCCGGCACGGCGATGGGCTTCACGGTCTACCAGACCTATCGCTACGTGCTGCTGCCGAACGCCTACCGGGTCATCCTGCCGCCGATGACCTCGGAGTTTTTGAACAACCTCAAGAACACCTCCGTCGCGCTGACGATCGGCCTGCTCGAGCTCACCGCCCGGGCGCGCTCGATGCAGGAATTCTCGTTCCAGGTGTTCGAGGCCTTCACGGCCGCCACGATCCTCTACGTCCTCATCAACCTCTTCGTCATCGTGCTCGCGTCCCTCCTGGAACGCAGCGTGGCGGTTCCCGGGCAGCGCTGATGTTCTCGAACTTCGATTTCGGCGTCGTCTTCGGATCGCTGCCCTACCTTTTCGGGACGGGCATGGTGTTCACCGTGACCCTGACGGCGCTCGCCGCCGGCATGGGCGTGGTGCTCGGCACCCTGCTCGCCATGGCGCGGCTTTCGGGCGTGCCCGGTCTCAAACACGTGGCCAAGGTCTACGTCGAGCTGATGCGCTCGCTGCCGCTCGTGCTGGTGATCTTCTGGTTCTACTTCCTGGTGCCGTATATCGGCGCCTACCTCACCGGCGCCTCGCGGCCGATCCAGGTCGGCGCGTTCTCGTCGGCGCTGATCACCTTCACGCTGTTCGAGGCGGCCTACTTTTCCGAGATCATGCGCGCCGGCATCCAGTCGATCCCCAAGGGGCAGACCGGGGCGGCCTACGCGCTCGGCATGACCTACGCCCAGACGATGATCACCGTCGTGCTGCCGCAGGCCTTCCGCAACATGCTGCCGCTGCTGCTGACGCAGACGATCGTGCTCTTCCAGGACACCTCGCTGGTCTACGTGCTGTCGCTGACCGACTTCCTCGGCGCAGCCTCGAAGGTGGCCCAGCGCGACGGGCGCCTCGTCGAGATGTACCTGTTCGCGGCGGTCGTCTACTTCGCCGTCTGCTTCTCGGCCTCGTTCCTGGTGCGCCGGCTCCAGCGCCGCGTCGCCATCATCCGCTGATCGCCGTTTCACGTGATCGCCGTTTCCAAGTGATCGCTGTTTGAAGGACCGCGCCATGACCTCGACGCCGATGCCGGCCCCGACCGCCACGACGCCCGTCGCCCCCGGTTCGGTCGCGCCATCCGACTCCGGCCTGCAGTCCGGACCGCTGACGAGTCCGCCGCCGCGCATCGCCACCGGCACGCCGATGATCGCCATCGACAACGTCAGCAAGTGGTACGGCGACTTCCAGGTGCTGACGAACTGCACCACCCAGGTCGCCAAGGGCGAGGTCGTCGTTGTCTGCGGACCGTCGGGCTCCGGCAAGTCGACCCTGATCAAGTGCGTCAACGCCCTGGAGCCGATCCAGAAGGGCCAGATCACGGTCAACGACACCAAGGTCGTCGACAAGGCCACTGACCTGCCGAAGCTCCGCTCGCGGGTCGGCATGGTGTTCCAGCACTTCGAGCTGTTCCCGCACCTTTCGATCACCGAGAATCTCACGGTCGCCCAGCGCAAGGTGCTGAAGCGCCCGGCCGAGGAGGCGAAGAAGAAGGGCATGGACCTGCTCGCCCGCGTCGGGCTGTCGGCCCACGCCGACAAGTATCCCGGCCAGCTTTCCGGCGGCCAGCAGCAGCGCGTGGCGATCGCCCGGGCGCTCGCCATGAACCCGGTGGTGATGCTGTTCGACGAGCCGACCTCGGCGCTCGACCCGGAAATGGTCGGCGAGGTGCTCGACGTGATGGTCGAACTCGCCAAGGAGGGCATGACGATGATGGTCGTGACCCACGAGATGGGCTTCGCCCGCAAGGTCGCCGACCGGGTGATCTTCATGGATCGCGGCGAGATCGTCGAGGACGCCCGGAAGGAGGACTTCTTCGGCCAGCCCCGCAGCGAGCGCGCGCAGCAGTTCCTGTCGAAGATCCTGCAGCACTGACCGTTTGGTTCGGCGAGCCCGGCGCGACATCCACGCACCGGGCTTGGAGGCTCAGCGCTCGATCTGCACCGGGCCGTCCATGCCCGGCCAGTCCGAGTATCCGTTGGCGCCGCCGCCGTACCAGTAGGGTTTGGGCGCCTCCGCGAGCGGCGCGCCCGAGGCCAGCCGCGCGACGAGGTCGGGGTTGGCGATGTAGGGCCGGCCGAAGCTGAACAGGTCGGCGTGGCCTTCGGCCAGCTCCTTCTCGGCCAGATCCAGGGTGTACTGGTTGTTGCCGACATAGGCGCCCGAGAAGCGCTTGCGCAGGTCGAGGAAGTCGACGCCGTCCGGCACGTCGCGCGTCTGCTGCGTCACGCCCTCGATCGTGTGGATGTAGAGCAGGCCGAAATCGGACAGCGCGTCGACATAGGCGCCGAAGGTGGCATGCGGGTCGCTGTCCAACGGCGTCTTGCCGGGCTCGGTGGTCGCGGGCGACAGGCGGATGCCGACGCGGTTTCCCCCACCCCAGACCTCGGTGACGGCCTTCACCACGGCCAGCGGGAAGCGCAACCGGTTCTCGATGGAGCCGCCGTATTGGTCGGTGCGCGTGTTGGTGGAATCGCGGACGAACTGTTCCAGCAGGTAGTTGTTCGCCGAGTGGATCTCGACGCCGTCGAAGCCGGCGCGCTTGGCGTTCTCCGCCGCGCGGCGATAATCCCCGACGATCCCGGGGATCTCGTCCGTCTCGAGGGCGCGCGGCGTCACGTGCGCCTTCATGCCATCCTCGGTGAAGGCGGTGCCCTTCGGCTTGATCGCGGACGCCGAGACCGGCAAGCCGCCGTCCGGCTGAAGGTTTGGGTGTGAGATCCGGCCGGTATGCCAGAGCTGCAGGAAGATGCGGCCGTCGTTGGCATGCACCGTCGCGACGATCCTGCGCCAGGCCTCGACCTGCGCATCGGACCAGATGCCCGGGGTGTAGGCGTAGCCCACGGCCTGCGGCGAGATGTTCGTCGCCTCCGAGATGATCAGCCCGGCGTTGGCGCGCTGGCCGTAATAGTCGGCCGCGAAGTCCGGCGGCACCCCGGCGACGGAGGACCGGCTCCGCGTCAGCGGCGCCATGACGACCCGGTTCTTCAGCGTGAGGTCGCCGAGGGTGAAGGGCTGCAGCACGGGGCTGTCGGAGCGGGACATGCGAATCCTTGGCGGTGAATGTCGAGCGGCGCCATCACCAACGCCGGCGCCTCGATGCCGGAACAACGTTCCGCCCGCCGCGGAGTTCGCCGCAGCGCACCAACCCCTGGGCGGCTACTTCCCCGTCCAGTCGTGCCCCGCCACCAGCGCCTCCACCGGCTTCTGCCAGGTCGAGGGCTGGTCGTCGGAGCCGGAGCCGAGGGCGCATTGCACCATGACGCTGTCGCTCCAGCGGCCGTACTTGTAGCCGACCGCCGGCAGGTGGCCGACGCGGACGAATCCGCAAGCCTCGTGCAGGCGCAGCGACGCCGCGTTCTCCGAATCGATGTAGCCGATCATCTGCCGGTAGCCGCCCGCGGCGCAGGCCTCGATCAGCGCCGGCAGCAGGCGCCGGCCGATGCCGGCATGCAGATGCTCGGGATGCACGTAGATCGAGTGCTTCAGGGTATAGCGGTAGGCCGGCCGCTTGCGGAACGGCACCGCGTAGGCGTAGCCCGCGACTTGCCCGTTCCGGTCGGCGACGAGGTGGGGCAGGCGCTTCTTGCGCATGGTCTTGCGCCGCCGCCGCAGGTCGTCCGGCAGCAGCCGGTCCTCCTCGAAGTCGCCGACGTCGCCGACGCCGCGGCGGATGTGGTGCTCGTAGATTGCCACCATCGCCGCGAGGTCGCCGTCCGATGAGGGGCGGATGACGATGTCGGCGCAGGGCGCGGCCGGCTCTGGCGTCGCGAGGGCGCCCGGCGCCGCGGCGTCCTCCATCAGCGCGCCTCGCGCATGACGTAGGTGTGGAAGCGGATCTGCCCGTCCGGCTCGACCTGCCGGTAGACGCCCTGGATCTCGGCCTCGAAGCCGGGGAACAGGTTGGCGGAGCGCTCGAACATCTTGAAGTAGTCCAGCATCGGCTTGGCCCGCTCATCGATCCGCTCGCCGGGCAGCACCGTGCCGATCCCGGGCGGGTAGACCAGAAGCAAGGTCGTCGCCACACGGCCCTCGGCCTCCGCGATCGGCACGAAGTCGACGTTGTTTCGCGTCAACATCTGGGCCGCGGCCTTGGGCGCCATCACCATCTCGGGCAGGTGCTGCGGCTGGAACTGCTTGCGCTGCAGCGCCGAGGTGCCGTGCTCGCGGTGGAAGGCGTGGAAGTCGGCGCAGAGGTCGCGCAGGCGGATGCCGCGGTAGCGGTTCGGCCGCCGCCGCACGAACTCAGGCATCGCGTCCTCCAGCAGCACGTTGTCGTCGTGCAGGCGCTTGAAGGCGACGAGCCCCGAGATCAGCGTGCCGGCCTTGGACGATTCGACGCCGGGCGTCAGCAGGAAGAGCAGCGAGTTGAGGTCGTTCTTCTCGGCGACGATCCGGTTCTCACGCAGGTACTGCGCGACGATCGGCGCCGGCACGCCGTGGGCGGCGTATTCCCCAGTCGCCCGGTCGAAGCCCGGCGTCAGCACCGTGAGCTTGTTCGGGTCGGTCATGGCGTAGCCGGGCGAGGTCTCGGGCCCGACATGGGTGAAGCCGTGCCAGCGCGCGCCGGGACGCAGCTCCCAGTGCTTCGGGTCCGAGGCGAGCACGTCCGTCGTCAGGCTCTCCCACGGCACGTCGACGCCGTCGGGGCCGGGCGTCACGTCGGGGACGAAGGGGTCGAAGAACCAGCGCCGGCTCGGATCGCCCTCCTTCTCCTCGAACTCGCGGCGGATGGCGCGGACCTTCTTGCGCCACTCGATCCCCAGGCGGATCGTGTCGTCCCACAGGATCATGCCGGACCGGCCCTTCATCATCTGCGCGCCGACGTCGAGCGAGGCGAAGATCGGGTAGAACGGCGAGGTCGAGGCGTGGACGAGGAAGCTCTCGTTGAGGCGGCGATGCTCGACGCGTCGGGTCTGGCCGCGGATATGACCGTCCTTGGTGTGGATCTGCGAGGCCTGGCTGAAGCTCGCGAGCTGCTTGTGGGTCGATTGCGTGGCGATGATGCCGGGGGAGGTCTCGTCGAGCCCCTTCAGCCCCATGGCGAACCGGCCCACGAAGAGCGGATGGAACTTCATGAAGCCGGCCCAGGCCTCGTCGAACAGGATGTAGTCGCACAGGTGGCCGATCTTCTCGACGACGCCCTGCGCGTCGAGGATCGTGCCGTCGTAGGTGCACTGCTCGATCACCGCGACGCGGAACGGGCGCTCGCGGCGCCAGGCCTCCTTGTCCTCCACCAGCGGGTTGCGGCGGATTTTTTCGCGAATGGCCTGCTCGTCCAAGGCCTCGTGGTAGATCGGGCCGATCAGGCCGTAGGCGTTGCGGTCGGTCTCGAGGAAGATCGGGATGCCGCCGGCGAGCATCAGCGCGCCGTGGTGGGCCGCCTTGTGGTTGTTGCGGTCGAACAGCACGAGGTCGCCCTCGGCCACCAGCGAGCCCAGCACCACCTTGTTCGAGGCCGAGGTGCCGTTGAGGACGAAGTAGGTCTTCTCCGCCCCGAAGATCTGGGCGGCCTCCTTCTGCGCCCTCAACGCCGGACCCTCGTGGGTCAGCAGGTCGCCGAGGTCGAGGACCGAGTTGTCCAAGTCGTCGCGGAAGATCGCCTCGCCGAGATGCTCGACGAAGATCCGCCCGATCGGCGAGCGGTTGTAGAAGATGCCGCCGTTGTGGCCCGGGCAGGTCCAGAGCTGGTTGCCCTTCTCGGCGTAGTCGACGAGCGCGCCGAAGAACGGCGTCTTCAGGGTCTCGGCATACTGCGTCACGCGGGAGACGAGGCCGCGGGCGATGAACTCGGGCGTCTCCTCGGCGAGGAAGATGTAGCCGTCGATGAAGTCGAGCAACTCGACCGGGATGTCTTCCAGGCGCTTGCGGCGCACGAGGATGACGATCGGCATCTCCAGCCCGCGCCGGCGCATCATGTCGATCAGCGACGCCGCCTTGCCGTCGAGGCCGCGCTTGCCCCAGTCGACGACCATGCAGCCGATCGCGGCGTCGGTCTGGACGGCGATCGCCGCGTCCTCGACGCGACGCGCGCGGATCACCTCGAAGCCGCGGCCCTCGACCGCCGTGACGATCTGCGCGACGCGGACGCCTTCGAGGTCGTCCGGATCGAAGGCCGGCGCGCACATCAGCACGGTGAATCGGCGGTGGAAGTCCATGGCGTGCCTCTGGCGTAGCGGGTCGGCGCCTGCCTGCGACGCCGTCGTGACGGTTGGATGACGGTCGCGCCGAATGGCGCGGGACCCGGCGGGCGCGGGCGGCCGACATCTGGTTCGCCCGGGTAATACGATCGCGTCGCCAAGGCCATGACGACGATGCCGCCGGGCGCCCGGCCGACATCGGATTCGGCGTCGCCTCCCGCGGGACTTCCCCGTTGCGGTTCGCCTCGCTTTCGCCCCAGCGGATGCCGACAAGACATGCGCTTAACGGATCCTTCACCTCAGCGCCGCGAGCGTCCGACCCGCATGAAGCCGAATCTCGCGATCCTTCGTCCTGCCCTCGCCGCCGCGCTGCTGGCGCTCGCGACCCTGCCCGCCGCGGCCCATCCGCACGTCTGGGTGACGGCAAAGGCCGAGATCGCCTACGCCGACGGCAAGGTCGTCGCCGTGCGCAACGTCTGGACGTTCGACGCCGCCTACACGGCCTTCGTCACGCAGGGGCTGGACGCGAACAAGGACGGCAAGCTCACGCCGGACGAGCTGCAGACCCTCGCCACCGAGAACACCGGCAACCTCGCCGAATTCGGCTACTTCACCAAGCTGAAGGTCGGCGGCAAGGAACAGGCCTTCGCCGACCCGGTCGAGCCGCGGATGGCGATGGAGGGCGACAGCCTCACCCTGAGCTTCCGCCTGCCGCTGAAGACGCCGCCGTCGCAGGGGCGCGGCGTGCTGGCGCTCGAAGTCTACGACCCGACCTACTTCGTCTTCTTCGGCCTGTCGGAGGCGCCCGACGCGGCGACGCTCGTCGGCGCGCCCGCCGGCTGCGCCGCCACGGTGACGCGGCCCAAGACGCCCGAGCCGAAGACGGCGGAGGCCGGATCGCCGGGCATGAGCGAGGCGTTCTTCGAGGCGCTGACGGCGGCCTCGGGCTACGGCGTGCAGTTCGCGAACCGGGTGCTGGTCGCGTGTCCGTAGGCGCCGCGCTAGCTGTCCCGCCGGCCCGGCGCCTGCCGCTGCGGCTTTCGCTGGTCGCCGCCGCGATCGGCGTCGCGGCCCTGGTCCTCGCGCTTCTGGTCTGGCTCGTGGCGCCCGGCCTCGCGACGCCACCGCCGCGGTCTCCGTTCGGGATCGGCTTCCGCGAGGCCGCGCCCTCGGCGACCGGGCTCGGCGGCTGGCTCCTGGCGATCCAATCGAGCTTTTCGCGGAGCCTCCAGGCCGCGCTCGCCGCGATCAAGGGCGGCGGCGACTGGACGCCGCTGGTCACCCTCGGTTTCGCCTACGGCGTCTTCCACGCCGCCGGCCCTGGGCACGGCAAGGCCGTCATCGCCGGCTACCTGTTCGCCGGCGAGCGAGCCCTGCGCCGCGGCTTCGGCCTCAGCTTCGCCGCCGCGGTTCTGCAGGCTTTGGTCGCGATCGCGATCGTCGGCACCGGCCGCCTCGTCCTCGGCGCCACCGCCGCCGGCATGACGCAGGCCGGCAACGCGATCGAGATCGCGAGCTTCGCCCTCGTCGCGGCGATCGGCCTCGCGGTGACCTGGCGCAAGGCCGGGCGGCTCGCCGACCTCGGCGCGCCGGGCGGCTGCGGCCCGAATTGCGGCCATGCCCGCCTCGCCGACGCGCGGGCGTTCGAATCCCTCGATACCTGGCGGGAACGCGTTGCCATCGTGGTCGCCGCCGGCTCGCGCCCCTGCGCCGGGGCGGTGCTGATCCTGGTCTTCGCCGCCGCGCAGGGGATGCTGGCGGCCGGCATCCTCGCCGTGTTCGCCATGGCGCTCGGCACCGCGCTCACCACCGGTGCGCTCGCGAGCCTCGCCGTCTTCGCCAAGGGCGCCGCCCTGCGCCTGGCCGGCGGCCGCGGACGGGCCGGCATCCTGGCGCTCGGCGCCCTCGAGCTTCTGGCCGGCGCCTTCGTGCTGGTGCTCGGGCTGGCGATGCTGTCGGGCGTCGCGCTCGACGTCGGCGGCTGATCGCCCCCTCGCCAACCCAACGCCAGCGTGCCACGCTCGCTCCCGGACACGATTCCCGGCAGCTCGAAGGTTTCGCATGGCAGGGTTCGACCACATCCTGAACTGGCGGCTGCTCTCCGGCTCGCACCCGTTTCCGGGGCCCGACGGCGGCACCTGCATCAACGAGGCCGCCCTCGTCGCCGCTGGCCTGCCCTATCGCGCGATCCGGTCCAGCGACGACTGCCCGCCCTGCTTTTCGCGCCCGCTCGCGGCCTATGCGCTCGGCCTCAACGACGCGATGCCGGACGCCGAGCGCCACCGGCTGATGGCCTTCGTCCTGCGCCTGTCGGGATCGGCCGACCTGCCCGCGGTCGAGATCGAGCGAACGGTGTTCCTGGCGCTGGCGAGCATCCGCCGCCTGCTGCCGCCGCTGCTGGAAAAGGCCGGGCTCGTCGACCTCGCCGTCCTTTGCGCCGCCGCGGGCGACATCGACGAGGCGCTGGCCGCCGCGCGCTCGGCCGCATGGCAAGGCGGCGCGCGGGCGCAGGCCGCCTCGGGGCGTCAGGCCTGGATCGCCGGGGCGCTGGCGGCGGCGGTCTCGCGCACGGCGACCGCGGCGATCCGCGCCGCCGACGACCCGCGCTGCGCCGCCGAGATCGCCGAGGGTGCGGCGGCGTTCGTGCCCGGCGCCTGGAGCCTGGCGGTCGACATCCTCGACGACGCCTTGGGGATCGGGCGTCAGGCGCCGGACGTGGACCTCATCGCCGCCCGGGGCCGCCTCGATGCCGCGCGGGCGGTCGCCCACGCCTGAGCGGCGCCGCGCCTCAGGCGGCTGCGGAGGCCGCGTCCAGGTCGAGCTCCACGGTCTCGCAGTTGTCGAGCCAGATCCCGGTCAGGTGGAAGAAGAACGTGCCGTGGCCGACCACCGCGATGGTCGCCTCCGGACGCGCCCGCAGCCATTCGCGGAAGCCGGCGACGCGCTGGTCGAACAGGTGCCGCGGCTCGACAGGATGCCGGCCGTCCTCGACGCCCTCCTCGGCGTGCCACCACACCTCGGGAAGGTGCCCGACATCGAGATGCGGGAATTCCGCCGCGATCTCCGAGGCGACCCGGCCGACGTCGCAGCTGCTCTCCTGGCACTCCCGGTGCAGCACCTCGACCAGGATCTTCGGCTCGGCCGGATGGTCGGCGAAGGCCAGCGCCGTGGTCTCGATCGCCCGTGTCAGGGGCGACACCACCACGAGGTCGAAGGGGATCTCGGCCAACGCCGCCCGCGCCGCGCGCGCCTGCCCCTGGCCGCGCGGGGTGAGGCGGGCGTCGCGGTGGTCGGGATCGCGGCCAGTGGCGCGGTGGGCGGCGTTGAAAGTCGATTCGCCATGTCGGAGGCAGACGATGCGGGTCGGGCCGTTCATGCGGGTCAAAGGTCTCATCGGTTCGGGCGAAGGATCAGGACAACAGTCAGGCGAAGCGGCCGCCGCGCTGGATCACCTCGATCTTGTAGCCGTCGGGGTCGGTGGCGAAGAAGAACGTCCCGAGTTCGGCGTCGCCGTGCTTGAGGGTCTTCACGTCGGTGGCCGGAAGCCCCTCGCGGGTGAAGCGGGCATGCTCGGCTGCTAGGTCTTCAACCACCACGGCGACGTGGCCGTAGCCGTCGCCGAGGTCGTAGGCCTTGGTCCGGTCCTTGTTCACCGTCAGCTCGATCTCGAACGGCGAGTCCGGCGCGCGCATGTAGACCAACGTGAAATCCGGGAAGTCGAAGCGGTCGGACACCCCGAGCCCGAAGGCCGTCTCGTAATAGGCGACGGAGCGCGTCTCATCGCGGACGCGGATCATCGCATGGACGGGCTTGGCCATTCTTCGCTCGCGGCTGGCAAGGTTCTCGGGTCTCCCGGACATGTGGCGCGATCCTCCGGTATGGAAAGGGCAGAAGCCGTGCGCCCCATCGCTGGCAGCCCCGCGCGCTTGCCGTAGAAGGCAAGGCGACCCTGCCGACCGATCGAGGCGCTCCGCATGACCGCTCCCATCCTGCTCGCCACCAGCCAGCCGCCCGACGAGGAAGCCGCCTGGCGCGAGGCGCTGGCCCGCGCGATGCCGGACGAGCGCCTCGTCACCGCCGCCGACGCCTTCGACCGGTCGGCGGTCACCATCGCGATCGTCGCCAACCCGCCGCCGGGGGCGCTCGCCGGCCTGCCGGCCCTAGCCTGGGTCCACAGCCTGTGGGCCGGGGTCGAGCGCCTGTTGCAGGACGCGACGCTACCGCCGGTGCCGGTCGTCCGGCTCGTCGATCCGACCCTGGCCCGCGCGATGGCCGAAACCGTCGCGGCGGCCGTGCTCGCCCTGCACCGCGATCTTCCCGTCTACGCTGCGCAGCAGCGCCGGCGGGAATGGCGCCAGCATCCGGCCCGCGCCGCCGGGCAGCGCCCGGTGGCGATCCTCGGCATGGGCGAGATGGGTCGCGCCTCGGCGGCGCTGCTGCGCGGGCTCGGCTTCCCCGTCCGCGGCTGGAGCCGGTCGGGCGCCGCGATGCCGGGCGTCGCCATGCATGCGGGCCGCGACGGCCTCGCGGCGGCGCTGGACGGCGCGGCGTTCCTGGTCAACCTGCTGCCGCTCACGACCGAGACGCGCGGCATCCTCGATGCCGACGCCTTCGCGCGGCTGGCGCCGGACGCCGGCGTGATCAATTTCGGGCGCGGCGCGCACCTCGTCGAGGCCGACCTGTGGCAGGCCCTCGACGCGGGGCAGGTCGGGCATGCGGTGCTCGACGTGTTCACGCAGGAGCCGCCGCCCCCGGAACACCCGGCCTGGACCCGTCCGGACGTGACCGTCCTGCCCCACGTCGCGGCGCCGACGGACGAGGCGTCCGCGGCCGCGGTGGTCGCAGCCGCGGTGGCGGCCTTCCGCAGCACCGGGCAGGTGCCGGCGGGCGTCGACAGAACCCGCGGGTACTGAGGGCGGCGCGCGCAAGCTCTCGCGCGATGTCGCTGCGTCGTCGTCTTGCGCGCGCGAAATGCACGTCGCCAGGGGAACCGGCGGAAACACGCCGTTACAAATTTGCTGCCGGGACCCGTCTTCGATTGTCGCCCGTCCCGGGCCATAAGGGGTGGCGAAGTCCCGTCGGGACGTGACCGAAGACGACCGCCGCCGATGAACGCGCCCGCCAACCCGCACATCCTGATCGTCGAGGACGACCGCGAGATCGCGAACCTGGTGGCGCGCTACCTGCGCGGCAACGCCTGCCGCGTGACGCTGGCCGGCGACGGCGCCGAAATGGACCGCGCGCTCGTCGACGGCCGGGTCGACCTCATCGTCCTCGACCTGATGCTGCCGGGCGAGGACGGCCTCAGCCTGTGCCGCCGCCTGAGAGAGAATTCCGCGATCCCGATCCTGATGCTCACGGCCAAGGCCGAGGAGATCGACCGTATCGTCGGCCTCGAGATCGGCGCCGACGACTACCTCGCGAAACCCTTCAACCCGCGCGAGCTGCTCGCGCGCATCCGTGCCGTCCTGCGCCGCACCGGCAACGAGGTGGCGGAGGAGGAGGGCGTGCGCCGGATGCACTTCGTCGGCTGGACGCTGGACGTCTCCCTGCGGCAGGTGCTGAGCGCGGAGGGCGCGCGCATCTCGATCACCGGCGCGGAGTTCGACCTGCTCCACGCCCTGTGCCTGCGCCCCGGCCGCGTGCTTTCGCGCGACCAGCTCCTCGACCTGACGCAGGGGCGCAGCGCCGGCCCGTTCGAGCGCAGCATCGACGTGCTCGTCAGCCGCATCCGCCAGAAGATCGAGCGGGATTCGCGCAATCCCGAGATCATCCGCACGATCCGCTCCGGCGGCTACCTGTTCACGCCGGACGTGACCCGGTCATGAGGTTCACATGAGCTTCGGTGGCATCAGGGCGCGGTTGCGGCCGCGCAGCGTCGCCGGGCAGATCGCGCTCCTCGTCGTCGCGGCGATCGTCGTCGCCCACGCGGTCGCGACCACGGCCTTCGTGCTTCTGCGCGAGCCGTGGCGGCCGGACGACCACCCCGGCGTCGCGGCCGGCCGCCTCGCGATCGTCGCGCGCCTGCTCGACTCGGCGGCGCCCCAGGACCGTGCGACTCTCCTCGCGAACGCGGCCCGCAGCGTGCCGAACCTCCAGATCGCCCCCTGGAGTGAGGCCGCGCCGACGGACGACGGCTCCGACCGTCCGGTCGTCCGCCGCCTGCGGAACGGGTTCGGCCGGGCGCTCACCGTGGTCGACATCGGCACGCCCGAGATCCGCAAGGCGGGCTACCTCCGGCTCGGTATCGCGACGCCGAACGGCGCGCGGCTGCAGGCGAGCCTGCCGGACGACCCGCTGCGCCCGCCGCACGAGGGCGCGATTATCTTCACCGTGATCTTCCTCGCCCTCACCCTGGCCCTGCTCTCGGTCTGGGCGACGCGGGCGCTGACGGCGCCGCTGGCGCGGCTCGCGGGCGCGGCCGAAGCCTTCGGCACCGGCGACGACCACGCGGCCCTGCCTGAAGCCGGCCCGCAGGAGGTCATCGCCGTCTCGCGC
Organism: Methylobacterium cerastii; assembly: GCF_022179125.1. Classification (GTDB taxonomy): domain Bacteria; phylum Pseudomonadota; class Alphaproteobacteria; order Rhizobiales; family Beijerinckiaceae; genus Methylobacterium; species Methylobacterium cerastii. Next base: position 193,134 of record NZ_BPQG01000006.1, read on the forward strand.
GCCCTCGACCGGATGCGCAACCGGGTGCGGCGCCTGATCGACGACCGCACGCAGATGCTGGCCGCGATCAGCCACGACCTGCGCACCCCGATCACGCGGCTGCGCCTGCGCGCGGAATTCATCGACGACGATCACGCCCGCACCATGACGCTGCGCGACCTCGACCAGATGAACGCGCTGGTCGAGGCGGCCCTTTCCTTCGTCCGCGACGGGCAGGGCGGCGCGGCGGGCGCGCGGACGCTCATCGACCTCGCCTCGGTGGTGCAGACCGTCTGCGACGGCTTCCTCGACGTCGGCGCCGACGTCGCGGTGACGCAGAGCCGGCACGTGCTGGTGCGCGGCCGGCCGGACGAGCTCGAGCGCGCGATCACGAACCTCGTGGACAACGCGGTGAAGTACGGCGGCGGCGCCCGCCTCGCCATGGAGCAGACGCCGCGCGGCGTCCGCATCGTCGTCGGCGACACCGGCCCCGGCATCCCGGATTCCGAGCGCGACGCCATGCTGCAGCCGTTCGTGCGCGGCGACCGGGCGCGCAACCTCAACGACGCCAGCGGCTTCGGCCTCGGCCTGTCGATCGTGCTCGCCATCGTCGAATCGCACGACGGCTGGCTGACCCTGACGAACCGCCCCGAAGGCGGCCTCGCCGCCGCGATCGAGCTGCCGCTGGCAGCCGCCGTCGCGCCCGAGCGCATCGAGACCCGGATCGCCGCCGCAGCGGAATGAGCGACGCGGCCTGCATCGCAGGCGCGCGAGCGGCGTTGAGGCCGAGAGGCATCGAAAGGCAGCACAGCATGGACGTCGGTTTCATCGGGCTCGGGCGCATGGGGCGCGCCATGGCGGCCAAGCTCATCGAGGCCGGGCACACGGTCCGGGTCTGGAACCGCTCGCCGGGCGTCGCGCAGGAGATCGTGGGCGCCACGCCGGTAGGAACCGCGGCCGAAGCGTTCGCGGGCGACGCCGCCATCACCATGCTCTCGGACGACGCCGCCCTGCGCTCCGTGATCGTCGAGGGCGGCTTGCTCGACGGCGCCGGCCGGCCGGGGCTGCACCTGTCGATGAGCACGATCTCGGTCGCCCTGGCGCAGGAACTCGCGGCCATCCACGCGCGGGCCGGCATCGCCTATGTCGGCGCCCCGGTGTTCGGGCGGCCCGACGCGGCCGCGGCCGGCGCGCTCAACATCGTCGCAGCAGGCGATGCCGCGGCGATCGAGCGCGCGGGTCCGCTCCTCGACGCGATGGGCACGAAGACGTGGCGTTTCGGCACCGAGCCGCATCAGGCCAACGCCGTGAAGCTCGCCGGCAACTTCATGCTGGTCTCCGCCATCGAGGCGATGGGCGAGGCCGCCGCCTTCGCCGAGGGGCACGGCGTGCCGGCCGCCGACCTGCTGACGATGCTCACCGGCACGCTGTTCGCCTCGCCGGTCTACAAGGGCTACGGCGCCTCCATCTCGGCGAGCCGCTACGAGCCGCCGGGCTTCGGGCTCAGGCTCGGCGCCAAGGATATCGGCCTCGTCCTCCGCGCGGCGGAGGCGGCGAACGTGCCGATGCCGTTCGCCGGGGTGCTGCGCGACAACCTGATCGACGCGATCGCGCATGGCGACGGCGACAAGGACCTCGCGGCGCTGGCCACCGTGGCGACCCGGCGCAGCGGGCGCTGAGGCTCGCGCCGTCCCTCACTCCGCGCGACGGCGCCGTCGCCGGCGCCTTGCGCCCGGCCCGCGATGCCATACCTGAACCGTGCGGCCCGCGGATCGGGCTCTCGCACCCACGGGCCGACGCGCGGCCTTGCCGAGGCACGCCGATGATCTCGACCGAATCCGACATCCTCAACACCGCCGCGGCCTGGCGCCGCGACGGCCGCGCGGTGGCGCTCGCCACCGTGATCGAGACCTGGGGCTCGGCTCCGCGCCCGGTCGGCAGCCACCTCGTCGTCGAAGAAGACGGCAACTTCCTCGGCTCGGTCTCCGGCGGCTGCGTCGAGGGCGCGGTGATCACCGAAGCCGCCGACGCGATCGCCGACGGCAAGCCGCGGGTGATCGAGTTCGGCGTCGCCGACGAGACCGCGTGGCGGGTCGGGCTCTCCTGCGGCGGTCGTATCCGCATCTTCGTCGAGCGGATCGACTGACCATGCGCGCCGACATCCTGGAAGGCTTGAACGCCGAGCGCGCCGGACGCCGCGCCGCGATCCTCGTCACCGATATCGCGGACGGCACGCAGCGCCTGGTGCGGGAAGCCGACATCGCCGGCGACGCCCTCGCCGAACCCCTCGGCCGTCACCTCGCCGCCGGCCGCAGCGGCCTGATCGAGGCCGGCGGCCGCACGCTGTTCCTCACGGTGCAGGTGCCGCCGGTCCGCCTCGTCGTGGTCGGCGCGGTGCACATCACCCAGGCGCTTGTGCCGATGGCCGCCGCCCTCGACCTCGCGGTGACGGTGATCGACCCGCGCACCGCATTCGCCAGCCCGGAGCGCTTTCCCGGGGTCGAACTGGTCGCGGATTGGCCTGAGGCAGCGTTCGGCGGCGCGGTGCCGCCGCTCGACCGCTACTGCGCGCTCGCCGCGCTCACCCACGATCCGAAGATCGACGATCCGGCGCTCAAGGCGGCGCTGTCTGCCGAATGCTTCTACATCGGGGCCCTGGGCTCGCGGAAAACCCACGCGGCGCGGGCGGTGCGGTTGATCGAGGCCGGCTTCTCCGAGGCGCAGATGGCGCGCATCCGCGCGCCGATCGGGCTTGCCATCGGTGCCGTGAGCCCGGCCGAGATCGCGCTTTCGGTGTTGGCCCAGGTGGTCGCCGCCCTGCGGCGGGCGCCGCGCGAGGCGGCCTCGTGAAGTTCGGGCCGGTTCCGGTCGAAGCGGCCCTCGGCCTGATCGCGGCCCACACCATCAAGGCCGGCGGCGCGACCCTGCGCAAGGGCCGGACGATCCTGGCCGAGACCGTGGCCGGGCTCGAAGCCGAGGGCGTGCGCGACCTCGTCGCCGTCGCCCTCGAACCCGGCGACGTCGGCGAGGACGCGGCCGCCGAAACGCTGGCGCGGCACCTCGCCGGCGCCGGCCTGCGCAGCGAGGCGCCGTTCACCGGGCGCTGCAACCTGTTCGCGAACGAAGCCGGCGTGCTGGTGGTCGATCGCGCGGGCATCGACGCGGTCAACGGCGTCGACGAGGCGATCACCGCCGCGACGCTGCCGCCGTTCAAGCCCCTCGTCGCCGGCGAGATGGTCGCGACCATCAAGATCATCCCCTACGCGGTGGCGGGAGACGCCTTGGCGCGCGCCTGCGCCGCCGCGTCGCCCGGGGCGCTACGGGTCGCACCCTACCGTCGGCGCCGGGTCGGGGTGGTCTCGACGCGGCTGCCGAGCCTCAAGGAGACGACGATCGACGGCACGCTGTCCGCGCTCGCCGCGCGGCTCGCGCCTACGGGTGCGGAGATCGTCGCCGACATCCGAGTGCCGCATTCCGCCACCGTGGTCGCCGACGCCCTGTCCGCGGCGATCGACCAGGAAGGCGCCGACCTCGTCATCGTGTTCGGCGCGTCCGCCATCGCCGACCGGCGCGATGTCATCCCGGCCGGCATCGAGGCGACCGGCGGCGCGGTCGTCCATTTCGGCATGCCGGTCGATCCCGGGAACCTGCTGCTGCTCGGCGCGTGCCGGGACGTGCCGGTGATTGGTGCGCCCGGCTGCGCCCGCTCGCCCAAGGAGAACGGCTTCGACTGGGTGCTGCACCGCCTGCTCGCCGACCTGCCCGTCACCCGCGCCGACATCGTCGCGCTGGGCGTCGGCGGCCTCCTGATGGAGATCGTGTCGCGGCCCCAGCCCCGGTCCGGCGAGCCGAGCGCGGCCGACGATGCCTGAGGCTGCCGTCGGCGCCGTCCTGCTCGCCGCCGGGCGCGGGACGCGGTTCGGAGCCGAACCCAAGCTGCTCGCTCAACTCGACGGCAAGCCGCTGGTGCGCCACGCCGCGGACGCCGCGCTCGCGGCGAAGGCCCGCCCGGTCGTGGTGGTGCTCGGCGCCCATGCCGCGGCGGTGCGGGCGGCGCTCAACGGGCTCGACGTGGCGTTCGTGGAGAACGCCGCCTTCGCCGACGGCCTCTCGACCTCGTTGCGGGCCGGGCTCGCCGCGTTGCCGCCCGGGACCGACGCCGCAGTGATCCTGCTCGGCGACATGCCCCGGGTGACGCCGGGGCAGATCGATCGCCTCGTCGCCGCCTACCGCGCGGCGCGACCGGCGCCGGCCGCGATCGCGCCGGTGGTCGAAGGGCGCCGCGGCAACCCGGTCCTGCTCGACCGGCGGGTACTCGCCGACGCCCTCGCAGGCCTGTCAGGCGACCACGGCGCCGGCCCGTTGCTGAAGGGCCGCATCGACGTGCTTGAGGTTCCGGGCGAGCCCGGAACGGCCCTCGACGTCGACACGCCGGACATGCTGGCACGCCTCTAGATTCTTGTCGCTGCAAAGGGTCTTCGCGCGCATCGCCATCGGTCGCGGTTAAAGACGCCTTGAGCGCTCAGGCCTTCTTCGCCTCGCTTCGACACCGATCCGAGCAGTAGCGAACCTCGTCCCACACCCGCTCCCACTTCTTGCGCCAGGTGAAGGGGCGCCCGCACTGCGCGCAGATCTTCGTCGGCAGGTCGCCCTTGCGGACCATCTTGCCCGAGCCGTTCTTGCCCGAGCCGTTTTGGCCGGCCTCACTATTGTCTCCGCCGCGCCGCGCCATCCCCGTCATCGTCCGATCTGTTCGGCCTCGGCGACGCCCACCGGCGACCAGCGCGTGATCTGGATGAAGCCGTCGCGGGCCGCGACCACCACGTGGCGCCTGTGGCGGTGGACGACCGTGCCGGGCGCATGCTTGTGCGCCTCGCGCCAACCCGCGGCCTCGGCGACGTAGACGCGGGCGTCGCCGAGGCGCGCCAGCGTCTCGATCGTGCCGAAGGCCCGCACCCGGCGCAGGATCGCGGCGACGTCGGCGCGGAAGTCGAGGGTGCGGTCGACGTCGCTGGCGCGTGCCCAGTACGAGCCGTCGCCCTGCGGCTCGGGCCGCCGCCACCGCGCCGGCAACTCGCGCCCGAGCGGCCCGATGGCGAGGCGCTGCGCCGCCATCTGGCACTTGGCCAGCAGCGTCTCGTGGTTCTCCAGCGTGTCGAGCGGGAACAGGTCCTGGGCGAGGATGTCGCCGGTGTCGAAGCCGTCCTCGGCGAGCACATGGGCGGTCACGCCCCAGGTCTCGAAGCCCTCCTCCACCGCCCGGAACAGCGGGTAGGGGCCGCGCCCCGTCGGCAGCGGCGAGGGGTGAATGTTCAGCCCGAAGGCGGCGCGGGTGCGCCACCCGGTGATCAGCCAGGGATAGCCGGCGACGACGAGCGCCCAGTCGCGCCCGTGGGCGGCGTTCAGCGCATCGAGATCCGACGCGCGCAGGCGCGAGAGCTGGATCGGCACCCGCAGCTGGCGGGCGCGCGCCACCACCACGTCGTTGTGATCGTAGAGGCCGTCGCAGGGGCGGGTGAACAGCTTGATCGGTGTCCAGCCGGCCTCGATCAGGCCCTCGAACACGCCGCCGAGGAAATCGATGCCGGCGAAGGCGAACTTCATGGGCCTGGATTCTCCGGCTGTCCCAACGGGATGCGACCTTGTGGAACGGCCGCGCCGACCGCCGCCGACTCCCCCCTCCACCACGATGCCTTAACTTCATCTTGCCGAACCGTCTCCACCGACAAGGGGCGTTCGGCGCCAAGGGACGTTCTGGGCCAATGGACGTTCTGTGCCATGGACGGGGGAGCGAGCATGCGACGGGTTCTGATCTACGGCGGCACCGGCGGCATCGGCCGGGCGACGGCGGACGCCCTCCGGCACCGCGGCTTCTGCCTGCACCTCGCCGCGCGCGACCGCAGCCGGCTGGACGCCGCCGCGGCGGAGCTCGGCGAGACCACCGTGACGGCCGGCGACGTGACCGACCCGGACTTCTTCGCGCAGGCGACGGCGGAGGCCGGCGACGCCCTCGCCGGGCTCGTCTACGCGGTCGGCACGATCAACCTGCGCCCGCTCGCTCGCCTGACGCGGGCGGATGCCGAGGCGGATTTCCGCATCAATGCCCTCGGCGCCTTCTCAGCGATCCAGGCCGCGGCCGGCGCGCTCAAGGCCGGCGCCGGCGAGGCGGGCGCGGGCGTCGTGCTGTTCTCCACCGTAGCGGTGGCGCAGGGCTTTCCGGCGCATGCCTCCGTCGCGATGGCGAAGGGCGCGGTCGAGGGCCTCGCCCTGTCGCTGGCCGCCGAGCTCGCGCCGCACGTGCGCATCAACGTGGTGGCGCCCTCGCTGACCCGGACGCCGCTCGCGGCCGCGATCACCGGCAACGCCACCCTGGCGCAGGGTATCGCGGCGATGCATGCGCTCCAGCGCCTCGGCACCCCGGAGGACATCGCGGGGCTCGCCGCCTTCCTCGTGTCGGCCGAGGCCGGCTGGATCACCGGGCAGATCATCGGCGCCGACGGCGGCCGCTCGATGTTGCGGACCAAGGGCTGAGGCGCTTGGCTCCACAAAAGTCGGCCCCGCGAAAGTCCCCTCGCGCCAAGACCCTGCGCTTCGTCCTCGGCGACCAGCTCAACCGCCGCGTGTCGAGCCTCGTCGACCTCGACGACGGGGACGTGGTGCTGATCGTCGAGGTGATGGCGGAGGCGACCTACGTCCGCCACCACAAGCAGAAGATCGCGTTCCTGTTCTCGGCGATGCGCCACTTCGCGGTCGAGCTCGAGGCCGAGGGCATTGCCGTCGACTACGTCCGCCTCGACGATCCCGGCAACACGGGCAGCTTCACCGGCGAACTCGAACGCGCGGCGGCCCGGCACGCCCCCACGCGGGTCGTGGTGACGGAGCCCGGCGAGTGGCGCGTCTGGGCGATGATGCAGGACTGGCGCGACGACCTCGCCGTGCCGGTGGAGATCCGCGACGACAACCGCTTCCTGTGCCCGCGGCGCGAGTTCGCCGACTGGGCCGGCGACCGGCGGGCGCTGCGCATGGAGACGTTCTACCGCGGCATGCGCCGCCGCACCGGGCTGCTGATGGACGGCAAGGAGCCGGTCGGCGGCCAGTGGAACTTCGACGCCGACAACCGCAAGAAGCTACCGAAGAACCACGCGGTGCCGAACCGCCTGCGCTTCGCGCCGGACGCGACGACGCGCGAGGTCTTCGCCCTCGTAGAGCGCCACTTCGCAGGGCATTTCGGCGACCTCGACGGCTTCGGATGGCCGGTGACCCGCGGCGAAGCCCTCGACGCCCTGAAGCACTTCATCGCCGACGGGCTGCCGACTTTCGGCGACTACCAGGATGCGATGAAGGCCGGTGCGCCGTTCCTCTACCACGCGCTGATCTCGCCACCGCTCAATGCCGGCCTGCTCACCGCGGAGGAGGTGTGCCGCGCCGCCGAGCGCGCCTACCGCGAGGGCGCCGCGCCCCTCCATTGCGCGGAGGGCTTCATCCGTCAGATCCTCGGCTGGCGCGAATACGTGCGCGGCCTCTACTGGGCGCGGATGCCGGCCTACGCCGAGACCAACGCGCTCGATGCGACACGCGACCTGCCGTGGTTCTACTGGTCGGGCGAGACCGAGATGAACTGCCTGGCGCAGGTCGTGTCCGAGACCCGGGCGCACGCCTACGCCCACCACATCCAGCGCCTGATGGTGACCGGCAACTTCGCTCTGCTTGCCGGCCTGGCGCCGGCCCAGGTCGAGGAATGGTACCTCGTCGTCTTCGCCGACGCCTACGAGTGGGTCGAGCTTCCCAACGTCCACGGCATGGTGCTGTGGGCGGATGGCGGCGTGATGGGCTCGAAGCCCTACGCGGCGTCGGGCGCCTACATCAACCGGATGTCGGATTACTGCGGCGCCTGCCGCTACGACGTGGCGAAGAAGGCCGGACCGGACGCCTGCCCGTTCAACTACCTGTACTGGAACTTCCTGATGGCCAACGCCGACCGGCTCGAGGGCAATCCGCGCCTCGCCATGCCCTACCGCTCGCTCGCCAAGATGACGCCGGCGCGCAAGGCCGAGATCGCATCCGATGCGGCCTCGTTCCTCGACGGCTTGAGCGCGGACGCGCCGTCCGCGTCACGTGCGATTCCCGATGAGGCCGGTAGGCGCTCGAAGGATCAGCTCCGCATCTTCTGATATCGGCCTATCGGAGCGGGCTCCAAACCGACAAAGCCACGTAGGGGCTCGGCCGCCGTGCGTTGCTCTCGATCTGGACGCCGCCCGAGACGCGAAAATTGTAGGCGCTGATTGCGAAGTCGGTGGCGTGGAGCCCGACGTTCCACTTCGTATAGCCGGACCGGTCGGCGTAGAGGCTGGCCTCCGGACCGAGGTAGGCGCCCCAGGCGCGATAGCCGAGGCCGATCCGGGACCAGGCCGAATCGCGGGCCGAGCCGAGCACCAAGGTGGCCTGGACCAGGGTCTCGTCGGTCGGGCGCGCCCAGACCTCGCCGTGCAGGCGCAGGCCCCACTGTACCGGCAGCGTCGCCTCGCTACGGCCGTCGATCAGGGCCTCGATGGCGCCTTCGGGGCCGGCGTAGAGGGCAACCACGCCCCATTCGGAGAACCATTGATAGCCGACCAGCGTCGCACCGAGCGCGGTGTAGCGCGACAGGCGCACGGGCCCGGACGTCGATGCGCAGACGCAGGGCGTCTCGTTGCGCCGTCCCCCGCCGACGCTCGCCAGCACGGCGAAGCCCGGGCGATCGAGCCTGTCGAGCGCGACCTTGGCGCCGACCGATAGGAAGTTCGCTGCGCCCGCATCGAGGCTGCCGAACAGGAGGGTGTCGACCTCGCCCGCGCACGCCGTGGAACATCCCGGCGCTGTGACTGCGAGCACGAGGCCCGCCACGCGCGTAGCGATCCACCGCCGTCCCGTCGATGCAGCCGGGCATCTCAACGCCGCGCCCCTCATTCAGGAACAAGATCTCAGTCTTTCGACGCGACGATGATGATTGTCGCGTGACCCGCCGTCTTCTCGATTCCGTTGCGGGCATCATTTCGGGGATGATCTGTTGTGGATTTATCAACCTCATGGGCGTCGAATTTACTTCAAGTCGGCAAATGCGTAAGCCGAGCAACTTGAAAGAAAATGTTCTTTGAGGTGGGTTTGCCAGCCTATCGACGATCGACGTCCGACGCGCTCGCACGGCCGCGGGGAAGCGGCGCTTGGCGGCGGTGCGGAACTCGGCTAGAGCCCGCGCCGGGACAGCAACCTGCGGCCACGTTTTGTATTCCGGTGCCCGAACGTCCGACGTCCTCACGGTTCTCGCCAACCAGGAGGGGGACCGCCTGACCGTCGGCGACATCGTCGCGGTCTTGCGGGATCGTGCCTTCGCGCTGCTGGTGGTGCTGCTCGGCCTGCCGAACTGCCTGCCGATGCCGCCGCCGATCCCGCTGGTCTGCGGCCTGCTGCTGCTCCTCGTCGCGGTGCAGATCGCGATCGGCAAATCCTCGCCTTGGCTGCCGAAGGCGCTGCTCGGGCGCTCGGTCGCCCGAAAGGACGTGGAGCGCGCGGTCAAGCGCGCCGTGCCGGTGTTGCGGCGGCTGGAGCGGTGGTCGCGGCCGCGGCTCAGCGTGTTCGAGACGGCGCTCGGCATGCGCGGCATGGGCATCGCGCTGCTGACACTGTCGCTCGCCCTGATCGTCGCGGCGCCGGTGATCGGCCAGATTCCCCTCGGCCTCGCGGTCTGCCTCGTCGGCCTCGGGCTGGTCGAGCGCGACGGCATCCTGGTGCTGGTCGGGCTGGGGATCGGAAGCCTCGGCGTGCTGCTCAACGCCGGCTTCGCTTACGCGATCGTCGCAGGGATCATCAGTCTCTTCCACCTCTGAGCCGAAACGCTCCGAATCGCATCGCTTGAGTTCACGCCTCGAGGTGTCTCGGCTTGACGAGGCGGTAGAGCAGACCGCCGCGCGGGCCGGCCAGCATCGACACGAGATACAGGGCACCCGCCGCCAGCACGATCGCCGGCCCGGTCGGCAGGTCGAGATGGTAGGACAGGCTGAGGCCGGAAAAGCTCGCCAGCACCGCGATCAGCATCGAGGCCGGGATCAGCGTGCCGAGGTCGCGCGCCCAGAACCGGGCTGCGATCGCCGGAAGCAGCATCAGGCCGACCGCGAGCAGGGTGCCGAGCGCCTGGAACCCGCCGACGAGGTTCATCACCACCAGGCCGAGGAAGGCGTAGTGCACCGGGCCGCCGCTGCGACTCACCGTGCGCAGGAACAGCGGGTCGACGCATTCCATCACCAGCGGGCGGTAGATCAGGGCGAGGCCGAACAGGGTCGCCGTCGCGATGCCGCCGAGCAGCAGCAGCGCCGGGTCGTCGAGGGCTAGCACCGTGCCGAACAGGATGTGCAGCAGGTCGATCTGCGATCCGCGCAGCGACACCAGCAGGACGCCGGCGGCGAGCGAGATCAGGTAGAACGCGGCGAGGCTCGCATCCTCGCGGATCACGGTGGAGCGTGTGACGAGGCCGGCGAGCAGCGCGACAGTGAGCCCGGCCACCAACCCGCCGAGCGTCATCGCCGGCAGCGACAGGCCGGCCACGAGGAACCCGACCGCGGCGCCGGGCAGGATCGCGTGGCTCATCGCCTCGCTCATCAAGCTCATCCGGCGCAGCATCAGGAACACGCCGACCGGCGGCGCCGAGATCGACAGGGCGAGGCAGCCGACCAGCGCCCGGCGCATGAAGCCGAACTCGACGAACGGCGCAACGAGATCGATCACGCCGCAGTCTCGCGCTGTTCGGTGGAGGCCGAGTGGTGATGTCCATGCCCATGCCCGTGCTCGTGGGCATGGGCGTGGTCGTGCCCGCCTCCCGGTGCGTCGAGCCCCGCCGCGGCGTGAGCGTGGTCGTGGGCGCAGATCGCGGCATCCTCGTCCCAGGCCTCCGACAGGCGGGTGGCGCGGGCGAGGTTCTGCGGCGACAGCACCGACGCGGTCGCGCCCCAGGCCACCGGCTCGCGGGCGAGCAGCAGGGTTTTTGGGAAATGCGCACGCACCTGCGCCAGGTCGTGCAGGGCCGCGACGATGGTCCGGCCCTCGCCGTGCCAGGTGCGGATCAGCGCGATCAGGTCGTCGGTGGTGCGTGCGTCGACCCCGGTGAAGGGTTCGTCGAGGAGGATCACCTGCGCGTCCTGCAGGATCAGGCGGGCGAACAGCGCCCGCTGGAACTGCCCCCCAGAGAGCGTCCCGATCGGGCGCGCCTCGAAGCCGGACAGGCCGACGGCCTCGAGCGCCCGCTGGACGGCGCCGCGATGGCCGAGCAGGCTGCGCCAAGCGCCGGAGCGCCGCCACAGGCCCATGCTGGCGAGATCGAGGACACTCAAGGGGAAGCTGCGATCGATCTCGTCGGCCTGCGGCAGGTAGGCGAGGGTGCGCGCCGGCATGCCACGCAGGATCTGCCCGTCGAGGCTCGGGATGTCGCCGATCAGCCCCTTGAGCAGGGTCGACTTCCCGGCGCCGTTGGGTCCGACCAGGGCGAGCAGGTCGCCGCGGCGGATGGTGCCGTCGAGGTGATGCACCGCCGGATGCCGGTCGTAGCCGAGCGTCAGGCAGTTCAAGCGGATGTCGCCGGGGGTCGGCGCGCCCGCACTCATGTGCCGAGCGTCCAGGCGATCGCCAGCCACAGCGGCCCGGCGAGCGCGGCGGCCAGGCCGAGGCGGAACGCCAAGCCGCTGTGGAACAGCGACGCGGACGAGGAAGCCGGCGGGCGTGATCTGGGTCTCAAGGGAGGCGATCTTGATCGAGGGGCGCGAAGGCCGGGCGTCGATCCGTTGCCCGGACCGGGTGCGCGGCCTATAATCTCCGGTGATACACTGTAACACCGGCAGCGTTCAATCGCGGTCGGGACGCCAAGGCTGGGACGCAAGGAGCGGAATGCACGACCACGCCGGGCACGAGGGAGGCGCGTGCGGGGCCGACCACGCCGCCGCGACCATGGCGCGTGCCGAGAAGCTCTGCCGCGACCGCAGCCTGCACTTCACCAAGCTGCGCCACGACGTGCTCCAGGCCGTCGCCGAGACCGGCAAGCCGATGGGGGCCTACGACATCGCCGAGCGCCTCAGCGGGCCCGAGCGCCGGGTGGCGGCGGTGTCGGTCTATCGCGCGCTCGACTTCCTCACCGAGAACGGCCTCGTCCACCGCATCGCCAGCCGCAACGCGTTCGTCTCCTGCGCGCACGAGCACGGCGCCGGGGAGGGGCTGGTGTTCCTGATCTGCCGAAGCTGCGGCGGCATCGACGAGACCACGTCGCCGGAGATCGAAGCCGGGCTCGGCCGCACCCTGGAGCGGGCAGGCTTCCGCCCCGCGAGCCGCATCCTCGAAGTCGAGGGCGAGTGCGGCGCCTGCCATGGGCGACAGGGCGACGACGCGCATTGAGGGAGACGGCCGGCGGCGGACGATGCGCTCCCTTCCCACCCACCACCTCATCCTGAGGTGCCGCGTCACCGGCCTCGAAGGAGGTCTGCAGAACGCGCACGATCCCTGGAGGGCTCCTTCGAGGCTTCCGCTTCTCGTCCGCACCTCAGGATGACGTGGATGGTAGGATCAGCCGCCTGACAGGAGTCAGCGCCGCCGAAAATCAGACCCTGGAAACGCTCAGAACGCGTTGCGATAGGCGCGGCGCGAAAACACCGTCTGGAACATGATCTGGATGTCGAACCAGATCGACCAGTTGTCGATGTAGTGCAGGTCGTGGGTGACCCGGCGCTCCATGTCGAGATCGGTCAGCGTCTCGCCGCGCAGGCCGTTGACCTGCGCCCAGCCGGTGATGCCCGGGCGGACGTTGTGGCGCCGCGCGTAGAGCGCGATGCGTCGCTCGAAGCTGCGATCGTGGGCGAGCGCGTGCGGCCGCGGCCCGACGAGCGACATCTCGCCCTTCAGCACGTTGAGGATCTGCGGCAACTCGTCGATGTTGGAGCGGCGCAGGAAGGCGCCGACCCGGGTGATCCGCGAATCGTTGCGCGAGGCCTGCTTGAACACCGCGTCGGATTCCACCTTCATGCTGCGGAACTTGAACACGCCGAAGGGCTGCTGGTTGAAGCCGTAGCGCTTCTGCCGGAAGAACACCGGGCCGGGACTGTCGAGCTTGATCGCAACCGCCACCGCCGCGAGCAGCGGGCTCAGTGCAAAGAGGGCGATGGTGGCGAGCGTCACGTCGAGGATGCGCTTGAGCAGAACCTCGGCAATGCTCAGGGGGCGGCGCCCGATGTTGATGCCCGAGAGCCGGCCGACGCGGGAGACTTGCATGTCGGGGAAGCGGTCGAGCACCGAGCCCGGGCGCAGGTGCAGGGCCGCCGGCACCCGAAGGAACGCGTCGATGCAGCGCTCGACCTCGGCGGTGTCGGCCCAGGGCACCAGGATGAAGACGTCGTCGGGTCGCAGGAACCGCACTACGGAGACCGCGAGGTCGAGGTCCTCGGACATCTGGGCGTGGCGGGTCGCCGCGTCGGCCCGGGTGTCGATTCGGCGGAGGTAGCTCGTGCCGACGACGCGCAGGCCGAGGGAGTCGGCTTCGTTGCTGGCGTAGAAGCGGGCGATGTCGTCCTCGAAGCCGACGAGGTGGACGCGGCTGACCGAGCTGGAGGCCGGCGTCACGCCGCGGCGCACGAGGCCGATCATCGCCGCGTGCGCCAGCATCAGCGCCGGCAGGCCGCAGACGAACAGGGTCAACGCGACGACGCGGGAGACGTCGTTGGTGGTCTTGGTGATGAAGCCCACGACCAGGGCGGCCGCCCACGCGACCAGCCACAGGGCGGCGCTGCGCTGGAGCGACGCCTTCTGCGCCAGCATCGCCTCGATCGCGTATTCCTCGCGCAGGGCCGAGGTCGAGACGATGACGAAGGCGAGGAGTCCCGAGAGCTGCAGGCCCCAGCTCGACGACAGCGGCATCACCTCGCCGTTGAGGATGTAGAAGTAGCCGTATTCGATCACCATCGCGGTCAGAACGATCGACAGCATGTCGATCACCGCCACCGAGGCCGAGATGCCGACGCGGAACGCGTCCCGGCTCCGGCGCGGCAGCAGGGCCGCCCAAACCGTGCGCCGCCGCTCGGCCGAGGTCGGCAGCGGTTGGAAGGTCTCGGGCAGACGATCTTGAAACATCTGGCGCGCCATGTTCCGAACTGAACCGGACAGTGTCCCGAAACGACGCACATCGTGGGTCGCAACGAGCACTCTTGGACGACGGAGCAAGCGTAGGGCCGTGATCACGACGCCCGTGACCTTGCGCTAGACTCTTTCGCCATAAGACGCCGACCGGCGCGTCGCAACGTGAGGAAACTACCGAGAAGACCATTTCCCTAAGTTAAGAACGCAAAAGGAAATTGATTATCGTCGTTACCCTACGGATTCGGTGGGGAATGCGTTTCGCGCTCACGCTTCATATCGTCGTGATGATTTGGAAAACATGACTTCGCAGTAGTCAGCGGCCGCGCGGGTCCGCAAGTCGCGTGACGACCCGGCGGCTTCGACGGGGCGCGCAGACTTGCGTGCATAAGGGGATGAGAGCGGACGCCGAGGGCAGGTGAGGCTTCTAGTGAGAGCGGGCTCGACTCCGTCAAAGCCGTGTTCGAGAGCTTGAAGACTTGGCATCGGCCCCGACGGGCGAGTTCGTCCACCGGCCAGGCACAGTCCAAGCGAAGGCTCGGCTAAATCGAAGACTTGGCTGCATCGAAGCCCCGGCCCGCGTGCGCGGAGGCCGGGGCCGCGCGATCATTCGGCGGCGACGGCGTTCTCGGCTCCGCCGACGGTCTGGATGGTCTCGAAGCCCTCGAACTGCGGATGTCCGAGATAGAGCGGCTTCGTCGTCGGCACGCGGCCGTGCGCCTTGCGGAACTGCTCGGAGCGGGTCCAGGCCTCGAAGTCTGCCTTCGAACGCCAGATCGTGTGCGACGCGTAGAGGATGTGGTCGTCCGCCTCCGGTCCGCGCAGCAGGTGGAACTCGACGAAGCCCTCCATCTCGCCGAGGTGGCTGTCGCGCCCGAGCCAGACCTGTTCGAAATCGGTAGCGGAGTCCTTAACGACTTTGAAACGATTCATCGCAATGAACATCAACATCTCCATGATTTGATGGCGTCCGGCCATCGTTCCGAAGTCGGACTGCCGGTCTGCGTAGTTCCCACCCAGGGTTGCGGCCGGACGACGACCGCAAGTCGAGAACTCACTTACTATAGTTTTAGCGCGGGCATGAGGCGGGTAAGCGCGAACGCGGTGACAACCGCCCTGCTGGAACGATCTAAGCTTGCATTCTCGTTTAATTCGTGTCCTAGTTGTTTTTGTTGAAGCGCTCGGGTGGGTAGCCCTTCGCCCTCGCCGGGCGTCGGCAGGGCACCGTCAGGCGCGCGCGAGGCAGGTGGCGGCCTGCGTGACTGGGTGTCAATCGTCCGAGCGGCGGCAGAACCGCGCGAGGATGGCGGTGCGCCCTAAGTTGTGGCCGCGAAACAGGACTGTGTCCGACGATGATGCCGAAACAGACCACCGACGTCGACCGCCTCGTCGGGCTCCGCATCACCGCCCTGCGCAAGGCCCGCGGGTTGAGCCAGACGGCGCTCGGCACGGCGGTGGGCGTCACCTTCCAGCAGGTGCAGAAATACGAAAAGGGCCAGAACCGTGTCGGCGCCGGGCGCCTGCGCGAGATCGCCCGGCTGCTCGACGTGCCGGTCTCGGCCTTCTTCGAGGAGAAGGACGAGGGCGCGGCCCCGAAGGAGGACGTGTTCGGCTTCCTCAGCGCGCACGGCGCGATCGAGCTGCTGCGCGCCTACGCGCTGATCGAGAACGACCAGATGCGCCGCGACGTGCTCGCGATCGTGCGGACGGTGGCCAAGCTCGGTCAGCCGCAAGCCGACGTGGCCGAGGCCGAAGCCGCCGAGTAACGCGATCTGATGGGCACCACGGGGGCGCGGTCCGCTGCGGCCTGCGCGGCGGTCCGCGTCAATCCTCCAGCGCGATCAGGTGGAAGAACGTGCCGGTGACGCGGCCGCGCCGATGCCCGGCGAAGCCGAGGTCGGTTCCTTCCGCATCCGCGACCCGGCAGAACGCCTCGTCCTCCGCCGGCGGTGGGGTGAGTTCGGTGGCGTAGTGGAACT
This sequence comes from Methylobacterium cerastii, assembly GCF_022179125.1. Taxonomy (GTDB): domain Bacteria; phylum Pseudomonadota; class Alphaproteobacteria; order Rhizobiales; family Beijerinckiaceae; genus Methylobacterium; species Methylobacterium cerastii. The sequence continues at coordinate 209,231 of NZ_BPQG01000006.1, forward strand.
CGTGGCCGACGAGGCGCAGCCCGGCCGGCCCCAGCAACCCGTCGCCGATCGGGTGGGCGACGCGGTATCCGAGATGGAGCTTGCGGGCCTTGTACGAGGTCGCGACCGGCAGCAACCCCGCCATCGGATGCCGGATGCCGGCGGCGTCCTCCAGGCTGTCACCCAGAACCATGTAGCCGCCGCACTCGCCGTGCACCGGCCGCGTCTCGGCGAAGGTCCGTAAGCCGTCGCGGAAGGTCGTGGCTGCGGCGATGCGGCCGGCATGCAACTCCGGATAGCCGCCGGGTAGCCAGCATACGTCGCAGCCGTCGTCCGGCGCTTCGTCGGCGAGCGGCGAGAACGGCACGATTTCGGCGCCTGCCGCCTGCCAGCCCGCCGCCTGATGCGGGTAGAGGAAGCTGAACGCCGCGTCTGCGGCGACCGCGATGCGCTGGCCGGGCGGGCAGGGGAGGGCGCCCGCGCCGACGGGGACCGCACCGCCCGCTGCGGCCAGGATCGCGTCGCAGTCGAGCCCCTCGACGGCGAGGTCGCCGAGGCGGTCGAGGCGGGCGTCGAGGTCGGCGGTCTCGCGCGCCTGGACGAGCCCGAGATGGCGCTCGGGCAGGACCAGCGACGCGTCCCGCATCAGCGCGCCGAGCACCGGGATGCCGACGCGCTGCAGCCCGGCCTCGACGAGGCGGCGATGGCGGGCGCTGGCGACCTTGTTCAGCACCACCCCGGCGATCTTGACGCGCCGGTCGTAGAGAGAGCAGCCGAGCGCGATGGCGGCGGCCGATTGCGCCGCCCCGGAGACGTCGAGCACCAGCAGCACCGGCCAGCCGTAGCGGGCGGCGATGTCGGCGTTCGCCCCCGTGCGGCCCTCGCCGGCGCGGACGCCGTCGAACAGGCCCATCGACCCTTCCGCCACGACGATGTCGGCATCGCGCACGGCAAAGCCCGCGACCGCGTCGAGGAGGGCCGGCCCCATGGCGAAGCTGTCGAGGTTCACGCTCGGATGGCCGGTGGCGGCGGCGTGGAAGGCCGGGTCGATGTAGTCCGGCCCGCATTTCACGCCCCGCACGCGCAAGCCGCGCCGGGCGAGCGCCCGCATCAGCGCGAGCGTCACGGTGGTCTTGCCGGAGCTCGACCGCGGCGCGGCGACGAGGATGCCGGGCACGCTCATGCGTTCGAATCCTCGGCGTCCACCGTCCCGACCGCGCCGCCGGGCCGGAACCGGCGGTCGTAGTCGGCGGCGTAGAGCGCGCTCTCGCGAAAGTCTTCGGCGCCGAGCGCCGGCCCGACGAGGATGAGCGCCGTGCGCTCGATGCCCGACCCCGCCACCAGGTCGGCGATCGTCGCCAGCGTGCCCGTGATCACCCGCTCGTCCGGCCAGGAGGCGCGGAACACCACGGCGGCCGGGCAGGGCGCGCCGTAGAACGGGATCAGCTCGGCGACGACCTTGTCCAGGATGTGGATCGAGAGGTGCAGCGCGAGGGTCGCGCCGGTGGCGGCGAAGGCGGCCAGCGTCTCGCGCTCCGGCATCGCGCTCGCCCGGCCGGAGGTGCGGGTGAGGACGACCGATTGCGCCACGCCCGGCACCGTCAGCTCGCGCTTCAAGAGCGCGGCCGCGGCGGAAAACGCCGGAACGCCCGGCGTGACCGTGTAGGGGATGCCGATGCGGTCGAGGCGGCGCATCTGCTCGGCGAGCGCGCTCCAGATCGAGAGGTCGCCGGAATGCAGCCGGGCCACGTCCTCCCCGCGCGCATGCGCCGCCTCGATCTCGGCGACGATCGCATCGAGGTCGAGCGGGGCGGTGTCGACGATCCGCGCGCCGGGCGGGCACCAGCCGAGGATCTCCGGCGCGACCAGCGAGCCGGCATAGAGGCAGACCGGGCAAGCCGCGATGCGGTCGCGCCCGCGCAACGTGATGAGGTCGGGGGCGCCCGGTCCGGCGCCAATGAAATGGACGGTCATGCGGTCGCGATCTGCGCCGCTCGGGCGCGCTTGGATTCAAGATTCGGGTGTTCGGCGCCCGTCGGCGCCATCGCCGCGAGCGCGCAGGTGACCCGCCCGTCGTCGATGCGGGCGAGGACGAGGCGTCCGCCCTCGCCAGCCACCGCCAGGGCGGTCGCCTCGGCCAGCGAGCCGACGCCGCGCGACTGCTCGATCCGGGCCGAGCGCGTCGGCACGCGCGGATCGACCGAAAGGAGCGCTTCGGGCTCCACCGACGCGGGCACGAGGCCGAAGGCGGCGGCGGCCTCTTGGATCGCCGGCTCGCCGGCGCGGTCGGCGGCGGTGACTATGGCGACGAGGGCGCCCCCGCACGCGGCCTCGTCGAGGGCGCGGCGGATCAGGGCGACGATCGCTTCGGGGGCGACGCCGTGCCGGAAGCCGATGCCGGCGACGAGGCGGGGTCCCGTCACGGCTTGGTCCAGGCCCATTGCGTCACCGGCATCGCCGCCCGCCATCCGTGCAGACCGCCGACCGGGTCGGCGCGGGCGATCGACAGCCGCCGCAGCGACCCGCCCTGCGCGGAGAAGGCGGCGAGCAGCACCGCCTCGCCCTCCAGCGTCACCGCGTTGGCCACGAGCCGGCCGCCGGATCGCAGGGCGGCCAAAGCCGCTGGCAGCACGCCCGGTGCCGAGAGGCCGCCGCCGACGAAGATCGCGTCCGGCGCCGGCAACCCGGCGAGCGCGTCCGGCGCCGGGCCGTGGACGACGGCCAGTCCCGGCACGCCGAGGGTCTGCGCGTTGCGGGCGATGCGCTCGGCGCGCGCGGGATGGGCCTCGATCGCCAGCGTCCGCATGGCGGGATGGCGCAGCATCCATTCGATACCGACCGAGCCGGCGCCGGCGCCGACGTCCCAGAGCAGTTGCCCCGCGAGCGGACGAAGCGCCGCGAGCGTCACGGCGCGGATCTCGGCCTTGGTCAGCTGCCCGTCGTTCTCGAACCAGCCGTCGTCGAGCCCGGCGGCGAGGCCGACCGCGCGACAGCCGGGCTCGCCGACCACCTCGATCGCCAGGGTGTTCAGGGCGTCGATGTCGCCGAGGTCAAAGCCGCGCGCCGGGCTCTCACGCAGGCGCTCGCGCGGGCCGCCCATGGCCTCGCACACCGTGATCCGCGAGGCGCCGAAGCCGCGTTCCGTCATCAGCGCCGCGACCGCGGCCGGCGTCGTCCCGTCCCAGGACAGGACGAGCAGGCGCGCGCCGGGCTGCAGGTGGCGGACGACCTGCGCGAGCGCCCGGCCGTGCAGCGTGACGCAGGCGCATTCGGCGAGCGGCCAGCCGAGGCGGGCGCAGGCGAGGCTGAAGGCGGAGGGAAGCGGGAAGGCGCGGATCTCGGCGGCCGGTACGATCCGGGCGATCTCGGCGCCGATGCCGTAATGGAACGGGTCGCCGGTGGCGAGCAGGCAGGTCGGCGTCCCGCGCCGCGCCAGGATGTCGGGATAGGCGTCCGAGATCGGACTCGGCCAGGCGCGCGATTCCGCATCGAGCCGGCCGGCGAGCGCGAGGTGGCGGCCGCCGCCATAGACCACGCGGGCGCCGTCGAGCGCCGCGGCGGCCGCGGGCGAGAGCCCGGCGCGGCCATCCTCGCCGATCCCGACGATCGCGAGCCACGGCGCGGGCCTCGACACCGGTTCGGGCCTATCGGACAAGGCGGCCATGCGGATCCTCATCCTCGGGGGCACGACGGAGGCCAGCGCCCTCGTCCGCGGCCTTCTCCCCCATCCCGGCCTCGCCGTCACCCTGTCGCTGGCCGGCCGCACCGCGAACCCGGCGGTCGAGGCGGTCCCGACCCGCGTCGGCGGGTTCGGCGGCGCCGAGGGTCTGGCCCGCTACCTGCGCGACGAGGCGGTCGATCGGCTGGTCGACGCCACCCACCCGTTCGCCGCGCGCATCGGCCGGAACGCCTCTGACGCCGCGGCGGCGGCCGGCGTGCCGCTCCTGGCGATCCGCCGCCCGGCCTGGGCGCGCGCGCCGGGCGACCTCTGGAACGAGGTCGAGAGTGTCGCGGACTGTGTCGCGGCGCTGGGCGCGGCGCCCCGGCGCGTCTTCCTCACGGTGGGCCGGATGGAGGTCTCTGCCTTCGCCGCGGCGCCCCAGCACGAATACGTCGTGCGCACGATCGAGCCGCTCGGCGACGCGCTCCCCGTGCCGCGCCTCACGGCGATCCGCGCGCGCGGCCCCTTCGACGAGGCCGCCGAGACGGCGTTGATGCGGGACGCCGCCATCGCGGTGCTGGTGACCAAGAACGCCGGCGGCGCCGCGACCTACGGCAAGATCGCTGCGGCGCGACAGCTTCGGCTGCCGGTGGTGATCGTGCGCCAGCCCTGGAAGCCGGCGGTCGAGACGGTGGCGGACGCAGCCGGGGCCGTGGCGCGGCTCGTCGGCGCGGGCCGGCCTCATCCGACGCTGCGCGGCGTGTAGACGAACGGCCGCTCGCCCGGCCCGCGCGGGATCAGCCGCGTGGTCGAGGCGCCGATGACGACCATCGTCGCCATGTCGGCGGTGGCCGTGCGCGCCTCGGTCAGCGTCATCACGCGGATCGCCTCGTCGGGGCGCGTCACGGCGCGGGCGAACACCACCGGCGTGTCGGGCCGCCGGATCTCGGCGGCGATGCCGAGGGCCTTGCCCAGCTGCCAGGGCCGAGCCGACGAGATCGGGTTGTAGAGCGAGACCACGAAGTCGGCGCGCAGCACGGCTTCGAGCCGGGCGGTGATCACGTCCCAGGGCTTGAGGTTGTCCGACAGCGAGAGCGCGCAGAAGTCGCCCCCCAGCGGCGCGCCGAGGCGGGCGGCCGCCGCCAGCATCGCGGTGATGCCGGGCTCGACGGTGATCGCGAGGTGGCGCCATGCCGGATCGCCGGCCTCCACCGCCTCGAACACCGCCGCCGCCATCGCGAACACGCCGGGGTCGCCGCCCGAGACCACCGCCACCCGCCGGCCGGAGGCCGCCAGTTCCAGCGCATGGCGCGCGCGGTCCACCTCGACACGGTTGTCGCTGGCATGCCGCGTCAGCCCCGGCCGATCGGGCACGCGGGAGACGTAGGGGATGTAGCCGATCAGGTCCTCGGCCGCATCGAGCGCAGCCTGCGCGCGCGCGGTGAGCAGCCCGGCGTCGCCCGGCCCGAGGCCGACGACCGCGAGGCTTCCGCCTCCCGCGACACGTGCGCTCACGGCCTGCGGCCTTCGCCCGGCACGAGCACCATCGAGAAGTAGGGCGCCACGTCGTCAGGTTTGTCCGCCAGCGGCACGACGCGCTCGCCGGCCATGGTGCCGCGCTCGACGTAGACGGCGCGCCCGAGCAGCCCGGCCTCGCGCAGGGCGGCGCGGACCTTCGGCAGGTGGCGCCCGAGCTTCATGATCACGGCGGCGTCGGTGCCGGCGAGCCGCGCGGCGAGGTCGGCTGCCGGCAGGGTCGCCGGCAGCACCGTCAGCACGTCGTCGCCCCAGGTGATCGGCGTGCCGGCCTTGGTCCAGCAGCCCGACATGCCGGTGACGCCGGGCACGACCTCCACCGGGAATCGGTCCTTCAGGCGCCGCCACAGGTGCATGAACGAGCCGTAGAAGAATGGGTCGCCCTCGGACAGGATCGCCACGTCGCGCCCGGCGCCGAGGTGGTCGGCCAACTGTCCCGCCGCGTCGTCGTAGAAGGCGGCGAGCGCCCCGACGTAATCCGGGTGATCCGGGTGCAACTCGGTGGTGTAGGGGTAGGCGAGGGCGAACTCGCGGGCGGGCTCGGGCGGCAGCACCGCGTCGGCGATGGTGCGGGCGTTGCCGCGGCGGCCCTTCTTGCAGAAGTGGACGAGGACCGGCGCGTGCTCCAGCACCCGCATGGCGCGGACGGTGAGGTAGTCCGGGTCGCCCGGGCCCATGCCGACGCCGAACAGCGTGCCGGTGACGGCCGCCGCCGGCCGGTCCGGCTGCGCGGCCGGCGCCTCCGCGAAGCGGTTCTCGCCCGCGTCCATCACTCGATCTCGTTGGCGAGCGCGTTGACGGCGGCGGCTGCCATCGCGCTGCCGCCGCGCCGGCCGTGCACCACGACGAACGGCACGCGCCCGTCGCGCGCCAGCGCCTCCTTTGATTCGGCGGCGCCGATGAAGCCGACGGGGATGCCGATCACCGCCGCCGGCGGCGCGACGCCCTCGTCGAGGAGCTCGAGCAGGCGGAACAGCGAGGTCGGCGCGTTGCCGACCGCCACGACGCTGCCGGGCAGGTGCTCGCGCCACAGCTCCATCGCGGCGGCCGAGCGGGTGGTGCCCATCTCGGCGGCCATGGCCGGCACGCGCGGGTCGGTGAGGGTGCAGATCACGCGGTTCTCGGCCCGCATCCGCGCACGGGTGCAGCCGTCGGCCACCATCCGCACGTCGCAGAGGACCGGCGCACCGGCGCGCAGGGCCGCCTCGCCGGCCTCGGCGAAGGTCTCGGACATCTCGACGTCGGCCGGCAGGTCGGTCATGCCGCAGGCGTGGATCATCCGCACGATCACGCGCTCGGCGGTGCCCGACCAGCGCGAAAGGTCGGCCTCGGCGCGGATCATCGCGAAGGACCGGGCGTAGATCGCGCCGCCGTCGCGCAGGTACTCGTGGCGGGCGCTCATATCGTGGTCCCGATGGTTTGTTCGGCGCTTGGCTGCCGACGGAGGGAAGAGGGGCCGAACGCCTGTGCCAGCGCGCCGGGTTTCGCCCTCCATACGCGCTCCAGCGCCGCGTCGAAAGTCAGTTCCCAAGCCGGCGCATCGCCGGGCGCGCCGTCGAGGACGACGCCGTAGGTCCCTGCGCGCGCGACCAGCGTCAGGTCGGCGCGGCCCGGGTGGGCGCAGCCCTTGGCGCAACCGGAGACGTGCGCCGTCAGCCCCGCCGCGGCGAACGGTCGGAACGCCTCCGCGAGCCGGGCGGCATCCGCCCCCGTCGGCGTCGAGCCGGAGGCGCAGGCCGGCGCGCCGGGGCAGGTGGCGACCGCGCGGCGCGGGTCGTCGGGCGCGGTGACGAAGCCGGCGGCGGCGAGTTCGGCCGCCGCATCGCACCGACACTGCGACCGCGGGCCGCGCACCGGCAGGACGAAGCCGCGCGTCGGCGAGACGCGGATGTCGTCCGCGTCCAGGTCGTCCGCGACCTGCGCCAGCCGGACGAGCATCGCCACGGTGCAGCGTCCGAAGGGCGCTTCGATCGGGAGGAATGGCGGTGCTTCACCGGAGAAGGCGCCTTTCCCTCTCACCTCCCCAGATGAGGGGGGGAAGAGCGTCGCGCCGTTTGCCGACAAAGCCATCACCATCTCGGCACGCGCGTCGGCCGAAAGGTCGCGGACGCGGCGATGGCCGCTCGCGGCGAACCTGCTCAACAGCGCTGCGACCGCTGGCGCGACCCGCTCAGCGTCCCAGGTTCCGACCCACGCGACGCCGGACACTTCGGCGAGGCCCAAAACCGCCACGCCGGGTCCGACCGCTCGCACGTGGATGTCGGCCGCGATCTCCGCCGGATCGAGGCCGGCGCCCTCGATCAGCACCAGGGTCTTCGGCGGTAGGCCGGCGATGGCGATCCCGTGCGCCTCGATCGCGCGGGCGATGCCCGCCACGTCGATCGCCTCGCCTGCCAACCCGGCGAGCGGGCTCGTCAGGGTGAGGCGCTGCGGGCCGCCGTCGGCGCGCACGTCGCCGAGGCCGGCCGCGTCCAACGCCGCGACGAGACCGGGGCGGGTGGCCTCGCTCACGCCGCGCAGCTGCAGGTTGGCGCGGGCGGTGACGTCGACATGGCCGTTGCCGAAGACGCGGGCGGCGTCGGCCACCGCACGGAGCTGCGCCCGCGTCAGGATGCCGAGCGGCGGATGGATGCGCGCGAGCAGCCCGTCGCCGGTCGGCATCGGGCGGGCGAGGCTCGGGCACCAGCCGCGGCGGCTCGAGGCCTCGGGGAGGACGCGGCGGGACGCACTCATTCCGCCGCCTGCGGCATCAGCTCGTCGGCCGGCATCGCGTTGCGGCGGCTGGTCCAGAGCCCGCGGGCGCGGGCCTCGTCGAAGCGCTCCAGGATCGCCCGGGTCGCCGCCGGGTTGGCGGCGCGCAGGGCGTCGAAGGTGTCGAGGTCGGCGATCCAGGCGCCGTAGAGCCGGTCGAAGTCGGCGTCGGTCACGGCGTCGGTGGCGGCGGCGAGCACGAACACTGCGTCGAGCCCCTGGGCCAGCTCCTGCGCGCCGCGATAGCCGTGGCGAAGCTGGCCGGCGATCCAGCGCGGGTTCGCCAAGCGGGCGCGGACGAGGCGGGCGGCGTCCTCGCGGGCGGTGCGCGCCTTCGGCGCCTCGGGATTCGAGGCGTCGAGGCTGTAGAGCGTCGGCGTGCCGCCGGCGAGCGACGCCGCGGCCGCGAACCCGCCCATGGCGTCGGCGGCGGCGTCGCCGTCGAGCAGGTCGCGCTCGGCCACGTCGAAGGCGTGAAAGTAGGCGTCGGCCTGAGCGACCCGCGCGGCGAAGCCCGCATCCGCGCCCTCGGCGTCGCCGTAGGCGTGGCTGCTGGCCGCGAGGTAGGCGCGCCCGAGGTCGTTTCGGTCGGCCCAGGCTCCGTCGAGGGCCGTCTCGGCGGCGCCGGCACCGTAGCGGCCGGGCGCCGCGCCGAAGACCCGGGCCTGCCCCTCGCCGCGGCGGCGGGCGGCGGCGAGCGGGTTCTCGTCGTCCTCCTCGTCGCGCTCGGCGACGGCGCGCGCGGCACGGTCGAGGAGGGCGAGGGTGTCGGGAAAGGTGTCGCGGAACGCGCCCGAGACACGGCAGGTCACGTCGATGCGCGGGCGGTCGAGCAGGGCGAGCGGCAGTACCTCGAAGCCGGTGACGCGGGTGGAGGCGTGGTCCCAGGTCGGGCGCACCCCCATCAGTGCAAGCGCGTGCGCCACGTCCTCGCCGCCGGTGCGCAGGGTCGGCGAGGCCCAAAGGTCCATGACGATGCGGGCGGGATATTCGCCCTCGTCCTGCAGGTGCCGCAGCACGATCGCGGCCGCCGCCTTCTCGCCGAGCAGGGTCGCCGCCCGGGTCGGCAGCGCGCGCGGATCGAGGGTGGTCAGGTTGCGGCCCGTCGGCATCACGTCGGTGCGCCCGCGCGAGGGCGAGCCGGACGGGCCGGGCGGCACGAAGCGGCCGTCGAGGGCAGCGAGCAGGCCGGCGCGCTCCGCGCGCGCGCTCGCGGCGACGGCGTCCGGCGCGCCGTCCGGTGCGCGGCCGAAGACGTGGAGCCCGTCCCGGAACGCGGTCTCGCCGAGGTCGCACAGATGCGCGTCGAGCGCCGCGAGTGCGTCGGCCATGGGCGTGTCGGCGTCGATGCCGGCGCCCCCCAGCAGGCCGGCCGCCTCGGCGTCGTCGAGGATGGCGCGCGCGATCAGCGCCGCGCGGCGCGGGTCGAGGACGCTCGCGGAGCTGTATTCCTCCACGAGCTCGCGCAGGCGCGCCGCCTCGGGATCGAGGCCGCCGGCCTCGACGGCGGGCGTCAGGTGCCCGAGGGCGACGCCGCCGAGCCGGCGCTTCAGCGGGGCCGCCTCGCCGGGATCGTCGACGATGAACGGATAGACCACCGGCAGGGCGCCGACGGCCCGCGCCGGCCAGCACCCGGGCGACAGCGCGACGGCCTTGCCCGGCAGCCACTCCGTGGTGCCGTGCGTGCCGAGGTGAACTAGGGCGTCGAAGTTGCGGCGCAGCCCGAGGTGGAACGCGAGGTAGGCGTGCGTCGGCGGCTCGTCGGGGTCGTGGTAGCCGGCCTTGCGGTCGTCCGACCGGCCCCGGTCGGGCTGGAGGAAGATCGCGATGCGGCCCGCCGCGCCCAGCTCTCCTTCTCCCGCAGAGGGGGGAGGGGATGTGTCGTGGCCGGACCTCACGACCCCGAATCGGAAGGAGCCGTCCCGGATGGCGGGGTCGGCGTCCGGCGCGCCCCAGCGTTCGGTCAAAACCTGGCGCGACGTCTCGGGCAGGGTCGCAAGCCAACCCCTGTAGTCGGCGAGCGACACCGCGAAACCCTGCACGCCGTCCGTCAGCGCGTGCATGAGCGCGGCGGCCTCCGGCAGCGATCCGCCCGCGTAGCCGGCGTCGGCGAGGTCCGACACGATCGCACGGGCGCTCTCGGGCGTGTCGAGCCCGACGGCGAAGCCGGCGCGGCCGCCGCGGGACGGGTAGTCGGACAGCACCACGGCGATCCGGCGTTCCGGCGCGGGCGTCGCGGCGAGGCGCAACCAGGCGGCGGCGCGGTCGGCGAGTGCGGCGATCCCCGGGGCGTAGGGGACCGCGCGGCGCTCGGCGTGCCCGTCGACGGCTTCAGCCTCCTGCTTGAACGAGATCGGAAACCCGGAGAGCCGGCCGTCGAACTCGGGTAGCGCCACCTGCATGGCGAGGTCGGCCGCGTTCATGCCGCGCGCCGAGGCCTCCCAGGCCTCCTGCGGGCTGCCGACCGTGAAGGCCTGCAGCACCGGGCAGTCGGCTGCGTCGAGGACGAAGCCGGCGTCCTCGCGCGCCGAGAAGGCGGTGGCGGCGACGATCAGGTCGGGCTTTCGCGCGCGGATCGCCGCGCGGACGACCTCGACCGCCTCCGGGTCCTTCAGGCTCGCCACCGCGACGGTCAGCGTCGCGATGCCCCGCTGGCGCAGCGCCGCGGCCAGCGCGTCGGCCGGCGCGCCGTCGCCGCCGAGCGCCGCCGAGCGGTAGGCCAGGATCAGCGCGTGCGGGGCGGGCGCGTCGGGTGGGGTCAACCCGAGCGGGGAGGCGCCGACGGACAGGGCGGTCTCCAGTGGCAGCGGCCCGCAGCCCGGGCACCAGGCGAACCCGCGCGGCAGGGTCTCGGGCGGCTCGACGGGTGTCGCGAAACCGATCTCGGCCGCGATCCGCCCGAGCATCCGGCGCAGGTTCTCGGGGCCGCCCGCGCGGAAATAGGCGTCGAGGATCGGGGCGAGGTCGGGCGCGGTCGAGAGCTCGACGAGGCGCGGGTCCGGCCGGTCGCAGCCGGGAAGGATCGCGAGCGGGATGCCGGCGGCCCGGGCCGCGGCGGCGCAGCGTTCGACGCCGTAGCGCCAGTAGTCGAGCCCGCCGAGGCAGCGGATGACGACGACCTTCGCCTTCGCCACCACCGTTTCGACGTAGAGGTCGACCGACATCGGGTGGCGCAGCCGCGACAGCTTGGCCAGCCGCAGAGACGGGAAGTCCGGCCCGCAGGCGGCGTGGGCGTTTGCCATGCCGAGCAGGTCGGAATCGGTGAACGACAGGAAGACGACGTCGCCGGGCTGCTGCCCGAGGTCGACCGCCGCCTCGCCGTCGTCGAGGCTCACCGTATCGATGCGGATCAGGTGCATGCGCTGAGTCAGCCTGCCGATTCGTCGGGCTCGTCGGCGACGAGGCGAGGCCGGTTCGGGAAGGTCACGCCGTCGTAGATTTCCGAGGCCGGCAGGACGATCCCGAGCGCTGAGATAGAGACCGTCGCGGCGAGGCCGAGCAGCCGTGTCTCGGCCCAAGTCCGGTCGGGCTCGCGCGTCCACAGGCGAACTTCCGCCGCGTTGGGCTCGACCAGCACGATGTGCTCGAGGTCGGCCATCGTGCGGTACTCGGCGAGCTTTTCGAACGCGTCGAAGTCCCGCGCGCTCGGCGACAGCACTTCGACGACGACCCGCGGCTGCGCCGCCTTGAGAGCGTTCGGATCGCGCGGCCCACAATCGACGCCGATGTCGGCGCGGCGGATCTGGCCGGGCAGCGTCTCGACGCTGCCGTCACCGGTGAACGGGCGGCATCCGCTGCCGCGCAAGGCCGTGCGCAGCCAAGCAAGGACGTTCACGACGATGTCGTCGTGGACGTTGCGAGCACCCGCCATCATCCGTACCGGCACTCCGCCGACGAGCTCGTAGCGCTCCGCCTGGGCTTCCTGCCAGGCGAAGAACGCATCCAGGCTCATCGGGCTCTCGCGGCGGTCCAGCATCCCGGGATCTGCGGTGGTCGCGAAAACGGGCAGTGTAGCGCGGGCGGCGGACAAGCCCTAGCCGGCCAGCGCTTCCGCGACCGCACCCTGGTCGAAACCCTTGAGGCCGATCACCACCAGGGTGCCGTCGCGCGGCTCGCTCGCGGTCCAGGGCCGGTCGAAATGATGGGTGATGCGGCGGCCGACGCCCTGCACCACGAGGCGCATCGGCTTGCCCTCGACGGCGCAGAAGCCCTTGATCCGCAGGACGCCCTTGGTCTCCGCCGCCTTCTCGACGCGGGCGGCGAGGTCGGCGGCGGTGATCGCGGTGCGGACCGGGAGCGCCACGGTCTCGAAGTCGTCGTGGTCGTGGTCCTCGCCCTCGCCGTGATGCGACGGGCGCGCGTCGAGGTCGTCCTCGGCGGCGGCCTGGAGGCCGAGCAGCACGCGCGGGTCGATCCGCCCGTGGGCGGTCTCGACCACCTTCACCGCGCGGGGAAGCTGGCGCTCCACCTCGACCCGGACTGCGGCGAGGCCGGCGGCGTCCATCATGTCGGCCTTGTTGAGCACGACGAGGTCGGCGCAAAGGAGCTGGTCCTCGAACACCTCTTCCAGCGGGTTGTCGTGGTCCACGGCCGTGTCGGCGGCGCGCTGGTTCGCCAGCGCCTCGGGGTCCTCGGCGAAGGCGCCGGACGCCACCGCCGGCCCGTCCACCACCGCGACGACGCCGTCCACGGTCACCCGCGAGCGGATCGCCGGCCACTGGAAGGCCTGGACCAGGGGCTTCGGCAGGGCGAGGCCGGAGGTCTCGATCAGGATGTGCTCGGGCGGGTTCGGGCGGTCGAGGAGCGCCGTCATCGCCGGCACGAAGTCGTCCGCGACGGTGCAGCAGATGCAGCCGTTGGGCAGCTCGACGATCGAATCCTCGGTGCAGCCCTCGATGCCGCAGGCGGCCAGGAACGACTTGTCGAAGCCGACGTCGCCGAACTCGTTGACCAGGATCGCGAGCCGGCGCCCGCCGGCGTTCTCGACCACGTGGCGCACCAGCGTCGTCTTTCCGGCACCGAGGAAGCCGGTGACGATGGTGCAGGGGATCTTCGCAACGATGGTCATGGGGATCTCGCCGATGGCTCAGGCCGCGCGCGGCGGAAACGGGGGGATGCGGGCGACGACGCCCTTGCGGAACTCTTGCGGGCGCTGCTTCCACGGCACGATCCCGTCGGGCGTGCCGGCGTAGAGCCCGACGCCGTCGAGGATGATGCGTGCCGACGCCGCGGGGTCGAGGTCGCCGTAGACGTAGGTCCAGCGATCCTCCGCCGCCACCGCGACGGTGCAGGGCCGCTTGCAGACGGAGAGGCACTCGACCGCCTCGATCGTCACTCCGTCGGGCGCCGGCAGCGCGCGCAGCGCGTCGAGCAGGCGGGCGCCGGCACGCGGGCCGTCCGGTGCGTCGCCTTCCATGCGGCAGGTGGTGCAGACGTAGAGGACCGTGTCAGCCACGGGCGCCTGCCGCGGTCTTCGGCCCGAAGGTCTGCCACGCGCGGCCGAACGCCAGCCCGATCACCGCCCAGAACACGAAGGCGATGGCGAGCGAGCGCGCGGCGAACTGCGCGGCGAGGCCGGCGGGAAGCTCGGAGGGCGTCGCCGCCACCTCCGGCGCGCCGGCCAGATGCGGCGCGACGATGAGCACAAGTCCGCCGAGGATCGTGATCGGCACCCGGCGGATCGCGATGAGGTAGATCCCCATCGCGGTGGCGGCGGCGGTCATCAGCCACCAGACCTGGCGCGCGACCAGAGGAGCCGCCTCGCTACCGGGCAGCTCCGGCGGCAGGCCCAGCGCCGGCGCGAGCGCCACGGCGAGGAAGCCGGCCACCGCGAAGGCGAGGCCGCGTTCGGGCGACGGCTCGCGGCCGGTCGCCAGCATCACCGCGCCGAGCAGCAGCGCGTAGCCGATCCCGCCGACGAGGGTCGCGAGCCCGGTGAACAGCATGCGCGGCAGGCCCGCGCCCGGCTGCCACTCGGGCGCGGCCTTGGAATCGTGGTCGTGCCCGGCATGCGCCAGCACGATCGGCAGGCGATCGGGCATCGGGGCGACGGCGGCTGCGGAGCCGGGGGTGGCCTGGGTCTCGTAGCGCTCGGCCGCGATGATCAGCGGCGAGGTGAGCGCGAGTTCGAGGCCCGTCACCAGGACGGCCGCGAGGAAGCCGGCGGCGAGCGCCGCCGACAGGAGCCGGATGAGCATGGGAGCGCCTGGGTTCAGGCGGTCAATGGCAGGGGAAGTTCTGCGTGTGCCGGAAGTCGTGCGCCGCGTTGTGCAGCGCCGAGGCGGGCGAGAAGCCGGCGAGGAACACGAGCCCGAGGCCGAGCATGGCGGCGACGGCGATGGCGACGAAGCCTTCGTTCGCGCGGGTGCCGGTTTGGGTGAGGGTCTGGGTGGTCATGTCGACAACATCTCCGGCCGCCCCGCCGGCGGCGTTCGAGAAAGCGCGGGGGACGGCAGGTCTCCTGGCTCGCGGATCGCCGCGCCTGCCGCCTTCCCGAAACATCGGTGGCCGAGGGCAGGAGTTAACCGCTCACAGTTGCGGGGGCAGCCGCGGAATCGGGTTTCCCCTCACCGCATTCCCTTTTCACCCCGTCTCCGGGGCACCGTCTCCACCAGCCATAGCCTGTCCGGCGCACCCGCACAACGGAGGCTTTGACGGGCACGCCACGGTTGGGGCATGGGTCTTCGCCATGCAGCAGGCCGCGCCTCGGACGACCCTCGTGCTCGGCGGTGCGCGCTCGGGCAAGAGCGCCTACGCCGAGAGGCTGATCGAGGCGGAGCCCGGCCCCTGGTTCTACCTCGCAACGGCGCAGGCCTGGGACGACGAGATGCGCGCGCGGATCGCCCTCCACCGGTCCCGCCGGTCCGGCGACTGGATCACGCGGGACGTGCCGACGGCGCTGGCCGCGGCGATCGCCGACGCGCCGGGACCGGTGCTGGTCGACTGCCTCACGCTGTGGCTCACGAACCTGATCCTCGCCGACGCCGACCTCGACGCCGAGACGCAGGCCCTGGTCATCGCCTGCCGGGCGGCGCGGGGCCCCCTCGTTCTGGTCTCGAACGAGGTCGGCCTCGGGATCGTCCCGGACAACGCGCTCGCCCGCCGCTTCCGCGATGCGGCCGGGCGCCTCCACCAGGCCCTCGCGGCCGAATGCGACCGCGTCGTGCTGACGGTCGCCGGGTTGCCGCTGACCGTGAAACCGCAGGGAACGTCATGACCGACGACGCCAAGCCCGACGACGCCAAGCCTGACGACGCGACGCGCCATCGCGAGAAGATGGAGAAGCGCAAGGCGGTTCAGGACGCCGAGGTGGCGGCCAAGACGATCGAGAAGGGGCTCCTCATCGTCAACACCGGCCCCGGCAAGGGCAAGACCACGGCGGCGCTCGGCCTTGCGCTCCGCATGCTCGGACGCGGGCACCGGGTCGGCATCGTGCAGTTCATCAAGGGCGCCTGGGACACCGGCGAGGCGCATGCGCTCAAGGTCTTCGGCGACCGGGTCGCGTGGCACGCCATGGGCGAGGGCTTCACCTGGGAGACGCAAGACAAGGCTCGCGACATCGCCGCCTGCCTCAACGCCTGGAACCAGGCGACCGACCTGATGGCCGACCCCGGCATCCGCCTGCTCATCCTCGACGAGCTCAACATCGCGCTGCGCTACGACTACCTCGACCTCGATGCGGTGGTCGCGACGCTCAAGGCCCGCCGCCCGGACCTCCACGTCGTCGTCACCGGCCGCAACGCCAAGCCCGCGCTGATCGAAGCCGCCGACCTGGTCACCGAGATGGGCAGCGTGAAGCACCACTTCGCAGCGGGCGTGAAGGCGCAGGAGGGCATCGAGTTTTGATCGGTCGTCGGCGCGGCGTGGTGCGCCTTCCAGGCCAGCCAGTCCTCGATGCGCAAATTTTCGACGCGGTCGAACTCGCGGCCGTTGTCCGCGAATGCGGGCAATGTGCGAGCGCCGCGCAAGCATCGGCCTACAAATCCACTGGGTCCGGCTCTGCCCGATCGACAGGCTCGATATCGCCTTCGCGATCGAGCGATGGAAGCCCGTCGAGCGGGGCGATCAGGGTCGGGTGCACGATCGTATCAATGGCGAAATGGTCGCCGTCGCTTTGCATGACGGCGTGGTTCCGATTTTCAGGAAGCACTCTGATCGTTCGCTTCATTGCATCCGATCGCTCCGCTTTCTGGCGAGCTTATGCCGCGCGGAAGGAGGAAGGACATCTTTCTTCCTTCGCCATGCCTTCGGTGACGGCATGACCCGCGCCCTGATGATCCAGGGCACCGGCTCCGACGTCGGCAAGTCGCTGATCGTCGCCGGGCTCGCGCGGGCCTTCACCCGGCGCGGGCTGCGCGTGCGCCCGTTCAAGCCGCAGAACATGTCGAACAACGCCGCCGTCACCGCCGACGGCGGCGAGATCGGGCGGGCGCAGGCGCTGCAGGCGCGGGCGGCCGGCGTCGCGCCGTCGATCCACATGAACCCGGTGCTGCTCAAGCCGCAGAGCGAGGTCGGCTCGCAGGTTGTGGTGCAGGGCCGCATGGTCGCGACCGTGAAGGCACGCGACTACCAGGCCTGGAAGCCGAGGTTGCTGGAAGCGGTGCTCGACAGCTTCTCGCGGCTGAAGGCCGAGGCCGACCTCATCCTCGTCGAGGGTGCTGGCTCGGCCTCCGAGGTGAACCTGCGCGCCGGCGACATCGCCAACATGGGCTTCGCCCGCGCCACCGACACGCCCGTGGTGCTGCTCGGGGACATCGACCGCGGCGGGGTCATCGCCAGCCTCGTCGGCACCAAGGCGGTGATCGACCCGGACGACGCCGCGATGATCGTCGGCTTCCTGGTCAACCGCTTCCGGGGCGACCCGACCCTGTTTTCCGACGGGATGGACCTGATCGCGCGCCACACCGGCTGGGCGAGCCTCGGCCTGATCCCGCATTTTCCGCAGGCCGCGCGCCTGCCGGCCGAGGACGTGCTCGGGCTCGTTGGGTCGGCCGGCCCGGCCGCGACCCGCATCGCCGTGCCGGTCCTGCCCCGGATCGCCAACTTCGACGACCTCGATCCGCTTCGCGCCGAGCCGGCGGTGGAGGTGGTGCTGGTGCGTTCCGGCGAGCCGATCCCGGGCGACGCGGCCCTGGTGCTGCTGCCGGGATCCAAGACCACGATCGACGACCTCGATTTCTTCCGCGCGGAGGGATGGGACGGGGATCTGCGGGCGCATCTACGCCGCGGCGGGCGGGTCCTGGGGCTGTGCGGCGGCTACCAGATGCTCGGGCGGACGCTGTCCGACCCAGACGGCATCGAGGGCGCGCCGCGCACCGTTCCGGGGCTCGGGCTGCTCGAGGTCGACACGGTGATGACGCCCCTGAAGCGCCTCGAGGCGGTTTCCGGCACGAGCCTGCCCGACGGCATCCCGTTCTCCGGCTACGAGATGCATGTCGGCGACACGACCGGCGCCGATTCGAGCCGGCCGCTGCTGCGCCTGGCCGACGGACGCGCCGACGGGGCGGTGTCGGCCGACGGGCTGGTCTGCGGCACCTACGTTCACGGGCTGTTTTCCGACGACCGGCAGCGGGCCGCCTGGCTCGCCCGCCTCGGCGCGCGATCCGACGGCGCCTCCTACGAGGCCGGCATCGAGCGGGTGCTCGACGCGCTCGCCCTGCACCTCGAACGCCACGTCGACTGCGACCGGCTGCTGGCGCTGGCCCGGTAGGGACTCGCGCGCGTGACAGGCGAGCGGGTCCTGTTCCCGTCGCGGGTGATACGCGCTCCGAACCGCGCCACCGCCCGATAGGCAGGCGCCGCGTCCCGGCCTAGGCTCCGCCGAAAGCGCGGTCCTTCGCGAAGGGACCGCCGGACGCCGAGGAACGCCCTATGACGCCCATTGACACCGCGGCCGACGACGCGCTCGCCCGGCGCACGATCGCGACGGTGACGTGGCGGCTGATGCCGCTGCTCGGGGTGATGTACCTGGTCGCCTACATCGACCGGCAGAACATCTCCTACGCCAAGCTGCAGATGGTCGGGGATCTGGGATTGAGCGAGAGCGTCTACGGGCTCGGCGCGTCGCTGTTCTTCCTCGGCTACTTCCTATGCGAGGTGCCCGCCAACGTCATCCTGGAGCGGGTCGGCGCGCGGCTGTGGTTCGCCCGGATCATGGCGACCTGGGGCCTGATCACGGTGCTGCTCGGCTTCACCCAGAACACGGTGATGTTCTACGTGCTGCGCTTTCTGCTGGGCGTCGCCGAGGCCGGCTTCTTCCCCGGCGTGCTGTTCGTGCTGACCCTGTGGTTCCCGCAGAAGCACCGCGCCGCGATGATCGGCTGGTTCATGATCGCGAGCGCGGTGGCCAACGCCGTCGGCGCGGCGGTCGGCGGGGCGCTGCTCGACCTCGACGGCGCGCTCGGGCTCAAGGGCTGGCAGTGGGTCTTCGTCAGCACCGGCGTGCCGGCGCTGTTCCTTGCGGTGATCGTCCTGCTCGTCCTGCCGGAGGGACCGGAGAAGGCGCCCTGGCTCGATCGCGCCGGCCGCGACTGGCTCAGCCGGACGCTGGAACAGGAGCGCGAGGCCGGCGGCAAGGTCGAGCACGGCAACCCGTTCGCGGCGCTCCTCGACCGGCGGGTGTGGATGCTCGCCAGCGTCTACGTCGCGTTCCCGCTTGGCGCCTACGGCCTGAGCTACTGGCTGCCGACGGTGGTGCGGAGCTTCGGCGTCACCAACACCGTCAACGGCTTCATCAACATCATCCCGTGGGTGGTCACCGGGTTCGCCCTGTGGTGGGTGCCGCGGCATTCCTCGCGGACGGGCGAGCAGACCTGGCACGTGGTCGGGCCGGGGCTCGTCGCGGCCGCGGCGCTGGCGCTGAGCGTGGTTGTGCCGGGGTCGGGCCTGAAGTTCGCCTGCCTGTGCGTGGCCGCCGCCGGCATCTTCTCGGCGCAGCCGGTGTTCTGGTCGCTGCCGCCGACCTTCCTGAAGGGCGCCTCGGCCGCGGCCGGCATCGCGGCGATCAACTCGGTAGGCAACCTCGGCGGCTTCATCGCACAGAACGCGGTGCCGATGATCCGAGACCGCAGCGGCAGCGACCTCGTGCCGATGATCTTCCTCTCGGCCTGCCTCGTGGTCGGCTCGTGCCTCGTCTTCGTGGTGCTCGGCGCCCTGCAGCGCGACGCCGGCCGCCGCGCCGCGGTTCAGAGCGTAACGAGCAAGGCGCCGACGGTCGCGAGCCCCCACAGCAGTGCGCAGGCGGTGCGGTAGAGGCGCAGCGCCCGCGCGATGTCCTCGGCGGTGGCCGCCGCGCGGCCGTCGCCCATCCAGGCATCCTCGACCGCGACGCCGGCGTAGACCCGCGGGCCGGCGAGCCGCAGGCCGAGCGCGCCCGCCATCGCCGCCTCCGGCCAGCCGGCGTTCGGCGACCGGTGGCGGCGTGCGTCGCGGCGGATCGCGCGCCAGGCGCCGGCCGGCGAGGCGCCGCGATGGAGCCCGGCGGCGGTGACGATCAGCACGGCGGTGAGCCGCGAGGCCGGCAGATTCACGAGGTCGTCGAGGCGGGCCGAGGCCCAGCCGAACGCTTCGTGACGCGGGGTGCGATGGCCGACCATGCTGTCGGCGGTGTTGATCGCCTTGTAGAGCGCACCGCCCGGCAGGCCGCCGAGCCCGATCCAGAACGCCGGCGCGACGATGCCGTCGGAAAAGTTCTCCGACAGGCTCTCGATCGCGGCGCGACAGATCGCGGCCTCGTCCAGAGTCTCCGGATCGCGCCCGACGATCATCGCGACCGCACGGCGACCGCCGACGAGGCCCTCGGCCCGCAGGCCCTCCGCCACGCGGGCGACGTGCTCGTCGAGGCTGCGCTGCGCCGGCAGGCTGGCACTGGCGAAGGCGAGCAGCGCGATCGCGGGAAGCGTGCCGGCCAGTCCCGCCAGCGCCGTGAGGCCGAGCGCGACGGCGCCGACGACGGCGACGAGGATCAGGAGGGCGAGCACCCCGCCGAGCCGCCGCGCCCGGGCAGCCCCTCGGTTCAGCCCGCGGTCGAGCGCGGCGATCAGCCGGCCGATCCAGGTGACAGGGTGGCCGAGCGCCCTGTAGAGCGCGTCCGGATAACCGAAGGCCGCCTCGATCGCGAGGGCGAGGGCGAGGATGGCGAGCGTGTCGGGCGGATGAGCGAGCGCGGAGGACATGGCGTCTGGGATTTCGGTGTGCCCGAGGGGGAGCCGATCGCCCATGGCGGCGACCTCGACGCGGCGCGCCGGATGTTCCCGCAGGCGCCGGAGCCGTGGCTCGACCTCTCGACCGGGATCAATCCGGTCCCCTATCCCTGCCCGCCGCTCGACGCCACCCTGTTCCACCGGCTGCCCTCGGTGGCCGACCACGCGGCCCTGCGCGCGGCGGCGGCGCGGGCCTACGGCGCGGCGGCTTCCTGCATCGTGCCGGCGCCGGGCACGCAGATCCTGATCGAGACGATCCCGCGCCTCGTCGCGCCGAGCGCGGCCGCCGTCGTCGGGCCGACCTATGCCGAGCACGCGGCGGCCTGGGCGCGGGCCGGGCATGCGGTCTCGGCGGTGCGCGACCTCGGCGAGGCCGGGGACGCGCAGGTCGTCGTCGTGGTCAACCCGAACAATCCCGACGGCCGGACCTGGCCGGCGTCGACCCTGCTGGCGGCGGCCGACGACCTGTCCGCCCGCGGCGGGATGCTCCTCGTCGACGAAGCCTTCGCCGACTTCGAGTCCGTCGTGAGCCTGTGTCCCTATCTCCGCCCGGGACTCGTGGTGCTGCGCTCCTTCGGCAAGACCTACGGGCTCGCGGGCCTGCGGCTGGGCTTCGCCGTCGCCGAGGCGGGCCACGCGCGCCGGATCGCCGCCGCGCTCGGGCCGTGGGCCGTCGCCGGGCCGGCGCTGGCGATCGGCCGAGCCGCCCTCGGCGACGCGACGTGGCGCAGCGAGGCCGCAGCCGCGCGCGCCGCCGACGCGGGACGGCTTGACCGCATGATCGCGCGGGCAGGCGGTACGTCGGTCGGCGGGACCGTCCTGTTTCGCACCGCCGACTTCCCCGATGCGCCGGGCCTGTTCCGACGGCTCGGCGAGGCCGGCATCCATGTCCGGCGCTTCACGGAGGCGTCGGCGCGCCTGCGCTTCGGGCTTCCCGCGGACAAGGACGCCTGGTGCCGCCTGTCGCGGATCCTCCGGTGAGGGCGGATCCTCAGGTCAGGGTGGGGCGCCGATCGAACACGGCGACGAGGAGGGCGGCGACGGCGAAGGCGATGCCCACCAAGCAGACCCCGGCCCAGCCGGCGAGCAGGAAGGCCTGCGATCCGGCGTAGGCGCCGATCGCCCCGAACACGAACATCGCCGTGAACAGCACTGTGTTGATCCGCCCGCGGGCGCCGGGGACGAGGGCGTAGGCGCGGGTCTGGTTGGCGATCAGTGCCCCGTTCATGCCGATGTCGATCAGCAGCACGCCGACGGCCACGGCGCCGAGCGACCACGTGCCGCCGGCCCAGAGCACCGCGAAGGCCGCGACGACGAGGAGGCTGCCGCCGACCACCACGGGCCGCGCCCCGCGCAGGTCGGTGAACCGGCCCGAGACCGGTGCCACCAGCGCGCCGCAGACGCCGATCACCCCGAACAGCCCGGCGCCGGCCGCGGTCAGGTTGAACGGCTCGGCCTCCACGAGGAGCGCGAGCGTCACCCAGAACGCATTGAAGGCGGCAAACAACAGCGCCTGCGACAGGCTGGCGTTGCGCAGCACGGGCTGCGTCTTCGCCAGGTGCAGGATCGACAGCATCAGCGCGCGGTAGCGCAGACGCTTGGCCTCCGTGCGCGGCAGGGTCGCCGCCGCGATCGCCGCCATCCCGAGCGAGACCGCGGCGGCCGCGAAGAACACCGCCCGCCAGCCGAGATGCGCGCTGACGAAGCCGCTGACCGTCCGGGCGAGCAGGATGCCCGAGAGCAGCCCGGTCATCACCTGCCCGACGACGCGCCCGCGGCTGGCATCCGGCGCGAGTTCCGCCGCGAAGGGCACCGCCTGCTGCGCCGCCGACGAGAGGAAGCCGATCAGCAGGCTCGCGAGCACCAGGACGGATAGATTCGGGCTGAGTGCCGCGACCACCAACACCACGCTCAGCGCGAGCAACTGCGCGATGATCAGCTGGCGCCGGGGCCAGGCGTCGCCGAGCGGCACGAGGCCGACGATGCCGAGCCCGTAGCCGACGAGGCACGCGGTCGGCACCCACAGGGCGGCGCGCGGCCCGAAATCGGCCACGAGCAGCCCGAGCAACGGCTGGTTGTAATAGATGTTGGCGACCGCACCGCCGGCGATCAGCGTCAGCCCGATCCGCGCGGTCGTGCTCAGAGCCGGATGCGGCGAAACCGTCGAGACGTCGCTCACGAGCGGGCTTTCGGATCGCGCGAGCGGTTCGGCGCTGTGAGCATGTCGGTCGGCTCTCGCATGGTGGGTGATCGAAAGTCGCCTAGGCGGGGTCCGGTGCCATGGCAACGGCGGGTGGCGCAGGGCACGGCCGCGTAGGAGTGGCGCACCCGGTGTCGATTCCGGACCCGCCTCCCTATGTTCCTTTGCGGAACGTTGTTCCGCGCACGGCCCGATCGCTCGCAATCGATTTGTCGATCGAGGCGTTCCGGGTTCTGATGCCGTTCATGCGACGGATGACACCGATTCGTGCCGCGGAGCGCATCCGACGCTTCGAGAAGGAGAGGATTTTCATGCCGAACTACCGGGTGGATTTCGAGAAGCAGATCTTCGGGCTTCCCTTCACCATCGGATCGGTGGAGATCCATCGCGCGCGCGACCCCGACCGCGCCCGGCGGGCCGCCGAGCTGAAGTTCGCCCGCCAGTACGGCCTGGGCGACTGGCGCGAGCGCGCCGACAGCGCCGTGGTGGCGCAGGCCGGCGACGAGCGCCGATAGGGCGTCGTACCTCGCCCGGAGGGTCTGGTCCCGCGCGCCGTCACGCCGTAAACGGTGTGGCCGACGGCATCGCCGTCCGGGACGACCGGGGCCTCCGCGGCGGCCGGTTTCGAGGCGAGACGCGGACGGCGATCCATGGCGGCGATCTCTTTCTTCGGCGACCTCCTCCAGACCATCAGCGATCGCGGTCGCGACCTCATCGGCATCGGCCGCGGCGACCTCGCCGCCCGGGCCAACGCCGCCGAACTGGTCAAACTCTGCGACGACCTGATCTCGCGGCGCGGCGAAGCCTCCGGCGTCGCCCTGGCGCGGCTGATCCTCGACCGTTACGCGACGCTGGGCACCGACGAGCGCCACGCCTTCATGCGGCTCATCGCCATCGAGTTCGACGCGGATCACGACGCGGTGGACGCCGCGATCGAGGCCTACCGCGCCGACCCGACCCGCGCGCGCCTCGGAAGCCTGCACGAATCGGCCGAGCCGCGCTCCCAGGAGCTGATCCGCCGCCTCAATCTCGCCCGCGACGGGACGCTCAGCCTCGTGCGCATGCGCGAGGACCTGTTCGACCTGCGCCGAATCCTGCGCGACGAGGGCGAGCCCAACCTGATCGACGCCGCCGACAGCCTCGATTCGGATTTCGAGCACCTGTTCGCCTCGTGGTTCAATCGCGGCTTCCTGGTGCTGCGCCACATCGACTGGACGACGCCGGCCCACATCCTCGAAAAGATCATCCGCTACGAGGCGGTCCACGAGATCGCCGGATGGGACGACCTGCGCCGCCGCATCCAGCCGGTGGACCGGCGCTGCTTCGCCTTCTTCCACCCGGCGCTGGTCGACGAACCGCTGATTTTCGTCGAGGTCGCCCTGACGAGCGCGATCGCGCCGGCGATCGCGCCGATCCTGTCGCAGGCGCGCGACCCGCTGCCGCTGAAGTCGGCGACCACGGCGATCTTCTACTCGATCTCGAACTGCCAGAAGGGCTTGGCCGGCGTCACCTTCGGCAACTTCCTGATCAAGCAGGTGGTGGAGGACCTCGCCCGCGAGATCCCGACCCTGAAGACCTTCGTCACGCTCTCACCAGTCCCGGGCTTCGCGCGCTGGCTCGACCGCGAGCGGCGCGCGGACGCCCCGCAGGGCCTGACCCGCGACGACATCGAGGCGTTGCGCCAACTCGACGAACCGGATTGGGCGACCGATAAGGCGAAGTCCGACGCCGTGCGCAAGGCGCTGCTGCCGGCCGCCGCCGCCTACTTCCTGCGCGCCAAGAACGAACGGGGCCGACCGCTCGATCCGGTGGCCCGCTTCCACCTCGGCAACGGTGCCCGGCTCGAGCGGATCAACTTCCTCGGCGACGTCTCGGAGAAGGGGCTGAAGCAGTCCTACGGGCTGATGGTCAACTACCTCTACGACCTGTCGGCGATCGAGAAGAACCACGAGACCTATGCCAACCTCGGCACGGTGTCGGCCTCCGGCGCCGTTTCGCGCGAGTTGCGCGCCAACCTGCCGCCGCCGCGCTCCGTCGCCCTCGCCGAGGCGTGAGGCGGGTGGGCCGAAGTCGATCATCCGTTCCGCTGGGCGTTGTGTCATGACGAATCATCTCTTCGCGCTGATCCGCGAGGCCTTGCCGGCGGAGGCCGCGGCCAAGACCTTCATCGAGACTCCGGACGGGCGCCGCCACAGCTACGCCGACATGCTCGCGCGCAGCGGCGCCTACGCGAACGCCCTCGTTGCCGCCGGCGTCCGCCCTGGCGACCGGGTCGCGGTGCAGGTCGAGAAGAGCGCCGAGGTGGTGTTCCTCTATCTCGGCGCGGTCCGGGCCGGCGCGGTCTTCCTACCGCTGAACACCGCCTACACGGCGGCCGAGGTCGCCTACTTCCTCGGCGACGCCGAGCCCGCCCTGTTCGTCTGCGACCCGGCCAAGCGCGCGGCTTTGGCGCCGGTCGCCGAGAATGCGGGTACCACCCGCGTGCTCACCCTCGACGCCGCCGGCCGAGGCACCATCGCCGAGGCGGCTGACGCGCAAGGGGCGGACTTCGCGGACGTGGCGCGGGGGCCGGAGGATCTCGCCGCGATCCTCTACACCTCCGGCACCACGGGGCGCTCGAAGGGCGCCATGCTCAGCCACGATAACCTCGCCTCGAACGCGCGCACGCTGGTCGAGGCCTGGCGCTTCACCGCCGACGACATGCTGATCCACGCGCTTCCGGTGTTCCACACCCACGGGCTGTTCGTGGCGATCAACACCGTGTTGGCCTCGGGCGGCAGCATGCTGTTCCTGCCGCGGCTCGACGCCGGCCTGATCCTCAAGCTGATGCCGCGGGCGACCAGCATGATGGGCGTGCCGACCTTCTACACCCGCCTGCTCAAGGATCCCGGCCTGACCCAGGCGGCGACCGCGCATATGCGGCTGTTCACCTCCGGCTCGGCGCCGTTGCTCGCCGAGACCCACGCCGAATGGCAGGCCCGCACCGGCCACGAAATCCTCGAGCGCTACGGCATGACCGAGACCAACATGAGCACCTCGAACCCCTATGGCGGCGAGCGCATCGCCGGCACGGTCGGGTTCCCGTTGCCGGGCGTCGAGCTACGCGTCGTGGATCCGGACACGGGGTCCGCGCTCGGTCCCGAACAGGTCGGGATGATCGAGGTGAAGGGTCCGAACGTGTTCAAGGGCTACTGGCGCATGCCCGAGAAGACCGCGGCCGAGTTCAAGGTGGACGGCTACTTCGTCACCGGCGACCTCGGCAAGGTGGACGGGCGTGGGTACGTCCACATCGTCGGCCGCGGCAAGGACCTCATCATCACCGGCGGCTTCAACGTCTACCCGAAGGAGGTCGAGACCGAGATCGACGCGATGCCGGGCGTCGTCGAATCGGCGGTGATCGGCCTGCCGCACGCCGACTTCGGCGAGGGCGTCACCGCAATCGTGGTCGGCGCCGAGGACGCCCCCGACGAGAAGGCGGTGCTTGCCTACCTCGAAGGGCGCCTCGCCCGCTTCAAGTGCCCGAAGCGGGTGCTATTCGCCGACGACCTGCCGCGCAACGCCATGGGCAAGGTCCAGAAGAACATCCTGCGCGACCAGCACGCCGGCCTGTATCGCGACGGTGCCGGCGCAGCCTGACCGGTCAAGGATTGAGCGTTCGCCGCGTTCGCTTACCGAGGCGGCGTGCCGCCCGCGCCTCCGGCAGGCGCGTCCGAGCGAGAGCCCGCTGGATCACTCCGCCGCCTGCTGCATCCGCAGGCGCTGGTTCTGTCCGATGGTGCGGGAGATCAGGGAGCGGCGCGCGCTGTAGCTGGCCGAGACCAGGGGATAGTCCACCGGCAGGCCCCACTTGGTGCGGTAGGCCTCGGGCGACAGGCCGCGCAGCGTGAGGTGCCGGCGCAGCGCCTTGTAGGGCTTGCCGTCCTCGAAGCTGACGATCGTGTCCTGGCGGATCGAGGCGCGGATCTGCGCATCGGTCGGCTTGGCCAGCACCGGCTTCGGCGGGGTCGCCAGGCCCGTGAGCGAGCCGTGGACCGTGCGGATCAGGTCCGGCAGGCCTGTCGCCGGTACGGAGTTGCGCGCGACGTAGGCGGTGAGGATCTTCGCGGCGAGGGCGATGGGGTCCGTCGTGGTCTGCACGGTTCGTCTCCTTCCGAAGGCTGTCGGGTCGGTGCGTGTCCAAACGTGCTGTCGCCGGGAACTCGATGTCGGCGTCGTCGATCACCCGGAACGGTCGCGGCAGGTCGGCCTGCCCCGGCACGATTATGCGCGCGGAAGGCCGAAACACAACTTCTGCGCGACTCAATCAGTGATTTAAATCTACTTAGAATTGATTAACAGGCTCAAGTCGGTTGCAATAAGACGCCTCTGAGGTCGTCGCCCTGCGGTTTCGCGTTTGGGAGCATGAGGTTGGCCACCACCGACGCGTCGACGCCTCGACAGTCCAAGCTATACAATTCCCGGTTGCATTTGCGGTCATCGGCCGAGTGCGGCGGTTTGGGCGCGGCTCAGGTCTTTACCGCTGGGCGATCGTCGCCGAGAACCGGATGCGGAGGAGCGCATCATGGAAGTCCTGGTCGTCGGTGCGGGCGTCGTCGGTCTCGCGGTGGCGCGCGCCCTTGCACTGCGGGGACACGAGGTGGTCGTGGCGGAAGCGGCCGAGGCGATCGGCACCGGCGTGTCCGCGCGCAACTCGGAGGTGATCCACGGCGGGATGTACTACCCGGCGGGCTCGCTCCGGGCGAAGCACTGCGTCGCCGGCGCGCGGATGCTCTACCGTCTCTGCGCGAGCCACGGCATCGGCCACCGCGCCTGCGGCAAGCTGATCGTCGCCACGACGGACGCCGAGGCCGGGACGATCGCCGCGATTCGCGATCGTGGCGTCGAGAACGGCGTCGAAGGCCTGGAGCTGCTGGACGCCGCCCAGGCCCGGCGCCTGGAACCCAACATCTCCTGCACCGCAGCGCTGCTGTCGCCGCAGACCGGCATCGTCGACAGCCACGGCCTGATGCTCGCCCTGCAGGGCGAGCTCGAGGATCGCGGTGGGGCGATCGCGCTCCATACTCCCGTCACGGGTTTGGCGCGCAAGGCTGGCCGCTGGGTCGCGATCTTCGGTGGCGCGACGGCGGGCGAGTACCCGTGCGATGCCGTCGTCAACGCCGCCAGCCTCGACGCGCAGACGCTCGCCGCCCACACGGACGGGTACCCGGCCGAGCGGGTGCCGCGTCGCGTCCTGGCCCGGGGCAACTATTTCGGCTTCACCGGCAAGGCGGCCTTCGGACGCCTGATCTACCCCGCGCCGGTCGAGGGCGGGCTCGGCACCCATCTCACCCTGGATCTCGCCGGCCGCATGCGCTTCGGGCCCGACGTCGAGTGGATCGATGCGATCGACTACCGGGTCGACCCGTCCCGCGGCGACGCCTTCTACGCCGCGATCCGGCGCTACTGGCCGGGCCTGCCCGACGGATCGCTGGTCGCGGATTATGCCGGCATCCGGCCGAAGCTCACCGGCCCCGGCGAGCCGGCCGCCGACTTCCGCGTGGACGGGCCGGCGGAGCACGGCCTGCCCGGCCTCGTCCACCTGTTCGGGATCGAGAGCCCAGGCCTGACCGCGAGCCTGTCGCTCGCCGAGGACGTGGCCGACCGGCTGGCGGCGTGACGCGCACGGGCTCGGAAGGCCCGCGAACCGTCAGGACAGGATGCGCAGGGCCAGCGGCACGAAGATCGCGGTGAGGAAAGCGTTCAGACCCATGGCGATGCCGGCGAAGGTGCCGGCGACCTCGCTGACCTGGAACGCCCGCGCGGTGCCGACCCCGTGGGCCGCGAGCCCTACCGCGAAGCCGCGCGCCCGCATGTCCCGGATGCCGAGGGCCTGCATCAGCGGCGTCACCAGGATCGCGCCGGTGATGCCCGTCAGCATCACCAGCACCGCGGTGAGCGTTGGGTCTCCGCCGAGCGCCTCCGAGATGCCCATGGCGACGCCGGAGGT
The DNA here is from genome assembly GCF_022179125.1 of Methylobacterium cerastii. GTDB lineage: Bacteria > Pseudomonadota > Alphaproteobacteria > Rhizobiales > Beijerinckiaceae > Methylobacterium > Methylobacterium cerastii. The sequence goes on from NZ_BPQG01000006.1 coordinate 237,544, forward strand.
GACGGATTTCGGGCTGAGCGAGACGATCACCGCTTCCGGGATGCCGAGGGCGCGCCCGAGCAGGATCGCGCTTCCCAGGGCGACCGTGCAACCGGAGACCAGCGCCGCCAGCATCGGCAGGAGCGCGCGCATCACCGTGGCGCGGTGCTCATAGAGCGGCATCGCCAGCACCACCGTCGCCGGCCCGAGCAGGAAGTGGACGAATTGCGCGCCGTCGAAATAGGTGGCGTAGGGGGTGCCTGTGAGCGTCAGCACCGTGCTGGTGATCGCGATGGCGATGAGCACCGGGTTTACCACCGGGTGCCGCCCGCTCGCCGCCGAGATCCGGTCGGCCACGAGGTAGGCGACGAGCGTCACCGTCAGCCAAAGCAGCGGCGTGCGCGCGAGGTAGACCCAGACCGCGAACTCGCCGCTCACCGCTCGCTCCCCGTCCGCGCCGTCAACCGCGCGACCCAGAGGAAGACCAGGACGGTGGCGACCAGCGCAGCGGCGGTGGAGACCACCACCACGACGGCAAGGCGCAGGCCCTGCGCCTGGACCACGTCGAGGCGCCCGACGATCCCGGCGCCGGCCGGCACGAACATCAGCGACAGGTTGGAAAGCAGCCCGCGCGCCGTCGTCTCCAGCGTTCCATCGGTGAGCGGCTTCGGCAGGATTTGCGCGAGGCGCAGCGAGCGCCGGTCGCGCAGCACGAGGAAGGCCAGCATCAGCGCCATGCCGAGGACCGGGCCGGGGACGGGCAGGCCGGCGCTGCGAGCGAGGCCTTCGCCCAGCAGCTGCGCCAGCAGGATCAGGGTGAGGCTCGCGATCATCGATCGCCGCCGCTCAGGCCGGATCGAGGGCGATGCCGGGAACACCCTCGCCGCGGGCCCGCGCGATCCCGGCCTCGTCGAAGCCCAGGAGCTTGCCGAGGCGCCAGACCAAGGCCTCCTCGAACTCGTCGATGGTGCCGTCGGCGGCGGCCACCGACCACGCCATCGCCAGGATGCGCCCGCGCTCGCCGGCATCGGCCTCGTGCGGCAGCATCTCGACGAGGCTCGCCACGTCGCGGGTCTCCGAATCGAAGGCGGCGGCGCGTGCGATCAGGGCGTCGGCGGATTCGGCGCTCACGGCGTAGCGCCCGCGCACCAGCCGCGCGAGGCGCTCCGATTCCGCCGGCGCCAGGATGCCGTCGGCCCGCGCCACGTGGACGAGGAGCGCGGTGGCGGCCAGATGGGTGTCGTCGCCCGGCGCCTCGTGCGCGGCGACGCCGAGGGCCTCGGCGGCATAGGCCCGCAGGCGTGCGATCAACGACATGGCGATGTTCCGGCAACCGGCGCGCCCGGTACGACCGGACCCTTCCCGCCACATCCGCGCCCGTCAAGGACGCGCGGGGCCGCTCATGCGCTTCCCCGTCCCGGCGTGTCCCGCCTGCATCGCCGAGCGCGCGCTGCACGGTCTCGCCTTGCCAAGCGGGGACCGGACGGCTATGCACCGTGGCCTCGGCATCCGCCTTCGACGCGGCCGCCGACGGATGCCGCTTTAGCTCAGCTGGTAGAGCACCTCATTCGTAATGAGGGGGTCGGGGGTTCGAATCCCTCAAGCGGCACCACTACTTAGTGCTTTCCTCGTTTCCTTAAGACGATCGCAGGCCGGCGAAGGCTGAGCGGGCTCCACGGAACCGTTCGTCGGATTTCGCTGGAATATTCGAGTCGATGGCGCGACGCACAAGGCGGCGCTAAGGTGCCTGCGCGGCGTACAGGACCCTCGATATGCGAAGCTTCATCCTCGCTCTGGCGATCGCGAGCGCGCCATTCCCCGCGTTCGCGATCTGCAACTGCGCGTGCGTGAATGGCAACGCTGTGGCGCGATGCTCCTCGACGGCGGACAACATCCCGATCTGCCAGGTGCTGTGCCCGCCATCCGTCGCCACGCAGTCTATCTCCGGGCCTTCGGTCGCGCCCCCCGGTGCACCGCAGCGTCGGCCCGACACCGTGATCATCAACCAGCAGAACGACGAGCTGAGATCCCAAGGCATCACGCCAAGAGATGGGCAGCCGCTCCGCTGACCGGCGGACAGTCGGCTGAGGCGGAGCACGCGTTTCGGCGTGACGGAGCGGATGCTGGAGCGCGCGGCGACTGGTTGTTCTCAGGTCTGATCTCGAGTTTCAGAAGGCGCGGCTCCCTTCGGAAACGCACGCGGCGCGGCCGAGGGTCGCTGCGCCGACGATGTCCGGAACGGCGCCCCTGAACGCCGGGTTTGCCACCGACCGAGCGCGGCACGCAGGACGCGCCGCCCGATCGATGGGAAGACACGATGTCCAACAAGCATCTCAAGACCGACGTGCCGACCGATGCCGACCTGAAGGGGAACCCGGGGATCGGGCAGTCGAAGGGCCTGACCGGCCACGACATCGCGGACATCGAGGCGGACTCGACTGTCGAGGGCGACACCGCCAACGAGACCAAGCTCGACGGTGGCATCGATCCGAACCATCGGGGCCGGACGAACAAGTGACCGTGTCGTAGATCGAAGGCTGAGGCGGCTTGCGTCGGATGGCGGCCCGCCTCAGTCCCCGGCCTTCTTCGAACGCGGGCCAAGCGTCGATGCGATGCTCGTCCATCGCCACGGCTTCTGTGCTCTATCATCGGAAAGGTTTTAATCCCGAATGCTGCGTGCGCGTCGGCACGTCGAGACGGAAAGCGGCTCCCCATCTTGGGTTCAGGCAGAGAGAAACGAACCCAAATCCGGGTTTGACCTGCACAGGAGCCACGCCGTCACCATGAAGACCCGTATCGCCGCCTTCGCCGCCGCTGCTATTCTCGGCGTTGCCTCGATCTCGTCCGCGATGGCCTACGAGACCCCTTCCCGCTACACCGGCTATTCGCCCTACGCCGTCGAGACGACGGGTTCGTTCGGCGGATACGGCCCGCGCTTCGACCGCGACCCGGCCAACTGCCGCATGAGCTCGGCGGCCGAGGGCAACGCCAACCAGCAGAACTTCCCGGTGAAGCAGTACGGCCAGACCTCCGGCGGCAACCGCTGCTGATCGGTCGCGCGACACTGAGCGTCAGGTTCGAGCGGCGGGGTGCGAGCCCCGCCGCCTTCGTTTGCGCCTCCGCGGCTTCCCATCCGGCGTCCATGGCGACATGGTCCGCGCAGGTCCGATCCCGCGCGAGCTGCCGATGACCCCGTCCGACCCCGTCGCCGCCTTCCGCACCGCCCTCGGCGAGGGCGGCGTGCTCACCGGCTCCGACACCGCACGCTACACCCGCGACCAGCGCGATTTGATGCAGGGCGAGGCCGACGCCGTCCTGCGGCCGAGATCGGTGGCGGAGGTGCAGGCGCTCGTTTGCCTGGCGAAGGCCGAGGGTTTTGGGCTGGTGCCCCAGGGCGGCAACACCGGCTACGTCGGCGGGGCGACGCCGCAGGCCGGCCGGCGGCAACTGGTGGTGAGCCTGGAGCGGATGGCGCGCATCCGCTCCGTCGACCCGCTCGACTTCACGCTAACCTGCGATGCCGGCGCGATCCTCGCCGACGCGCAGGCTGCGGCGGCCGCGCACGACCTGCTGCTGCCGCTGAGCCTCGGCGCGGAGGGAAGCTGCCGCCTCGGCGGCAACCTCGGCACCAATGCCGGCGGCCTGCAGGTTCTGCGCTACGGCATGACCCGCGACCTCGTCCTCGGCCTGGAGGCGGTGCTGCCGGACGGCTCGTTATTTTCCGACATGAAGCGTTTGCGCAAGAACAACATCGGCTACGACCTCAAGCAGCTCTTCGTCGGCGCCGAAGGCACGCTCGGCATCGTCACCGGCGTGGTGCTGAAGCTGTGGCCGGCGCAAAACCACCGCGCCACCGCATGGCTGCAGCTCGCCGCCGACGCGCCGATCCCCGAGATCGCCGCGTTCCTCCGTCGCGAGACCTCGGACCTGGTCACGACCTTCGAGCTGATCTCGGCCTCCTCGCTCGCGCTGGTCGCCGAGATGCGCGGCGCCCCGACCGGGTTCGCCACCGGGGAGGGCGGAGCGGTGCTGCTCGAGCTCTCGTCCTCGTCTCGGCACATCCGCCTTGACGACGTGCTGATGGCCGCCCTCGAATCGCTGATGGAGCGGGGGTGGATCACCGATGCGGCGTTGGCGAGCTCCGAGGCGCAGCGCCGGGCGATGTGGGCCGTGCGCGAGACCATCCCTGAGGGCGAGAAGCACGCAGGCGGCTCGGTGAAGCTCGACATCGCCGTGCCGCTCTCGCAGCTCGGCGTCTTCCTGGTCCGGGCCGGCGCCGTGCTGGCGGAACGGATGCCGGGCGTGCGCCTGTCGTTCTACGGCCATGTCGGCGACGGCAACGTGCACTACAACCTGATGGTGCCGGCGGGCGAGGACCGGCTCGCCTTCACCCGCCGGGTCGAGGACGGCATCGCCCACGAGATCTACGCGGTGGCGATCGACCTCGGCGGCAGCTTCAGCGCCGAGTACGGAATCGGCCGCTTCAAGCGCGACCTGCTCCATCGCTACGCCGACCCGACCCGTCTGACCTTGATCGAGACGATCAAGCACGGCCTCGATCCGGACGGGCTGATGAACGCCGGGGCGATGACCGAGCGGCCTTGATGCCGGCCGCCGCCTTTCCACGACTCGCGCCTCTCATCGAGTCCACGCTTGGCGCCCGACGAAAATACATGCATATGCCTGTTTCGGGTGAGGCGCACCGATTCGCGCGAGGGTGATATGATCGTGGCCAGTCCGTCCCATGCCCTGTCGGGATCGCTCGCCTGCGTTCTGGCGCGCCGCGGGGTGCATTACGGCTGGGTCTCGGCCGCGGTCACCTTCCTGACCATGCTGGTGACGGCCGGCGCGGTCGGCGCCCCCGGGGTGCTGATCCTGCCGTTGCAACGGGAATTCGGCTGGGACACGGCCTCGATCTCGTCGGCGCTGGCGATCCGCCTCGTGCTGTTCGGCTTGATGGGCCCGTTCGCTGCCGCCCTGATGAACCGCTACGGCCCGCGTCGGATCGTGCTCTTGGCGCTGGCGCTGATCGCCTCCGGCCTGCTGGCCTCGCTCGCCATGACCCAGCTCTGGCAGCTGATCCTGCTCTGGGGCGTCGTCGTCGGCGTCGGCACCGGGCTCACCGCGCTGGTGCTCGGGGCGACGGTGGCGACGCGCTGGTTCTCGCACCGCCGCGGCCTCGTCGTCGGCCTGCTCACCGCGAGCTCGGCCACGGGACAGCTGATCGTTCTGCCGGTCCTCGCGGCGCTCACCGAGGCGATGGGCTGGCGTGCGGCCCTGCTCACGATCTGCGGCCTGCTCGGGCTGGCGGCGACCTTCGTGTTCCTGCTTCTGCGCGACCGACCGGAAGATGTCGGCCTGCTGCCCTATGGCGAGACCACCGCGAACGCCGCCCCGACGCGCGGGCTGGCCGTGGGCGCCATCGCAGCCCTGCGCGGGGCGGCGCGGACAAAGGTGTTCTGGGTGCTGTTCTTCACCTTCTTCATCTGCGGCGCGAGCACCAACGGGCTGATCCAGACCCACTTCATCCCGCTCTGTGCCGACTATGGGCTGCGCCCGGTCCAGGCGGCGAGCGTGCTCGCCGGCATGGGCGTTTTCGATTTCGTCGGCACCGTCGCCTCGGGCTGGCTGTCGGACCGCTACGACAACCGCTGGCTGCTGTTCTGGTACTACGGCCTTCGCGGGCTCTCGCTGCTGTGCCTGCCGTTCTCGGACTTCTCGTTCACCGGGCTGTCCCTCTTCGCGGTGTTCTACGGCCTCGACTGGATCGCCACAGTGCCGCCGACCGTGAAGCTCGCCGCGCAGCGGTTCGGGCGCGAGCGCGCCAACGTGGTCTTCGGCTGGGTCTTCGCCGGGCACCAGCTCGGCGCGGCGACGGCGGCCTTCGGCGCCGGCCTGTCGCGCACGGAGCTGCAGAGCTACCTCCCGGCCTTCTTCGCCGCCGGCGCGCTCTGCCTCGTCGCCTCGGCGCTGATCCTCACCCTGAGCCCGCCGCGGCGGGAGGGCGTGCCGGGCGCGTTGCCCGCCGCCGGCTGAAGCCTCATACCGGCCTCCGCGCCGCCGCGACCGGGCATCGACCCCCGTCGCCGCTGCGGCCCACAATGGAGGACGCAGCACGGTGTTCAGCCACATCACGATCGGCAGCAACGACCTCGCCCGGACGAAGGCGTTCTACGACGCGCTCTTCGCCGCGACCGGCGGAGAGCCCGGCTTCGAGGATGCGAAGAGACGCCTGATCTACGCGCACCGCGGCGGCCGACTGATCGTCACCAAGCCGGTCGACGGGAAGGCCGCGACCGGCGCCAACGGCGGCACCATCGGGTTCACGATGGAAAGCCCGGACGAGGCCAAGGCTTGGCACGACGCCGGCGTCGCGAACGGCGGCACGTCGGTCGAAGACCCGCCGGGCGAGCGCACGGGGTCCGCCGGCAGGATGTACCTCGCGTACCTGCGCGATCCGGACGGCAACAAGCTCTGCGCGTTCTACCGTTTCCCGGGCTGACGCGGCCGGCGGCTACACCGTCCGGTCGACGAGCCGCCCCTGGCCGGCGGGTGCCGGCGGCGAGGCGGACGCCGCCGTCTCCGCGACCAGGGCGGCGACCGCCTTCTGCGCGTCGACCTGCTGACGCGCGACCGCGGTGCCGATCGACTGAGACAGGGCGCCGCCCTGCATCTGGACGGCTTGGGCAACGAGGCTGGTCATGCCCCATCCTTGCCCCGCGACGATGAAGGACGGGTTACGCGGGTGCTGCGAGGTTCGTCGCGGTCTTCGGCAGGGGGCCGGCTTCGGCCCAACGTCTGCTTCGCGAGCCGAAGCCGGTAACGCCTAGGTCTTCTGCGGGTCCAGCATGACCCACAGTCGCTCGATCCGGCCGTCGACGACGTCCGCCACGTCCGAGCCGGTGACGACGACGGGTCCGCCGCTGGGGCCGGCACGCCAGCGCAGGACGCCGAAACCGTGATGCCCGACCGCGGCGCCGTCGGGCACGAAGCGGAAGTCCGGCCCGAACTGTTCGAGAAGCTTGCCGGCGACCTCGGAGATCGCCGCACGACCCCTGACGACGTTCGCGGGCTCGTACATGACGGGGTCGGCGCCATAGAGCTCGTCCAGAGCGCGCGCACGCATGCTGCCGTTACGTTCGTTGAACACCCGTTCCAGGTTCGCGCGGAGCAGGCGGTCGTAGTCCGGCACATCCGTCGTCGCGGGCGTGATTGCGTCCGGCACGGTGCATCCTTTCGCGGTAGTGATGTCACACGCGAGCGTATCGGCCGGGATGGCGGGTGAGAAGGTGCGGGCGGGTGGAGATCCGCCCATCGCAGACACGACGATTCGCTGTCTCGTCTGGAACCGTCCCCCGCCAGGTCACCCGATCACGATCCGCGTCCGCGGCCCCAGCCGCCGCAGCAGCCGCAACAGGTCCGCGCGCTTCAGCGCGACGCAGCCCTCCGTCGGCGTGTAGCCCGGGCGGGCGACGTGCAGGAAGATCGCGGAGCCGCGGCCGGGGCGGATCGGGCCCCGGTTGTGGTCGAGGTCGATCACCACGTCGTAGAGGCCGTCGTCGCGCCACATCCGCTCCGCGCTCACGCCGGGCGCGGGGAGGGCGATCGGGCGGTTGTAGCGCCGGTCGCGGACGTCGTCGCACCAGCCGTCGCCGGGGGCGGTCCGGCGCAAGGGTAGGGCGGTGACGGGGCGGGCGAGGTTGTCCGGCCTGTAGCTACCGCCGCGCAGGCGAAACCGGCCGCGCGGCGAGCCGCCGTCGCCCTCGCGCTTCACCTGCACGATACCGCCGGCGCCGAGCGCGCAGGGGATGATCGCGGCGCCCGCCTGCAGCAGGCCCTTGCGCCGGTCGCCGACCCGCGGATGCACCTTGAGCGTCGCCAAGGTTCGCGCCGTGCCGGAATCGCGGTGGCGTTCATGAGGACGGGGACGCTTCGTCATGATGCTGGGTGAACCGGAGGTGCGGGCGGCCGGAGGGCGGGAACGTGGCGTCCCTGCGCAGTGAAGCGTGGCGGCGGCGGGTTGGCTGTCACGAAAAGGGTCGTATAATTGTGCACAAGCCAATTCCCCGCCGCGAAAAGCACGTTATTCTAAGGCGTCTACCCGGGTCGAAGAACCCTCGGGTCCTTTGGGAGCGAGATCGTCCGAGCACCGGAACTCCGGGGCGCGATCCGTTCCGGTCGTGCCCAGTCGAAGAGTTCCACGGACGATGTCCAACGCCTACCGCCTCCTCATCTGCGACGACGACGCGATCCTGCGCGAGACCCTGACCGAACAGCTCGACCTCTGCGAGGAGTTCACGGTGGTCGCCGAGATCGATGCGGGCCGCGCCATCGCCCGCGTCGCCTCCGACCGGATCGACCTCGCGGTGATGGATGTCGGCCTGCCCGACATGGACGGCCGAGAGGCCGTCCGCCTGATGCGCAAGAACGGCTTCAAGGGCCCAGTCATCATGCTGACCGCCCAGGATTCCGAGGCCGACACCGTCGAGGGCCTCGAGGCGGGGGCCAACGACTACGTCACCAAGCCGTTCAAGTTCGCGATCCTGCTCGCCCGCATCCGCGCGCACCTGCGCAGCCACGAGGCCTCCGAGGACGCGGTCTTCCAGATCGGTCCCTACACCTTCAAGCCGGGGGCGAAGCTCCTGGTCGGCGAGCGCGGCTCGAAGCTGAAGCTCACCGAGAAGGAGACCGCGATCCTGCGCTTCCTCTACCGCGCCGGGCGCGAGGTGGTCGGCCGCGACACGCTGCTCGCCGAGGTCTGGGGCTACAACGCCCAGGTCACGACCCACACGCTGGAAACCCACATCTACCGGCTGCGGCAGAAGATCGAGCCGAATCCCGGGCTCGCCGCGATCCTCGTCACCGAGGGCGGCGGCTACAAGCTGCTGCCGTGATCCCGGCATGAGCGCCACCCCGTTCGCCCTGCTCCGCGAGACCCTGGCAAGCCCGATCGGGACGCTCGTGCTCCTGACCGATGCCGACGGGCGCCTGCGCGTCGCCGACTTCGACGAGGACCAGGACCGGATGGAGGCGCTTCTCGACCGCGCCTACGGACGCGGCGGCAGGTCGGTCTCCGCATCCCGGCATCTCAGCCGGGCACTCCGCGCATTGACGCGCTACTTCGACGGCGACCTCACGGCGGTCGACGAGGTCGAGACTGCAACGGGCGGCACAGTGCTTCAGCGCGCGGTCTGGGCGGCCCTGCGGACCGTGCCCGCCGGCACCACCGAGAGCTACGGCGCGCTTGCGGCGCGGATCGGCCATCCCCGCGCGGTGCGCCCTGTCGGCGCGGCCAACGGCGCGAACCCGATCTGCATCGTGGTGCCGTGCCACCGCGTCGTCGGTGCGAACGGCACGCTCACCGGCTACGGCGGCGGATTGGACCGCAAGCGCTGGCTCCTCGACCACGAGGCGCGCCATGCCGGCGTCGGCGACAGAAAACCGCCCACCGACTTGTTCGGGGCGGCCCTGCTCCGCTGACCCGGCACCCGGCCGCATCCGCTCGCCCGTGACGACCGGATCACGGACGAATCCAACCCGCTGCGTGGTCGCATTTACTTCATGGGCGCCGGTACCCACCCGGCTCCAAAATGCTCTAAGCATCGTCGATCGGACGCAAAGGATCTCTGCGGGTTGGGCATCGAAGACGACATCGCGATCCTCGCCGCCGCGCCGGTCTTCGAAGCGTTCGGGCGCGACGCCCTGCGCCTGCTCACCTTCGCCGCCGAGCGCCGATCGCTGGAACCGCGAGAGACTCTGTTCAGCCGCGGCGATCCGGCCGATGGCGGCTTCGTCGTCTTGTCCGGCACGATCGCCCTCGCGCCCCGTGTCGCCGGCGGCGACACGGTGCTGGCCGGCCGTTCGGCGCTGATCGGGCGCCTCGCGTTGTTCGTCCGCGGCGAACGCCCGGGCGACGCCGCCGCGCAAGGTGCGGCCGAGGTCACGCGCATCACCCCGACCCTGATGCGCCGCGTGCTGGAGGAGTTTCCCGATGCCGCCGCCGTGATCCACGACGCGCTGGCCGACGACCTGTCCGCGCTGAACCAGGATTTCGCGCGCGTGCGCGCCATGCTCGACGCGGATTGATCGGGCTCGACGCCTGGTCAGGTTTGCGGCAGCAATGCGCGGGCTGCCTCGACCACGGCGTCGCCGCGGATGTGATGAAGCATGTGGCCGATTCCCGCGAGGCGCTCGAAGCGCGCGCCCGGGATCATGCGGGCGGCCAGGGCACCGTGCATCATCGGGTTGACCACGATGTCGGCGTCGCCCGCCAGAATCCGAACCGGCACCCGGCAGGTGGCGTAGGCAGCCGCACTCCGGCTCAGCGCCGCCCAGAGCGAGAGCGCGTCCTCGGCCTCGGCGACGATCTGGCCCGGGCGCCCGGCGAAGCCGAACGGGAACGCTTCGGCGAAGGCGCGCGGCATGGTCTGGGGCAGGAACATCGCGTTCCACAGCAACGGCAGCAGCGTCGGGTCGGCGGAGGCGCCGAGCGCGTCCGACAGCATCGGCCCCGAGACGGGCGCGGCGCGCGGGCCGAACAGCACCTGCTCGAGGCGGAGTTCCGGGAAGCAGACCGGGGCGAGCGCCACGATGCCCGCGACGGAATCCGGGTAGAGCATCCCGTAGGCGAGGGCGACGGCGCCGCCGTAGGAATGCCCGAGGATGACCGGGCGATGCAGCCCCAACGCCTGCACGGCTGCGTGGATCAGCTCGGCCTGTCGCCAGGGCGACGCGTCGGCGCCGCGCACGCGGGCGCTGTCGCCATGCCCCGGCCGGTCGACGGCGACGACCCGGAAATGCCGGGCCAGCGCCGGCACCGGGCCGAACCACATGTCCTCCAGCGTCATCAGCGTGCCGTGGATCGCGACGAGGTCCGGCCCGGTCCCTGTCTCGGCGTAGGCGATGGTGCGCCCGCCCGGCAGGTCGACGACCTTGCGCCGGACGATCCGCTCGGTCACCGCGGCGGGACCGGGCGGCCCGGAGGCGTCGAGCAACAAAGCCGCCATCTCAGGCCGAGCGCCCGCGTCCGCGCGAAGAGCCCGGCTTTCCGGTGCCGACGCCCGCGAGGGTCAGGGCTGCAAGGCCGAGGCCGATCAGCCCCGCCGTGGCGGCGACGGGGTGCAAGGTCGCGCGGGTGTAGGCGCTGGTGCGCATCACGTAGCCCGGCTGCGTGCCCCGGACCTCGCCCGCGTCCTTCGGCGCGTGCAGCGCGCCGGCCGGGTCGCGCGGGTCCTCGCCGCGCTTCTGCATGGCGATGATCGCGGGGGCCAAGAGATCGTAGGCGCCCGGCGCGAACTCCTTGCCGGCCACCATCAGCTTGCCGCCGCCGCCGACGACGATGTCGCGCTGCGGATGCACGGCGGCATGCAGGATGGCGTTCGCCACCTCCTCGGGCGGGTAGATCGGAGGCGGCAGCATCGGCTCCCGGTCCATGTAGTTGCGCGCCCGCTGCGGCAGCGGCGTATCGATCGAGGTCGGCTTGACCAGCGTCACCGAGACCGGCGCATCCTCGGCCAGCAGCTCCATCCGCAGGGCGTCGGTGAAACCCTTCACCGCGTGCTTGCTCGCCACGTACATGCCCTGGAAAGGGAAGGCGAGGTCGGAGGCGACGCTGCCGAGGTTGATCAGCGCACCGCCGCGCCGGCGCAGGTGCTCGACCGCGACGAGCGAGCCGAACACCGTGCCCCAGAGGTTGGTCTGGATCAGGCGCGCGTTGTCCGCGTCCGAAACCTCGCGCAGCGGACCGTAGATGGTGAGGCCGGCGACGTTGACCCAGGTGTCGAAACCGCCGAACGCGGCGATCGCCCGGTCGGCCACGGCCTGGACATCGGCGCGGTCGCCGACATCGCAGGGGACGGCCAAGGCGCGGCCGCCGGCCGCCTCGATTTCCGCCTGCACCGTCGCCAGCACGTCTGCGCTGCGGGCGGCGAGCACGACGGTCGCCCCGCGCTCCGCGGCCATCCGGGCGGTCGCGAGCCCGATGCCGCTCGACGCGCCGGTGATGACGACGACCTGGTCGCGCAATGCCTTGTGTTTCATGGCCCTGTTTCCCGCCAACGCTCCGCGCACCGGTCGGCGCGGCGCCGCAATGTCCGGGACCTACCCACGAGGCGCCGAGATGTTGCCGGAGCGCGGCCCGATTCCGTCCGCGTCGGTTGCACGCAGGTGCGCGATCGCTCCGTCGGCGCCCTCAGGTGACAGAGCGGACGGCCGCTTGTAAGCACGGGCGCTCGCTGAAAATCTGCCCGGAAGCCCCATGTCGCACGCTGCCCTCGCCCAGACCATCGAAGCCGCCTGGGAGGACCGCGCCGGCGTCGACACGAACACGCGCGGCGCCGTTCGCGAAGCCGTCGAGGCGGCGCTGGCGCTGCTCGACTCCGGTGAGGCCCGGGTCGCCGAGAAGAGCGGCAACCAGGATTGGGTGGTCAACCAGTGGCTGAAGAAGGCGGTGCTGCTCTCCTTCCGCCTCAACGACATGGCGCCGATCTCCGGCGGCCCCGGCGCGGCGCCGTGGTGGGACAAGGTGCCCTCGAAGTTCGAGGGTTGGAGCGAGGCCGAGTTCCGGGCCGCCGGCTTCCGCGCCGTGCCCGGCTGCTTCGTGCGCCGCGGCTCCTACATCGCCCCCGGCGCAGTGCTGATGCCCTCGTTCATCAACCTCGGTGCGCGGGTCGGCAAGGGCACCATGGTCGACACCTGGGTGACGATCGGCTCGTGCGCCCAGGTCGGCGACAACTGCCACATCTCGGGCGGCGCCGGCATCGCCGGCGTGCTCGAGCCGCTGCAGGCCAACCCGGTGATCATCGAGGACAACTGCTTCATCGGCGCCCGCGCCGAGGTCGCCGAGGGCGTGATCGTCGGCGAGGGCAGCGTGCTCTCGATGGGCGTCTACATCGGCGCCTCGACCCGCATCGTCGATCGCACCACCGGCGAGGTCTTCTACGGCCGCGTGCCGCCCTATTCGGTGGTCGTCTCCGGGACGATGCCCGGCAAGCCGCTGCCGGACGGCTCGCCCGGCCCGGGCCTGTACTGCGCCGTCATCGTCAAGCGCGTCGACGCCGGCACCCGCTCCAAGACCGCGATCAACGAACTGCTGCGCACCTGATCCGGGCAGGGCACGACCCGATGCACGGGACCCTGACCCTCGACCTCATGGTGGCCGGCCACGCCGTGCCGACCCCCTGCGAACGGGTCGGGTCCGGCGCCGACGTGCTGCTGCTGCCGGCGCTCTCGACGATCGCGTCGCGGGCCGAGATGGCCGGGCTCGCCGCGCGTCTCGCCGCGGACCATCGCTGCCTGATCCCGGATTGGCCCGGCTTCGGCGCGCATCCGCGGGCGCGGCTGCCGCTGAACCCGGCGACGTTCCACGCCTACCTCGACGCCCTGCTGGCCGCGGCCCCCGGCCCCTACGCGATCGGGGTCGGCGCGGGGCACGCGGCGGCCTACCTCGTCGCCGCCGCGCGACGGCATCCGAAGGCGTTCGCGCGGCTGGTGCTGGTGGCCCCGACATGGCGCGGCCCGCTTCCCACCGTGATGGGGCCGGAGCGACAGGGCCTGTTCACCGCGATCCGCCGCGCCGTCGAGGCGCCACTCCTGGGCGACGCCCTCTACGGCCTCAATATCCGCCCGAAGGTGATCGGCCGGATGATGCGCGCCCACGTCTACGGCGACGCCGCGCATGTCACCGATTCGCTGATCGCGGAGAAGACCGCGATCACCCGGCAGCGGGGCGCGCGCTTCGGCACGGCGGCCTTCGTCACCGGCGGGCTCGATCCGGTGCCGACGCGCGACGCGTTCCTCGGCCTGTTCGGCGACGGCCTGCCGCCGGTCCGGGTGCTGCGCCCGAGCCGCGCCCCGCGCCGGTCCGCTGCCGAGATGGACGCGCTCGTCGCCTCCGGCCGCGTCGAGGGCCGACCGGTGCCGGGTGCCCTGAGCCCGCACGAGGAATACCCGGACGAAATCGCCGAGGCGATCCGCGCAGCCTGAGTCCCCCTCTCCCCGCAGGTCGGGAGAGGGGATGCGCGCTCAACAATCGTCCAGGGCGACGTGGCGATCGATCGCTCCGGCAGAGATGGCGTCGAACAAACCGCTCAGCTCCAGGCGTGCGACGGCGGCGCTACGCCGTTCAGCGCGTGGTTGCCAACGATCGCCACCTTCCAGCGGACGGGGTCGTGCAGCGTGTGCGTCCGCGCGTTGCGCCAGTGGCGGTCGAGGTTGTGCTCGGCGAGCGTCGAGCGCGTGCCGGCGAGCTCGAACAGCTTGTTCGAGGCCGCGAGCGCAATCTCGGTGGTGAGCACCTTCGATTCCGCCACCGCGATCTTGGCCGCGTCCACCAAGGCCGCGTCGTGGTCGGGGAGGGCGGCGTCGATCGCGAGGCCGGCCCGGTCGAGGATCGCCTCGGCCGCGTGCAGGCGGATGGTGAGGTCGCCGACCGCCTGGATGGTGTAGGGGTCGTCGGACGCCCGCGCCTGGTCGGCGTCGATCCAGGGCCGCGCCTTCTCGCGCACGAAGGCGATGGTGTCGTCGAGCGCCGCGCGGCCGATGCCGGCGTCGATCGCCGCCTGGATGATCTGGAAGATCGCCCCGTCGAGGCGCGGCAGCTCCTGGTAGGCCTTCCAGGCCGGGACGAGGTGGCTCTTCTCGACGCGCACATTCTCGATCAGCACCGTGCCGCTCGCCGTGCCGCGCTGGCCGAAGGCCGACCAGTCGTCGATCACCGTGAGCCCGGGCGCGTTGCGGTCGGCGATCGCGTACCAGGCGCGGCCGGCATCGTCGACGGCGACGATCGGCACGAGGTGGGCGAGCAGCGCGCCCGTTGCGTAGAACTTCTGGCCCTGCACGATCACGTGGTCGCCGTGATCGGTGAAGTGGGTGGCGAACTCGGCGGCACGCGGCGTACCCTTCTCCGAGAACGCGTTGCCGAAGCGGGTGCCGCGCAGCACCTCGGCGAAGAGCAGCGCCTGCTGGTCCGGGTCCGACACCGTACGGATCGCCGCGACGATGCCGAGATGGTTCTGCGCGATCTGCGCGATGGAGGGGTCGGCCGCCGCGACGATGGCGACGACCTGTGCCAGCGTCCGGTACGAGACCTCCGGGCCGCCGTAGGCGCTGGGCACGTTGATCGACCACAATCCGCTCTGCGAGAACCGGTCGAGCTCCGCCAGCGGCCGGGCATGCGCCAGGTCGCGTTCGGACGCGCCGGCGCGGATCGAGGCGGCGAAGTCATGCGCGACCCGGATCGCCTCGGCGTCGTCGCGGATGACGTGGGCGGGCTCGGACGGCTGGGCGGGGCCGGGGGTGCCCTGCGCGGGCAGGGTCCCGGCGAGGGCGCGGGTGTCGACGGCGATGTTCATCGGTGTCTCCAGAGTGAGAGTGCTCGCTCGCGCCTTTCCTCCCCTCACTGCGAGGGGAGGGGGCAGGGACCGGCTCGGCGCCTACGCCGCCTCGGCGCGCTCGGCCCGCGCCGCCTCGAGCGCGCGCACCCGCGGGATGATGTGCTCGCCGAAATACGCGACCTCTTCCTGGAAGTGCAGGAAGGCGAGGAGCGCCAGGTCGGTGCCGGCATCCTTCAGGGCGAGGATGCGCTCGGCGATCTGGTCCGGGGTGCCGATCAGGTTGGTCTTGAAGCCGTCGTTGTACTGGACGAGGTCCTCGAAGGTGGACTTCGCCCAGTTGCCCTCGCCCTCGGGCGAGGCCTTGCCGGCATTCTTCGCCTCGTGGCCGAACGCCTTCACCGCGTCTGCGTTGGCGTGGTCGATGATCTCCTGCAGCACAGCGCGCGCCTCTTGCTCGGTGTCGCGCGCGATGACGAAGGCGTTCACGCCGACCTTCACCGTGTGGCCGTTGGCGGCGGCCTTCGCTTGGAGGTCGTCCACCTGCGCGCGGACGCCCGCCGGCGTGTTGCCGTTGGTGAAGTACCAATCGGAGACGCGGGCCGCCATGTCGCGCGCCGCCCGCGACGACCCGCCCTGGAAGATCTCCGGCGTCACCGCAGGCTTGGGCTTGAGGTTGTAGTTGGTGTAGCGATAGAAATCGCCGCGGAACGTATAGTTCTCCTGGGTCCAGATCCCGCGCAGCGCGGTGATGAACTCCTCGGAGCGGCGATAGCGCTCGTCGTGGTCGAGCCACGGCTCGCCGATGGCGCGGAACTCGCCCGAGAACCAGCCGGAGACCAGGTTGATCGCGATGCGGTTCTCGGTCAGCTCGCTGATCGTGGCGATCTGCTTGGCGGCGATGGTCGGGTTCCACGGCCCGGGCAGCAGCGCGGCGATCACCTTCAACTTCGTGGTGGCAGCGAGCAGCGCGTGGCTGAACGCCACCGATTCGTGCTGGAACTCGGCGCCGTAGCCGGCGGTGAAGCGGATCTGGGTCAGCGCGTAGTCGAAGCCGGCCTCCTCGGCGATCCGCACGAGCTTTCGGTTGTAGTCGGCATCCCAGCTCGTGCGCTGCGGGATCGTGCTGATCACGAGCCCGCCAGACACGTTCGGCACCCAATAGGCGAAGCGGATCGGCTCCTCGGTCGCGTTGCGGTTGGTCATCGGATGTCCCCCTCCTCGTCCGTCGTCACTTGTCGGTGCGATACGATCGTCCAGCGCATGTCCCTGATGGGTTACGCGCCGATCGGCCGAACAGATGCGCCCTGTAGGCGTACCTTCAAAGTATTTCCAAAGTCCTGATCCAGGTCAAAGGAAGCAAAGCGCAAATTTTTGCTGGATCAGGCAAGGACGTTCCACTGGCCGCAGGTCCGGCGGGAGAAACCTTCCATCGTGGGCATCCAGGAGGCGGGGCCGCCCGTGGAGAAACGGCATCGCACCCACTTCGTTCTTCTTAAAGAACGTTTCAGTCCGCTGATGCGCGGGATGATTGCAAATTTCGCCTCGTACTCACGTCCGAGAGAACAAAACCCCTCGATCCGATCGCTTGAGAAGACGTTCGCCTCGTTCGCCGCGTTCTTTTGCAAGAACGTTTCATTGACCGCGCAGGCGGTACGCCTCACCTTCAGGAGGACATCGCGGCAGGGTCCGGAACGATGGGGGCGGCCTTCGCCCTCCAGCCCCGTCTTTGTCCCGCGACACCCTCAATTCGAGACGAGACCTTGACGATGACGCGACCAAAACTCGTGGGCTTCAGCGCCAACCTCCAGCGCCCGTCCAAGACCCGCGCCCTGGTCGAGGCCGTGGGCGAGTCCGCCGCGGCGGATGGCGGCTTGGACCTGCGCCTGTTCGACCTCGTCGACGCCGGCACAGGCCTCGGCGCGGCCTGGTCGCGGGATGCGCTGTCGCTGCCGGCCCGCCGCGTGGTCGAGGCGATCGAGGGGGCGGATGCGCTCGTCGTCGGCTCGCCGGTCTACAAGGGCAGCTTCACCGGCTTGTTCAAGCACCTCTTCGACCTGATCGACCCGCTGGCCTTGGCCAACAAGCCGGTCGCGATCGTCGCCACAGGCGGCGGCGCCCGCCACGCGCTGGTGGTCGAGCATTCCTTCCGGCCGCTGTTCGGGTTCTTCGGCGCCCTGCAGGTGCCGACCACCGTCTACGGCTCCGACCCCGACTTCACCGACGGGCTCCCGACCGATCCCGGCGTGCGCGACCGCATCGCCCAGGCCGGCGCCCAGCTTGCCGCCCTCGTCCGCGCCGCGGGAGCAGCGGAGGCCGCCGCCCCCGCGGCCCGCGCGGTCGCACGCTGAGGCCGGCGATGCTCGACCGTCGCCGCCTGCTCGCCACGGCTTTCGCCGCGGCGCTGCCCCTGTCCCGTGCCGCGCGCGCCGCGGAGCCCGGCGTCCTGCGCATCGGCTACCAGAAGAACGGCATCCTCGTCGTCGCCAAGCAGCGCGGCGTCATCGAGGAGCGGCTGGCGCCACTCGGCCATTCGGTGCGCTGGGTCGAGTTCTCGTTCGGGCCGCCGTTGCTGGAGGCGCTCTCCCTCGATGGCATCGATTTCGGGCAGACCGGCGACGCCCCGCCGATCTTCGCGCAGGCCGCGCGATCGAGCCTCGTCTACGCCGCGGCGCAGGAGGCCGGCGGCTCCGGCTCGGGCATCCTGCTGCCGAAGGGCTCGGCGATCAAAACGCTCGCCGAGCTGAAGGGCAAGCGCGTCGCCTTCGCCAAGGCGTCGAGCGCCCACAATCTCACCGTCGCCGCCTTGGAGAAGGCCGGCCTCACCTATGCCGACATCGAGCCGGTGACGTTGGCGCCGGCCGACGCCGCGGCGGCGTTCTCGCGCGGCAGCATCGACGCTTGGACGATCTGGGACCCGTACTATGCCATCGCCGAAGGCGGCGACGGCGTCCGCGTGCTCGCGACCGCCAAGGAGATCGCCCCGCAGAACAACTTCTTCCTGGCGAGCCGCGCCTTCGCCGAGGGCCGCGGCGCGGTGCTTTCCGAGGTGATCGACGTGCTCGGGGGCGTCGCGCGCTGGTGCGGCGAGAACCGCGGCGCGGTCGCCGACCTGCTCTCGAAGGGCACCGGCGTGCCGCTCGCCGCCACGCGCCGCGCGGTAGACCGCACCGACTACCTCATCG
This sequence comes from Methylobacterium cerastii, assembly GCF_022179125.1. GTDB lineage: Bacteria > Pseudomonadota > Alphaproteobacteria > Rhizobiales > Beijerinckiaceae > Methylobacterium > Methylobacterium cerastii. The sequence goes on from NZ_BPQG01000006.1 coordinate 256,037, forward strand.
GCCCGATGAACGACCGCGTCGCCGCCGAGCAGCAGGCGATCGCCGACCGCTTCCACGCCCTGAAGCTGATCCCGAAGCCCATCCGCGTCGCCGACGCGGTCTGGACGCCACCCGCACGCAACGGCTGATCCGCGATGACCGACGCCCCCCTTTCCCCCGCGCCGCGCGCCGCACTCGACACCCTGACGGAGGCCGGCGCGCCGATGCGCCGCCGCACCGTGCTCTCGGCCGGGCTCGGCCTCGCCGCCGCCTTCGCCCTGCGCCCGGCGCGCGCCGCCGCCACCGTGCGGATCGGCTACCAGAAGTACGGCTCGCTCGTCCTGCTGAAGGGCCGCGGCAGCCTCGCGAAGGCGTTGGCGCCGCTTGGCTACGACGTCGCATGGTCGGAGTTTCCCTCCGGTCCGCCCTTGCTGGAGGCGCTGAACGCCGGGGCGATCGACCTCGGCTCGGCCGGCGAGGCCCCGCCGATCTTCGCGCAGGCCGCGAGCGCCGACCTGCGCTACGTCGGCACCGAGCCGCCGGCCCCGCGCGGCGAGGCGATCCTCGTGCCCAAGGACAGCCCGGTCCGGTCCGTGGCGGAGCTGCGCGGCAAGACCATCGCGCTCAACAAGGGCTCCAACGTGCACTTCCTCGTGGTGCGCGCCCTGGAGAAGGCCGGCGTTCCCTACGACGCGGTGAAGCTCGTCTTCCTGTCGCCGGCGGATGCCAACGCTGCCTTCGTGCGCGGTGCCGTCGACGCCTGGGCGATCTGGGACCCGTACCTCGCGGCGGCCGAGCGCTCCACCGGCGCGCGCGTGCTGGCCGACGGCAGCGGGATCGCACCGAACCGGCAGTTCTACCTGTCGCGCCGCGGCTTCACCGAGGCGAGCCCGGAGGTCGTCGTCGCGATCCTGCGGGCGGTCGCCGAGGTCGACACCTGGGCCGCCGGCAACGGCGCCACGGTCGCGGCCGAGCTTGCGCCTTCGGTCGGCATCCCGGCGCCCGTGCTGGCGGTGGCGCTCGAGCGCCTGTCCTACGGCGTCGCCCCCCTCGACACGCAGGCGATCGCCGACCAGCAGGCCGTGGCCGACGCCTTCCACGCCCTCGGCCTCCTGCCCAAAGCCATCCGGGTCGCCGACGCGGTCTCGACCCATCCGGAACGGAAGGCGGAGATCCGATGAGCACCACCCCCTCCCGCATCCGCGACGCCGCGCTGCCCTGGCTCTTGCCCGTCGCGATCGTGCTCGGCTGGCAGGCGGCGGTCTCGGCCGGCCTGGTCTCGAACCGTTTCATGCCGGCCCCGCTCGACGTGGTCCGGGCCGGGATCGAGGCGGGGCGCACCGGCGAGCTCTGGACCAACCTCGGCGTCAGCACGCTGCGCGCGCTCGCCGGCTTCGTGGTCGGCGGCGGCATCGGCTTCGGCCTCGGCCTCGCCAACGGCCTGTCGCGCCTGTCCGAGCGGCTCACCGACACCTCGGTGCAGATGGTGCGCAACGTGCCCCACCTGTCGCTGATCCCGCTGGTGATTCTGTGGTTCGGCATCGGCGAGGAGGCCAAGCTGTTCCTGGTGGCGCTCGGGGTGTTCTTCCCGATCTACGCCAACACCCTGCACGGCATCCGCTCGGTCGACCCGGCGCTGGTCGAGATGGGCCGCGTCTACGGCATGTCGAACGCCGAGCTGTTCCGCCGCGTGGTGCTGCCGGGGGCGCTCCCGTCGATCTTCGTCGGCCTGCGCTACGCGCTGGGCATCATGTGGCTGACGCTCATCGTCGCCGAGACCATCTCGGCCTCGTCCGGTCTCGGCTACATGGCGATGCAGGCGCGTGAGTTCATGCTCGTCGACGTCGTGGTGCTGGCGATCCTGATCTACGCCGCGCTCGGCAAGCTTGCCGACGCGCTGACGCGGCAGCTGGAACGCAGCTGCCTCGCCTGGAACCCCGCCTACAGGAGCGCCTGATGCTGCGCGACGCCAACCTTCGCGACACCCCGCAGCCGCCGGACGCCGACACGAACGCGAGTGCCCTCGCCCTTGGCGACAGGGAGAGGGGCGTGACCTCTTCGGAAACGCTTGATCCCTCACCCCATTCCTCTCCCGACCGGGAGAGGGGAGCGCGCGGCATCGCCGTCACCGTTCGCGACCTGCACAAGAGCTTCGACGGCAACGCCGTCATCTCCGGGCTCGACCTGTTCCTGCCCGCGGGCGGCTTCACCGCGGTCGTCGGCCGGTCCGGTTGCGGCAAGAGCACCCTGCTGCGCCTGATCCTCGGGCTCGAGGCGCCGACCGCCGGCCGCGTCGCGCTCGACGCCGGCGAACCCGGCCTGCGGCGGAGCGAGCGGCCGCGGCGCATCATGTTCCAGGAGCCGCGGCTGCTGCCCTGGGCGCGGGTCGTCGACAACGTCGCCGTCGGCCTGTCGGGCATCGGCACGAAGCCGGAACGGCGCGAACGCGCGCTCGTGGCCCTCGACCAAGTCGGGCTCGCGGACAAGGCCGGCGCTTGGCCCGCGACCCTGTCGGGCGGCCAGCGTCAGCGCGTGGCGTTGGCGCGCGCGCTCGTCAGCGGCCCCGGCCTGCTGGCCCTCGACGAGCCGCTGGGCGCCCTCGATGCGCTCACCCGCATCGGCATGCAGGACCTGATCGAGCGGATCTGGCGTGCGGACGGGTTCACCGCGCTCCTCGTCACCCACGACGTCGGCGAGGCGGTGGCGATGGCCGACCGCATCCTCGTGGTGGATTCCGGCCGCATCGCCCTCGACCTGCGGGTCGATGTGCCCCGGCCGCGCCGCCGCGGCGACCCCGACCTCGCGCGCCTCGAAGGCCGCATCCTCGAACACCTGCTCGGCGCGCCCCAGGCCGCCTGAGCCGACACGGAGATCTTTCGATGACCGCCTCGACCGACAGCACGATTCAGGACGGGAAGACGGACGTCCTCTGGTTCCTGCCGACGCATGGCGACGGCCGCTACCTCGGTGCGTCCGAGGGCGCCCGCGACGTGTCGCTCTCCTACCTTCGCCAGATCGCGCAGGGCGCCGACGCGCTCGGCTATTACGGCGTGCTGCTGCCGACCGGCCGCTCCTGCGAGGACAGCTGGGTCGTCGCGTCCGCGCTCGCCCCGCTGACGCAGCGCCTGCGCTTCCTCGTCGCCGTGCGCCCGGGTCTGATGGAGCCCTCGGCCGCCGCCCGCATGGCCTCGACCCTGGACCGGATCTCCGGCGGGCGCCTGCTGATCAACGTCGTCACCGGCGGCGACCCGGTGGAGCTGCGCGGCGACGGCGTGTTCCTCGATCACGACGCGCGCTACGCGGTGACCGACGAGTTCCTTCACATCTGGCGCGGGCTGATGGCCGGCGAGACGGTGACGTTCGAAGGCAAGCACCTGTCGGCCGAGAACGGCCGGCTGATCTTCCCGCCGGTGCAGAAACCCTACCCGCCGCTCTACTTCGGCGGTTCGTCGCCGGCCGGCATCGACGTCGCGGCCGAGCATTGCGACGTGTACCTGACCTGGGGCGAGCCCCCGGCGGGCGTGGCCGAGAAGATCGCCACCGCACGCGCCGCCGCCGAAAAGCGCGGCAAGTCCTTCTCCTACGGCATCCGCCTGCACGTGATCGTGCGGGAGACCGAGGGCGCCGCCTGGGAGGCGGCCGACAGCCTGATCTCGAAGCTCGACGACGCCACCATCGCCAAGGCGCAGGCGACGCTGAAGCGCCAGGATTCCATCGGGCAGAGCCGGATGATGGCGCTGCACGGCGGCAGCCGCGACAAGCTGCAGGTCTCGCCGAACCTCTGGGCCGGCGTCGGCTTGGTGCGCGGCGGCGCCGGCACGGCGCTCGTCGGTTCCGCCGACCAGGTCGCCGACCGGATGAAGGAGTACATCGACCTCGGGATCGACCGCTTCATCCTGTCGGGCTACCCGCATCTTGAGGAGGCCTACCGCTTCGCCGAGCTGGTCTTCCCGAAGCTGCCGCTCCGCGCCACCACCGGCATCGGACCGACCAACGCCCGCAACGACGGCCCGTTCGGCGAGGTGATGGCCAACGACATCGTGCCGACGCGCCAAGTCTCTGCGCACTGAAAGCTAGCCTCGGACGTGCCACCCGCGCGGCGCATCCGGTCTTCTCAAGCCTCCCGCGCCATGCTATCCGGCGCGGATCGCGGGTGTAGCTCAATGGTAGAGCAGCAGCCTTCCAAGCTGAATACCCGGGTTCGATTCCCGGTACCCGCTCCACTCATTTCCCCTCTGCGGAATGCTTTTTGAGGCCCGGCAAAAGGCCGGGCCGCGGGCCCGTCTCACAGACTGATCTCACACAACGAATCTTCCACGGTCCCTCGGGTGCGATGGTTGATCCCGTCGGACACCAACGGATAGCTGTTCCTCGTTCCGAGGAGGCGACGTTGAAAATCTCATGGATCGTCACGGCCGCGGCGCTGATCTCCGTTTCCAGCTGGTACGCCTCTGGCCCCGGCTCGGCCTACTCGTTCGGCGTCGAGTTCGGTTGCGTGGACGCTGCGTGGCGGCGCGGCCAAGAAAAACCCTGCGGGCAATTCGAATGGCAGCGGACGATGCGTTTCCGCGTGGACGTCGCCAATAATCGCGTCGTCGCGCTACCCGGCGCCGGTTGGTTCGCCTCCGGACCCACCAACCTAACGGAATGCAGCGTCTATGACCAAGACACTTGGCGTTGCCGTGACAGTGGCTCGCACCAGACGATGACCGCCGGTCAGTACCTGCGTGAAGGCGGTTTGGCCGGCTATACGGAATATGGGTCTACGCGCCTGTTCGACGTCGCGCGATACATGGTCGGCGCGCCCCCACCGAATTCGTTCAAATGGCGTGCAGGAACATGAACATGTTCATAGATTGACATCGATAGGCGCCGGCGAATGTAGCCGGAACCAAATTGACTCGTCAGAGGGCTGCGCGCTTAGCTGGAGACGCTGAACATCCGCGGGCGAAGGGCAGCCTGAAATGAAGCACAACGCCCGCAACGACATCCCGGCCACCGTCATCGCTATTCGATTTGGCGATGTGATGGCCCAGGTCGACGTCGAATTGGTTGGCACTTCCTACCGGATGTCGTCGGTTATGACGGTCGACTCGCTCGACGAGTTGGGCCTGACCGTAGGCGACACCGTCCGCGTGCTCTCGAAGGCCGTGAATGTGCTCTTGGTAAAACCGTAGAAGGGGGTTCAGCGGTCCTGCTGCTTTTTGGCAAGCGGTCGATGGAGCCGGGCGACGCTCCTGGTTGTTCTAGGATTGCTGCGGCGCTGATGGAGCGTCGATGCCCACGGGTCACTCCATGAAACGCGCCCTCGTCGCTCTTACCATGTTGATCGGCGTCCAGACCTGTCTCGCAGCGCAGACAAAGGATGAGGAACAGGCCGAGATGGTCCAGGGGCTGGTGCGTATCGTCGGCGCGCAGGCTGGCATCACGCTTTACTGCCGGAAGGCTTACGCGATCGACGACAAGGTGTCGGAGGGCCTGCTACGAACCGTCCGCCCGACGCTCGACAAGGCAATCGGCCATCGACAAGCGCTGGCGGCGATCGACGAAGAGGGCCAGCGCTTGTCCAAGGAAATCGCCGAGATCGGCGCCGAGCGCTGGTGCGCCGATCAGCGCGAGCTCCTCAACACCGATGGCCTCCGCGTCTTTTTGGACTGAACGCCTGCCGCGGATCAGCCTCTTTGATCATTCAACGACACGCTTCGATCAACCGTAAGGGTGCATGCGTGCCGAAGATCCCGACTATCGCTGCTGCCGGTCTATGGTCTGCGATTACCGTGGCCGCGCTGACCGTCGTGGCGCTGGGGCAATCGCAGCCTGCAAGGAGCACCGACCAGACTGCAGCCCCGGCCGGCATTGCAGCCGATCCCACGAGGACGGCCTCGATCATCCTCACCGACGCCACCGGAAAGCAATACCGGACGCGTCGGGATTGAGGGCTGCCTAGCTCGGCTGCTCCTCTGCTTCTTTGATCGCCGCAACACGCGAGATCGCGCCCATGTTCCGGGTACTTCTTCTGGTCGCCATCAGTCTTGCCTCGGGCGGAGCAGCCGCTGGAGCTGCGGAGGCGATCGTCGGCCGGGCTAGTGTCACCGACGGCGACACGGTCGTCATTCACGGCACGCGCATCCGTCTCCACGGCATTGACGCCCCTGAGAGCGCGCAGCTATGCCAAGACGTCGCCGGCAAGTCTTACCGGTGCGGTCAGACCGCCGCCCTGGCCCTTTCCGACCGGATCGGCGAGGCGCCAATCTCTTGCGAGCCCCGGGACACTGATCGCTATGGCCGCACCGTCGCCATCTGCCGGAAAGGCGCCGAGGATCTGAACGCCTGGATGGTCGCCCAGGGCCACGCCGTCGCCTATCGCCGCTACGCCACCGACTACGTCGAGGCCGAGGCAACCGCGAAAGCGGCCAAGCACGGCATCTGGGCCGGCTCCTTCACGACCCCGTCCGAGTGGCGCAGGGGCGAGCGCGGCATGTACATGGGGTTCGCAGCACCCGGCGGCCCGGACGGGCCGATCCCCGCGCCGGTCTCGCGCGCGGAGCCGCCGGCTGCTGGCGGCTGCACGATCAAGGGAAATATCAGCCGGAAGGGCGAGCAGGTCTACCACCTGCCGGGCTCCCGCGATTACGACCGGACCCGGATCGACGCAAAGACCGGCGAGCGGATGTTCTGCACCGAGGATGAGGCGAAGGCTGCGGGCTGGCGGGCGACGCGCAGATGAGGCGGGCGCTTCGGTTCTGTGCCGTGCTTTTAGGGGGTTGCGGTTCGTCCGAGAACGTCGAAACGCTGTACCGCAACTCGCCTCTCGACGAGAACGCTCGGATTCACGTGGCGACCTTCGACGCTACCGAGAGCCGCGCCTACAACCAGCAAAACTGTCGGCAGGCTCAAGAGCTGTTCCAGGCGCAGCCTGGCGCGCGAACCCGCTTCTGGTGCGAGGCCGGTCGGTACAAACAGTAAGCAGGTTGAGGCTGCGCTGGTGCGGCCATGATCCAATTTTAAGCCACCGCGATCGGCAACTCCCCGACCTGCGTCGTGTAGCGCAACGTCCGCATCTCGAACTTCGTGCTCCACGTCCGCTTGGCTTCCAGGCCGGCGCGGGCCGGGACGACGCTGCCGCGGCCGAAGCGGGCGTTGCAGGCGTCGATCGCCGCCATCAGCGGACCGGAGCGCTCGCGATCGAACTGGCCGATCAATAAGCGCGGGCTGGTATCGAGCAGCATCAGGTCGGTGGTGACGATACCGGCCTTGCTAAACCGCCACGGCGGGGCGCCGGGCTCGCGCTACATCTTGGTCACTTCGAGCCAAGACGCTTCCATTATCCCGGACGATCCAGGGTTATTGGAGAGGTCGAGCGAGGGCCACGGATCTCACGAGATCGATTGCCCACGATATACTTCGCATTTGAAGCGCTTCCTGAGGCCTTTTTGGCCTAATTGCTCGCCAGCTAACCAAAGCGTTGCCTGGATGCAACATTCCCACAGCACCGCGGCGCTCTCGAAGATTCCACGTTGATCGCGAGGATGTGCTGGCACACAGTGTTTTCGCACTGGGGGCACCGCAAAAGCGGGCCCGATGAGCCCGCACCCAAAAAGCGGGCCGCACAAGAAACGTACGTCGCGATCGGCTCCGGCTGCGCGACCGTACGATCCTCGGGTCTCGAAGCTTTTGGAGATATCTATGTCGCTCTTGAAGAGCACCCTGCTCGCTTCGGCCGCCGGCTTCGCCGCCGTCGCCGGCGCACAGGCTGCCGATCTGCCGGTCAAGAAGGCCGCCCCGATCGAATACGTCCGCGTCTGCACCGCCTACGGCGCCGGCTTCTTCTACATCCCCGGCACCGACACCTGCATCCGCCTCTCGGGCCGCGCCCGCCTCGAGGCCGGCTACCAGACCAGCTACTCCCGCGCCGCCGGCAACGGCGACCTGACCGGCTACCAGGGCCGCATGCGCATCAACGTCGATGCCCGCACCCAGACCGCCTACGGCACGCTCCGCGCCTTCATCCGCCTCGATGCCGGCAGCCGCTCCGGCTACTCGGGCGTCGGCACCTCCGGGACCCAGCAGCGCCAGGGCACGGCCTTCGCCGCCACTGGCGTCGACGGCTTCGGCCGCCTGCAGCAGTACTCGAACGTCGACAAGGCCTTCGTGCAGTTCGCCGGCTTCACCGCCGGTCGCGCCGCGTCGTTCTTCGACTTCTACGCCCACGACTTCGAGTTCGCCGGTGCCACCGCCGGCTCCGACATGGCCTCGACCAACCTCGCCGCCTACACCGCGACGCTCGGCAACGGCTTCTCGGCAACGATCTCGATGGAAGACCCGGCCTATCGCCGCACGCCGATCTTCTCGCCGTCAATCAACGTCTCGAACGTCACCACCAACTCGGCGCTCGCCAACTCGGGCCTGCTGCTCGGCAGCTCGCCGGTTCCGGTGTTCATCGGCTACACCGGCGTGACCCCGACCCGCTACAGCACCATCGATGCGATCGAGCGCAGCCGGATGCCCGACTTCGTCGGCGCGGTCCGCTACGACGCAGCGTGGGGCTCGGCCCAGCTTTCGGCCGCCGTGCACGAGCTGAACGTCGGTAACGTCGCTGCAGGCGCCGGCACCGGTGCAGGCACGAACGTCAGCATCGCCCACACCGACAACACCTACGGCTACGCCGTGCAGGGCGGCGTGAAGGTCAACCTGCCGTTCATCGCCCCCGGCGACACCCTGTACCTGCAGGGTGCCTACGGCAACGGTGCGCAGCTCTACACCGGCTACTCCTCGTACACCGGCTCGTTCACGCAGAGTACCACGACCATCCAGGGCCAGAAGTTCGCGCAGTACTTCTCCGACGCGGTGATCAATCCCTTCACCGGTCAGCTCTCGACCTCCGACAGCTTCACCGCCGTCGCCTCGCTTCTGCACTACTGGTCGCCTGAGTGGCGTTCGGCCTTCTTCGGCTCCTACGGCGAACAGTCGTTCACGGCGGGCGCCCGCGCCGGCCAGGGCAACGCCTACGCGCTCTACAACAGCCTCAACACCGTCAACTTCGGCGCCAACTCGGTTGGCGCCCCCGGCACCCGGTTCTACAATCTCAGCCAGGCGCTTCGCGACACCTACCAGTTCGTCGCCGGCGCGAGCCTGATCTGGTCGCCGGTCAAGGACCTCGATATCGGTGTGGAAGGCTTCTACACCCAGATCGGCGTCAAGAACGGCCGCGTGATCGACACCGACAAGGATCCGACCGCCTACTCGGTCGCCCGTGTCGCCGCGATCAACGCCGGCGGGTTCGTGCGCACCACCACCAGCGACGACGTCTTCCAGGTCCGCGCCCGCGTCCAGCGCGACTTCTAATCTTGCTTCGCATCTGCGCGGTCTAGAAAAGCCGCGCAGAGTTTGATCAGGATTGTCGAGACTTTCTTGAGGCCCGGCTGTGAAGCCGGGCCTTTTTGTCTACTAGCTGCGCTCTATCGCCCTCATATTTTCTACAGGTGAAGTCCAAGGCGACTGAGGATCACTTTATCTTTCAGCAGAATAGCTTGCCGGTCATGCACCGACGGACCTAAAGGGCGAAGGACCGACTCAACCTTTTTCTCGCTGATAGTGACGATCCCCACATTCAGAAGGCCAAGTTCATCCCTCAATGTTTGTAGATCGAGGGTCGAGACCCAGCTTGGCGTGCACCAGTAGTACTGCGAGAAAAACGTGGCTTCGACCGCTGCTTTCAGTGCGGCTTTGGTCGCTACCTGAGAGGTTACATCTCCGTAGAACCTCAGTCCTTCGAAAGCCGCGAGTTGAAGCCTGTCGTTAATCAGGAAACCCACGTGGAAATCTGGATGGGCATACGGATAACGGCCAGGCCAGACCTTCAGTTGTCCAAGCGGAACATCTTGATCAAGGCTTAATAGGTCTCGAAGAATTTCTACGTCGGAAAGCTCGCTAAACATATTTCTCGTAAAAGCCTTGGCCGATTGATGTCCCGCGCTCATCGCCGAGATGCTGCTTCCGGCTTCATTTCGAACGGCATCGTACAAATCGCGCAATTCACGAAGAGTATGCCGCTTTTTACTTATTAAAATATCTTGAGCGCGTCTCGAATTTATTTTCGATATTCGCGTCAAGACTTCAAGATTTGAGATTGGCCATTCCAATGCATGGCCTGGAAGTTGGTTTTCTTGAATTATGTTTTTTATTAGAGCGAATGTTCTCTGCCCAATACGTAAATGATTTGTGGAATATCCTGTTAGATGTGCTGCGACTTCGATCCAAGGGCGTCCGTGCTCATCAATGCTACCGTTTTTTGATATATCATGTAGAGCTTCCACAATAAGAGGCCAAGGCACTTCCCGTGACCGGGCATTGGTGAGCACCTCGATCGGGTTCATCAAAGATCCATTTTCAGATCACAGAACGCAGACTCTGCGGAGGCGCTAATGTGAGCCCCCGTCGCAGATGAGTCGACTGTGCCACCACCGCTAGGCGGCCTCCAGTGAATCTACGACCATCGCATCGCCGAGCCACGCCGTCGCTGCGTCCAGCGTCGGAAAGGTGTGCTCGATCTCCCGAAAGGGGCTCGGGCACCGATCCGGCGGCAGGTCTTCGAGTAGCTCAGCGTGCCAGGCACGATGCCCGCCATCCGCGGTGACCTCCCGAACCACACTGCCGACGATGATGCCGTCGAGGACAAGGTCGTAGCTGCCAGCTGCGAGGCGGTGCAGCGTGTAGGTCATCGCGCGCGCCCCGCAGCCGGGGCTTGTACCGTCATCCTCATGAAGGCATCGGCGAACGGCGTCTCGGCGCGCCGTGCCGCGATGGCGCGGATCTGCTGAACGCTGTCCGGTGCCGACAGGATTTCCGCGAGCACCGCGTTGTTGCGCCCGAGGTAGGCGCGCTTCGAGGCGTCGCCGACGTTCAGCAGAATCGAGCGGCCGCCGGCCCGCAGTGCCGTCAGGGATTTGATTGGCGATCGCGGATGCTCACATGCACACGCTGACGGTCTAGCTCGGTGGTGCCTTAACGGGCGTCTTCAGCGCCGTAAGCTGTTTTGGCTCGCCGTCCGCCCCGAGCTCGCGTAACGCGACCTCGAGAACCAAGGATCACGATGCCCATGACCGACAGTCCGCTCGCCTTCGGCATCATCGGCGCGGGCATCATGGGCGAGCGCATGCTCGCCGCCGCCGCGGGACAGCCCGAATCGCCGGTGCGGATCGCCGCCATATGGGACCCGTCTCCGGTGGCACTCTCCCGCATTGCCGTCGCCTTCCCTGACGTGCCGCAGGTCGCGGATGCGGCCGCGGTGGTCGCGGCGAGCACTTGCGTCTACGTGGCTTCGCCGCCGGCGTCTCATCTCGGCCATGCCAGCGCTGCGCTCGCCGCCGGGCGCAGCGTCTTCTGCGAAAAGCCGCTCGCCATCGACATCGGAGACGCACGCGCATTCGTGGCGGGCGCAGGCGCTTCTGGCGCAGTGAATTTCCCCTTCGCCTCTTCGCCGGGCGTGGCGATGCTCGAACGTTGGCTCGAGAATGGCGTCGTGGGGACACCGCGGCAGCTGACGATCGAAGTCGGCTTCGCCGCCTGGCCGCGGCCCTGGCAGGCGGATGCGGCAGCTTGGCTCGACGGGCGAGCAGAAGGCGGATTCACGCGTGAGGTTGTCTCGCATTTTCTCTTCCTGAGCCAACGCCTGCTCGGCCCGCTGACCGAGCTGCAGGGTACCGTCGCATTCCCCGAGGACGGCAGATCGGAGCGCGCAATCGACGTGACGCTTCGCGCCGGCGCTATCCCGGTCCGCCTCAGCGGCCGCGTCGGAGGCACGGAACAGGACGATCACAATACCTGGACGCTGGCGGGTGATGCCGGCACCGTGCGCTTGCGCGACTGGGCCATACCTGAGCGTCTCGGCGCGGATGGGCTTTTCGCTGCCGCACCGGACGCGATACCGAACGCACAGGCGCGCCCGATCGCCCTTCGCCGGCAGCTCGAAGGTGTAGTGCGGATGACGCGAGGCGAGCCGCATCGGCTTGCCAGCCTAGCCGAAGCACTGGAAGTCCAGGAGACGGTCGAGGCTATCCTCGTTCTGTGAGTTGGCGGCTTAGACATCGCCCGCCATGGGCTCGACGGTGCTTCCTGATTTCACAGCTCAGCGGTTGATTGTGGTGAAACGACGTGCCGAAGAATGTGAGTTCGCCCGACGAAATGCTCGTGCTCGAACTCGCCACCGAGAACGCGGAGCTGCGTCTCCAACTCGCTGAGGTTCAGGACCAGTGCATCGAGTTGGCGGTCGACGCCGGCGAGCTGCACGCCGAAATTGAAGCCCTACGCGCAGAGGTGGAAGAATTCCGAGCCCACGCGGCGAAGTGGCAGCGGATCGCATAGGCGCCATGGCTCGATCCCGCATTTCGACCGGCTTCCATCGAATCGGCTTTGTACTGGCCGTGCCTATGATCGTCGTCGCGGGTGTCGCGGCGTTCGTGGCGTGGAACACAGCTCCGTGGCCTTCTCTCTGCACGAACGTCTTCGAACAGTTCGACGCCCGTTCGACGTGCAAACTCGTCGTGATGCAGAAGAGCGGCGGGATCTTGGTGCGCGGACCGCTCGGGGCCCCGATGCAGTTTCCGTCTGACGCAACCGCAACTGAAATGCGGGCAGCCATCCAACAGTATCGAGCCAGCCTTCCAAACCAAGCCGCGCTGGAGCCCATTCCGTCCGATCTCACGCCCGGAACGGCGCATCCGGATTACCTCTGGGCCTGGCTCGCTCTCGCTACTGCCGCCCTGCTCTACGCCGCGTCGTGGGCGCTGGGCTGGATCATTGACGGCTTCGCAGGGTCGAAAGCCGCCCGCGAGTAGAGGGCTAAGCGTCCTCAAACGCAGTTGAGATTGGCGCACCGCCGAGCCACTCCGCCACCGCTTCCAGGGAGTGGAACTGGTGCTCGATCGCGCTGAACGGGCGGGGTATCTGCTCCACCGGGACGTCATCGAGCAGCTCGGCACGCCACCCTTTGACCTGGCCGCCGGGTGTGACGTCGCGAACCACATCGCCCACGATCACCCCGTCTAGGGCTAGGTCGTAGCTACCGGCGGCGAGCTGATGAAGCGTGTATGTCATCGCCGGCCCATAGCTCCCGATGTCTGAAGGCTTTGCCGCAGCAGCGCGTTCGCGAACACCGGCTCGACGCCACGCTGCACGATGTCGGCGATGCGGTCGGCGCTGTTTGGCGCGATGAACAGGTCGGCCAAGCGGCCAGTCTGCCGGCCAAGAGCCACCTGCCGTGCCTTGCCGCCGACATTGGCGCACAGAGACCGGCCTTGCGTCCGGAGCGCCGTGACGCATTCCGTCAACGATGCTTGAGAAGTAAGCGGTGTCTGGACG